>JAYOEE010000003.1:16253-25327 GCA_038106565.1 Halieaceae bacterium
ATTGCCTTGGTGGGGTTCAAGCCTTTGGGGCAAACGTTGACGCAATTCTGAATGCCGTGACACCGAAAGACACTAAAAGGATCATCCAAACGGGCCAACCGCTCCTCCGTCGCCGTGTCGCGGCTATCCGCCAGGAATCGATACGCCTGCAACAACCCCGCAGGCCCCACGAACCTGTCTGGGTTCCACCAGAAAGATGGGCAACTGGTCGAGCAACAGGCACACAGAATACATTCGTAAAGCCCGTCAAGCTGTGATCGCTCCTCTGGAGATTGCAGGCGCTCTATTGCAGGAGCAGGGGACGGGTTTTGCAAGTACGGCTGTACTTTTTCGTACTGAGCGTAAAACAGGCTCATGTCCACGACCAAGTCACGGATAACGGGAAGGCCCGGCAGAGGGCGTATGACCAGCTTGTCGCCCTTCACCGATTCTGACAGCGGGGTGATACAGGCCAAGCCGTTCTTGCCATTCATATTCAGGCCGTCTGATCCGCAAACGCCCTCCCGGCAACTTCTTCGGTATGTCACGCTTCCATCATGCTCCGCCTTAATCAGTTCAAGCACGTCGAGCACCATCAAGTCGCGTCCACCCGTATCCACACTGAAGTCCTGCATGTAGGGTGCGTCATCAGTCTCCGGGTTATAACGATAAAGACTCACGTTTAGCATTGCTGGTGCTCCTGACTCACTCAGTAACTTCTGGCTTTGGGCTCGAAAGTGTCGACGGTATGTGGCGTGAAGTTCACGCTGCGCTTTGAAACGCGATGGCCATCTCTGTGATACAAAGAATGGCACAGCCAGTTCTCGTCATCCCGCTCGGTAAAGTCTTCCCGCGCGTGAGCTCCCCGGCTCTCATTTCTCGCCTCTGCAACTATAGCGGTCGCCTCAGCGGTCTCAAACAGATTCTGAAGTTCCAAGCACTCTATCCGGGAAGTGTTGAAGGCAGAGGAAGTATCGGCCAGCGCCACGGAATCCACTCGCTCACGAAGCGAAGCCAATTTTGCGATGCCCTCACGCATAAACTCCCCGGTGCGAAAAACGCCGAAATGGTTTTGCATGATTTCCTGGAGTTCTCGTCGAAGTGGCGCCACGGATTCGCCCTTGTCGCGGTCATTAAGCGCCTGGAGACGGCTGTTAGCCGATTCGATATCGGTCTGCGAGGCATCGCGCAACTCGATCCCCTCCCGCAGGGCTTTTTCGATAAACAGGCCAGAGGCGCGACCGAACACCACCAGATCCAGCAAAGAATTGCCGCCGAGGCGGTTGGCGCCGTGAACCGATACACAGGCGGCCTCACCACAGGCATAAAGCCCGGGGATGACCTGATCATGGCCATCCGAATCAACAGTCAGCGCCTGTCCATGAATATTGGTAGGGATGCCACCCATCATGTAGTGACACGTGGGTACAACGGGTATGGGTTCCTTGACCGGGTCAACATGAGCGAAAGTCCGGCTTAGCTCACAGATGCCGGGTAGACGTGATTCCAGCACCTCTTCACCGAGATGATCCAGCTTCAGCTTGACGTGATCGCCATTGGGCCCACAACCGCGCCCCTCTAAAATCTCTAACACCATAGATCGCGCAACCACGTCACGACCCGCCAGGTCCTTGGCGTTTGGTGCATACCGCTCCATAAAGCGCTCGCCATCTTTGTTGATGAGATAGCCGCCCTCTCCCCGACACCCTTCAGTCACCAGCGTGCCAGCACCATAGATTCCGGTCGGATGGAACTGCCACATTTCCATGTCCTGTGCTGGCACACCCGCTCGAAGCGCCATGCCCATGCCGTCACCCGTGTTGATGTGAGCGTTGGTGGTCGACGCGTATATACGGCCCGCACCGCCCGTAGCAAACACTGTCGCCTTTGATTTGACGTATACGGTCTCTCCCGTTTCGATGCAGATCGCGATCACGCCTACTACGGCGCCATCCTGATTTTTCACCAAATCGACAGCAAACCATTCGTTAAAAAATACGGTCTCATTCTTAATGTTATTTTGGTAGAGCGTGTGCAGCAGCGCATGCCCGGTGCGATCGGCTGCCGCGCAAGTGCGGGCCGCCTGCCCCCCTTCACCAAAGTTCTTGGACTGACCGCCAAAAGGCCGCTGATAGATTCTGCCCTCTTCCGTTCGAGAAAACGGCAAACCCATATGCTCAAGCTCGAAAATCGCCTCTGGACCGACCGAACACATGTACTCAATAGCGTCCTGATCACCAATGTAATCAGAACCCTTTACGGTGTCGTACATGTGCCACCGCCAGTCATCGTGAGGATCGGCACTGGCAATTGCACAGGTAATGCCGCCCTGAGCAGAGACAGTGTGCGAGCGAGTGGGAAAAACCTTGGAGATGACAGCGGTTTTATATCCGGACTGCGCCAACTGAAGCGCGGCTCGCATACCGGCTCCCCCACCCCCGACAATGACACCGTCAAATGAAATTGTTCTCATAACACTCTCTACCTATGCCCAGCCAATCTGACGCCGGCGCTTCGCTGCGTATCAGTCTCTGGTCAGATCAATAATTCCAAACAATAACAATTACCCAGATCACGTAAGCAACCAGCGCAATCGAGACACTGAGCTGACAACACAGCCTGATCACGTTACCTTTGGGCCCCAGCATGCGTTCCGTTAAATAGTCTGTGAACACGGACCACAGGCCTATCCAACTGTGCGCCGCCAGAGACAGCGCAGCCATCAGCGTGAATACCTTCATCCAAGTGTGTTCAAACAGCGCCTTCCAGGAAGTGTAGTCAACTGAACCCATTAACTGGTATGCAATCAGCAGAAAATAAGCGAGCAGGATAATGGACGTCACACGCTGGATGAGCCAATCGGAGAGGCCCGTGCGACTAAAACTGGTGACTGAAGTTACCATAGCGCGACACCCCACCATACCGCCGCAATTGCAGCGAGCGCGAACACCGCTCTGGCCCCAATGACACCACCACGCATGGTTTCACCAATCCCTGCATCCATCACCAGATGCTTCAAACCAGCCAAAGCGTGATAGCTCAGAAAAGAGGCCGTACCCCATAAGATGACTTTGGCAAGAGGCGAAGTCAGCGTCTCGG
Source organism: Halieaceae bacterium (assembly GCA_038106565.1). GTDB lineage: Bacteria > Pseudomonadota > Gammaproteobacteria > Pseudomonadales > Halieaceae > Luminiphilus. Next base: position 19,332 of record JAYOEE010000003.1, read on the forward strand.
TCAGCGCCAAAAATGAAGCCTCCGAAGCGAGGCTCTGGTCCAATGCCCACAGCATCAAAAAGCTCGCAAAAAACATCGCAACACCGGTCACCCTGTGGGTAATTGATGCATAGGCCGTTATGGGCAACTGAATGGTGCCCAGATCCAGATTTACAGGACGCTTGTCCCTTGAAGTCGGTCTCACGTTCACTCTCAGGATAATTTTGTTAACTGCGCGATAGCCGCGCGATTGCGGCCACGGTCCGGGCTCGGAGTATAGGTGCGCGCCTGCTCGATTACAATTTCCAACCCGTAAAAATAGCGCGCCGTCTCTTCTAAATTGACATGGCACGCGCTCGCGATTAGTTTGGCAACCTCTTACTCTCATAGCGGTAGACAGCCCCATGTCCGAAACGAAAGCGACTCTGAACATTACTCACAGCGACGGCTCAGAGGAGACGATCGATCTGGCTGTTCATGCAGGCACACTTGGGCCCGACGTGGTCGATGTCGGGAAGCTGACCGCCAATGGCTACTTCACCTACGACCCCGGCTTCACCTCAACCGCAGCTTGTGAATCGCAGATTACCTTTATTGATGGAGATAAAGGCGTCCTCTTGCATCGAGGCTACCCTATCGAACAACTTGCGGAACACTCGGATTACCTAGAGACCTGCTACCTACTGCTGAACGGAGAACTGCCGACGGCCGCCGAGAAAAAAGAGTTTGTCGACATCATGACTCGACACACTATGGTCCATGAGCAGATCAGGACTTTTTTCAATGGCTTCCGACGAGACGCGCACCCCATGGCAATCATGTGTGGGGTGGTGGGAGCGCTCTCCGCGTTCTATCACGATTCAACCGATATTTCCGACCCCTGGCATCGCGAAGTCGCAGCGTTCCGACTGATTGCAAAAATGCCAACGCTTGCGGCCATGAGCTACAAGTTCTCGATCGGGCAACCATTTATGTATCCCGATAACAGTCTGGATTACGCAGCAAACTTCTTGCACATGATGTTTGGCAATCCATGCGAACCGACCAAGGTATCACCCACTATCGCGCGAGCCATGGACCGCATTTTTCTGCTGCATGCAGATCACGAGCAGAATGCGTCAACTTCCACTGTCAGGCTGGCGGGGTCATCTCAGGCAAACCCCTTTGCTTGTATTGCCGCGGGCATCGCGGCTTTGTGGGGACCATCTCACGGCGGAGCCAATGAAGCAGTTGTGAAAATGCTTGAAGAAATTGGCTCTGTCGACCGGATAGACGAGTTCATTGCTCGCGCAAAAGATAAGGACGACCCGTTCCGGCTGATGGGATTCGGACACAGGGTGTACAAAAATTTTGACCCACGGGCCAAGGTAATGAAGCAGGCCGCCGATGAGGTGCTAGCCGAACTTGGCATAGAAGACGAAAATCTGGAAATCGCAAAGCGGCTTGAAGAAATTGCGTTGAAGGACGAATACTTCATCGAGAAAAAACTCTACCCCAACGTGGATTTCTACTCGGGCATTATTTTAAAAGCGCTCGGCATTCCCACCTCTATGTTCACCGTCATATTCGCTATCGGCCGCACGGTCGGTTGGATCGCCCACTGGAACGAGATGATTGGGGGCGCATACAGAATCGGGCGCCCAAGGCAGCTTTACACAGGCCAGACTCAACGGGACTTCGTTCCGCTCAACAAGAGATAACCTGTCCATATGACAGCTGTCGCAGCAATTAGCGGGTCTGGCCTTTACACGCCCCAGCACTCCATCAGCAATGAAGAGTTAGTGGCGTCATTTAACGCCTGGGTCGACCTCTACAATGAAGAGCATGCATCGGAAATTGCCAGCGGCGAGCGAGAAGCGAAGACTTATTCCTCTACCGAATTTATCGAAAAAGCATCCGGCATAAAAAGCCGCTATGTTATTGATAAAGAAGGGATCTTAGATCCCCGCAGGATGGTGCCCTCCATTCCGGAAAGGACAAACGCAGAACCCTCGGTCATGTGCGAAATGGCCTGCCTGGCCGCCGAACAAGCTATGTCAAATGCGGGGATTCAGGCCTCGCAACTCGATGCCGTGATCGTTGCTGCCTCCAACATGCAGCGGGCCTATCCCGCCATGGCGATTGAGGTGCAAGCCGCGCTCGGCGCAACAGGTTTTGCCTTCGATATGAATGTGGCTTGTTCTTCCGCTACTTTTGGCATCCAACAAGCCAGCGATGCAATCCGCTCGGGTAGCGCCAGCAAGGTACTGGTGGTCAACCCCGAAATTTGCACGGGACACCTGAATTTTCGGGATAGGGATTCCCATTTTATTTTTGGCGATGTTGCAACTGCGGTTGTTGTTGAGAACGCAGATGACGCCTCGGCACCCGCCTTGTGGGAAATTGTGGACTCCCGCTTGCAAACGTTGTTCTCGAACAATATTCGCAACAACTTTGGATTCCTTAATCGCGCTGACGAACAGGGAATTGGCAACTTGGACAAGCTTTTTGTGCAGGAAGGCAGGAAAGTTTTCAAGGAGGTTTGTCCTGCGGTCGCCGCTCAAATCAGCGAGCAACTCCAGCAACTAGGCGTTGCTCCAGATGAACTCAAAAGAATATGGCTGCACCAGGCCAATCAGAATATGAATGACCTGATAGCTCGAAAAATATTCGGACGACAGCCTACCCCCGCCGAAGCGCCCACTATCCTTGACGAGTACGCCAACACCTCTTCAGCAGGATCGGTGATCGCTTTCCACAAACACAATCTGGATTTGAAGCGTGACGATTTAGCGGTGCTATGCTCGTTTGGAGCCGGTTACAGCATCGGGTCCGTGGTACTGCGTCGCCGCTAGCGGCTCACCTGTTGTCCTCAAGGATCTCGGCCACAGCCCTCAAGAATTGATCCGTCTCTTCGAGCGTACCCATCGAAATCCTCAGCCAATCGATAATCCGGGGTGCCTCCCATCGACGCACTAATATGCCGCGCTCTCTGAGGGCCTCGAACAAAACCTTACCAGGCATACTGCCATGCTTGGCGAACACAAAATTGGCCAAAGAGGGTAGCACCGTGAATTGCATATCCCTGAGACCCCGCGTCATAGCGAGACGACTCTGAATCACGACATCTGCTGCTTGCCGACACCAATCCACATCTTCAATAGCCGCTTTTGCTACAGCCTGCGCAAGGGAATCGAGCGGATAAGAATTAAAAGAATCTTTCACGCGAGTCAAACCCTCAATAAGCTCGGGGTGAGCCATGGCATAGCCGACGCGCAGGCCAGCCAACGCATGACTTTTCGAGAGACTTCTCGTTACGATGAGGTTGTCGTATCGATTAACAAGCGGCGCGCTGGTCTCAGCGCCGAATCCGAAATAAGCCTCATCAATCACAACCAGTCGATCGCGATTGATGGCTACCAACTCCTCCACCTCACCCCTGCCTAACGCAAGCCCGGTGGGCGCATTAGGGTTGGCGAGCACAATTGAAGTGTCCGCATCCCCCAGTGATTCGAGGTCTACGGAGAAATCGTCGTTCAACGGAATGGGGGTGAGCCGGGTCCCATAAAGTTGGCTCCAAACCGGATAAAAGCCATAAGTCGTGTCCAAGCTTGACAGCGTTCGTCCGGCAAAGAAGGCCGCCCACACGTGTGCCAACACTTCGTCTGAACCATTGCCCACGAAAACTTCGCCCGGATCCAGACCCTCCTGACGAGCAATGGCCTCTCGCAGTTTGCGGGATGTGGGATCCGGGTAGCGCCGCAGCGAATCCATATCCATTTCCGAGAGCGTGGACAGCACGGACGTTGACGGCTGCAAGGCATGCTCATTGGTATTCAGTTTCAGGAGCGCTTGCGAGCGGGGTTGTTCGCCAGGCACATAAGGCGACAGCGTGCCAACGTTCTCTACCCAAAACCGGCTCATGCGAATGTTCTCAACAGACTTCCCGCGGCCATGCTACTCCCTCGCAGTACGGATGTCAGGCCAAGACCGACTCTCAGGCACCATCGATGCCTGATGATTTTTCTATGTCCAGACCCGCTCGGCTTGCCGGAAATACCATTCGGAAACAACTACCCTTGCCAGGCCGGCTGTCTACCAGAAGCTTTGCATCATGAGATACCGCTACATGCTTGACGATTGCCAGGCCCAAACCCGTTCCTGCTCGATCTTGGCTGCGGCTTTTATCGACGCGATAAAAACGCTCCGTGAGTCGAGGAATGTGCTTGGCTTCGATCCCGAGGCCCTTGTCTTCAACCAATAGCGCGGGGCCTACCGCGGTGTCGATCCACTTGACTGTTACAGGCCCCTTGTCACTGTATTTCAGGGCGTTGACGATTAAATTGCTAAACGCGCTGGTGAGTTCGGCAGCATCGCCCATCACCATCTGCGCAGACTCCAGTCTGGCTTCAATTGTTCGCTCGGGCCAGGCAAGAGAAAGCTCTTCGATCAGCGTTGAGAGAAGCTCCCTGACGTCTATCGCATCTTCCTTTCTCTCCCCTTCGACGCTCTCGATGCGCGACAACCAAAGCAGATCAGCGATAAGGGCCTCCATTCGTGCGGCTTGCGCTTCCATGGAGGCAAAGGACTTACGGAGGGTCTTGTCATCATCAGCAACGATCGACTGAAGTGTCTCGAGGTAACCTTTGATGACGGTCAAGGGGGTTCGAAGTTCATGGGAAACATTCCCCACGAAATCGCGACGCATACGCTCCAGCTTGTCTTGTTCGGTCACATCCTTGATAAAGACAAGTCTGTCGTTCACACCGAATCGGGAAAATTCGAACTGCAGACAATACTCCGGGGCGGGGCCCGGCTTGACTCGCAATGGCTTCTGAAAATTCTCCTCCCGCATGTATTTTCTGAGAGCTTTGACTGAAATCACGTCGGTGAGCGGCCGGCCCTCTTCTTCTGAAAACGCAATGCCCAGCAAATATTCTGCGGCATCATTGCACCAGACCAGTTCGGCTCTGGCGTTAATAATCAGCGCAGCTTCGCGCATCGACGCGAGGGATTCTTTTGCGTAGGGCTTAGGACGCATCGCGGGTTGTGCGCGCTGAAGACTGCGACTTCTGAGCACATACACGTCTCTCAGCACCCCGCGGACACCTGCGTTACCAATAGGCGGTAACTCCTCAGGATCCGCAAACCAGCGATACATACGGGACAACTGCCAACCCCAAAAAATGAGCAGACTAGTCGTGGCGACAGCGAGGCCGACGCGGACATCCGACGTGGCTAACCCAAAAATTGAACCTGCGGTAAAAGAGAGCAGCAAGCGGCGGGCTTCAAGACGAAAAAACCCGAGTCTCGTCACGACACCGCCAAATCTCGCGGAGAGAACCGGTACCCCGTGCCACGCACGGTCTGAACCAAGTCGCTGTAGGCCGAGTCGCCTGCCTGCAACGCCTTCCTGAGCCGTCGAATATGCACGTCGACTGTGCGCTCCTCAACATACACGTTGGTACCCCAGACATGATCAAGCAACTGAGAGCGCGAGTAGGCCCGCTCCGGGTGCTGCATAAAGAAATGCAATAACTTGAATTCGGTAGGACCCATCTCGAGGGCCCTCCCATTGCAATTTACCCGCCTGCTATCGACCTCGAGAACTAACTCACCTACCCGAAGCTCGGAAGAATTATCGTCAGTGAAGGAGCGTCTGAGGATCGCGCGTATTCTCGCGATCAGTTCCTTGGGCGCGAACGGCTTAGTGATGTAGTCATCGGCGCCTACCTCAAGGCCCTGAATAATATTGTCCTCATGAGCCTTTGCGGTCAGCATGATCACGGGCAAGGTTTGTGTCGCCTCTTCCTTCTTGAGCCTACGCAAGAGCTCGATCCCGCTGCCGCCCGGTAACATCCAGTCCAACAAAACGATATCTGGCTCTTCCTCGGCAATCATCGCATGGGCGGTGTGGATCTCTGCCGCCTCCAAGCACTCGAAATCAGAAAGCTCGAGCGCCAACTTCAGCATCTCACGGATACTCGCCTCGTCGTCCACCACCAGGACTTTCTTTACGCCCACTTGCTCTCCCAGTC
>JAYOEE010000003.1:25427-39285 GCA_038106565.1 Halieaceae bacterium
GCCAGATAGAGCTTGAATGCATCCTGCTTATCAATCCCCAGCTCACGATAAGTGACATCGTTGTACCAACCAATGAAGTCAACGGCATCACCAAAGTCATCGCGATCCGCTCCATAGTTGCCTGTGCTGCGCTGGTACCACTCCCAGGTGCTCTGTTTAGCCTGCGAATAACCGTACGAGTCCGATGGCCTGGGGCCCGGAATAACGCCCCACAATTTTTTCCGAGGCGGCTTGGCAGTCGCGACAAATCGCGACTCCTGGTGCATGAACGCCATAGAAATCGATACGGGAACCCCCCATCTAGCCCGCGACTGTTTGGCATCTTCATACCATCCGGTCTTCTCACGGAAGATATCGCAAACATTGTCCACCTGCTCCGGGGGAGCCGTCGCACATCCTGCCAAGCCAAACACTATCGCCGCAAAAAATGTCCAGCGCCACTGTCGTTGCATAGTCATTGCCCCTCCTCCAACAGTTTCAGCAAGGCCGCCTCATCCAAGATGTCTATTCCTAATGCCTCGGCCTTCTTACGCTTGCTTCCTGCGCCGGGGCCAGCAACCACCGCTGTAGTCTTACTGGATACGCTGCTTGCAGTCTTGGCACCCAAATCACGCAAGCGGGACTCCGCTTCAGCTCGACCCATACTCTCGAGCTTCCCGGTCACAACCCATGTCGTCCCGGCCAGCAGACCTTCCCCTGCACTTGCGGCGATCTCCGGCCAGCGAATACCTGCTGCAAGGAGCTTATCCAGTACCAGCCGGTTACGTTGGTCCCCCGTGAAGCGAAGAATATGCTGCGCAACGACCGGACCCACATCATCAACACCCTCGAGCACCTCCGCGTCCGCTTGCCACACTGCGTCCAAGGATAAAAAGTGTTCCGCTAAAGATCTTGCCGTGGCCTCGCCGACCTCCCGAATCCCCAATGCGTAGATAAACCGGGGCAAGGTGGTCTCCTTTGCTCGTTCGATCGCTGCCATCAGGTTGATGCTGGACTTGTCTCCCATCCTATCCAGTCCGCTCAGCGTTTTAACCTCGAGATCAAAAAGCCCTGCCACGGACTCGACCAAATGCTCATCTACCAACTGGTCGATCAATTTGTCGCCCAGCCCGTCGATATCCATAGCTTTGCGCGAAGCAAAGTGCTTGATGACGCCTTTCAATTGAGCGCGGCAACTCATGCCTCCGACGCACCGGACTACTGCCTCCCCCTCCTCGCGCTCCAAAGGGCCGCTACAGTCGGGGCAAGCCTCCGGAAATCGAATCTCGAGGAGCGTGCGTTCCGATTGATTGGGCCTCGCGTCTTCCAGCACCGAGACGATTTGGGGGATTACGTCTCCTGCTCGCCTCACCACCACACGATCACCAATCTTCACACCCAATCGCGCTATTTCATCAGCATTGTGTAAGGTTGCGTTGCTCACCGTGACGCCTGCGACAAAAATAGGATCCAGGCGGGCCACCGGCGTGATCGCTCCCGTTCGACCCACCTGAAAATCGACACCTAGGAGACGCGTGCTGACCTCTTGAGCGGGAAATTTGCGGGCAATTGCCCACCTCGGCGCGCGCGAGACGAATCCCAATTGCACCTGCTCCGCCAGATTGTTTACCTTGAACACGATGCCATCAATATCAAAGGGCAAGCCTTCCCGTCGGGCAGCCAACGAATCGTAGTAGGCTTCACAGGCCTCGATGCCGACCACCGTCTCCATATAATCTGAGATGGGGAGACCCCAAGTGCGCAGTCTCAGTAGCGTTGCATCATGAAAATCGGGCTTGTCGCCTTCTACAACGCCGGTCGAGTAAGCAGTAAAAGAGAGGGGGCGCTGAGCGGTAACTCGCGAATCGAGCTGTCTCAGGCTGCCCGCCGCCGCATTCCTCGGATTGACGAATACTTTCTGCCCACTCTCGCGAGCACGGCTATTCATTTTTTCGAAATCGGCCCGCGGGATTACGATTTCTCCGCGCACTTCCAGATACGAGGGAAAATCTGTCCCCAAGAGACGCAGCGGCACATTGCGAATGGTTTTGACATTGGCCGTCACGTCCTCTCCCGACGATCCATCCCCACGAGTCGCGGCCTGCACCAATAACCCCTCCTGATAAATCAGGCTGACCGCTACGCCGTCGAGCTTGGGCTCACAACAGTATTCAACATTCGTCTTGCCAAGGCGCTCAGATACACGACGATGGAAATCAAGCAGCTCGTCCGCTGAGAAAGCGTTGTCGAGTGACAACATGGGTGTGCGATGTTCAACGGTGTTAAACGCCTCGAGGGGTGCAGAGCCCACCCGCTGAGTAGGCGAGTCGGGTGTGCGCAGCGCCGGATGCGCGTCCTCAAGCGCTTCGAGCCGCCGCATGGCCGCGTCGTAGTCCGCATCCGGCACGAGGGGTGTGTCTTGCTCAAAGTAAGCGACGGACCACTCTTGAAGCCGCGATCGCAACGCTGCTGCTTCTTCAGCCTCCGCGCTCATGGTGAAATCAACTCCTGCGGACAAGCAACCGCCGCTCGAGCTCCCTGATCTGCTGGCGCATATGCTCCAAACTTTGACGCGTTACGGCGCTGCGAGTCTCATCCTGAATGTCGCCGCCCAATTCTTTAGCCACGACCTTCGCGGTCTCATACATATAGTCAAACGCTTTCAGCATATCTCTGGGCCCGGGTAGGGTGACAAAAAACATCAATCCTCGCGTCTGCAACGGTTCCATATTGTCGATGTCAAACACCCCTGGCTTCATCATGTTAGCCACGCTGAATTCGATGGGGCCTCTGCCCGATGCCCGTTCGTGTCGATGAAAAAAATCCATGTCACCAAAACGCAGATCACACGCCAAGAGCGTCCTCAGAATATCTGTTCCTGAAAAACCCTCCTCGCTACTTGCCACAACATACAGAATAAAAACATGGGTGTTCGCGCCGCGAGGGAGACGCCCATGCTCGACTTCATCCACGTCACCAGACTCAAGGGAATCGAGCCAATCAACCGTCTCCGGCCCCGCAGATTGCGCGTCAGCCTTCGCGGTTTCGGGAGAAGCTCTGGACGCTGACTTGATTGTTCTGCGCCTGCCGCTAGTCCCTGAGGAAGAGTCGGCACCGCTCGTTGAGTCATCTGATGGGGAGATGGCGCTATCGGACTCCCCGTTTGTGCCCGGGACAGCGTCCTCTGCATGTGCATCCTCATCATGAAGAGCACGATCTATGGGATCCAGTGCATCGGGATCCGACATGGCCGTCATGACCGGCGCTGTATCGACGTCTTCAGATTGACTGCCGGATTCCTGCAAGTCATCCCGCCGAATGATCCTAGCCCCACCATTGGGCAACTCGGTGAGCAGATTAAAGGGATCCTCACCATCTGCAGCCTTGGAACGGTCAATCCTCGCGTTCAGCCTGATCTCGGCTGTTCTCTCCCGCCAAAACCGCCGCAGTGAATCGACCAGCACCGCGGCAATCATCAGCCCCCCAATAATTACCATCCAATCTCGAATCGATAGCCCTTCCACTCGAAATGCCCCTAGCTTGCCACCAGCTGAGCCGCTTCCTCGACATCCACGCTTACCAAGCGGGATACACCGGGCTCCTGCATCGTTACACCCATCAACTGATCGGCTGCTTCCATTGTAATTTTATTGTGCGTGATGAAAACGAATTGGACCTTCTCAGCCATTTCTCGAACCATTCTCGCGTAGCGCCCGACATTCGCATCATCTAAAGGCGCATCCACCTCGTCCAACATACAAAAAGGTGCGGGGTTGAGTTGAAAAATCGAGAACACCAGCGCAATGGCAGTCATGGCTTTCTCTCCACCAGACAGCAGGTGGATAGTAGAGTTTTTCTTGCCGGGCGGTCGGGCAAAAATTGCCACGCCCGTGTCGAGCAAGTCGTCCCCCGTCATTTCGAGGCAGGCAGTGCCACCGCCAAATACCCGTGGGAATAGCTCTGCAAATCCAACGTTGATCTGGTCGAAGGTATCCTTGAAGCGTTGACGCGTCTCCTTGTCGATCTTGCGGATGGCTGCTTGCAAGGTTTCCAGCGCCGCTTCCAAATCCGCATTTTGCGCATCCAGATACTGTTTCCTCTCTGATGCCTTGGCGTGCTCGTCAATAGCCGCCAAATTAATCGGTCCCAAGCGATTAATCCTTGCTGCAGCGCGTTCAACCAGGGCCTGCCATTCAGCCTCGCTGGCATCATCTGCTAGCGCGCTGGCAACTTCCTGCGGCACCGCATCGCGCTTCTCGATTTCACTCTCCAGCGTTTCGATCCTGACGGCACTTTCTGCTTGCTGCAGGCGCAATCGCTCTATGTCCGCTTGCACCGCCTGAACCTGTTGCTCATGATCCGACCGCAGATTTTCAAGCTCGCGTAACTTAGCGTCGATCTCTCCGACCCGCGCTCGCTGGCTATTTAATTCCCCTTCCGCCACCACGCGCTGCTCGAGCAACTCCGCCAATTTCGCTTTGTTTTCCGCGTCGGGATCACCCCCAGACGGCAGCGTATCAGCGAGTTCAGTCTCCTTGGACTCAAGACTCCGCAGCTGATTTTCCATACGCTTGATCGCTTCGCGCAATGTAGCGGCCTGAGCGATAAGGTTCTCACTCTGCAACTCGGTGCGCATCAGTTCGTCGGACGCGCCTCTGGCGGCTTCACGGGCGCGCGCCTGCTCCTCGATCAACCGAACACGCTCTTGCTGCTGGCGTCCCCGCTCTGCTTCATCCAGTTCCATCTGGTCCAGCGCGCCGGACAGCAGTTTCCGGGCTTCAGACAGATTCATCTGCTCTTGATCGTATTGACGCTCGGTTTCAGCCAACTCCTCTGTGAGCTGCTTTTTGCGCTGAATCTGCTGTTCCAGCTTGGCGGAAATGGCGCGCTGCTCGGCGATCAGTTCACCTCTCTCATTCACGGCCTGTTGCAAGCCCTGTTGGGCCTGAGAGAGATTCTTCTCGAGGGCTGAACGCGCGCCGAGCAACTCTGCCAATGCTCTCTCAACCCGCTCTGCCTCCTCTCTCGCGGCGGAGAGCTGCTGAGCAAGTGTCTCAAGCTGCGCCTGGCGCGCTAACATACCCGCGGCCGCTTCCGCACTCGAACGGCGCCGATGCCAGCCCTTTCCCAACCAGTGGCCATCTCGGGTTACAACGGACTGATGAACATTGAGCTGCGCTCTGATGCGCTGCGCCTCATCCAAATCCTCTGCGGTTCTGATTGCAGCAAGCCATTGCAGCGCCGTGGCAGGTCCCTTCACCTTGGCCGCTAGCGTCCCGGTCACATCACCTGGCGCTTCAACACCCTGGCTGTCGAGCAAAAATGCGCCAGATGGTAAAGCGGAGATACCCGACAGTTCGGCCAAAGACTGATCGGTCAACAATACCGCCGACAGCGCGTCGCCCAGCACCTGCTCCACTGCCGACTCCCAGCCAACATCAACCTCCAGCGCCGCATAGACATTGCCATCGGAGGACAGTGCTTCCGTTTCCATCCAGTCATTGACTGCTATCCGCTCGCCGTCATCGGAGGCGGCCTCCTGAAGCGCGGTTAGCGACGCGATGTGCCCCCTGGTTTCCTGAATCGCCGCCCTGATATCGTCCTGCTCGGTGCGCGCGCTCTCAATTTGCTGTTGCGATTCGGCCAACTGCACTTGAAGCGCCTGAATGGCCTGCTCGCGTTCAACAATATCCTTATCCGCCTGCTCAACTTTAGCAACCAGCGGCGACCCGTCTGCGTCTTCGGTATCACTGCGAAGCGCTTCCAGATCAATCTGGTACTGCTGGTTACGCTCCTGCAATTTGTTGAGGACTTGCTCGAGATAAGCGATCCGGCTCTGCTGCACCTCTGCCGCCTGACTGGGCTCACGTGCACGCTCGTTAAAGATGTCCCAGCTCTCGGACCATACCTGCACCGCTTTGTCTGCACTCGCCAAAGCGGACGCTGCAGCTTCAGCCGCGGCCCTCTGCTCCCTAACCGCTGGCTCGCTGCGTTGGAGCTCGTCCTCCCACACCCCGAGCTGCTTTTGATCCGACACGAGGTGCTGGCGAGTTTGATCGAGAGAAGCGCGGGTTTGTTCTAAATCGCGCTGCAATTCCCCCCGGCGCTCCTGAGCAAATCTTAGCGCCTGCTCGACCCGAGTGACCTCCCCACCCACTGAGTAGTAACGCTCCTGAGCTGAGTTCAACGCATCAGCGGCCGCAACTTGCTCTACCCGCGCGGCCTCAAATTGAGCAATCGTGTGCGCGGCCTCGGCCTTCGCTGCTTCGCGTTTGACGTCGAGCGCTGCGATCTCGCCAGAAGTTTCGCCGCGGGCGGCCGATAAATTTCGCCACTGGATCGCGAAGAGCTCGCTCTGAACCTTACGCTCCTCCGCTTTTAACTCCGCATACTTTTCCGCGGCCCGCGCCTGACGATCGAGGTGTGACAGGTTGCGTTGCAACTCATCCCGCAAATCAGTCAAGCGCTCCAGATTTTCGCCGGTGCGACGCATCCGACTCTCTGTTTCTCGCCTTCGTTCTTTGTACTTGGAGATACCCGCCGCTTCTTCGATGAATACCCGCAGTTCCTCTGGCTTTGACTCAATAAGCCGAGACACCACGCCCTGCTCGATAATGGCATAGCTCCGCGGCCCAAGACCTGTGCCAAGAAACAGGTCTGTAATGTCTCGCCGACGGCATTTTGTACCATTGAGATAGTATTCAGACTGGGCATCCCGCGTGACGACCCTGCGAACAGAAATCTCGTTATAGGCTGCAAATTCCCCGACAATTTTGCCTTGTGAGTTATCGAACAGCAGTTCGATCGATGCTTGACTAACGGGTTGCCGGCTGGTCGTACCATTGAAAATGACATCCGTCATGGATTCACCGCGCAACGTTTTGGCAGAGCTCTCGCCCATTACCCAACGGACCGCATCAATGATATTGGACTTGCCGCATCCATTAGGTCCGACAACCGCACACATGTTGCCGGGGAACTGAACCGTGGTGGGGTCTACAAATGACTTGAAGCCGGCCAGCTTGATGGATTTAAGGCGCATTGTGATATCCGAATCGCTATCGAGCGGCTAACGGCGTTTTGCCTTGGCAGCGCTCAAAAAACACAAGATGTAGTGTATCCGCTTCGGGCCAACAACACTATGTCTGGTTACGAATAAAGTCGATTATTCGCTTCCCAGCGCCATTGTCAGGCGTTCCGCGTCGCCTACAGCAACCGATTCGACCCTTGACCATAACACTGCGTTATCCCGCCCGGGCTGCCCATTTCGTGACACTTGAACCTCAATGGAGACCTTCGCAAAATCTGAGATACGTTGACCCGCCATCGATGCGTTATCGTCCAGATTGACCGTTAGCGGCCAGGCTCGAGCATCTACCCTGGCAACCGCAATCGGCATCCCCGAGTCAGCCCCTTCTTGTCTGGCCAAAATAAAAACAACGGCATCCTCCGGCACGGCCGCGGTTTCCGGTATTGATACTTCAACGATCACCCCCGACGACACAACTTTCTGGGATAGATCGGGAATATCAGATTCCCGGGTCGCGGCGGCGCCCAGCTCCTGCCGCGCCCGTTCAATAACCTGAGTAAGCATGACGTAGCCCTGAGAGCCGGGCGGCTCCAGCTCCCGGAGTCGCTGCCAATAGACAATCGCCTGCCGGAAATCGGCGGCCTCAAACGCTGCCATACCGAGGGTTGCAAGCGCAGCAGGCTGACTGGGGTCTACCGCGAGAGCCCGCTCGGCCCGACTTTCCGCTCGCGAACTAAGGACGCGATCGGAGGATAAAAATTCAGCCTGGGCTGCCTTGCCGAGGATGTCGGGCGCAGTGGCCCCGGCGTCGATGAGTCGATCTAGGTAACGTAGCGCCGCGGCCGGGTCGTTACCTGATAAATAGTACTCGGCGAGCAACAAGGAATAATCCATATTGCGCGGTCGAACGGCAGCGCGAGATGCGATCCGACTGATCAAAGCCAATACTTCCTCCGGCTGGGATTGCTCTACGCTTTCAAGCGCCTTCGCGATTTGCACGTCTTCCCAACCACCCAACAGTCTGTACAGAGACCAGACACCCAGAACCAACGGGACGGCAATCAGTAGCTGACTCTTGAGGAGGGAACTCGCCTCGCCAGTAACGGTCGCGATACTCGCGCTTTCCTCATTGGTACTCTCCTCCCTGACACTCGCCTCGCCCTCCTCGAGAAACCGAAGCGCTGCTTCCTCTCGCAACGTGGCTGACTCCCCCTGCAACTCTGACTGCCGTAAGCGCAACCAGTCTGCATTGGTCTCGCCCCCATCCCCTCGCAGCCAGAACCGCGGAAGCAGGACGACCAAGGCCACTGCCGTCATCACCAGAGACAGCGCATAAAGACTGAATTGGATCGTCAAGCGCGAGGTTCCTTTAGCAGCTTCTCGAGCTGGGCTTGCTCAGCGGCAGTGAGCGGCGCCGGCGAGGCGGCCTGTCGATTCCGAAAATGCCACGCTAAAGCCATGACGCCCATGCACATCAGGCCGAGCGGGGCCACCCATAACCATATAGTGTGACGGTCTACACTAGGCCGATAGCGGACAAACTCGCCATAGCGCGCGACCATAAATGCCAGGATCTCTTCGTCGCTGGCCCCCTGCTCTAGCTGATCGTGCAGCACCACCCTCAAATCTCGAGCGATGGGCGCGTTCGAATCCGCAATGTTCTGATTCTGACACTTCGGACAGCGTAATTCCTGACTGAGACGATGATAGCGGGCAGCGAGGTCGGGCGACGAGAACTCATAGGTTTCAATCACTGCGAGACCTTCTCCCGCCCACAGTGAGAGACACATGAGTAACGTATGAACCCAACTCCTCATCCATTTCCCTCGCGGACTTTTTTTGCTGCTGCGTCGGCCATGACGCTGGGGAACCAACGCCGAAAGTCCCGTGCGAAAACTGCTTCGTTCAGCACTCCCACGTGGCGATGCACAATGCGCCCGTCTGCCCCGATAACATAAGTTTCCGGAGCACCGTATACGCCAAGATCCAGGCCCAGCGAGCCCTCCACATCGACAATATTCAGCCGATAGGGGTCGCCCAATTGGTCTAGCCAAGCTAAGGCCTTCTGAGACTCATCCTTGTAATTGAGGCCGTATATCGGCACGCCCTGAGCAGCAAGGGTCAATAAATAGGGGTGCTCAACCCGGCATGAGTAACACCATGTGGCCCAGACATTCACAAGGGCAGGACCGGGCATCAGCGCCTCAGCAGAGATCGGTTGACCACTTTTAAGTTCGGCCTTAACGAAATCGGGAAAGGGCTGCCCTAATCGTGCGGCCGGCAGTTCGGTGGGGTCTATCGACAGCCCCTTATAAAGCAGCGCGGCCAACACCAAAAAGGCCAATAGCGGCAGAAAACGTTTAGCTCGCAACGCTCAGCGCTCCTGACTCAATGGTTGCCTTGACGCGCGATTGGGCACGGTACCGGCGATCAAAGACCGTCACGAGTGCACCCAATCCGATCAGTAGCGCACCCAGCCAGAGGAATCTGACCATGGGTTTGTACTGCAGGCGTACGGCCCAAGCGTCCTCTCCTATCGGCTCTCCCAGGGCAACATACAAGTCGCGCCACAGACTTGCTTCAATCGCCGCCTCGGTCATGATTTGTCCACTCGCAAGGTAGCGCCGCTTCTCGGGCACCAATACTGTCAGGAGTTCCCCTGCGCGGCTCACTTCGAAAACGGCCTGATCGGCAATATAGTTTGGCCCCGCCAGCTGTCCCAGCCGCTTTAGCTCGAATCGGTATCCGCCCAGCTCCTCGACATCGCCCACGGCCATGCGGAGATCACGCTCCTGATTTTGCTGTGTGACCACGACCGCTCCAAGCATCACCGCCGCAAATCCCAGGTGAGCTAAACTCATCCCCAAAAAGCTGGGTGTGAGCGCTCGCCACCGAAGCTTCCCCTGCCCGCCGCTCCGCAACCTACGTATCAAATCCCGCAATACTCCAAGCGTTACCCACCCCGCCAACAATACGGATAACGCTATCCAGATGTTGAAGCGGTTGGAACTCATCAACGACGCCGCAACCGCGATCACAGTCACACCCAACGCCGGCATCAACAGTTCATTGACCCAGCGTCGCACCGAATCGTCCCTCCATCGCGACAACGGACCCACCATCATGAAGGGGGTAACCAGCGCCATGAGAGGCACAAAAACGGCGTTGAAATAAGGTGGGCCGACGGAATATTTGCCCAGAGAAAAAGCATCCATGACCAGCGGAAATAAAGTACCGAGTAACACAACGGTAGTCGCCACCGTGAATACTAGGTTATTCACCATGAGTAGCGATTCGCGCGACACCGGACCATAAGTCACTCGACTGGCAACGACCGGCGCCCTCAGCGCGTAGAGCAACAGGGAGCCCCCTACCACCAATGCGAGGAAGATGAGGATAAAGAGGCCTCGTTCGGGGTCCGATGCAAAAGCATGCACGCTAGTCAGCACCCCCGACCTCACCAGAAATGTCCCCAGCAACGACAGAGAAAAAGCGAATATGGCGAGCAAAACCGTCCAAGAGCGGAATACTCCGCGTTTTTCCGTTACCGCCAGACTGTGCACCAGCGCTGTGCCCATCAACCAAGGCATGAACGAGGCGTTCTCGACCGGGTCCCAAAACCACCAGCCTCCCCAGCCCAATTCATAGTAGGCCCACCAACTGCCGAGCATGATCCCCAGAGATAAAAATCCCCAAGCGACGTTGGTCCAGGGCCGCGACCATCGCGCCCAGGAGGCATCCAAACGCCCACCCAACAGCGCTGCAATGGCAAAGGCAAACGGTACGGACAGCCCCACGTAACCCATGTAGAGCAAGGGCGGATGAATTATCAGGCCCGGATCCTGAAGGAGCGGATTGAGATCGTTGCCGTCCATAGGCGTGTTGGGTAACAGACGTTCGAAGGGGTTAGACGTGAGCAGCGAGAAAGCCAGAAACCCCACCGCAATCATGCCCATCACGCTCAACACCCGCGCCACCATGATAAGGGGCAGCCCTCGACTAAAAAACGCGACGGCAGTCATCCAGCCGGAGAGAATCAGCACCCACAGTAACAATGAGCCCTCATGGTTTCCCCACAACGCTGAAAACTTAAAAACAGGGGGCAATAGACTGTTGGAATTTGCCGCTACGACGGCAACGGTAAAATCATCGTTTAAAAAACTCGTGGCCAACATTGAGAATGCGATCGTCACGAACAGCATCACACCAATCGCCAGCGAGGGTGCCAAGTTCATTTTGGCCGTATCTCGAGAAAAACTCCCCCACAGGGGCAGGAGTGCGAGCCCCACCGCCAGCATGAAGGCGATGATCAGCGCGACGTGGCCGAGTTCCGGAATCATGGGGTTTCCGGTCTACGGGGAGGGCCCGCCTTACCCTCCAAAGCAGCGGCCACCTCAGGAGGCATATAGTTTTCGTCGTGCTTAGCCAGGACCTGAGTAGCGTTCAACACACCCTGCTCATCCAGAGTGCCCTCTGCCACCACACCCTCTCCTTCGGCAAATAAGTCAGGCAGGATACCGCTGTAGCGCACCGCTACCGACGCCGCGTAATCGGTTACCCAAAAGATCGTCTCGAGATCCGTATCACTGCGCTCGATACTGCCCTCGACCACCATGCCGCCTAGCCTGATACTCCGGTCAGCGGGAGCCTTTCCTGCGACGACGTCTGAGGGCGGATAAAACAGGTTGATGTTGTCTCTCAGCGCAAAGGCCACCAGACCGATCGCAGCGCTGGACAGCAACACCACGAGACATACCAAAACCAGCCGTTGTTTTCGCGCAGGGTGCATTGATGCTAGTCCTTTTGCCCGTCAACCACGCAAGATGGTTCAGCCGAGACCCGGCGCAGCTGCTCCGATTTCACCCACTCCCAGTGCCGATGGAAACGACTGATGGGTAGCCGCACCATCGCGGCCAACAGCAATGCGGTCACGCCATAGGAGACCCAAACATATATACCGTGGCCATCCATGTGCCAAAGCGATGACAGAGAATCGAAATACATCAGGCGTCCCCAACCAGCTGCTGAACCCACGCAGAATCGCGATGCCGCCACAAGAGTTCAGCGCGCATATTGAGTAGCACCGTCAGTGCGAACAAACAATAAAACGCGCCAATCATGAGCAACAAAGGATAGAGCATACTGGAGTCAATCGCCGACTCCCCGGTGAATTTGATCGACGCAGGTTGATGTAATGAATACCACCAATCCACCGACTTGTAGATGATCGGTATATTGACCGTACCAATCAAACTCAATACCGCGCATGCGCGCGCCGCAGCGGTTTTGTTCTCATAGGCCTCAAACAACGCCACGACACCAAGGTAAAGGAAAAACAACAGCAGCATCGACGTGATACGCGCGTCCCACACCCACCAAGTCCCCCAGGTCGGCTTCCCCCAAACAGCTCCGGTCACCAAAGCTATGGCTGTCAGTACTGCCCCTACGGGGGCCGCTGCCCGCATCGTGACGTCTGCCATTTTGATTCGCCAAATCAGGCTGACGGCGCCGGCGAGCGCCATGACGTAATACCCCGCCAGAGCGACCACCGCCGCGGGCACGTGGATGTAAATGATTCGATAGGAGTTGCCCTGACGGAAATCGGGCGGCGCTACCAGCAGTCCCCAGAAAGCACCCACTAATAACAGCGCTACAGTCAGCGGCAGCAACCAGCGCACGAGTCTCCCGCTGAAGCGGAAAAACCACGGTGGGGAGCCCATTTTGTGAATGATGGTCCACATGCCGCCAAGTATAGCGCCTAACCCCTCCAGATGATGCCGGCTGTCCGACGAAACAGTTTGATCACAGCGGGCAATTTAGTTGTCGAGCGAGACGCGTAAAGCAGCACCGATGGCTATCGGCATGAGCGCCAATGCGCCGAGTGCGAGGCCACCTAACAACGCAAGCCAACTGACCGCGTTGCCGCCGATGACCGCCTCATTCACCGCTGCAGTGCCAAAAATCAGCACGGGAACATTCAGCGGGATAATCAACAGGGAGAGTAGTAAACCGCCACGGCGAATACTGACCGTCAGCGCACTACCCACGGCACCGATCAAGGTCAAACAAATGCTGCCCAGCAACAAGCTGAACATGAGTGTAGCCAGGCCCTGAGTAGGAAGACCCAGCATAATCCCAAATATGGGCGATACCAGCGACAGCAGACCACCCGTAGCCAGCCAATGCGCGGCTATTTCGCCCAGCGCGAGTATCGGTAAGGGATAAGGCGCAAGCGCTAACTGCTCCAGACTACCGTCCTCGAAGTCCGAGGCGAACAGTTTGCTACTGACCATCAGGCTGGCCAGCAGAGCGACGACCCACAGTATGCCGGGCGCCATGGCGGCCAGACGTTCGGGATCGGGGCCGAGTCCCAGTGGAAACAAGGTGATGACCATGAAAAAAAATAGCAGTGGGTTCGCAACGTCAGCCGGGCTGTTTATGAGCGTCTTGGCGTGCCGCACGAATTGCCATGAAAAGGCCGCAAACATGGATACACTTGGACCCTCAGACGACATGGTGTGAGAGATCCATGTCTTGCTGTAGCCCGCCAAACCGACTGGCTTGATGACTGGTGAAAACCACGGCGCCCTGTTCAGCAACATGCTCCCGCACCCGATGCTCAAGCCAATCGCAGCCCGCCGCATCGAGCGCTGTAAACGGTTCATCAAGTAGCCAAAGCGCCGCGGGGCTGAGCACGAGTCGAGCCAATGCAACACGACGTTGCTGACCTGCAGACAAAGACGACACCGGGCGGTCCTCGTACCCCCTGAGGTTGACTGCCGCCAATGCCGAAGCAATTTCGCCAGGCTGGGCAGACGTCTCGCAGGCGGGGTGAAAGCGGAGATTCTC
>JAYOEE010000003.1:39385-47240 GCA_038106565.1 Halieaceae bacterium
AGCGGTGTCACAAATTCACCACCTTAATATCAGGCAGCCCGAGGTGGGTATCGACCTCGATATTTAAGGCGCCGAAGTCGAATAAATCCTGATCGAGTAAATGTGACGGGGCCACGTTACCCAAGGCCCTAAAAATCGTCTCTGTGCGGCCCGGGTACTGGCGTTCCCAGGATCTCAACATTTGCTTGATTTCCTGTCGCTGTAGATTCTCCTGAGTGCCACAAAGATTGCAGGGAATAATCGGGAACGCCATGGCTTGAGCATAGGCCTCCAGATCGCTCTCTCGGCAGTAGGCCAGAGGACGTATGACGATATGTCGCCCGTCATCACTTTTCAGCTTGGCTGGCATGGCTTTGAGTTTGCCGCCAAAGAAGAGGTTCAAAAACAGGGTCTCAACGATATCGTCTCGGTGGTGACCCAATGCCATCTTGGTGGCGCCGATCTGCTCGGCGAACCCATACAGCGTGCCGCGTCGCAAGCGTGAGCATAACCCGCAAGTCGTTTTGCCCTCCGGGATCACTGAGCGAACGACGCTGTAGGTGTCGCGCTCCAATATGTAAAACGGGATGTTGAGGCTCTCGAGGTACTCTGGAAGGATGTCCTCGGGGTATCCGGGCTGCTTTTGGTCAAGCGTCACCGCGACAATCTCAAAATCAATCGGGGCGCTATCACGAAGCCCCATCAGCAGTTCGAGCATGGCGTGGGAATCTTTTCCCCCCGAAATACAGACCATGACCCGGTCACCCTGCTCTATCAAATTGAAATCGGCGATGGCCTTTCCCACCTGCCTTCGCAAACGCTTGCGCAACTTATTGAACTCAAGTCGTGCGCGCCGGCTATCTCGACCGCTCGCTGCAGATAAGCTCAAACCCTGTTCGTGTGCCATGTATTTGTCCTGCATGCCCGGCTAGTGCCAAAGCCGCTGTTAGAGACTTTCGAGACCCGGATGATAGGAGACACCAGCGCCCGGCGCAAAAAAGCTTCGGCCGCATGGATCAGTGCAGGCCGCCACCGGGGGAGGCTACAAAATTGATACGGTGCCGGACTCAGCCATTCGGTGCCAGTGAGTCCGCGCGCGACAGTCCATGCTGCTGACCATGCTGCTCAGCCCCCTCAATCTGAGGCGATGCAGACGGGGTCATTGGGGAACCCCCCCCAAGGGCATCGTGGCTTGTGTTTTGGTCCATCTGACAGGACAATCCGACCCGCTCCAGAAGCGCTCGACTGATCACATCACTGAGGATATCCAAATGAAAGCACCCGTTCGCGTTACCGTCACTGGCGCAGCCGGACAGATTGGCTACGCCCTGCTCTTTCGCATCGCCTCGGGGTCCATGCTCGGTGAAGATCAGCCGGTGATATTGCAGTTGCTCGACATCACACCAGCAATGGATGCGCTAACCGGCGTCAAGATGGAACTCGACGACTGCGCTTTTCCTCTGCTCAGCGATGTGATCTGTACAGATGACCCTGAAGTCGCCTTCAAAGATTCCGACTATGCCCTCCTGGTGGGCGCTCGGCCGCGCGGGCCCGGCATGGAGAGAAAAGACCTGCTCGAGGCCAACGCAGCCATTTTTGGTGTGCAGGGCAAAGCAATCAATAGCGTTGCAAGTCGAGACATCAAAGTGTTGGTGGTGGGCAACCCCGCCAATACCAACGCGCTCATTACCCAACGCAATGCACCGGACATCGACCCGCGACAGTTCACTGCGATGACACGGCTGGATCACAACCGCGCCAAAACGCAACTGGCGCAGAAGACCGACTCGACGGTTAACCATATTCGACAGGTCACCATTTGGGGAAATCACTCAGCCACTCAGTACCCCGATCTGCATCATGCACTGGTCAACGACGAATCCGCGGTCACAAATCTCGACATGGATTGGTACAGCTCGACATTTATCCCCACGGTTCAACAACGGGGGGCGGCCATTATTGAAGCGCGAGGAGCCTCGTCAGCAGCCTCCGCTGCCAATGCGGCCGTAGACCACATGCGAAGCTGGGCGCTTGGCACACCGGCCAACGACTGGGTGTCGATGGGCGTGATCTCAGACGGCTCATATGACATCGAAGCGGGATTGATTTATTCGTTTCCCTGCCGGTGCGCCAACGGCGACTGGGAGATTGTCCAGGGCCTTGAAATTTCGCAGTTCAGTCGGGATAAAATGGACGCCACGGCGCAAGAGCTCGCCGAGGAACGTGACGCTGTAGCCCACCTGCTGGGCTAACACGCGCCGCCCTGATCGTGACGAACAGCAGGCGGGAAAGGTGCGCTTTGCCGCCCCCTATACCTCCCGCAGAAGTACAATTGGCGGCACGGCAATAACGCGGCGGCTCGACCCTACCCCTAGTGCACCGACAACTATCGCGCCAGCGAGGGGGCCTAACCACCACAGGAGGGGTGTCGGCGCCCACACCATATCAAACACCTGCGTTTGTATGCCCCACGCCGCCACCTCGGCCCCAACGCTGGCCAGTGCCCCCGCCATGCCCCCCAACACCAAGAACTCGATCCACAGTGCACCCAATATCAAATTGCTGCCCGCACCCAAGGCTCTCAGGAGCGCACTCTCGCGGAGTCGAGCATCCAAACTCGAGCGCACCCCGGATATCAGCACCAAACCACCTGCGAGCAATATAACGAGCAGCACCAGCTCAAGCGCTCGCGCGACCTGATCGACCACAGAGCGCATTTCCCGGATCACGACATCCAGCTCGATCACTGTGACAGTGGGAAGGCGCGAAACCAGCTCGTTCAAGAGCGGCTTTTCCTCCGCGAGCAACCTAAAACTGGTCATATACATTCCTGGGTAAGGCTCGAGCACCTGACGCGGGAAAACCATAAAAAAATTCGGCCGCATCGACTGCCAATCCACGCGTCGAATGCTCCCCACGATCACCTCGAGCGTATCGGCACCGATCCGCAGTGAAAGTCGATCTCCTACGACCGCGCCGACGTCGCGGGCGAAACTCTCTTCAAGTGATACCAATGGCGCTGATTCGTCGGCCGACCACCAACTGCCCTCAACGAGTTCGTTCCCCGCAGGCAGGGCGTCCGACCACGTAAAATTCGCTTCCCTCTGCCTTGGCGCATCATCCGTCTCTGCTTCCTCCCACTTTGGCAGGGGCTCATCGTTGACGCTGAAAACCCTGCCGCGCGTCATCGGGTACATCTCCTCAGAGGGGATATGATTGGCGGCAAAAAAGTCCACCAGAGACTGTCGCTCCTCTGGAGCCAAATTCAGCAGGAAGTGATTCGGCGCATCCGGTGGCAACTGCGCCTGCCATTGCGTGATCAGCGAGGAGCGCACTACCGACAGCAGCAGCATGAGCATGATGGCCATAGCAAAGATGACCATTTGCAGCGCATTG
This sequence comes from Halieaceae bacterium, assembly GCA_038106565.1. Classification (GTDB taxonomy): domain Bacteria; phylum Pseudomonadota; class Gammaproteobacteria; order Pseudomonadales; family Halieaceae; genus Luminiphilus. Next base: position 42,761 of record JAYOEE010000003.1, read on the forward strand.
GCGCGCCCTCTCCTCTGCAACCCTGCCAACGCAACGCGCCAAATACTGCCGGCAAAGCCGCCTACTCTTCTTCCGCCCGAAAGCAAAAAACGAGCGGCACCAAACCCCAGCGCCACCACCACCAGTAGCCCCGAGACAACTGCAGCCGTGATGAAAGCGCTCCCGCTGTACCACCACATGAGCCCAACAATCGCGAGCCCTCCCAAGACAAAATCAAGTGGACGCTGCGCATCTGCGAGGTCGATATCCGCGCGCAACACCCGCAGTGGCGATGCCTGCCCCAAACGACGTAAGGGGGGCCACGCGAAGAACACCAAGCACACCATTGCGGTGACGCCGCCAATCAGAATGGGTTGCCACCCCGCAGCACCCGGATCAACGGGCAACAAATCGCCCAATACCCGGATAAACAGCTCTTGCAGCCCCCATCCCAGCGCACAACCTACCGTCGCACCCAGCAGCCCCATCAATAGCAGGCTGTTCGCATAAAGCTGGGAAATCTGTCCCGATTGGGCGCCCAGGCTTTTGAGTATCGCCACGTATTGAGTATGCCTCTCGCCAAATCGGCGACTTGCCAGCGTCATCGCCGACGCGGCGAGCACGACGGCCAGACTGCCAGCGAGGAGTAAAAATCCTTTTGCGCGATCCAATGTGTCGCCTATTCTCGGCTGGGACCCTTCGACCGAGTCGAGACGTTGTCCTTGTCCCAAAAGCGGGGTCACCCACTCTGAAAAGGATTCAACCGCCTCACGGGTGCCGCCCAGTAGCAGACGGTACTCGACACGACTCCCCGGCTGAATCACACCTGTGGCGGGAATATCATGGGTATTCATGAGCAATCTCGGACCAAATCCGAATACAGCCGTGGTGGCATCGGGCTCGCCCCTCACCGCCCCTGTGACAGTGAGGCTCGCCTCGCCGACAAATATTTGGTCGCCCATATCCAGTTGCAACAGGGAGAATAACCGAGGCGCCAGCCACACCTCTCCCGCACCGGGGATCTCTCTATTGCTGAGCAGCGCGCCGTAGGGCTCAGAAGACCATTGCAGGTCGCCTCGCAGGGGATAGCCGTCGGACACTGCCTTGATAGAAACCAGCGCCATGTGATCCGCATCGGCGACTGCCATGGAGGGGAATCCAACACTTTGCGAGCGCTGCAAGCCCATCTCCTCTGCCTTGACTGTCCAGTCCTGCGGCATGGGTGCGCGGCTGACCACCACCATGTCTGCGGCGAGAAATCGAGCACTCTCAGCCAACAGCGCAGCCTGCAATCTACTCACAAAACTGCTCACGCCGACGACGACAGATACGGCTAGCACCAATGCCAATAGCAATATCCCCAGCTCGCCACTGCGCCACTCCCGCGCCAGGATCTTCCCCGTCAGTGATAACGAAGTGCTCAAAACATCACGCCCCTACCCTGCCCCTCAGGCAGGACAGAGCTCACCTGCGGTCATAGCGAAACAGCGATCACAGCGATCAGCCAGTCGTTGATCATGAGTGACCAATACCAGCGTGGTGCTCGCGCTCGCGTTCAGCTGAAACAGCAAATCGATTACCCGCTCGCCGGTTCGCGTATCCAAATTACCGGTCGGCTCATCGGCAAACAGGATCCGCGGCTCGCGGGCGAACGCCCGGGCAATTGCGACTCGCTGCTGCTCGCCCCCAGACAGGGTTGTCGGATAGTGATAAAGCCGATCTGCTAGCCCTACCTGTTCGAGAAAGCGTTGAGCGGTATCCTGCGCGTCGCCCGCACCCGCTAATTCCAGCGGCAGCATGACATTCTCCAGCGCTGTGAGGGCGGGCAGTAACTGGAAACTTTGAAACACAAAGCCTACTTTGTCAGCGCGAAGGCGCGCCCTCTGGTCTTCATCCAGATCGCTGAGACATTCACCATCCAGCCATATCCGTCCCGCGGAGGCCGTATCCATACCCGCAAGCAGCCCCAGCAGGGTAGACTTGCCGGATCCGGAGGCGCCGACAATGGCGGCAGATGTCCCCGCCTCGATCTCCAGATCGATGCCTCGCAGGATATCCAGATTACCGTCAGCGGTCGGTACGGTTTTAAGGAGTTGACTAACTTTGATCATACTGCGTGTCCTCGCCCAACGCTTACGAGCATTGGCCTTGCTTGGATTGCTGCTGTCGCTGCCGGCAGTGGCCTTCTGCGAAGAGCAAGCCCCTGGCATTCTCGTCGTCGGCGACAGTATCAGTGCGGCTTACGGTATGTCACTCGAAGAGGGATGGGTGGCCCTGCTGGCAACCCGCCTATCGGATGATCATGGCGCCTATTCCGTGGTCAACGCCAGTATTTCTGGAGAGACCTCGGGCGGAGGCCTGCGCAGGTTACCCGAGCTCCTGAGCAAACATTCACCCAGCATTGTCATTATCGAGCTGGGCGGTAACGACGGACTCCGCGGCTATCCAGTGGGTCAGCTCCGGGATAATTTGGCTGCCATGATACGGCTCACGGACCAGGCTGGGGCGACGGCACTGGTGCTCCCGATGGAAATTCCACCGAACTTCGGCAAAATCTACACGGACGCCTTCCGGGCCAGTTTCTTGGAGGCAACGCGAGGAACTAATGCGGTTCTGGCCGACTTTCCTCTTCATTCTGTCGCGCTGGATACTTCACTCATGCAAGCTGACGGGATACACCCGACGGCCGAGGCGCAACCTCTCATCCTGGACAGTGTCTGGATGAGCCTCGAGAGCCTGCTGTGACCGACCAGCCACTGCAACATAGCGTCCGCAAGTTGAGGAACACATGACCCTAAGACGCCAGCTCGAAGTCATCATTTTTGGCACCGGTACGCCCGCGGGCCGTGCCTTCGACATTTCACTACTCGTCGTCATTCTCGCCAGCGTACTGACCGTAATGATCGATTCGGTGCCCCAGATCAACGCCGCCTATGGCGACTTGCTGTGGCAACTGGAGATCATATTCACCGCGCTCTTTACGCTGGAATATCTCACCCGCGTCTGGTGCACAGAACACCGACGAGCCTACATTCTCAGCTTCTGGGGCATGGTAGATCTCCTCGCCATACTCCCAACCTATATCTCATTTATCACCCCCGAGGCGGCCCCGCTGGTGGTGGTCCGCCTGCTGAGGGTTGTTCGCGTATTCAGAGTATTGCGACTGATGGCGCTCTTCACAGAGCTCAACGAGATACTCGGGGTTCTCAGGAACACCGCCAGGTCGATCTTTGTGTTCTTGATCATTGTGATGATTGTGGTGGTGGTATTTGCCTGCGTCATTTATGTCATAGAAGGGCCGGCCAACGGTTTTGAAAGTATTCCGCTCAGTATTTACTGGGCCGTTGTGACCATCACCACGGTAGGCTACGGCGATCTGGTGCCGCAGACGGCCGCGGGACGGTTTGTGGCCGGGTTTGGCATGTTGGTGGGCTACAGCATCATCGCAGTCCCGACCGCGATTATCACGCGGGAGCTCTGGGAGCGAATCAACGAGAGACAGGACCCCGATCCCATCCTGCCGTGGAGCTGCCCTGTTTGCGAAAAATACGGCCATAGCGTTGACGCCTTGCATTGCAAACACTGCGGCAGCGAACTCGACGTGCCCCGAGATATCAGGGACCGGGCTAGACGTCATGCAGAATAAGCCGACAGCCCTTTTTGATTACCGAAAGTACTGGGCCGAATGCCTCGGTCCTGCGCCCTGGTTGCCCATGTCGCGTGAAGAGATGGAAGCGCTGGGGTGGGATAGTTGCGACATCATCATTGTGTCGGGAGACGGATACGTCGATCACCCTAGCTTTGGCATGGCCGTCATTGGCCGCGTGCTGGAAGCACAGGGTTTCCGGGTAGGCATGATTGCACAGCCCGACTGGAGATCCACCACCGCCTTTACCGCACTGGGTCGCCCCAATCTTTTCTTTGGGGTCACCGCTGGCAACATGGATTCCATGATCAACCATTACACGGCGGATCGAAAGCGACGTAACGACGATGCGTATACCCCCGGCAATTTAGCGGGGAAACGTCCGGATCACGCCGTTACGGTCTACAGCCAGCGACTGAGGGAGGCTTGGAGAGATACGCCTATCGTCATCGGCGGAATTGAAGCAAGCCTGCGCAGGATCGCTCACTACGACTACTGGAGTGATAAGGTCAAGCGCTCTATCTTATTGGACAGCCGGGCCGACCTGCTTGTGTTTGGCAATGCCGAGCGCGCGATTGTGGAGGTGGCCCATCGACTGGCGAATCGCGAAGCGGTTAGCGACCTTACAGACATTCGGGGCACTGCGTTCGTGACCTCCTCGCCCCCACTCGAACGCTTACTGATTGATTCGACTTCGGTCGACCAACCCGGAGTCATTGAGGCACACCCTAATCCCTACGAGGGCATGGAGCCCGAACCCTGCAGCGACGCGCCAGTCGCAGAAGGCACCAACGAACCCGTGCGCATACTGGCGAGCAGTCGTCGCGACAGCCACGCAATCAGACTTCCCTCGGC
>JAYOEE010000003.1:47340-64586 GCA_038106565.1 Halieaceae bacterium
ATCATCCAGAGCCGCTCGGAGGACTCGATCATCCGAGAGGTGGAGCGGATCCGGGATACCAGCCCCGCTTTCACGGGCGTGATTTCCGATCTCGGCGGTCCCACCGCCAATATGTGGCGGCTTGCCTGCAAAGACAAAGAAACCGAGGCCGCTTGCAGAAAACTCAGCTGTGTCTATCCGGGCATCTGCAAAAATTTGAATACAGATCATTCCCCTCTGATCGACCTGTACCGCAGAGCAAGGCAGACCGACGGGGTTAAGAAAGTGCTCATTGCCTCGGGGCTTCGCTACGACCTGGCGGTAGAAAGCCCTGAGTACGTAAAAGAACTGGTAACGCATCACGTGGGGGGCTATTTAAAGATCGCGCCGGAACATACCGAGTCTGGCCCGCTCTCCAAGATGATGAAACCGGGCATTGGCAGCTACGATCGCTTTGCAGAAATGTTTGAACGGTTCTCAAAGGAGGCGGGCAAAAAGCAATATTTGATTCCCTATTTTATCGCTGCACACCCCGGCACCACCGATGAGGATATGGTGGCGTTGGCCCTGTGGTTAAAACAGCATCGCTTTCGCGCGGATCAGGTGCAGACGTTCTATCCATCGCCCATGGCGACCGCAACTGCCATGTATCACACTGGCTTCAACCCGTTGCAGCGCGTCAAACGGCACGGTGAAAAAATGGGCACCGTAAAGCGACTGAGCCAGCGGCGGCTCCACAAAGCTTTTCTGCGCTACCACGATCCCGAAAATTGGCCGCTACTGCGCAAGGCACTCAAAAAATTGGGACGGCGCGACCTGATCGGCAATGGCTCAAAACACCTCATCCCCGCCCGACAACCACCGAAAAGGCACCGGATCGTAAAACCTCAAACGGGAACGTTCCGCACGCAACACTCGGGGGAGCAACGAGGGAAGGGAAGGCGCCGGTAACGGGCCGGGCAGCCTTCAGGACTGCGTCAGGCCCGCGATCAACTCGCCCAATTGGCGGAACTCTACCCTCCTGGGGGTTTTTTTTCGCCACATAAGTCCTATCTGACGAGTGACGTTGGGCTGATCAAACGCCCTCACGGCTAGCGCGGTGTTTTCTGCAATGCCCGCTCGCACCGACATACCGGGCAGCAAAGTGACGCCTATCCCGTTCGCCACCATCTGCACCACGGTGGCCAGACTGGTTGCTTGGTAGGGCACCGTAATCTGCGAGTCTCTGAGCTTACAGGCCTCCAAGGCATGCTCTCTCAGACAATGCCCTTCCTCCAGCAACAAGAGGGATTCGCCCCTGAGGTCGGCACTACGCAAGCTTCCGCGCTTGGCGAGCCGGTGATCAGCGGGGCATGCCAAATAAAAATCGTCCTCGAACAGTGTCATGGTCTCGACCTGTTCAGCGGGAAAAGGGAGCGCCAATAACAATACGTCCAGTTCTCCTGCTAATAAGCTATCTACCAGCGACTGGCTCAAGTCCTCGCGAATAAATAGGGTAAAAGCAGGATGGCGCTGTCTAATCTGGCCGAGCATTCCCGGGAGCAGATAGGGCGCTACGGTGGGGATGACCCCCATTCTCATTCGCCCCTGAAACGGAACACCCGCGCCCGCACACAGCGACACCATATCCTCTACACCCACCAACAGGTCTCTCGCCCGATGCACCACCTCCTCGCCCAGAGAGGTCAAAAATACGCGCCGGTTGTTACGCTCTACCAGGCTCACCGCTAACGATTCCTCGAGCTCGAGAATCCCCGCGCTGAGCGTACTTTGGCTGACATGGCAGGCCGCTGCCGCTTGTCCGAAATGCTGATGATCCGCGACCGCGCACAGGTATCGAAGTTGCTTGAGGGTGGGTAAACGCATAAATCTTTCCATCAGTCCGAGTATGACGAGACTTTACAGACGCGACGTCAGGAGCGGTCTCACGCCCAACACCGTGTTTGATAGTCTCGACTAAAACCACCATATTAATCGGATTTCTCGATTAAGTTTTTTTATATTTTCGGTAGGCCAAAGCGACGCAACATCAGTATATTACCGAGACCTTAAAGCTCAGGCGTGTGTCTGGGCACAGGATTGACCAGCGTAACTCAAGGAGTAGGAAATGGAATTGAAAGGCAGTGCCACAGAGCAAAACCTAAAGGACGCGTTTGCGGGGGAGTCTCAGGCAAACCGACGGTACCTGTACTTCGCCTCAAAGGCGGACGTTGAAGGCTACAACGACGTAGCGGCTGTATTCAGATCCACCGCCGAGGGCGAAACGGGGCATGCCCACGGGCACCTTGAATACTTGGAAGCCGTCGGTGACCCGGCTACCGGGCTGCCCATGGGCGATACCAAGAAGAACCTGGAGGCATCCATTGCCGGTGAAACGCACGAGTACACCGATATGTATCCCGGCATGGCCAAAACCGCTCGCGACGAGGGTTTTGACGAGATCGCTGATTGGTTTGAAACACTGGCCAAGGCTGAGCGCAGCCACGCCAACCGGTTCCAAAAGGCACTGGATAACCTCGAAGACTGATCGCGCCCCTGGCTCGAGCCAATACCGAGGGGAGCTCTTAGGCTCCCCTTGTTTTTTCCGCGCTTCGCAGACGCTTGAATCGCGGCAATGATTAATCCATCAAGTAGCAAGAGATCAAATTGCCATGAGAGAAGGCAGCATCGACGCACCCACTCGACATCCACTGGATTGGAAGAGCGATAATTTTTGGGACAAGGACGCGCTAAATGATGAGTTGGAGCGTGTTTTTGACGTATGCCATGGCTGCCGGCGATGCGTGAGCCTGTGCGATGCGTTTCCAACACTGTTCGACCTGATTGATGAATCGGAGACACTCGAAGTCGATGGCGTCGATAAAGCGGACTATCAAAAGGTCGCCGAGCAGTGTTACCTGTGCGATCTCTGCTACCTGACCAAGTGCCCTTACGTACCCCCCCACGAGTTCAATGTGGACTTCCCGCATTTGATGCTCAGAGCGAAAGCCCAGCGCTTTAAAGACCAAGGCGCCTCCCTGCGCGATCGCACGCTAACCAGCACCGATCGTCTGCTGGGAGCCACGTCGATTCCGTTAATCGACGTGACTGTCAATGCGCTCAATAACACAGGAGTGTTCCGAAAAGCGCTGTCAGCGGGGCTTGATATCCATCATGAAGCGCCTTTACCTAAGCTACACAGCAAAACGCTGCGGAAACGCGTCAAACCCCTATTGGAAAAAATCGAACCCACGCCTGTGGGTACCACCACAGGGAAAGTGGCGCTGTATGCAACCTGTTATGGGAACTACAACAGTCCCAGCGTCGGCGAAGACTTTGTGAAGGTGTTTCAGCACAACGGCATCCACATTGACATCGTGCCAAAAGAGCAATGTTGCGGTATGCCTAAACTCGAGCTCGGTGACCTCGATAGCGTTGACGCCCTGAAGCAAGCCAACATTCCCGTTCTGTCCAAGCTGGTCGATGAAGGATACGACCTCACCGCACCGATTCCGTCCTGCGTCCTGATGTATAAACAGGAACTTCCGCTGATGTACCCCGACGACCCGGATGTCTTGAAAGTGCAGGCCGCGTTTTATGATCCGTTTGAATATCTCTGGGCGCGACACAAAGGCGACGCGCTCAATACCGACTTCAAATCAGCATTGGGGAGCGTTGCTTACCAGGTGGCTTGCCACCAGCGCGTGCAGAATATTGGACTCAAGACACGCGACGTTTTAAACCTGATCGCAGAGAGTGACGTCACAGCTTACGAACGCTGCTCCGGTCACGATGGCACCTATGCTGTGAAAAAGGAAACGCGCGATAAGTCAGTTAAGATTGCCCGGCCCACAGTGAGAAAAGTGGACGAGCAAGCTCCGGATCGATTTATCAGCGACTGCCCGATGGCCGGGGAGCACATTGCCCACTTGTCTGAAAAAGTGGCCAAGGCTGAGCATCCCATGACCTTGCTCCGTGAAGCTTACGGGCTCTAGCCCTTACAACACCCTGTGAATGTACCGCTAACCAATCCGAGGAATCAGATATGACACACCTGACACGTGATGACTTGTGGAGCCTTGAGGAGTATGCGACCCGACGCGCCGACTTCCGTACCGAGGTAATGGCTCACAAAAAGAATCGTCAGCTTGCTTTGGGAGAGCACGCGAGACTCTATTTTGAGGACGCCACGACGATTCGCTATCAAATTCAGGAGATGCTGCGAATCGAGCGCGTCTTTGAAGCGGAGGGAATTGAAGAGGAGCTCAGTGCCTACAACCCCCTGATTCCCGATGGCCACAACTGGAAGGCGACTTTCATGATCGAAATCCCCGACCCGGCGCAGCGGGCTATCCGGCTGGGAGAAATGATTGGCATTGAAGACCAGATCTGGATGCAGGTGGGTGAAATGGATCGCATCATCCCTATTGCGGATGAAGACCTCGATCGTACGACGGCAGACAAGACTGCGTCGGTCCACTTTCTGCGCTTTGAGGTATCACCCGAGCAAATCAATGCCTTAAAAGATGGCGCCCCGCTATTTGCCGGGATTGACCATCCGAGCTATTTGATCGAACGCTACGAGGTGCCGGCATCCATCCGCGAGTCGCTGGTGGCCGATTTAGTACTGACGGAGCATTGAGCCCGGTGAACTTTTTTTCACGGACGGATTCGCGCAGAAAGCTATACCGGAGTGGCGGAGCGTGACACTCGTGGTATTCGACCTGGACGGCACTCTGCTCAACAAGGGGTCCCGAATCTCGTCGTATACCGCTGACACGCTGGGCCGGATGCGCGCCAAGGGTATTCCCTACACGGTGGCTACCGGCCGCACGCTGCAGGCGGCGGTGGCACCGCTTCGGGATCATCACTTCACCCTCCCGTTGATTCTTAAAAACGGCGCCATCATCTGGTCACCCGAGGAGGAACGCTACAGTCACCATCATTTGTTAGCCCGGCAAGAGGTCTGGCACGTGCTCGCTGCGTTTACACTCAACGACCTGACACCATTCGTTTTTTCTCTGCGGCCGGGACAGCGCCACGCGCTTTATCACGGCCCATTAAAGAGCCAGAGCGAGCACAAACTGGCAGACTTATTCGAAGCAGAGAGGCATCTACCCCTGGAACCGCTTACAGCGATGCCCGACGAAATCAGCGTGATCAATGTCTTCTCTCTAGGTAGCGCAGAAGCCGTTGCGCGCGTGCGAACCAGCATTGCTGACGAACCTCACCTAGTGGCCTATTCGGGCATAGCCATTCACGAACGGGAAATGGGTCATTCCGCTGAAGACGCGGCCCTCCATTGGGTAGATATCCACCACAGCCTGGGTAGCAAGGGCAACGCGATCAATCATCTCCGGACGGAACTGAATATCGATCACGTTATCGCCTTCGGTGATGGGGACAACGACCTCAGCATGTTTGAATGCGCCAGCGAGTGCTACGCCCCTGCTAACGCTGATCCAATGATTCTAGACGCAGCGGATAAAGTCATTGGGCATCATGACGAAGACGGTGTTGCGAGATTCCTGAGGGAAAGATTTGATCTATAGTCAGTAGCCTTGGCCGCGCACCTGTATCAACCCCACTCCCACCAGTATCAAGAGTAGCGCTATCAGATGCTCCCAACCCCATGGCTCCCCTAACCATAAGGTGCCAGCCGCAAACGCTACGCCGGGAATAAGGTAATTAATAGTGGAGAGAAACCCGGGGCCGCGCGCGCTCACCACGACAAAATAGCACCACGTTGCAATGCCCGTTGCCATGACACCCAGAAGCACCAGCGCGCCTAGTGAAGATGCCTCGAATGCGAACCCTTGTGCCGCGCCCTGCATTGATATCGCTGGAATGGTCATGATTGCGGACCCCACAATCAAAGTTCCCAACGCGAGGGTTACGGGATCGCCTGTCGACACGCGCTTCGCATAGACGCCATTGAACGCATAGCTGAGGGTAGCGAGGAGCGTGGCCAATTGACCCGACCATTGGCCTCGGCCAGCGCCAGAAAAAAGGTCATCGCCAACCAGTAATGCAACCCCCAGAAAGCCCGTGACAACCCCTAGAAAACGCCGCTTCGTCAGGGGCTCATGTTCCAGCAGCCAATGTGCCAGTACCAAGGTTGCGATGGGCATCAGCGCCATGAGAATCCCCACCTCTGCCGAAGGCACCGATTGTTCTGCCCACGCAATCAGGGAAAACGGAATAATGTTGCCAGTAAGACTCAGTAACGTGACATGGAGCCACCAGCCTCGCTCCATCGGGAAGCTCCGGACCCGCCATCTCCAGACAACCCACATGACAATGGCGCCCATCCACAATCGACACCACACAATGAAAAACGGATGGAACGACTCCAGGGCGATGGCAATCGCTGCAAACGCAAAACCCCAAACCAGGACCAGATATCCCAGCAATGCCCAGTGAATGAGGATTGGCTGTGGCATAGCGCTCTCGGTGAAAACAACGTGTCGGCGGGCAATAGTGCCGCTTAAATATAGCCGAACTTTTGCTAAGCTCCGTCCGGTCCGAACGAGTGTAAACCATGGTTGATCGTGCACCCTGCCCTGAAAGCGAACCTGATGCGTATGTAGAGTACGTTTCGCGCTTTGGCGTGCCCGCAGCACCACAAGTGGCGGCTGCCGCAGGGCTGGCACGCAGATGGTTCAAGCCACGTTTCATCGGGCTTGAGAATCTGCCTGACCAACCGGCGCTTTTCATAGGGAATCACTCGTTCATGGCGATAGATGCGGCCCTATTCCATCTTTACCTCTATTACGATCACGGGCGATACGTTAAAGGATTGGGAGACAAAACCCTCTTCGCAAATCCTTACTATGCCGCACTTGCCCATGCCATGGGGGGCGTGTCGGGCCAGGCACCCATCGTTCAACGTTTAATGGCTCGCGGGGATGATTTGCTCCTTTATCCGGGTGGAGCCTACGAGGCCATCAAACCACCCGAGGCACGCTACCAATTGCAATGGAAGCAGCGATATGGCTTCGTCAGGCTGGCCGCTCAGGCCGGCTACACGGTCGTTCCGGTCGCATCGGTGGGGCCAGATGAGTATTACGATCACGCGGTTTCCTCCGAGGTCTTATTCAACTCATCGCTGGTGCAATGGATGATGAAATCCGGTCTACTGCCAGCGGATCTCCGATCTGATTTGGTGCCTCCACTGCCGGCGGGCATGCTGGGTGGGCCGCTTCCCAAACCCAAAACCACTTACTTCGCCATTGGAAAACCCATCTCTCTCCAAGAATACGAAGGCGCAGAGCTCACCACCCAAAAGCTCAGCACCCTCAGGCGCAGATTCGCCAAAGCGATTGAATCCGAAATCAAAGGGCTGTTGCTGCTGCGAGAGCAGGAACGACACCAGGATGGCTGGTTGCGGCGCATGCTGTCGGCCTGACCGATAGTCGTGAAAAAGCAGAAGTCGCTTATTTTTGGCCTATTACTGGCTCCGCTGATCGGCTGGTTGCTGCTCTCTGTGTCATGGGCACCCGCCTACATTGTTTCCACGGAGCCCTACCCCGTTGATCTGGATCCGGGTAGCCGAGGGCTGTCTTTTGAGGATATTCATATCCCCAGCGATGACTTGATTTTGGAGGGGTGGTGGATACCCGCGGACGAGCCTAGAGCGGAACTGATTTTTGTTCACGGCGCAGGATCAAATCGGATTTCTCAGTACATCGGCTCGCTTGATTTCTATCGCACCCTGCACGAACTCGATATTTCTGTCGTCACAATGGATATTCGCAACCACGGAAACTCTCCGGTAACCGATGGCATCCTGCGGATGGGCGGCGAGGAATGGCGGGACGTGATAGCCGCAGCCCGCTGGCTCGATGAAAACCATGCAAGCAGTCTGCCAAGGATTCTGCTAGGAGCCTCCATGGGTGGCAGTACGGTGATTCATGCGCTACACCATGGACTGCGAGCGGAAGCCGCGATGCTGCTCGACCCTCAACTCGATGTGTTTGACAGCTTGATTCATGGCGGCCACGTCACAACCGGCTTACCCGCAGCAATGTTTTCGGTGGCCGCGGGCGTTGCGATCTATCGATTTGACCTGCCAAGCGGTTCCGCTAGCCCGCTCGCAAAGGGAGCAGGACTCCGTCTTCCCATTTTGCTAATACAAAACTGGGATGACCCCGTGACAAGATCACCCTATGCCGCACAGCTAGCCGAGATGAATGACAACGTCACGCTCAAAAGAGTGCCGTACATCGACCCCGAAGACAGTTGTCTTGATGGCAAAGAAGCATGGGGTTCACATGTCGCGGCGCATCCCTGCCACCCCAACTGGACACGAGCGACCATCTCGCAGTTCCTTCAAGCGCTCTCCTTCTGAACACCTAAAGGTGAGATCGCTCTAAGCCGATCAGCGTTTGTGACGCGAGGCATCATCTGAGTCACGCTAGATCCCGTATGTAGGCAGACTATCAGAGGATAAGAGCTTCATGAAAAAACTGTTTACCGCCTTCGCGTTTATATTAATCAGCAGCGCACCCCCGCTGTTTGCAGCCTGTCCAGACTTCCTGAATCACTCCATGCGACAGTTAGCGTCAACGGAGTCGATCCAGTTTTGCGACGCCTATGAGGGAAAAGCGCTACTGATCGTCAACACCGCGAGCTATTGTGGCTACACCCCTCAGTTTGAAAGTTTGGAACGCGTCCATCGGGAGTACGCCGCATCAGGACTGGTCGTAATCGGTTTTTCTAGTGACGATTTTTTCCAGGAGGACAACGACGAGGGTGATGCCGCGGAGATCTGCTTTGAGAAGTATGAGGTGAGCTTCCCTGTCATGGCCACTTCAGCTGTCCGCGGGGGAGATGCTAATCCCGTATTCCAGGGTTTGGGCTCAGCGGCGGGGTTTCCGAGCTGGAATTTCAATAAATACGTTGTGTCTGCAGAGGGTGAAGTGGTGGGTCGATTCTCCAGCGGCGTCAAGCCCGACAGCGAAGAACTTCGCACGGCTATTCAGGCGGCGCTGCCCAAAGCGTCGAGCTGAACCCCACGGTGGCTGAGCTCTGTGCCTGCTGCCAGCGCGCGGTTCCGCTCACCTTTCACCACCTGATACCGAAAAAAGTCCATCGCAGGGCGCACTTCCGGCGGCACTACAGTAAAGACACCTTGCAGGCAGGGATCCGGGTCTGTCGCCTTTGTCACCGGGGGATCCACCGCGAATATGATGAAATGGTATTGGCCAAATCCCTTAATTCGCTGGAAAAATTGCTGAAGGACGAGGCGCTGTCTCGACATTTTGAGTGGGTAGCCAAGCAACGGGAGCAATAGTGCTAGCGAATGCACAAGAAGGGGCTATCCCCCCTGCCGAGCTTACCTAGGGTCAGCCAGGAGGGCAGGCAGTTGCGGCAGCAGGTCGGTCAGCATTGCCTCGGGTGACTGGTCTCCTCTGATCAGAACATGGGCATGGTGCTTAGCCCTTGACCCCCACTCTTGAAACGTCTGCTCGGCTCTCGCCCAAAAACGCTCGATGGATTCACGGTCGCGCCCACGCTCAATCTGGTCTCTTTGCAAACGCCTTTCCCAACGGGTGGCTGCGTCTGTTTCAACATAGATCAGCTGATCATAGAGGGATCGAAGGTCAGCGGTGGCAGCCACCAGAATCCCCTCGAGCAAAATAACGTCTGCCGATTCGACCACATTACAACCCGGCAAACGGCAGTGAGTCGTGAAGTCGTAGATCGGGCATGGGACGTCCTCGCCCGCCCGCAGTTTGCCAACATGGCGCGCAAAAAGATCAAGGTCAAGCGCATCGGGATGATCAAAATTTACCCCCTCGCGCTCCTCTGGCTGAAGGTGGGACAGGTCATGGTAATACGCGTCGAGTGGTAGCGTCGTCATTCGGTCAGCCCCGAATGCCCCCAGCAAGCGCTGAGCCAGTGTCGATTTTCCGCTCCCCGATCCACCGGCGATCGCGATCACCACATTCACTTGGCACACCGCACGGGCTAACGATTACCTCTCATCCGGCAAAATAAACACTGCCATGCTCCGCTTCGATCGCCGCGCGAATGCGACGTTTTTCAGCGGGAGCGTCGATTTCCGAGCACTGCCCATCTTGCCACGCGCCATAGGATTCATACTTGGGAACGCCCACTGCAGTCAGCAACTCCCATACGAGCAAACACTGCTGCAACTCGGACAGGACCTCGCTCTGGGCAACGCGATCCAACAGCGCGGGCAGATCCGGGACATCCTCACTCATACCGAGACGACCCCCGACATCGAGCCTCATGAACGCGGGCGTTTGAGTGTCATAGCGCGGCCAGGTGGTGTCATCCGGAAGGCGCGGTTGTCCATCGCGCGCAAACGATGCCCACGCCGTCATCATAATCTCCGTCATTTCACTCGCCGAGTCGGTGTCGGGGTACATAAAGCTACCGATGGAGCCATACATTGGTGCGCCCATCAAAAACGCGATCTCGCTCGCATGCGAGGCGCCGAGCACTTCGGAGAAACGCACAAAATAATTATCGGATTGCTCATCCCAATCGAATCGGTAGGCATAGAGTTCATCGTAACCAGCCCGCCCCATGGCATCAAAAGGGTCATCAACTGCACCCAGCTTCCAACCCCGTGAGCGCATGTCCACCCAAAACTGATAAAGCCGGGGATCCTTGATCCTCAGCTTGGCTGGCAAGACTCGAGTAAGTGGATAGCTCACATCGACAAAATAACGACTGAGCCCCAACCAGAGGGTGATCTCATCTCGAGTCGTGCCTGCCATAACCGGCAAGCGCTTGGCGTAGCGAGGGTCAGACAGCGCTGCCAGTAAGCCCTCCTTCGGGAGCACAACCCCATCACTAATGACTGCGGGTTGGATATGATCTTCCTCGAGTTCGAAATAGGCTCGTAATAACTGCTCAGCTGGGACGGCGCGAAGTGTCGCCGCGTCAAGAGCCGACTGATCAAACCCCAGAGCCCGCGTCACCTCCCAGCTCCCTCGGTCCATTAGGGGGAACTGACGATCGGCATTGTGTGCCTGCGCCGGCGTCACACTCCTTACGTGTCCGGACTGCGCAATGGCTCGATGAAACAGGCCTTCGGTCATCGGAGAGGCGAGCAGACTGAATACATTTCTGCCGCCAGCGCTCTCACCAAACACGGTCACGTTGTCTGCGTTACCGCCAAAGCCCGCTATGTTGTCCTGCGTCCATCGAAGTGCCTGAATCATATCCAGCGTGCCAAAATTGGCCAAAGCCGGAGCTGTCAGATCAGCGCCGTTCAGTGCCGGATGGACGAACCAACCCAATGGACCGAGACGATAATTGATCACCACAACAATCACGCTCTGCCGCGCGGCAAATCGCGAAAAGTCATAGGTGCCTTTATGGCCCGACACATTACTGCCGCCATGAATCCACAGCATAACGGGGAGTTTGCCGGCGGCCTCCACAGGACCGGGCGTGTAGACGTCGAGGTAAAGACAGTCTTCGCTTCCCAAATACTCACCTTCTGCCACGCCAGACGCCATACTTTGCGGCTGCGAACACATGACAGGGTCTGTAAAAGGAAAGATCTGCGTCTCGGGGCTTTGAAGCGGGGCGGGTGCAGCCCAACGACCCCCACCTACCGGGGGCTCTGCATAGGGAATGTCACGATAAATCATCGACCCCTCAGGTCCTGCCTGCGGGGTCACGACACCGGTTGAAGTCGTCACCGCAAAACTGGTCAAGACGGGCTGGTCGTGCCCCGTACATGACCAAATCGCCAACAACGTGGCGGCGGCAAAAAGCGCTCTCATCAGTAACTTGAACATGAATTGGCGTCCAAAAAAGCGGTCAAGGCCCATACGTGAATGCGCGAGGCCCGGACCATTTATGCAAACCGCGCGATGCGACGATCGAATCCGCCCTGCAACTTTAGGCTAGGGGCTACCACTCTCCAGCGCCTCGTTTTCAGCGAGACTGCGGTCCACCCATGATGACAATAGCTTATAGCCGACCGAGAGCATGACGGCACCCACGAATAAGCCAATCAACCCCTCTGAGGCCATCCCGCCAAGGGCGCCGATCAGAACGATCGGCATGGGCGTATCCACTCCGCGCCCCAACAGGTAGGGCTTCAATATCCCGTCTGCAAATCCGGCCGCGAGTAGATAGGCACTGCCGAAGCCTGCCGCAAGACCGGAGGTACCCTCACCCAGCCATAACCAGGCTATGGAAGGCAATACCACCAAGGCCAACGGGAGCTGAAGTACCCCAAGGAACAGTGCCACAACAGCCAATACACCTGCGGCGGGCACGTCTAGCACCAGGAAACCAACCCCCAGCGCAAGCGCCTGCATAAAGGCAACCCCCACAACGCCATTGGAGACCGAGCGAATTGTCGCAACGACGAGTTGCTGAAGCTCGGCCCCGCGCTGCTCGGAACTGAATGTACTGAGCAACCGCTGCAACTGAACTGAGCCCTTGGCGGCGCTGGCCATCATAAACCCCGCGATGATCAGTGCCAGAAAAAACAGCACCAATGCCAGTAAGGTGTTGGCGGCCGCACCAAGCAAAAACTTTCCGACCGACAACAATTGAGGCTGGGCCATTTGCGCAATGGCGGCGAGATCCTGATGCGCTATTTGCCAAAGCTTGTAAGCGGTGGGCCCAACCACTGGCCACTCAGCCACCGCTGGATTCGCCTCGGGGATCGCCCCACCGTACTCCCCAAAGTAGGCCACCCAATCGCGGACATGCTCAGCCATGGAAACACCCAGCAGAATCGTCGGCGTACCGATAATGAGCAACACGATCAGCACAAAAAGGGTAGCCGTGACGCCCGTGCCCAGTCGCAGGCGCTCTGCCAGCCACTGATTCACAGGATTAAGGGAGACGGCAAGAATCAATGACCACAGCATCAAGGGCAAGAACGGCGCGAATGTCTCAACGCTGAACCAGACTACCACCATCACCAAAAGCAGGCGGATATACACCTGCGTCAGGTCATGGGCTAGCACCTTGCGAATATTGCCCAGGTCACCGCCATTCATGTCATCGCTCCCCACGCAAGATGCTCATCTCCAGTTTGACTCCCGCCTACATTACCCCGGCAGCGATATTCAGCGCCCTTTCCATTGAGGTTTGCGCTTCTCTGCAAAGGCGGTTGCGCCCTCGATAGCATCCTCACTGGTGAACACCGGCTGTGTCAAAGCGTGCTGCTTTGCAAAAGCCTCATCGTCATCCCAGTCTCGAGATGCCTTGATGATCGCTTTACTCACTTTCACAGCTAGAGGACCGTTCTCCGCAATCTGATGGGCGAGTGAGCGAGCCGTAGCAAGGGCCTCGCCCGGAGCGGTCAACTGATTAATGAGTCCCATGGACATCGCTCTGTCGGCACCCATAAATTCTCCCGTCAGCGCGAGCTCCATTGCGACGCGATAGGGAATTTGCGAGGGCAGCCTCACCAGACCGCCCGCTGCAGCGACCAATCCCCTTTTGACTTCGGGTATACCGAATTTGGCATTGTCGGCCGCGACAATGAGATCACAGGCGATAGCCAACTCGCATCCTCCAGCCAGCGCGTACCCCTCGACCGCCGCGATCAGCGGCTTATCAGCCGAGCGCTCGGTCATGCCGCCAAATCCTCGGCCATCAATTTGAGGGAACTCACCGGATACAAAGGCCTTCAGATCCATACCGGCGCAGAAAGTGCCACCGGCGCCTGTCAACACGCCTACCCGCAACGTGTCATCGCTATCGAGACGCTCGAGCGCTGCGGCAATGCCCTGCGCGACAGACAGATTCACCGCATTTTTGGCCTCGGGACGGTTTATGGTAATCACCAGAACGCCGTCCGCCTCGTCAGTCAGTACTGTAGATTCATCGGTCATGTTCGGACTCCTGTTATCGGGGCTGCATTCGAATGCCGCCGTCCATGCGGATACACTCGCCATTGATGTAATCATTATCGATAATCGCGGCCGCCAACTGGGCAATTTCCTCAGGTCGGCCGAGTCGCTTCGGATACAGCACCGATTGCGAGAGCGACTCCACAAATTCGGGGGTCAAACCGTTGAATAGGGGCGTATTGATCAGACCCGGAACAATCGTGTTCACTCGTATGCCGACGGTTGACAGGTCTCTGGCAATCGGGAGCGTCATGCCCACAATCCCGCCCTTACTGGCGCTGTATGCCGCCTGGCCCATCTGTCCTTCGTAAGCCGCTACCGATGCGGTATTGATGATGACGCCGCGCGCACCATCTTCGGTGACGGGATCATGCTTGGCCATCACCTCTGCGCACAGTCGCAGCACGTTGAAAGTCCCGGTGAGATTGACCGCAATCACTTTACCCCAAACATCCATGGGAAACGGTCCATCTCTGCCCAGAGTTTTCGCGGCATTACCAATGCCGGCACAGTTGACGTTGACGTGGATGGTGCCAAACGCCGCCACAGTAGCAGCGATGCCCGCCTTCACCGACTCCTCATCAACGACGTTGACGTTGGCGAAAACGCAGTTCTCTGACCCCAGCTCAGCCACCATGGTCTGCCCGGCATCTTCGTTCAGGTCGAATATCGCGACCTTCCCGCCCCCGGCGGCGATACGTCTCGACACTGCCTGGCCTATACCCGAGGCGCCTCCGGTAACGACTGCAACTTTTCCATTAATATCCATGTGTTAACTCCTATTACTCAATCAAATTAATATCTGTTCATTGGGCCCGCCGGCGCACGATGTTGCGCTCACCTGCGGACACCACGATTTGTTCACCCAGCGGGTCCGCGGTTTCAAACCACTCAAGCAGTTCGGCATCCTCCGGGTCAGCCACCCCAACCCACCGGCGGCCGTCGGATAACTGCCGACCCACAACAACCGCCCTTGCGCCGCCTTTCTGCGGCTGAAAGGTATAACTCTCAATCACTCCATCAGGCTCCGGGTCCGCGACAACCTCGACAATCTCGGGGGCCTTGAACTCCGGAACCGCTTTGGGAAACTCGGCTGGCATGTTGGCATAAACGCCCACCGCATGCTTGGAAAGATACCCACCATTGGCACCGACGACGCCGTATGCAGGCTCAGGCTGCGCTCTCAGCCAATGCACCATCTCGGCAATCCCATGGGTGGAGTAGTTGTTCCCCGGCCCACCAAAAAAAGGCAGCCCTCCGGTCAACGTCAGGGGCCGTGGGTCATCGAGCGTCATGCCCAGGGCATCCATCGCCACCCAGACCGCAATCGGAAAACAGGAATACAGGTCGGCCGCGCCAATCTGCTCAGCGTCAATACCCGCCCCTGCCAAGGCGTTGCGATACGCCGCCGCCATCGCCTCTGACTCCCCTATGGAGCGTCGGTTCAGGACTTGTGGCTCTGAGCCGGTCCCGTGGCCATGGAGAAAAATCGCCCGATCTGCGACCCCGAGGGACTGCGCCGTCTCCCAGCGGGTCAGGACCAGGGCTGAGGCTTGATTCACACCATCTTTGGCCACCATCGATTTGAGGTGTGGATCACCCATCAGGCGGTTTTTGCTCGACGCCTCGCCTATCTCCGCCGCCGTCATGACGTCGTCAAACATGGCATAAGGGTTAGCCGCCGCCACACTGTTAAAGCGCGCCATCAGTTCCGCTAACTGCGAGCGATAGGCCGATTTGCTGAGTCCGAGCTCACCCCGCCTCACCTGTTCTTGCAATGGATAGATATCGACAGGATTCCAGGCACCATGCCGATTGAGCTCGGCATCGAAGAGCAGCTCCGTGCAGGCGCCACGATCGTCGGTTTCACCCTCCGGTTCGTCACTCCAGTCCGCCGACAGACCCTGTCGCTGCAACTGACGTGAAGTGGCCAGTGCCTCAGCGCCACAGATGATCGCGCCGTTGATTTCACCTCGCACCAACGCATTACCCAGCTCATAGACCAACCGCTGCGGCTCATCACCACAGGCCCGCGAATAAATCGCTGAAGCATTCGGCAGCGCGAGCCGTCTCATAATCGACAGAGGCGGACTGCTGCTGCGCCCGAAGGGGGCGATAATGGGCACGATGAAATCCGGCACGGAGTGAGCAAACATCCTGACGCAAGCGAGACGATCGATCAGCGGGCTCAGCGCCTCCGCAGCGCCGGTATCGGCCAGCGCGGCCTCACAGGCGCGCGCCGCCAAATCCTCAGGCATCAATCCTTCAAATTGCTCGTCAAGACGCTCGGTAAACTGGCCTGCGCCCAGCAAAACTGGCGTATGGGGATCTATCGTCATAATCAGTTAGCCAATGAATCGAGCGCGGACTGTGCGATAGCCGCAAAAGAGCCTGCCTCCAGAGAAGCCCCTCCAACCAGCGCACCATCCACATTGGGACAGTCAAACAAGGATCGCGCCGTATCTGGCGTCACGCTCCCCCCATAGAGCAAAGGTACACGAGCTTCTTTGCCCATCAACCGAAAGATCTCAGCCCTGATGACACCGTGCATGGCATCTGCCTGCTCTGGTGTTGCGGTCAGGCCAGTACCAATCGCCCAAATGGGCTCATAGGCAACCACTAGCGCATTGGGATCGACATCCTGCAAGCTTCCCCGGAGCTGCGCACATACCACGTCATCCTGGCTGCCTGCCTCGCGGCTCGACTGTTGCTCTCCAACACAGAGCACTGGGATGAGCCCGGCAGCCTGTGCCGCCGTGAGCTTGCAACCCACCTGGACATCAGTCTCGCCATGCGCCTGTCGGCGCTCGGAATGCCCGACCAACACATATCGACAGCCCATATCAGCCAGCATTTCGGCCGATACCTCCCCGGTGTGAGCGCCGCGTTCATGTACCGAACAATCCTGGGCAGCCAAGGCAAACTGTGGCAGCGCCTTTGCAACACTTTCGAGGTAAGGGAAAGGTGGCGCAATGGAAAGCTCGAGCCGCGCATCGGGAGGTAAAGACCACTGCCGGGCGAAATCCGCTATCGCCGCGTGATGCCCATTGAGCTTCCAATTGCCGATTAAATATAAAGACGCCATGAATTAACGATCTAAATCAACGCGGCGCAAGATACCAGACGGGGCGCATCCGCTCACCCCCTCTCGACCGGGCAGTCTGCTCGGCTGCCCCATTCGGCCCATGACCCGTCATAGACTGCAACAGGAGACTTGCCTAGCTCATGCAACGCCAAGGCCAATATGCAGGCTGAGATGCCAGAGCCGCAGGTGGTCACTATCGTTCGCATCCCATCACAACCCGCTGTTTGAAACAGCGCCGCGAGTTCATCTAGGCCTCTGAATTGCGATGGCTTGCCTGTCAGCAGGGACGCATAGTGCAGGTTAGACGAGCCCGGAATATGACCCGGTCTGACTCCCTGCCT
>JAYOEE010000003.1:64686-93368 GCA_038106565.1 Halieaceae bacterium
ACGCATAGTGCAGGTTAGACGAGCCCGGAATATGACCCGGTCTGACTCCCTGCCTGGGCTCTGGCTCTTCTCCGGCAAATCGCGTAGCCGAGCGCGCGTCCAAGACAATGGCCGCGTTGTCGGCCAGGGCAGTATTCACCGCGTTGATATCAGCCAGCCAATCGGGCTGCAACGTCGCTATAAAGCGGGCATCAACAGTCTTCTCGGGAGTCACGCCCGATTCAGTGGAAAAGCCCTCGTCGATCCAGCCTGGCATCCCTTTTTCCAAAATTCGCACTTTCTCGTGCCCAAATACCCGAAACATCCACCACGCGCGGGGCGCCGAAAATAAGCCGTTTCCGTCGTAAATCACGACGTCGGCGTCTTGGTTGACCCCGAGGCGCTCCATGGCGCTTTCGAAAACACTTTCACTGGGCAGCATGTGTGGACAACTGTGCTGAGCGTCGGCGATCTGGTCGATATCAAAAAACTGGGCGCCGGGTATATGCGCTTTCAAAAATTCATCCCGAGGGTCGCGCGCCTCGCTTGGCAGGTACCAGGAAGCGTCCAATACCGTCACAGACTGCGCTTGAAGCAAGCCATGCAAATCCGCTGCAGTAATCATCGTTTGTGATGAAGCCATGGCGTAAACCCCGCGTTTATAGCGCGACCTAATGGGATACCACCGACAGCCAGCCGGCGGCGTGGGATGAAAGACTGCGAAGTGTAGTGGCTGACAGCAGAGATGGAAACAGCGCCACGCTTCGCCACCAGAAGCCTACTGCCGTCACCAGCAGCCCATCGGGTTTCCAATCGGCCTGCACTTTGTTCACAATAGCGCGCCTGTCTAGAGATTACCCGCGCATTAGCGCCAAGGAGAGCACTATGGCCACCACGACCATTACATGTAACGACGGATTTGAACTGGGCGCCTATGAGGCGAGCCCAGCTGGCTCCCCAAAAGGCGCCGTGGTCGTTATTCAGGAAATTTTTGGCGTCAACTCGCACATCCGATCGGTTGTCGACGGGTACGCCGCTGATGGCTTTTATGCCATTGCGCCTGCGATTTTTGATCGGCTGGAACGTGACATTCAGCTGGGCTACACAGAAGACGATATGAACGCCGGGATTGCGTTGGCGTTTCAACAACTCGACATGAACCAGACCCTCGCCGACCTGCAGTCGACAATCGATAAAGCAGCCGCCCACGGTAAGGTAGGGGTGGTCGGCTATTGCTTCGGCGGGCTTCTTACATGGCTGTCCTCTTGTAACCTTTCCAATCTGGCCGCCGCCTCCGCTTACTACGGAGGAGGGATCCCCGACAATGCCAGTTTGACCCCGTCGTGCCCCACTATTCTGCATTTTGGCGAGCAGGACGCCCACATCCCGATGGAGTCAGTCGCCAGTTTTCAGGCGCAGCACCCCGACCTGCCGGTGCACATCTACGCTGCAGATCACGGGTTCAACTGCGACCAGCGCGACGCTTACGATGCTACGGCCGCCTCGCTGGCAAAGGAACGCACGCTAGCGCTGTTTAACGACACGCTCGCGGCTTAGGGCTGCGTGGCCATGAAGATTGGCCTCATCATAGGGAGTCATCGCAAAGCGTCTCAAAGCGCAAAAGTCGGCCGATATCTGGCGTCTGTACTCACCAGTCGGCCAGGCGTGACCACCTGGACACTTGATCTCGGGCGCACGCCGCTGCCGCTTTGGGACGAGTCGCTCTGGAGCGACGGACCCCATTGGGCTGGGCTGCCGGGACTGAAGGCTGAACTGGATTCAAGTGATGGCTTTGTTTTCGTGGCGCCCGAGTGGCACGGCATGGTCCCCGCGGCACTGAAAAACTTCTTTTTACTCTGGGCTGCAACGGGCGAACTTAGCCACAAACCCGCGCTGCCCTGTGCCGTATCCGCGAGTGAAGGTGGCAGCTACGTCATCGCCGAACTCAGAATGAGTAGCTATAAAAACAATCGTTTGTGCTGGTTGCCGGAGCAGCTGATTGCCCGGCACGTAAAGGCACTGTGCAATGACGATGAATCAGAAAATGACGCGCCGCATCATCGTGCGTTCAGCGAACGCTGCGAGTATGCGCTGGATCTGTTGCTGGCCTACGCCCGCGCGCTTGAGTCCGTCCGGGCTGGCGGCCTGATTGATCACGACAAGTTCATGAACGGGATGTGAAAACGCCGCGGCAGAGTGAATGCGTGACGCAAGGGTGGGCATTACAAACAGAGCTTTACACAAGCCCTCGGTATGACCCGCCGTGAAAAATGAGAGGATCGGACTCGGACACTGCGAATTCCAGCACCTCGCCAACAATGATCTGATGATCCCCACCGGGATATACCGCATGGCTTGCGCAGCTGAAATGTGCCAATGCATCGATCAATCGGGGCTCCCCGTGAGGGCCTTTGGCAAAGTGCTGCTCAAGGGCACTGTGCCCCCCCCGCTGAGCATAGTGGCCAGACAACCCGGACTGTTCCGCAGTCAAAATGCTGACGCCAAAGTGCTGGCATTCGGTATAGACACGAAGATGATCTGACGAATTTTGAATGCTCCAGAGCACCAACGGCGGCTCTAGGGATACGGAAGAAAAAGAATTCACCGTGGTCGCCAACGGCCCCAATTCTGCATCATCTACCGTCACCAGACACACGCCTGTCGCAAATTGCCCAAGTGCCTGCCGAAACGCCGCCCCATCTATTGCCATCTCTTTACCTCTACTGGGCACGATAGATGCCCTTTAACCGCTATGATCATGGGGCTACCGCCTCAGCGATCGAGCCCACCCATCAGGATGTACTTGATCTCAAGATAATCATCGATTCCATACTTTGAGCCCTCGCGACCAGACCCGGACGCCTTGACCCCACCAAACGGCGCCATCTCATTTGAAATGATGCCCTCGTTGATACCCACCATCCCGTAGTCCAGCGCCTCGGCAACGCGCCACACTCGACCGATATCACGCGTGTAAAAGTAGGATGCCAACCCGAACTCCGTGTCGTTTGCCAGGGCGATGGCTTCAGCCTCGTCGCTGAAGGCTGTGACGGGGGCCACCGGGCCGAATATTTCGTTACGGAATACCGCCATGTCAGCAGTCACGCCGGTTAGGATGGTGGGCTGGAAATAGCACGGCCCCAAATCCGAGCGACCGCCCCCCAGGACGACCTGCGCGCCCGCTTCTGTCGACAGTTGCACGAGCCTTGCCACATCCTCTACCGCCCCGACATTCACCAAAGGGCCCTGCTGGACGCCCTCTTCCAATCCGTTGCCCATTTTCAATTCAGACGTGGCGGCAGCCAATCGGGCCACAAATTCGTCGTGAATGCTGTCCTGAACCAGAATTCGATTGGTGCAGACACAGGTCTGCCCGCTATTTCGATACTTCGAAATCAGCGCGCCCTGAACTGCCGCATCAATATCAGCGTCTTCAAATACGATAAAAGGCGCGTTCCCGCCCAGCTCCATCGAGGTTCGTTTCAGCGTTGCCGCGCAGGCTGCTTCCAATCTTCTGCCAACTTCCGTTGAACCGGTGAAAGTCAACTTCCGCACCAGGGGGCTATCCGTCAACGCCGGCCCTATTTCCGACGAGGCACCCACCACCACGTTTAATACACCCGCGGGCACGCCGGCGCGCTCAGCAAGCTCAGCCATCGCTAACGCGGAGAGCGGTGTCTCGGACGCGGGTTTGATCACAATGGAGCAACCCGCCGCCAGCGCCGGCGCTGCCTTTCGGGCAATCATTGCGTTGGGAAAGTTCCAAGGCGTGATGGCCGCGACCACCCCAACCGGTTGCTTAATACACACCACACGCTTGTCATGCGAGGGCGAGGGAATCACGTCTCCATCGATCCGCTTTGCCTGCTCGCCGAACCACTCCATAAAGGCGGCTCCGTAGGCAACCTCACCGCGGCTCTCAGCAAGCGTCTTGCCCTGCTCTGTCGTCATAATGACAGCAAGATCTTCCTGATGCGCCATCATCAGATCGAACCAGCGACGTAGCACCTGAGCGCGCTGCTTGGCGGGCACATCTCGCCAGGCCATCATCGCCTCATGGGCGTGACTGATCGCGTCCTCCGTGGCAGCGCGATCGACGGTGGAGACCTCGGCTACCACCTCTCCGGTGGCAGGGTTAGTGACAGCGAGTACTCCGGAAGCCCTCTCGCTCCAAGCGCCCGCGACGTACGACGCGGTCCTCAGCAGATTAGGGTCTCTAAGATTGATTGCCATTGATATGACTCCAGCTGTTTGATCCATGCCAGTACCTTACCGTCTCGATGGCAACGCGGAATAGCTATGGTTGCAATCGGTCCGCATCGATACCGGACCCTGGATAGCATCAAAGACGGGCGACATCCTGCCCGAATCAGCCTTGCCGCACCAGCTCCGTTTGGATGATGGCCAAGTCGCTCTTCGGCGCGAGCAAATCATCCCAATGGTCTCCGTCGCTCAGCGCCGGATTGCGCGCTAGTCCGGAGCCTCTCCCGGCATCCATTTGGGTGCGATCAGGCGTCTCTTACCGTCGGAAGCGAGTACGGGAGCGTCTCCCTGAGTGAAATCGCGATCCCACAGCTCGCAGGTGACCTGCTTGTGTTTTTGATCGAGGCCCTCGCAGTAGTTGCTGTAGCGGCAGAGCAAAACCTCCTCGCCCCTACCGAGGCGGACCTTTTCAAACCAATCCGGGTCAGCCAGGGCCTGACGGGCAAAACCCACCACGTCCGCTTTGCCTCCGCAAAGCAAGGATTCAGCCTGTTCAAAACTATGTATCCCGCCCGTCGAAATCACGGGGGTGCTGTATCCTGCTGCGCGAACAGTTTCTCTGATCAGCGCCACCGGCTCACTGTTTCGTCCCCAGGGTCCTCGCTCATCGGACAAATAGGCCGGCATGCATTCATACCCGCTTCGCCCAGTGTAGGGATAGGACGCCCAACCTACTTTAGGCTGTTTAGCATCATCAAATTTCCCCCCTCGGGAAAGACTGAGAAAATCCATGCCGGCGCGGGAAAATTCCTCTGCAAAAAAACAGGCGTCGTCCAACCCACTCCCCTCGTGAATAATTTCATCACTCAAAAAACGGCACCCTACGGCGTAGTCACCTCCCACCGCGTTCCTGACTTCCTGATAAACCTCGAGCGGGAGGCGCACACGATTCTCTCGGGCTCCACCATACCCGTCAGTGCGCGTGTTGGTAGCAGATAAAAAGGAGGCCATGGTGTAAGCGTGAGCATAGTGGAGCTCCACACCATCGAAGCCGGCTTGTTGCGCTCTTCTTGCCGCATCCGCAAACAAGGGCGGTAACGTCTGGGGTAGCGTCGCCACAGTGGCCAGCTGCTCGTCGGTGACTCGCTCGCGATAACCCATACGAAGCGACTCGATTTCTCTCGCAGTCAGCACCCGCTCCAATTCGGGATCACTCATCGCCAGTAGGCGTCGCCGCACCGTCATCTCATCTTCGGCTTCCATTTGCAGATATCGCCGATGCGCCGCCGTCACCTCGAGGAATCGCATGAAGTACGCCTCGGGGTTGGGTCGACGGCGGATGCTAAGAAAGTCGATGAGCTGAATCAGCAGACGAGTCTGTCCTTCACTCGCCTCTTTGACAGCAGCAGTCAGGCGCCGCAATCCATCGAGATAGCGATCACTGGAGATTCTGAGTAGCGGGCCACTGGGAATGTCGCGTATACCCGTCGCCTCAACGACTATGGCCCCAGGCCTTCCCTCGGCGAAACGGGTGTACCAATCAATCACGTTTTGGGTGACGTCGCCATCCTCGCTAGCGCGCCAAGGCACCATCGCGGGCACCCAAGTTCGCTGGGGCAGACTCAGATTACGACTCTCAAGCGGCGAGAACAGCCTGCTGGTGCGGGCCACATCGGCCGAAGGCCAGCGCTCTACGCGGGTTTCGTACTTAATCCTTTCAGGTGGCTTCCACACCGATTCAGATCTCTTTGGCTCTGCTTTGGGCCTTGATCTGCTTGAGTATCGCCATCATCTGTTCGTAATCGCTTGCGCTGACAACGTCCAGTAGTTCCACAAGCCATGCCTCATGCGCCCGGGCCATATCGGCAAATTGCTTGCGACCCGCTCGGGTCAATGTCACACAAAACGCGCGTCGATTGCCCGGGACCGGATCCCTGCTTATGAGACCTTCTTTTTCCAGCTGGCTAGCGATACCCGATACGTTGCCCCCCGATACCATCATGCGCTGAGACAGTTCGCCCATCGTCAACCCGGTGGGCGACCGCTCAAGCTGAGCCATGAGATCGAACCGCGGCAGGGTCGTATCGAAGCTCTTACGTAGTCGGTTTCGCAAATGCTGCTCCACCAGATTCGTGCAGGTGAGCAATCTCAACCACAGCCTGATGGCTTGATGGTCGTCCTGTTCAGCTCTGGATTCGTGATCCAAAAATGGCTCGGTGGGATGAGACTGCATGATCAGTCACTCAACTTCGGATGATTCGCGTAAGATATTTTAAACATAAAATGTTTTTTCTATACTAGCGCAATATTTTAAATCTGAAATGTCAGCCTATTGCGCAGCGGCATCTAGGGAGGCACAGCGTGAAAGTAGTTTGTCTGGGTGGCGGGCCCGCTGGGCTCTATCTCGGTATCAGCCTCAAGTTGCGCGATCCGAGCCACGAGATTGAAGTTTACGAGCGCAACAGGCCGGACGATACTTTTGGCTGGGGCATCGTATTTTCAGACCAAACCGTCGAGAACATCACCGAGAACGATCCGGTTAGCGCGGCTCGCATTGTCGACGAGTTTATCCATTGGGATCTGATAGATTGCCATGTCTCTGGCGAAGTCGAGCGATCGGGTGGTCACGGTTTCATCGGCCTTGGACGGAAACGGTTTCTTCAAATACTTCACGAACGCGCCAGAGAATTAGGGGTCAAGCTGCACTTTGAGCAGGAAATAGAAATCGACGATCTCGACACCCGATTTGCTGGCGCCGACGTCATCGTTGCCAGCGACGGTTTGAATTCAAAAATTCGCAACACTTTCAGCGAAACATTTGAATGCACTGTCGAGACACGCCCTAACAAATTTGTTTGGCTGGGTACCCGTCAAACCTTTAGAGACGCTTTCACCTTCATTTTCGAGCGCACATCACATGGATGGATCTGGGCGCACGCCTATCAATTTGATGACAATACCTCAACGTTCATCGTCGAGACGACACCAGAGGTCTATGACGCCTTGGGTTTCGAGGACATGTCTCACGAGCAGAGCGCTGAAACCTGCAGAAAGATCTTTGAGCAATATCTCGACGGACACGAACTCCTCACCAACTCCGCGCATGTAAGGGGCTCCGCTTGGATCAATTTCCCTGCGGTTTACTGTGACAATTGGATCAAGGACGACCGGCTCGTCTTGATTGGCGATGCTGCCCACACCGCCCACTTTTCTATCGGCTCAGGGACCAAACTCGGGCTCGAGGATGCCATCTCGCTGGCTCACCACCTCAACAGCGGTGAACCGATCCCTGACGCGCTGTCACGGTATCAAGAAGAGCGCAAGATAGATGTGTTACGACTCCAGAACAGTGCGCGTAACGCGATGATCTGGTTCGAAAATGTGCCCCGATACATCGAAGCATTCGATCTCAAACAATTCAATTATTCGATGCTCACGCGAAGTCAACGGGTGAGCCACGAAAATCTACGCCTGCGCGATCGCGACTGGCTCCAGTCAATGGAAACGCACCTCGCGCAACGTCACATCGGCGTTAGCGACCCGGTACCACCCATGTTTCTCCCGCTCTCACTCCGAGATATGACGCTACACAATCGGGTTTGCGTGTCACCTATGTGCATGTATAGCGCCGTGGAGGGGGTGCCTGACGACTGGCACCTCGTTCACTACGGGGCCCTGGCGAAAGGCGGTGCGGCATTGGTATACACCGAAATGACCAATATCAGCGCCGAAGGCCGCATCACTCCCGGGTGTACCGGCATCTGGTCTGACGAACATCTTGTCGCGTGGAAGCGCATAACCGATTTCGTGCATCGCCACACACAGGCGAAAATGGCGATTCAAATCGGACATGCAGGACCAAAAGGCGCCACACTCGAACCGTGGAAATGGAACCCCGAAATCCTCGACGAGCCACTCCCTGAAGACCAGCAATGGCCTCTGCTATCGGCCAGTAACGTGCCTTTTGATAGCTACAGTCCCCAGCCGCGAGCGATGAGTCGAGAGGATATGGACACCGTGTTAGCGCAACACGTAGATGCTGTGAGACGCGCTGAAGCGGCCGGCTTTGACATGATTGAGATGCATGCGGCACATGGCTACCTGCTGTCCTCTTTTATTACCCCGATGCTCAACCATCGAACGGACGAATATGGCGGTTCACTGGAAAACCGTTTGCGCTACCCGCTGGAAGTTTGCGCGGCGATGCGCGCGGCATGGCCGACCAACAAACCCATGTCGGTGCGCATTTCAGCCCATGATTGGATGGGCGATGCGGGGGTGACTGAATGCGACGCCCTTGCGATCGCCAAAGCATTTATCAGTGCGGGCGCCGACATCATCAACGTCTCCACGGGACAGACCAGCCACGCCGCCAAACCCCAACCCGGACGCATGTTCCAAACCCCCCTGTCCGACATCGTCCGCAACGATGGACGAATCCCGACTATTGCGGTCGGCAACATCTATGAAATCGATCACGTCAATAGCATCATTGCGGCGGGCCGAGCGGATTTGGTCTGCCTGGCCAGACCCCATCTCGCCGACCCCTGCTGGACCCTGCACGCAGCGGCAGAGATGGGATATCGTGGCCCCGGCGTGGCGGAGCAACATCAATATTTCTTGGGCCATAGACAGGCCTATACGCTCGCAGAACGAGAGCGCGAGGCGATGGCATGAGCCGGCATGCACTGATAACAGGCGGGGGAACGGGTATTGGCGAGGCAATTTCTCGAGCCCTGAACGCTGACGGGTATCGCGTCACACTTCTAGGCAGACGCCCAGAGCCACTCGAGTTCCTTGCTGCTGAGCTTGGGGAGGGCAGTCAGGCGATCTGCGGGGATGTCACAAATCGCGAGACCTTACCGGAAGCCTTTGCAGCCGCATCGGCTGGCTTTGGCGCTGTAGAAATTTTGGTCAACTGCGCCGGCATGGCGCCCACCGCTCCTTTTCATCGCATCGATTTTGCGGATTGGCAACGCACGATGGACGTCAATGTAAACGGCGTTTTTCACTGCTCGCAGCTTGTGCTGCCCAGCATGCAGGCTGCCGGCTGGGGCCGCATTATCAATATCGCCAGTGTTGCCTCGCTGAGGGGTTTTCCCTACGTAAGCGGATACTGTGCGTCAAAGCACGCCGTACTCGGCCTGACGCGAGCGCTATCACTAGAGGTGGCAACACAGGGCATTACCGTTAATGCCGTGTGCCCAGGCTATGTCGATACTGATATCGTGAGAGAAGCCATTAAGGGTATTGTTGAAAAAACGGGACGCACCCAAGAGAGCGCCCTGCAACACTTCACAGAGAGCAATCCTCAGGGGCGTCTTATCGAGGCATCAGAGGTCGCTGCTGCCGTAAGCTGGCTGTGCGCTGATGGCGCCGCCAGTGTTACCGGCCAAGCCATCGCCATCGATGGCGGTGGAACAGCCTGATTGAGAGGATACGACCATGCAGACAACTTCACTTTCCGGATATCAAGCAACGCACTTCCTCTGGGAGAGTGACAGCGGGGTTGCCACGGTCACACTTAACCGCCCCGACCGCAAAAACCCGTTAACTTTTGAGTCCTATGCGGAGCTGAGAGATTTATTTCGCCAACTCGCTTACGCCTCGGATATCGATGCTGTGGTCGTTACGGGCGCTGGCGGCAATTTCTGTTCCGGCGGTGACGTGCACGAAATTATTGGCCCTCTCACTCGGATGAACATGAAGGAGTTGGTGGCCTTTACTCGCATGACCGGCGATCTGGTGAAGGCCATGCGCGCCTGTCGTCAGCCCATCATCAGCGCAGTCGAGGGCATCTGCGCCGGAGCGGGAGCCATCATCGCGATGGCCAGCGACCTGCGTTATGCGGCACCGTCTGCCAAAGTCGCGTTTTTGTTCAACCGCGTCGGCTTGGCGGGCTGCGATATGGGTGCTTGCTCTATCCTGCCCAGAATCATCGGCCAAGGTCGCGCCAGCGAGTTGTTGTATTTCGGCCGTTCGATGAGTGCAGAGGAAGGCGAACGCTGGGGTTTCTTCAATGGCATTGGTGATGACCCCTTGGGCGAAGCCAGAGCCGCCGCGACTAAAATTGCATCGGGCCCTACCTTTGCTAATGGCATCACCAAAACGCAGCTACACCAACAGTGGAATATGTCAGTCGATCAGGCAATCGAGTGTGAGGCGCAAGCACAGGCTATTTGTATGCAAACGGAAGACTTTCGTCGCGCCTACAATGCCTTTGTGGACAAAAAACAGCCTGTTTTCGAAGGGGACTAATACAGACCGCAACAGCTGCAACAACCACAACTGCGTCCTGAGAGGACCGATAAATGAGCGACAAGAGCTTCCTGAATTGGCCTTTTTTCACAGAGGAGCACCGCGCACTCGAGGCGCGACTGGATGCGTGGGCTACCTCGCACCTCCAAGAAATCACCGCCAATGAGCACCACGACCTAGACGGCACCTGCACCCGGATTGTCCGCGCCTTGGGGAATGAGGGGTTCACAACTTATGCTGTTCCCGCCAGCGCGGGCGGCCAGCATGAGACTTTAGACGTGCGCAGCCTTTGCATTATTCGAGAAACACTGGCCAGACATAGCGCGTTGGCTGACTTTGCTTTTGCCATGCAGGGACTGGGCAGCGGCCCCCTCTCCCTGTTCGGAAACGAAGCACAACAAGCCCTGTATCTTAATGCTGTCGCCCGTGGCGAGATCATCAGCGCTTTCGCTCTGTCGGAACCAGAGGCTGGCTCTGACGTCGCCGCCATGGCCTGTGAGGCACGGCGAGACGGAGACGAGTGGGTGCTGAACGGGACCAAGACCTGGATTTCAAATGCGGGCATCGCCGACTTCTATACCGTATTTGCCCGCACCGATGCGACCGGGGGCGCCAAGGGAATCAGTTGCTTCGTTGTTGACGCCAATACGCCCGGCTTGCAGGTGACAGAACGAATTGAGTTAATTGCGCCGCACCCACTGGGAACACTCACCTTTACCGACTGCCGCATCCCGAGCCATCAGCTTGTAGGTCTTGAGGGAAAGGGCTTCGGCATTGCTATGGCCACACTTGACGTATTTCGCTCGACGGTGGCGGCAGCGGCATTGGGTATGGCACGCAGGGCGCTAGACGAGACGCTGGATTACGCTGCAGACAGAAATATATTCGGCGGGAAGCTTGCTGATCTGCAACTGGTGCAAGCCAAGATTGGTGAAATGGCGCTCGGAGTGGATAGCAGCGCGCTTCTGGTCTACCGAGCTGCGTGGACTAAAGACTGCGCCGCCGACCGGGTAACAAGAGAAGCGGCAATGGCGAAATACCACGCGACGGAAACTGCGCAACAAGTGATCGACGCGGCAGTTCAACTACATGGTGGAAAAGGTGTGACCAAGGGCTACGTGGTCGAAGCGCTTTATCGCGATATCCGCGCGCTACGAATTTACGAAGGCGCAAGCGAGGTGCAAACCACCATCATCGCCAGGCAGACAGTTGCCAATCACAGCTGAATTCTCCGCAACTCCAGAAATTCTGGCGTACTTCGCGGTAGACTACGCCGGTTCCTTCAGTTCCCGGTAGATCATTGTGGCCACCTCGACAGAGCCAGATAGTTATCTGACAAGTACCTCTATAGCGCTAGATAGCGGGTCGATAGCACGCTTTGCCGCGCAGTTCGACCCACAGCCGTATCATTTGGATCGTGAGGCAGCGGCGAATTCTATATTCGGGGGATTATGCGCAAGCGGCTGGCACATTGCCGCGTTGGCAACCCGCCTTACCGTGGAGACCCTGCTGAAGCACGGTATCGCTTACGTCACCATGACTTCGGTCGGAGAGCTTAAATGGACGCGCCCGAGTTTTGTGGATGAGCAGATCGGTGTCCGGCTCACGCTCGGTGAGCGGGCCGGAGACAGCCCCATTCCAGATACAGACCGATTGGATCTGCTCGTCGACGTGCATAACGGAGAGGGCGATATCGTCGCCACCATGACCGCGAGCGCGGCCGTCACGAGAGACCCCACCGCTGAGGAGGTCGCGCCATGACCTCACTGTATATCCGGGACCGATGGTTCGAAGATATCCCTGTAGGCGAGTTCCATGTATTTGGATCGCATACCTTCAGCGAGCTCGAGATTGTCGAATTCGCTCAGGTTTTTGATCCTCGCCCAGAGTCAACAGACCCGGAAATCGCAAGGAATAATCGATGGCGTGGATTAGTCGCGAGCCCATGGCTTGTGACGTCCATGTGGATGCGCAAAATGGTCGACTACATGGAGGTCTACGCTCAGGGGGTCAATGATGGCCGCCGCAATGGCGCGGGTGTCGCAATTAGAGATCTGAAATGGCTGGAACAGGTTCGGCCCGGCCATACCCTCACCTACACGTATGAAATCATTGCGAAGCCTGACAGGGTGATTAGAGATAAGTGGGGGCTGATTTGCTCACGAAACGAGGCCTTCAACCAATACGGTAACAAGGTGATGCAGTTCGAGATCGACATTCTTGCCGAGCGAGCCGCACAAGCCTAGGCACGACCGAACAATATAAAGCTCGCCACCAGCACTGCGAGAAACAGGGTTTCTCCGCCCAACAAAGCAACCGGTCGCCAACCGATCGATACCACTTCGCGTAGCGACGTTCGCACTCCGAGCGCTGTCACTGCGAGCAGTAATAGCAGCGTCGCACTATCAGCCACAACGCGCGTGGGCCAACTCGGTAGTACGCCGAGGTTGTTCAACGCAAAGAGCGCGATGAAGCCGACCAAGAATAACGGCACCACTGGCGCCGCCACACTCTTCCCGGGGGAAGACTCCGCTACTAGACGGAATACAATACCGATAACAATGACAATGGGAACCAGCATGGCGACGCGGATCAGTTTCACAAAGGTCGCCAGATCCCCCGTCTCGGCTGAAACGCTATAGCCGGCGCCCACTACCTGTGCGACATCATGAATGGTGGCGCCGATGAAATAGCCCACATCAGCCTCGCTGAACCCCAGATAGTCGCCAACAATCGGATAGAAGATCATCGCAACCGTGCTGAGCGATGTCACGCCAATGACCGTGAACAGCGTATGGCGTTGTCGGTGTTCCGAATCTGGCAGCACCGCGCCGATTGCCATCGCAGCCGAGGCGCCACAGATCGCCACGGCGCCCCCAGTCAAAATGCCAAGGGACGCGTCACAACGCAGTATCCGCGCCCATAACACGCCAAAAAGTAGAGTGGCGACAACAGCCGCAGCAACCCACAGCACCCCTCCCCATCCCAGCACCAGAACCTCCCCCATGCTCAGCCTTAGTCCCAACAAGGCAACGCCAAATCGGAGACAGGGGCCCGAGGCCCAAGCAAGCCCCTCTACGAAACGCTCTGAATCACTGAGGAAATGAAAGGCTAGGCCGAGCAAAAGCCCCATCAGCATCGCGGGTGCGCCATAGCGTTGAGAAATGATGAAGGCGGCCCCTGCCAACACGAGGCTCAATCCTACTCCGGGAGCGTATCGGGAGAGCATCCCCCTCACCAACCCATTCAAGTGGACGCCGAATGACTTGCTACGGCTGTCAAAAATGCCTCTTCCGAATCGGGCTCCATTGCCAAGCGCAGCAATGTGCGAATCGATTGGGCGGGGATGTCAGCATTTTGCTCAATACAATCGAGGATCGACATGAGGCGGGTGGAAGTCCTGTGACGTGTTTCACCGTACCCCTTCACTAAACCACCCGACTGTGCCACCACCAATGCTCGCTCCGTACCCGCCACAGACAGCACGCACTGATACCATCGATTGATCATCGCCCATTCGTGAGCATACCCCAGAGTCCCTCTGCGAAATCGCCTCAGACCAGCTAAAAAACGCAATGCCAGCTGCATCAGTAATCGGTCTGTCCTTAACGTCCTCGGCCCAAGCAGGGCTGCACTGCACCGACGCGCCAATCCTGAGCGGAGCAATACCTCACCCCACTTCACCGGGAGTAATGCTGCCACCTCCTCCAGCCGTGGATGAAAAAACTCCGAGAGTTCCATCGGCTGATTGGAAGAAGCGCGCACCTCCTCGCGAACAGCTTGTTCCCGGTCGGGTCGTATTTTTAGCTGTGCCACTCTGGGGATATCCTCATAAGCCATCCAGAGTGCCAGGTGGCGACCCAACTCCAGGCTCACCTGTTCTGCCGGGTTTATCTCAATCAGTTTCTCAACCATATCAAGCCATTGCTCAGCATAGGCTTCATCCAGATAGTCAATCAGTCGATTCACACTGTGGTAGCCCACCTCATGCAGGGACACGGGCAGGGACGCAATTCTTGGCAGGAATCGCCGCGCAAGGGGACTGTTGGGTTCTGGCAAAGCAAACGAGTCTGAGCGGGACGGCTCGAAGTGAGCGACCCCTCCCGATGCCGCGCGCTGTCGGCTTTCGTCGAAGGCAGCCAAATTCGCATCAGCCCCGGGGCCTGCTGCGACCAGTTTCCGAAAGCTATCCGGATCAAAAGGCAAGGTTTTGCTCCCTGCGATCGCGCCCAATAGCGCGGCGGAGATCACTGTGCCGTGGCGTTCCACAATCTCGGACATGTCGAAGTGAATGAAGTCTCGGGCGTACCGCGCGCCCATTTCCAGGATCACATCTCTGTCGATAGCACCATTCCCCGAAGAACTCTTTTCGGTAATACCGAACACCCTGTGATCAGAGGTAATCAATGCGGTTTTCTGAGGCGACACGAAACCTCTGCTGACCATGCGGCCGGCTTCCGCAATCTCAGAAGCGACGGCGATGTCAATATCGCCCTGAGCTGGAAACAACGACATGACCGGCGGCGGCTTTCCGTCCTGACGGGGCATGAACTCCAGGTAATAAATAGTGGCGCCGGTGCGTTGCGCTACGCCCGCGAGTGAGGTGCTCTGACACCACCACCCGTTCAGTTCCGCCGCTGCAATCAGCCAGTTCGTGAGCACGCCACCGCCCTCACCGCCAAGTGCTGCGATCACCATATTAATCGTCGCGTTGGGCTGACTCATTAGATCTGCCGGGATGCAAAGCGTCTCGCATCTCTCGTCCGCCACCACTGACGGACTCGACCACGCACCGAATGAAGCAGGCGATCCCAGGATGTGGGGTTGTGCACCAATCCCACTCGCGAAAATGAAGGGCAAAGTACCGCCGAGTGAGCATTGGTTCCGCACACGCCGCAACCAACACAGGTGTTATCCACATGTGAAACCGGGTCGGTGCGAAGCGGATCAGGATTCTCCCGAATCGTGAGTGACGGACATCCAGACAGGCGGATACAGCCGTGATCACCGGTACAGGTTGCTGGATCAATATAAAAACGCTCGCGCCTGACTCGCTTTCCTTCAGAGATAGCGCTGCGGATCATTGGCCTTACACGGCGCTGCCTATTGAGCATGCATTCGCCCTCAGCCACCACCACCTTTAACCCCGGGCGATCGCTGGTCAATGCCTCCCGAAGCGTCCCCTTCATCGCCTCAATATTGTAGGTGCTAACAGTGCGAATCCATTTAACACCCGCACCTCGACAGGCGTCCTCGATTGTTTGCCAGCTGTCGCGCTTAGGCCGGCTGGAATCCAGTGTTGTCGCAATCAGATTGGGTTCGACGAGCGACGGAATATCCTGACCGCCGGTGGCAGCGGAGTAACCGTTGTCGATCACGATTAACAAACCGTCGTGCTCGTTGAAGACGGCACTGCTCACACCACTGGTGAGCCCGTTATGCCAGAAGCCACCATCTCCCATGATACTGATTGCTTTGTGCGGCAGTGCGTGACGCATGCCGGACGAGCTGGCGAGCGACAGGCCATATCCCATTATGGTGTTGCCCAGGTGAAAGGGGGCCGCCGTGGCGAAGGAATGACATCCGATGTCAGAGGAAATGTGAAACGGCCCGAGTTCCTCCTGCAACTGCTTGATAGCGGAAAATAAAGGGCGCTCTGGGCAGCCAGTACACAGACCAGCAGGCCTAGGAGGCAACTCGTTCATCAGCCTGCCGACATCCTCATCACTCATGGGGGTCTCTAAGGCCAGCACTTCCTCAAGCGAGAGTGTCAACGGAATATCCTCTCTGCACGCTGCCTGAATAAAACGCGTGATGCCCTCAAGCATCACCTGGCCCGTGTACTCCCCGGCCATCGGCATGATGTCCTTACCAAAGACACGGGTCTGAACGTCCCGTCGGCGCAACACCGTATGAATGCCTTGCTCAATGTATTCCGGTTGACCCTCCTCCAGCACCAGCACTTGCTCTTTCCCAACACAGAACTGCACCAATTCATCGGGTATCAAAGGATAGGCCACGTTCAGGCAGTAGATGGGGATCTGTGTCTCGCCGTAAACATCAGCCAGCCCCTGCCTCTGCAGTGCGCGAATGACGGTGTTATAGGACCCGCCACAGGTAATAATGCCGAGTGACTCGTAGCGCCCTGTGAACACCTCATTCAGGGCGTTTTCCTGTATGAACTGAATCGCAGCGGGCAATCGATCTGATATTTTTTCGCGCTCTTGCTCATAGACAAAGGGCGGCAGGATAATTTTCTCGGGTTCTCGATGAGGCGTAACCGGGGCCAGTTGGTGATGAGTCGGGGGCACGTTATCGCGCGCGATGAATTCACCCGTTACATGGCATCCCCTGATACGCATCATGTAGAAGATAGGTGTTTGTGACGCTTCGGACAGCTTAAAGCCTTTTTCGACCATATCGACGATGCTGGGCAAATTCGGGCGCGGATCAAGCAACCACATCTGTGCCTTCATGGCGAAAGCATAACTTCGCTCCTGCATGATGCTGGAGCCCTCACCGTAATCCTCTCCCACGATCACCATGGCCCCACCCGTCACTCCGGCTGAGGCAAGATTGGAGAGCGCATCCGAGGCCACATTAGTGCCTACGGTCGACTTCCAAGTGACCGCGCCTCGCAACGGATAATTGATGGATGCCGAGAGCATTGCCGCCGCGGTGGCCTCGGACCCATTGGCCTCAAAATGGACGCCCAACTCAGCCAGGATGTCCTGCGCATCGTTGAGCACGTCCATCAGGTGGGAAATCGGAGAGCCCTGATAGCCACCCACATAGGAAACCCCCGACTGCAGGAGCGCCTTGGTGATCGCGAGGATGCCCTCACCCTTAAACACCTCGCCGGACCCTGTGCGCAGTTTCTGGACCTCTTCTGCGAAGGAGCGCTCAGCCATGACCGGAGACCGTGATCAGCCTTGGGATACCAGAGCAATTACCCTGCATGGGCTACCCGATCCCTGTTCTATTTTGAGGGGCGCGGCAATCAGAATCGCACCCGTTGTCGGCAACTGATCCAGATTACGCAAACTGGCAAGCCCGCATTTATTGGAACCATGCATGAGATTGTGGCAGGGAAACATCGGGTCCTGTCCAGCGGCTTGCCCCGCATCGGTGCCTACCGTTTCTACTCCCACACCGATAATATTTCGCTCGTGAGCCAGAAATGCCACGGTCTCGGGATCCCAACCCGGCGTGTGGCCACCCGTCTCATCCTTGTTGAGATACGCTTCCTTGGACTCCCGCTTAGACCAATCCGTTCTGTACAAAACCCAGGCGCCGTCGGGTATCTGCCCGTGTTCGGCCTCCCAGGATTTGACGAAGTCGACTGACATCAGAAAGTCAGGATTGGCGTCAGCTTCTGCGACCGCGTCGATCACCACAGCAGGCCCGATAAAACGCTCTGGCGGCAACGTATCGGTCGCGTTATCAGGCAGATCCTGACCCGTCACCCAATGCACAGGGGCGTCAAAATGGGTGCCGGTGTGCTCGCCACATTTAATGTTATTCCAGTACCACGCCGGCCCTCTATCGTCGTAGCGCGAGATTTCCTCTTTGGAGAACGGCCAGGATTTTCCCCAACCAAACTCCTCGGGCAACTCCAAAATCGGCGTATCAGCAGATAGCGTCACGCTGAGATCAACCACTTTTACCGAGCCGCTGGCAAGCCCCATGGCCAAATCCATCAACACTGCACTTGTCATTCGCTTTCTCCTTTTTATCTCACGGTAACCTACCGCGCCCCATCTCGACGCAAGGGCTCATTATCAATGCCGACACTGCATGGTGGTCAACATTTTAAGTATAAAATATACTTGCACACACTCTATTACAAACCGGGATCCGGGCATGCACAAGACTTTGTTGCCAGAAGGTTGGCCGCGCCCCAAAGGTTACGCAAATGGCGTCGTGGCGCGAGGCGAATCTGTGATTTTTTGTGGCGGGCAGATCGGATGGAATAGCGACGAACGGTTTGAGCACCAGGATTTTATTGGCCAGGTAAGGCAGGCACTTCAAAACGTCGTTGCAGTGCTTGCCAGCGCCGGTGCAGGCCCGGAGCACGTGACGCGCATGACCTGGTACGTCACAGACCGGCAGCAATACCTCGCAGATTTGTCAGCTGTCGGACGTACCTACAGAGAGATCATGGGCAAGAACTTCCCCGCAATGTCAGTCGTGGAAGTCTCTGCCCTGATCGAGGATGAGGCGCTGGTGGAGATTGAAGTCACTGCCGTCAAATAGGCCTAACCAGAACAAACGCGTGTGTGGTCATGGTAAGCACATCCTCGGCGCGCTGATTCCAGAGCCGAACCCGTGTTGTCAGTATGCCCCGATCAGGTTTCGTGGCAGACACACGCACTTGGGCGACCTGCGCCTCTCCGGTGATGGCATCCCCAGGCCGCACAGGCGAAAGCCAACGTAATTCATCAACACCCGGTGATGTCATCACGGCAGTGTCACCCAGGTAGGAATCGACGGCGAGGCGCATAAACAGCGCCGCACTGTGCCAACCACTGGCCATCAAACCACCCAACTCCTCAGTCTTTGGGCTATTTTCATCGAGATGAAAGACCTGGGGATCAAACTGGTGAGCGAAGTTCACCACGTCGTCTTTCGTGATGCGCTGCTCACCAAAGGTGATGCGCTGACCTTCTTGAAAGTCCTCCAAATATCTCATTTCCCCTCCTCCATCAGGACCGCCAATCAGCGCTTGCGTGGACGAATCAATCCTGATTAAATTATTTTAAGCTTAAAATGTTTCGCGATATTTGCGAGTGACTTGTAGCTTGCACATTAAAGGCCCTCACTATGCCCGAATCCGCCGCGCCGATGTTCAATGGCAACCGACTCAAACTGGGAACTTTTTCAGCCAACTGCTCAAGTGGTATGGCCGTGACCAAGGTCGATGAGCGCTGGGATAATAGCTGGGCAAATAATATCGATCTCGTAAAGCAATGTGACGAAGCGGGTATTGAATTCATGTTGCCGATTGCCCGATGGATTGGCTACGGCGGCGACACTGACTTTCACGGAAACGTACTGGAAACCGTAACTTGGGCTGCGGGCCTCGCTGCTCACTCAAAGCGCATTCAGGTATTTGCTACTGTTCACACGGCCTTCAACCACCCCATTGTTGTCGCCAAGCAGCTAGCCACTCTGGACCAACTCTCCAACGGCAGGATTGGTTTGAACGTTGTAGCAGGCTGGAACAAGCCGGAATACGACGCCTTTGGCGTGGATTTGCCCAGCGACCACAGTGACCGATACGCGATGGCACAAGAGTGGTTCGACTACGTCACGCGACTCTGGAAAGAAGACAGTGCCTTCGACTGGGAAGGTGCATACTTCCGGGGAAAGGGAGTGTATGGCCAGCCCCACCCGGTGCAAGAGCGCGTCCCGATAATCAATGCGGCCGCCTCTGAGGAGGGTCGGGCATTTGCGATGCGCAACGCGGATTTTCTGTTTACGCCGGTATTCGATTTTGGCCAGGCGCAGGAAACCGTTGACGATATCAAAAGCAAAGCACAGTCAGTGGGACGCAACGTCGAGGTCCTCACCTTCTGCAC
Source organism: Halieaceae bacterium (assembly GCA_038106565.1). Taxonomy (GTDB): domain Bacteria; phylum Pseudomonadota; class Gammaproteobacteria; order Pseudomonadales; family Halieaceae; genus Luminiphilus. The sequence continues at coordinate 84,708 of JAYOEE010000003.1, forward strand.
CGTTGTCTGTCGACCGACTCAGAAAGAAGCTGAGGATTACCTTGACTGGTACGCCAATGAGAACGCTGATTGGGATGCGGTAGACAATTTAATGACCTTGCAGGGCATGCACGCGCAATCGTTTACCAAAGAGGCGCTTGCCATGTTTCGTGACCGATTCGCTGCGGGGCACGGCGGGTTTCCCCTGGTTGGCACCCCTGATCACATCGCAGATCAACTCGAGCGACTCAGCGCGACGGGTGTCGCGGGTACCACGCTCGCGTTCGTTGACTACGCCAAGGAATTCCCCTACTTCCGCCAGGAAGTGCTGCCGCGATTGGTCGCAAAAGGCCTTAGAGCATCCAATGGCTGACAACATGCAGCGCAGAAATATCTTATTATTCGTTAGAGCGTTTCTACCGAGCCACCACGGAGAACACAAATGAAAGTCTATACCCTGAGAAAAACTATAGCGGCCGCTGTTGCGGGTGCGGTCTTAACCAGTCCGGTCTCGGCGCAAAGCGTGCTTGAGGAAGTTGTGGTCGTCGCGCAAAAGCGAGAGCAGAACGTACAGGATGTCCCGATCGCCATCACTGCCTTCACGGGCAAACAAATGGACGCCTTGGGAGTATCGGAAAGTTTCGATATCGCGGCTTTTTCTCCTGGTGTGCATATCTCCGGGAACCTTGCGGGCCAGAACACCCAGTTTTCCATTCGCGGGGTTACTCAGAACGACTTCAATGACATCATCGAGGCACCCAATGCGGTGTATCTGGACGAGGGTTATATCGCGGTCGCTCAGGCCCAAACCTTCGCCGTTTTCGACGTCAATCGCGTAGAAATCCTGAAAGGTCCGCAGGGCACTCTATTCGGACGTAATGCAACCGGAGGCTTGGTCCATTTCATCTCAAACGCGCCCTCTTTTGATGGGATGGAAGGCTATCTCGACGTTGAGTTTGGTCAATTTGACGTGGCGAACAATGCGGACAGGACCGTTATCGAGGGTGCGATCGGCGGCCCACTATCTGAAACCGTCGCAGCCAGAGTCGCCTTCCGCTACAGCAAGCAGGACCCCTATCTCGAGAATCTCTATGGGGACGGAGATCAACTGCCGTTTCTTGGTGATCCCGGTCCCGGTGCCGGCGCAGACCTCGGTGACGACGACACAACCGCCGCGAGAATCCGACTCGCCTTTGAACCGAATGATCGATTGCGCTTTGATCTCAGCCTGAACTACTCGGAGAGTGAGGTCGCGACAGGACCCTATCAGAGCAAATCAACTTTTGCGATTGCACAGGATCACGATAACAACCCGGCGACGCCGCCTGAACTGATTAATGTCATCAATACCCCCGGAGGTGAGACCCGGCTGTCTGCGCTCTACAACGCTGGTGGTAGCGATACCGGTCTGGATGCCGGTGCCGATATCGAAGACGGTGACCAGTGGCTACCGGGAGGCGGTGGCGGGCTGCCCGGCAGGCTCGCACCCGGCGCGGACTTCTTCGGCTATCTCGACCCGGACGGCGATGACTTTACCTTCTCCGGCGACTTTGCTTTTGCTGACCAAGGTAGCACCGACAATCTGGGCGCCAACTTAAAATTTGTTTATGACGTTTCCGATGACGTCACCTTGACGTCCATCACAGACATCAAGACCTACGAAAAACTCCTGTTTATCGACGTAGACTCCGCCACAGTCAACCAGCTTGCAAACTATGCAGCAGTCGACGCGACGAGTTTTACTCAAGAATTCCGCGTCAGTGGCGAGACCGATCGATCTCGGTGGGTTGCAGGCCTGTATTATCTGAACATTGATTCCGAATCTGACAACGGCCTGAAGGGACCGCAAGGATCCTTCGCCGATGTCTTTGGCGGTATCCCAATCGACGTAGGCACTGTCGCTGCGCTAGAGACGAACTCTTACAGCATCTTCGGTCAGATGGAATACGACCTGACTGACCGCCTCACCATTATCGGCGGGTTACGCGGTATGCGGGAGCAAAAGGACTTTGACTTGATCATCGGTGTTGCACCCTCCGAGTCATCCTTTGTCGTTAATACTCACCCCTGCTTCAGTGACCCCTCCCAGTGCTTTCCGGGTACCGGCGTCGGCTATCAGGATAAACGGTCAGAAAACTACCTCGCAGGAAAGCTGCAGTTGTCCTATGCCGTTAACGACGACTTCCTCGTTTACGGCGGCGTCAACCGTGGTGTGAAGGCCGGCAGCTATAACGCACCGCTACTCGGCGCCTACTTTGGCTCTGGCGGTGACGCGGGGCTACCTTACGACGAGGAAATCCTGACTTCCTATGAGGGCGGCTTTAAAGCCACCTTCGGTGGCGGTCTGACTCGAGTCAACGGTTCGATCTTCTACTACGACTACTCGGACTATCAGGCATTTCTATTTGTCGGTGTAGGCGGTGTGGTAATCAACAGAGACGCCGACAACTACGGCGCCGAGATCGAAATTCAGAGCTCACCCATTCAAGGCCTAGATCTCTTGTTCAACGCCGCGTACTTCGATGCCACTGTGAAGGATGTGAGCCTCCGCAACGGGTCGCCGCTAGCCGCGGTCGACGTAGATCCAACCTACGCGCCTGAATTTCAGGCGACGGGATTGGTCCGCTATGCTTTTGAGGCAATGGGCGGCGAGATTGCGCTTCAAGCAGACGTGAGCTACTCGGATGAGTACTACTACAATCTGAGAAACTTCGACGCAGACAAATTTGATAGCTATGCGATTGTGAACGCACTCATCAGCTATGAGACCAATGGCTGGACCGCAACTTTGGCGGCCAGAAATCTGAGCGATGATCGCGCCGGCATTCAAGGCTTTGATCTGGCGACGCTGTGCGGTTGCAACGAGGTGTCTTATCGAGCGCCCCGTTACTACTCTCTGAGTCTGCGCAAAGACTTTTGATGCCGGGATCGCTTGGCCGAAGGACGCTACTGGCCCGCAGCAGTGCTGCGGGTTTTTTTATGGTTGCCGGCCAGTGGGCCTATCTGACCCCAAGAGAAGCACAGGCCAGGCAGTTTGACCCACAGATTCTGACGCCAGATCAGACCGAAGCGCTTTCCACCGTCGGCGAGGTGTTGGTGCCGGGGGCACGATCTGCCGGCTTCGCAGCCTACATCGACCTTCAGCTACAGGCAGGCAAGCACTCCTTGCTGATTGGCAAATATCTTGGCGTCGACACGCACACCCAGACAGCCTTCTATCGCGCGGCAGCGGATAATTTGATACTGGCTTTAGAGCAGGATACCGCCCCAGAGGACGTAGCAGAGTCGATGGCCGCGGACGCTCTCACAGATTGGGCTGGCCCTCCGGCGAGCTATGTTTTCTTCGTACTACGGGCGGATGCGCTGGACGTCACTTACGGTACGCCCGAAGGTTTTGAGCAACTCGGTATCCCGTACATGGCGCACATCACGCCTGAGCAACCCTGGTGACTGGCCAACCTGACGTTGTCATCGTTGGCGCTGGGGCTGCGGGACTGATGCTCGCGGCCAGGTTGGCAGAGGGCGGACAATCGGTAACGGTGTTAGAGGCAGGACCTGAGCGACATCTCGGTGATTTGATCAGCTCGCAAATATGGGCGCGAAAACTGAAGTGGTCGGAACCTGCCGTATCCGAATCCGGAGATCACAAGATCGGGCATGCCTTCAACGCAGGCTCCGGCACAGGGGGCTCCGCTATTCATCATTATGGCGTTTGGCTGCGCATGCACGAGGGAGACTTCTCCGTTAACAGCGCGCATGGCAAAGGACTGGACTGGCCTATCGCCTACAGTGACCTCGCTTCCCACTACGATCGCGTTCAAGCGGAGGTCGGCCTCAGCGGCGACAGCGGTCTGGAACGATGGCGCCCCAAGGGAGCGCCCTACCCGATGCCACCACTGCCACTGTTTGCACAAGCGCGCGTTTTAGCCAGGGGTTTCGAGAAAACTGGACGACACACTGCGCCTTTGCCACTGGCGATCAACAGCGAGCCCTACCGGGGTCGAGCAAGCTGCCAGTATGATGGATGGTGCGACGCCGGCTGCCCTATAGGTGCTTTGGGCAATCCGCTTGTGACCTGGCTTCCCCGTGCTCTGGCAGCCGGGGTGCGGCTCGAACATAACGCGCGCGCTACGCGAGTGCTTCGTCACGCCGACAACTCAAGTCGTATTGAATCGGTGGAGTATCTGCAGGACGGCCAACTCAAGACCATTCGCGGCGATCGAATCATCATCGCAGCGTTCGCGGTGCAGTCAGTCCGCATTCTTTTGAGTTCAGCGACAGAGGGGCACCTCGCACCTGGCAACCACTCTGACCAGCTTGGCCGATATTTGATGACCCATCCAGCGGCCACCGTGTTCGGACTCTTTGAAGAGGAAACCTACCCGCATCAGGGCGTTTCAGCAGGCCAGCTTCTCTGTCACGACGAATACGACAATAAAAATGCCCCTGGCGGCTTTGGGTCCAGTCAGTGGATGATCGGCCATGCCATCAAACCGCATGACTTACTTGGTTATGGAACCAGTAGACCGGATATCACGGGGGCGGAATTGGAGCCCTGGCTCAAGCGAGCCGCGCGACATCTGGGCAATATGACCCTCGTCTGCGAAGACATTGCGCTACCCGATAACCGGATCACCTTGAGCGAACGAGTGGACGCCGATGGTATTCCCTGCGCCCACACGCACCACGATCTCGATCCGGGCGCGGCCGCGCGTTGGTCGCAGCGCATGGCAGAGGGTCAGGAAATCCTGCGAGCGGCGGGAGCAACCGCAGTCTGGCAAGGTCCACGAATCGGCATGCACATCATGGGTGGCGCGGTCATGGGCAACGATCCTGCCCAATCCGTGACCGATGCTTTTGGCCGGGTGCACGATACAGACAACCTGTACATCGCAGGACCCGCCCTCTTCCCTAGCAGCGGCGCGGTTAACCCAACATTCACCTTAACGGCGATGGCCTCCCGACAGGCGGATTATCTGCTCGGCAAATCATGACCCCCCGACTCCTCTTGACCCAACCCCCAGCGCTTTAAACCCCAGCCATTTCAAACGAGGCACGCATGACAGCATCGGTGAGCTATTCCACTACTGACCGTATCGGCACCATTCTGGTGGATTCACCCCCGGTCAATGCCCTTTCTCATAGCGTCCGACAAGGTCTTGTAGACGCGCTGAACGCCGCGGCCAGTGATGACACAGACATCACGGTCTTGCGCTGCGCGGGCAGAACCTTCATCGCCGGGGCCGATATCACCGAGTTCGGCAAGCCGCCCCAAGTGCCTGCGCTCGCAACTGTGCTTGAAGCCCTGGAGTCGCACCCCAAACCGGTTATTGCCGCGATTCACGGGACTGCTTTGGGGGGCGGGTTAGAATTAGCGCTGTGCTGCGATTATCGCCTCGCACTCGAAGCAGCCAAAGTCGGATTACCTGAGGTCAATTTAGGTTTGCTCCCCGGTGCCGGCGGGACCCAGCGACTCCCGAGACTGACAGGGCTCCAAATTGCGATCGATATGATCACGAGTGGCCGCCCCCTCAACGCGGGTGACGCCCAGGCCGCCGGCATTGTGGATGAGGTCAGCGACGACGATTTGGCGCGGGCAGCTGAGGCTTTCGCGAGAGATCTTCTGGGGCGGGGCGCCGGCAAGCGCCTCACCAAAAATCTTCCTCTGCAGGTCAATGATGACGATACCGCGCTGCTCTCGGGTGCCCGCGACACCGTCGCCAAACGCTTTAAAGGTCAGACTGCCCCCCAGCGGATCCTGGATTGCCTCCATGCGGCGGGCACTGTGCCCTTTGAGGAGGGACTGAAAATTGAGAGGCAGGCCTTTGAGGCCTGTATGGCGGACCCTCAATCGAGCGCGCTGCGACATCAGTTCTTCGCGGAACGCGCGGCTGCCAAAATAGAGGGCATGGCGGCAGGCACCGAAGCAAAACCGATCAAGCGTGTTGGCATCATCGGTGCGGGCACCATGGGCGGTGGCATTGCCATGTGTTTCGCGCAGACGGGTTTTCAGGTCACCTTGGTCGATCAGGATCAAGCAGGCCTCGATCGGGGCATGGGCACTATCCGCAAAAACTATGACATCAGCATGCAGCGCGGCCGCCTGTCGTCAGATCAGGTCTCTGCCTTCCTGTCCAACCTCGAGGCAACCACTGATTGGGAGCGCTTGAAAGGGACGGATCTCATCATTGAAGCGGTGTTTGAGAATTTGGAATTGAAGCAGCAGGTGTTTAAGCAGCTGGATGAAATCTGCGACCCTCACACCATACTGGCGAGCAACACCTCTTATCAAAGCATTGACGAGCTTGCCGCCGTCACCAACAGACCCGAGCGCGTCGTCGGCATGCACTTTTTTAGCCCTGCCAACGTGATGCGCCTGCTTGAGGTGGTCCGTGGAGCTACCAGTGACGATGCTACCCTTCAGACCGCCATGTCTGTGGGCAAGCAAATCGGTAAGGTCTGCGTGTTGTCAGGGATGTGCTACGGCTTTATCGGCAACCGGATGCTTCGGCACTATGGTCGAGAGGCGGCACTCTGCGTGATGGAAGGTGCCTCCCCCGCCCAAGTAGATGGGGCCATGGAGCGCTGGGGCATGGCAATGGGCCCTCTGGCAGTCGGTGACCTCGCTGGATTGGATGTTGGTTACAAGGCTCGGGAACAGCTTTCTGATGAAGAAAAGGGACCGCGAGTGAACTATCTGCTCGCCGATCGCCTCGTAGAGGCTGGCCGCTTGGGACAGAAGTCCGGTGCAGGCTATTACCGCTACGACGCCGCAACTCGAGCGAGAGAGGAAGATCCCATTGTGACCGAAATCATTCACGCAACCCGCGCTGAATTGGGTATTACACCGAGAGAAATATCAGAAGACGAAATTGTAGATCGCCTGACGCTGGCGCTGGCCAACGAGGGCGCTCGTATACTAGAAGAAGGCATTGCCCAGCGCGCCAGTGATATCGACGTCGTTTACTGCCACGGCTATGGATTTCCGCGATTCCGCGGTGGGCCCATGCACGCCGCAGAAGCTCGGGGGCTCCAGTCGGCCGTGGATCGCATCGAGGAGTTCCAGCAAACGCTGAATCCGGAGAACTGGGTGCTCGCCCCGTTGCTCAGCCAGCTGGCCAGTACGGACGGCACTTTTAACGACCTATAAAATTGATGCGCAAGCGATCATGGCTTTTCGAATCCTTTTGAATATTTTAAACTTAAAATATTAACACCGCCCTACGGAGCCTTACGGCATGGCAGCAAAAACCCGCTGGACACCACTCAATTGGCAGGATCCATTTGAGCTCAATACGCAGCTCTCGGAAGAGCAGCGCATGGTGCGAGACAGTGCACACCAATATGCGCAAGGGGCCCTCGCTCCGCGTGTAAAGGAAGCCTTTCGACAGGAGAGCACCGACCCCAACATCTTTCGCGAGATGGGGGAGATGGGCCTATTGGGCGCCACGATCGACGGCTATGGATGCCCCGGGGTTGACTACGTATGCTACGGGCTCATCGCACGCGAGATCGAGCGCGTCGACTCAGGCTATCGCTCAATGATGAGCGTGCAATCCTCTCTGGTGATGTACCCCATCTACGCCTACGGCACAGAGGAACAGCGCGAAAAATACCTCCCCAAGCTCGCGACCGGCGAATGGATTGGTTGCTTTGGCCTCACTGAGCCAGATCATGGCTCAGACCCGGGCGGCATGGTGACCCGCGCGAAGGCGGTCGAAGGCGGCTATCGGCTGACCGGCTCTAAGATGTGGATCAGTAACAGCCCGCTGGCGGACGTTTTCATCGTCTGGGCAAAAACCGAAGACGACGTGATCCGTGGCTTTATCCTCGAGAAAGGCATGGAGGGGCTCAGCGCGCCCAAGATCGAGGGCAAACTCGCGTTGCGCGCGTCGATCACAGGCGAAATCGTCATGGACAACGTTTTCGTCCCCGAAGAGAACTATCTGCCTAACGTGGAGGGTCTAAAGGGGCCGTTTGGCTGCCTGAACAATGCGCGTTACGGCATCGCCTGGGGTGTGATGGGCGCGGCAGAAGAGTGCTGGCATACGGCCCGACAGTACACGCTGGACCGCTCTCAATTTGGCGTACCTTTGGCCTCTAAGCAATTGATACAGATGAAGTTAGCGGACATGCAAACGGAGATCGGCCTGGCCCTCCAAGGATGCCTTCAGGCGGGAAAATTGCTGTCAGCCGGCGAGATATCACCCGACCTCATCAGTCTCATTAAGCGCAATTCCTGCGGCAAGGCGCTGGATATTGCGCGCAGCGCCCGGGACATGCTCGGGGGTAATGGTATTTCAGACGACTACCCGATTATGCGTCACATGGTGAACCTGGAAGTGGTGAATACCTACGAGGGAACCCATGATGTCCACGGTCTTATTCTGGGGCGCAGTCAAACGGGTCTCTCTGCGTTTTAAAGATTCAGTTTCAGGTGAATATGCTGCTTGAATAGCGGCAGGAACTCATCCTCGCGGTGACTGACGAATAAAAGCGTGCTGTGCCGACGCGCCTCAATCGCTGACATAAAGCCCAAAATTCGCTCTCTATTGAGCTCATCGAGTCCCTGGGTCGGCTCATCGAGCACCAACAAGAGTGGTGACTTCACCATAGCCCTTGCAATTAGCACCAGACGCTGCTCGCCATAGCTCAATGACTGGAACGGCGCCTCGGCCTGAT
>JAYOEE010000030.1:0-1127 GCA_038106565.1 Halieaceae bacterium
ATTCTCGAAAAAAACTGGCCTTTGTTGATCACGCCTTCGATGCTGCGAGTATGAGTGATGTCCTCCATAGGGTTCTCGGACAGTAGCACCGCATTGGCAAGAAACCCGCTTTTGATCTGCCCCATCTCATGCTCGAGGCCAAAAAACTCCGCCGGTTTGATCGTTGCTGAATGCAGCGCTTCGTCGGGTGTCATGCCTACCTGCACGTACTGTTCTAGCTCGGTGTGCAAACTGTAGCCGGGTATGCTCCAGCCGATCGGGGTATCGGTGCCCGCCGCTATCGGCACGCCCGCGGCATGAAGTTCGCCAGTCCGCCGCAGTGACCAGTCTGCAAATCTTGTATCAACGGGCTCGGGAGATGCAGCAAGCGCCGCTCTGGCTTCTCGCCATTGCTGGCTCACACTGCCCGGGATGAGATCCATAGCCTCATCAAAATCGGCCCGCTCAAAGGGCACATGAACGTCCATCGAGTTCATGCGCAGGGTCGGCACGGTGATCGTAGCCTTCAGCGCTTCGTTGGTCTCCGCACACACCTCGCGATCTTCACTCGCAATAGCAGGGAGTCGCTGCAAGTTATGGAGGCGTGAGCGCAATACGTTGCCTGGCTCATTCGCCGGGTTTGCGAGTTCTTGCTGGCGCGCGGCCAACCAGGTTTCAGGATCGCTCACACAGTCCATCTCGTAGTTACGCAGATGCTCTAGCGACTGCACCTTGGGCGCGACATCTCTGGCGCGCATTGAAAGCGGCACATGACCGTCGATCGGCAGGTTTCTGGCGCGCGCCTCGTCCACAATTGCGGCGAAGACCTCGGGGCTGACCATCTCGTAAATCTTCAGAAAGCTCGCCCCCGCTGCGTGGATCTCGGCAATGTTGGCGCGGGCCGCCTCGGGGGTCGGGTTGGCAATGCCGAGCCCCGGGAAGTTCACGCCGTCATAGACAACGTCTTTGCCATCAAGTAGCGGCCCCGCATACCAAACGCTCGGCGCTTTGGCGCCTGAGTTGCGCAGGGTTTCAACGACGGGGAGTAAATCCTCTAGCAGCGCTCCGGTGTCCCGCACCTGGGTGACGCCATGGTAGAGAAACAGTCCGGCCATGGTATCCGTGAAGCGCTTGTCAAACGTGAAGTG
>JAYOEE010000030.1:1227-6069 GCA_038106565.1 Halieaceae bacterium
AGCAGCGTGAATGAAGTCAGTTTGGATACATTGCGCATGAGTTTTTTCATGAGTGCCAACCTTGTTAAGCGGTGACTTCTGTTAGCGGGTCAAGTCCTGAGGGCCTCGGATGGAAACCGCTGCCCAGACTGACCTGACTCCCAGCGGGGGTATTTAGCCATGATTCTTGAGAACAGCGCACTATTTAGCCACCCTTGTAGCCACGACCGTGTGCAAGGGTAAGGCGCCGCTTGCCACCAAGCGGGATCTACGCCGGCGAACTGTCGGATAAAGGGAAACACTGCTACGTCAGCGAGGCGCGGCGCGTCACCAGTGAGCCATGCTGATGACGACAGCGCGGCCTCAACACTGGCGAGAAACACCTCGGCATTCTCTCGATAAAATGTGGCGGACTGATCTGGGTAGCGGTCGGCATATTTATAGCGATCGAGCCAGTGCTTGAACTCACCATCGCAGGCTTGGATCCAGTCTGAGTCAAAGTCCGCACCTTTTAGCCACTGATGCGGATCGTGCTGCTCTAGCGCCCAGTGCATGACGTCGACGCTCTCTTCAATCACGCCGCCATCGGTTAACACCAGCACGGGTACGGTCGCTTTGGTTGAAGCCGCGAGCAATTCGGGCGGTTTGTCTTTGAGTAATACCTCTCGCAGGGAAACCTGCACCCCCGATTCGGCAATCGCCATCCGCGCCCGCATCGCGTAAGGGCAGCGTCTGAAAGAATACAAAACAGGCAGCTCGGTCATTGGCGTACCTTAGCGGAGCCCAACACTGGCAACCAGCCCAGACCGCTAGCCTTTGCGCGGGTGTTCAGGTACACCGTCCGCCGTCAGGGCGTGTGGAGAAAATCCCCCTAACGTGCGCGAGTTTAGTACTATCCGCAGTCCTAACTTAACAATAATCGGGGACAAATCATGGGACGATTGGCAGGAAAAGTGGCATATGTGCTGGGTGCCGCAGGGCGCGGCAACATGGGTCAGGTCATTGCGCGGCGCTTTGCCGAGGAGGGCGCAACGGTCGCGGTTGGCGGCCGTCATCTTGACGAGCTTGAGTGGTTAGCCGGCGAAATTGGCGGTATGGCGGTCACCTGTGACATCACCAAGATGGCAGACATCAAATCGTCTATCGGTGCGATCATGGATGCTCACGGCAAGATTGATATTGCGGTCAACGCCACGGGCCTTGGTTTGCTCGCTCAGTTTGAGGAAACCACCGAGGAGGACCTCAACTTGATGATGGACCTGCAGTTCAAAGGGCCTTATCAGTTCATGCAGGTGCTGGTGGGTGTGATGTCCAACCCTTCCTCTATCATCCAGATATCTTCTGCAACGGCGACGATTCTGGTGGGCAATCATCATGCCTATATCGGCACTAAGGCAGGCATAGATCATGTTGTACGCGGGGTGGCGGACGAATACGGTGCCAAAGGTATTCGGGTGAACTCGATCTCGCCGGGCCTCACGGCCTCACCCATGGCCGCGCCGCACCTCGAAACGCCCGGGTTGCTGGAGGCGTTCCTCAAGAACTACCCGCTGGGCCGATTGAATACGTCTGAAGATATTGCCGCCGCAGCGGTCTTCCTCGGCAGTGACGAGTGCTATATGACAGGCCAGAATTTGCAAGTAAATGGTGGCCTGACTTTGCGCCGCAATCCGTTGCCCTCGGAGATCGAGGAGTCGGTAATGGCGGCCATGGCGGCTCAACAGGCCGGATAAATCCAATCTGCGCGTGCCCGGTTGGGTCTGCGCGTTGGTCAAACAATAAGCAGGTTGTCGGGTGCGATTGGTTGATACATCGACCCCGCGAGAAACGAGAGAGGAAAATCGATGGCTGGTAAGCGAAGAGATGTGTACCTGGTGTGTGGGGGTAAGTACCACGATTTTGATTTCGCGCGACTGGAGCTACTTAAGCTACTGGCTGAGCACGATGTGGTCAGGGTCAAAGTGGCCAACGATTACAGCGACGTCGAGGCCATGTGCGAGGCAGACTTACTGGTGACCTATACCTGTGACGAAGTGCCGGATATGGCGGGGCAGGCGCGGCTTAAGTCCTACATTGAAAATGGCGGCAAGTGGTTTGCGCTACACGCCACCAATTCTGTCTTGGAGTGGTTGAGTCATGATCCCCCGCTACTGCGCGCACCGCGGGATAACAAGGACTTTATGGAGGTGCTGGGCAGTCAGTTTTTGGCGCATCCACCCATCGAGCCTTACCGGGTCGAGGTGACCAAGCCTGATCACCCGTTAGTCGAGGGCATTGAGCCTTTCGATACGACCGACGAGCTATACCTATCGGAATACCATGGCGAAAACGAAATGCTCCTGCACACCAAATGGTCGGGCAAGGTCGACGCGTTTCAGGATGGCGACTGGGAGACCGGTGACGATGAGCACGCGGTGTTTTATTTGCGGCCTTATGGGCAGGGCACGGTGCTTTACCTGACACTCGGCCATTGTCGTTCGACCTACGACATGCAGCCCTTAGTGGAGGAGTACCCGGTGCTCGAGCGCGGTAGCTGGGAAGTCCCCGCTTACTACGAGCTACTCCGGCGCGGCATCGCTTGGGGTATTCAGTAACCTGAAGTCCCCGGTTCGGTTCGGGGAAGCCTCGTGTCGCGCTGATGGCGCCTTAACTAGCCGCTGACTAAACCCATGGATACCCACTGGATCGACGAACTCGCTACCGAAGTGCCCGACATGCGGGTGCTCCGCGAGGCGCATCAGATCAAGCGATTCACCACGGGCATTCGCTTTGGTCAGGGCTCGGCGCTGGCGGTCTTTGAGCCCGCCTCCCTGCTGGCGTTCTGGAAGATACTCAAGGCCGCTGTGGCGGCTGACTGTATTGTGATCTGCCAGGCTGCCAACACCGGTGTGACCGGTGGCTCGACCCCCGACGGCGACGACTACGATCGCGAAATCGTCATCATCAGCACCCTCAAGCTCGATACCTGCCTGCCGCTGTGTGATGCCCAGCAAGCGCTGGTTTTTGCCGGTGGCACGCTGTATCGGCTGGAAGAGATGCTGGAGCCCTTCGGCAAGAACCCCCATTCGGTGATCGGTTCCTCCTGTATTGGCGCCTCGGTCATCGGCGGGATCTGCAACAACTCGGGCGGCAGCCTGGTGAAACGGGGCCCGGCGTATACCGAGCTTGCCCTTTATGCCCAGCTCACCGAGCAGGGTGAGCTTGAGCTGGTCAATCACTTGGGCATCGATTTGGGGGAGACTCCCGAGGAGATACTGGGCAATCTCGACGCGGGCCGATTTGATCTGGATGCCGCAACCCTCGATGGCGGCCTCGCCTCCGACCCCGAGTACATTGAGCGTGTGCGCGAGATCAACGAGTCGACGCCCTCAAGATTCAACGCTGACCAGCGTCGTCTTCACGAGGCTAGCGGTAGCGCGGGCAAGTTGGCGGTTTTTGCGGTGCGGGTCGATACGTTTGATAAGCCCAAGGCAGAGCAAGTGTTTTACATGGGTACCAACGACCCTGAGCAGCTCAATCAGGTCCGTCGAAAGCTGTTGTCAGAGTGCACTGAATTGCCCGAGATGGGCGAGTACATGCACCAGAGCTGGTTCGACGGGGCCGACCGCTACTGCAAAGACACCTACTTGCTCATCAAGTATCTGGGCACGAGCTTTTTGCCCCGGCTTTATCGGATTAAGGCCGCGCTTGATCGCTGGCTGGAGAAGATACCGGGCCTCCCCAATCGTCCCGCCGATCATTTGTTGCAACGATTGGCAGAGTGGTGGCCTGATCATCTGCCCAAGCGGATGCGCGAGTACCGCAAGACTTACGAGCACCACCTGATTCTGGTTGGTGCGGACACCGCCATTGCCGAGATCAGGCAGGCGTTGCACGAAGTCACCCGAGTGGGAGCTACCGGCGCCTTTTTTGAGTGCTCGCCGAAGGAGGGTGATGCCGCGTTGCTACACCGTCTGGTCGCGGGCGGCTCCCCGGCGCGTTACAACCTGATCCATGCCAAGGACACCAACGGCATGGTGACTTTTGACGTGGCACTGCCCCGCAACTATGAGAAGTGGTATGAGTTCCTGCCCGAGGACTTGCTCGATCAATGTGCCGCGCCTTATCGCGGTGGTCACTTTATGTGTCACGTGTTCCATTGGGACTTTGTGGTGAAGACGGGGGTGGACCCGGAGGCCGTGAAGGCGCGCATGATGTCCTTACTCGATGGCATCGGCGCCAAATACCCCGCTGAGCATAACGTAGGGCATTTGTATCGCGCCGAGCCCGATCACGCGGCGTTTTATCGTGAGCTGGATCCGACCAATACCTTCAATGCAGGCGTGGGCAAGATGTCCAAGTACCGGTGCTACCATTAAGCAGGCATAAAAAAGGCCGGGTCGCCCCGGCCTATAAGCCACAACGCTTAGATTTCTAGAATTTCCAGTTCAGGCGTAAGCCGATCTCACGCTTATCGAGCGGCGAGACAGCGACACCTTGTTTGGCGGTAAGGAAAGCAAACTGTGACGGGCTGGAGAAGTCAGTCCACCGGGCGCCGGTTTGCCATGCTTCCTCATCGGTGAGGTTCATGACGAAGAGCTCAGCCATCAAATTCTCCCACTGCATGCCGACCCGCAGGTTAAACAGGCTGTAGGAATCGAGCTTGGCGAGGTTGGATTCGTCGACGTAAGACTCCCCCTGATGGAACCAATCGAGTCTCCAGTAACCGCCCTGATCGAACATTGAGAACTCATGCGAGACATAGGCGCTCATGGTGTTTTTGGGCTGACGCGGAGTCTGATTGCCCGACATCTGTGAGAATCCGGCGATGGGTGCGACGAAGTTGTATTTGTAATCGTCGTACTCCGACTCGATGTAGCTGAT
>JAYOEE010000030.1:6169-13439 GCA_038106565.1 Halieaceae bacterium
GTGTTGAAGTCGCCGGCGATTTGACCTTCTGACCAGCTGGCATACAGCGTCGTGTTGTCTGAGGGGGTCCAGCGCAGGATGGCGCGAGGCAAGAAGTCATCGAATGTTTCTTCCAGTCGCGTCGTGCCGGTGCCGGCAACCGCATTGCCCTTGATCAGCTTGTCTTCTACAAATCTGCCCTCGAGGATGACGGTCAAATTATCGGTGATATCGAAGTCCACCGATCCAAATACCCCGGATACCTCCGCTTGATCCGCGTTCTGTAGACTATTGCTGAAGATACCCAACGCGTTGCCTGGCCGCCCCATCCCGAGCCCGCCGATGGCGGGGTCAAAGAAGCTGTAGACGCAGATATTGGGGTAAGCATCGGAATAGCCATAAAAGTCAAAGGCAAAACACGAGGTGGCTGCATCGCCGCCACCGCCTGAAGAAATGAATTCCTGCTCGTAGTAGCTGTAGCCAACCAGCCATCTCAGCCGCTGATCTTGCGGGCTACTAAGGCGGATTTCCCAGCTTTCGTCCTCCATCTTCTGGGGGTCGCGAGACCACCAGCCGAGGCGATCAGAAAGATCAAAGTCACGGATCCAGCTGGCATCCTGCTCGTTATTGCCGTAGCTCACGTCGACGCTGTAACCCGAGTCAAACTGATAGCCAGCGGCCAGCGAGAAACGCTCGGTCTCACGCTTCATGCCAATCGACGTCACGCTCGGGACGCCATCAATATTGGTAGTGGGATCAGTGAGCGCCGCCATGTCGACGGGCAAGATGGTATTCGAGGAAATGACCTTGTTACCGGGATCGGTAACCACGCCACTGCCATAGGGGATGGTCCCGCAAATGTAGTTCCGCGGACTCGCGGGGCCCTCGGCAGAATTGACGGTGGTGCCCGTACAGGTGTCATTCATGATGCCCGATACAAAGCCCTGACTGGGCGCGCCGTCATCGTCTTCTGACGAGCTGTAACGCATCTTCAGTTTGAAGTTGTCGGTGGGGGTCCAATTGATGACACCACTGAATGTGGTGGTTTCCTCGTCACCCGTTCGGCCACCGTCTGTGGCGGTATAGTGCCCTTCTTTATCGTAAAAACGGCCCGACAGGCTGAAAGCCAGCACGTCCTTGATGATCGGCCCTTCTACAATGCCGCTGATCTCGGTGCGGCTGCGATCAGACATGCTGGCAGTGAACTCACCGCCAAAAGCTTCTGCGTTGGGGTCGCGGGTAATCAGGTTCACCGCGCCGCCGAACGTGTTGCGTGCAAAGTAAGCAGATTGCGGGCCTTTGATGACCTCAACCCGCTCCAAATCCATCAAGCTGAGCGAGGTGCCTCCATTCAGCACATAGATGCCATCGATGAACAGCGCACCGGTGGCGAAGCTGGGTGAGAACTGTGCCGTGGTCAGGCCACGGAACTGTAATTGGGTGTTGTAGCGACCGGGCTGCTGATTGCCCTGATTCATGAACTGGAATCCCGGCGTATGCAGTGCCACGTCCTCGAGGTCGCGCATGTCGGTCATCAGAATATCGTCCGCGCCGAATACGGATACTGCGACCGGAATTTCCTGCAAGGACTCGGTTCGTTTACGAGCGGTGACCACAACTTCTTCTAAAGCCGCAGATTCCTGAGCAAAGGAAACGGTGCTGGGTAAAACACCCGCAAGGGCGAGAGCCACAGCTGTGGTGAGTGTCAGGGGAGCAGATCGCTTCATATCAGAGCCTCTATTGTGTTTATAAATGGCCATCCGGGGTCGGGCTGCAGAGATAGGCCCAACCATGCCGCACAGATAAGTATTATTGTTATACCAATAGAGTTAATAAGGCAACCCGCACTCGCACTTTGCCCGCAATCATTCCCGTTATGAGTGGTACGAGAGTCCTGCGGCACCAAGACAATGACTTATTGATATAACAAACGATCAAAATTACTCTGGCCTTGTCGACTAGGGTACGGATTGGGGGCAAACATGCGACGCGTAATGGTGATGGAGCCGGGCGGACCGGAGGTCTTGTCTCTAACCGATGCGGAAGTGCCCAACCCCGGGCCCGGCGAAGTGCGTATCGAGGTGGCTTATGCTGCGCTGAACCCCCTCGACAACCACGCGCGAGCTGACCGCATCAAGTGGAATCATCCCGGATATCCCTTCACTCCAGGGTTTGAGTACTGTGGCTTGGTTGAAGCAGTGGGCGATGGGGTCGAACCCCATTGGGTGGGTCGCCGGGTGGCGACCAATGGGCAATGGGGCGGAAATGCCGATTTTGCGCTGGCACCGGCGCGCGCTCTGGTCGCGGTACCGGACGACTTCGACTGGCAACTGGCGTGCTGTTTTTCCACCTGTGCCTATACCAGTTGGCTATTGGTTCACAGTGCAGCAAAGGTGCAGCCGAACCAGTGGGTGGTGGTGCACTCAGCCGCAGGTGCGGTAGGCAGTCTGGTGATGCAAATCGCTAAATCAGCTGGTGCCCAGGTGATCGGCTTGGTGGGGGGAGAGCACAAGTTCGAATTTGTAGAGCAATTTGGCCCCGATGCGGTGATGGATTACCTGCGGGATGATTGGCCAGATGGCGTCAAAGCCCTCACAGAGGGTCGCGGAGCCGACGTCATTTTTGACGGTAATGCCGGTGAGCGTGCGCCAATGAATCTGGAGGCCGTGGCGCCTCTGGGCCACATTATTTATTTTGGTGCCAGCGCCGGGCAGGCGCCCCCTGTGCCGCCCTCGGTACTGGTTGGAAAAAGTTGCTCCTTGTCGGGCTTCGTGCAGTACTTTCATCAAGCCATAAGCAACGGTGCAGAGGTGAGTGCCACGCACAAGGCGCTTGCAGACGGGACCTGGCGTATTCCCATCGAGCGCGAAATTGATCTTTCGGAGATTGCAGAGGCGCACCGTGCCTGGGAAGCGAGAGAGCTGCTCGGTCGCACGGTGATCCGCGTGGGGGGAGACCTCTAGGCCTTCCATGGGTGTCTCAAGCGGGGTCCATGAGTTCGTTTTTTCGACAGCGTTGTCAGATCGAGATCGCGTGCTCGATTTTTGGTCGGCGCTGGGGTTTGTCGTAGACCTGGAGGGAGCCCTGAGCGCGGCTGACGCATCAGCGCTCTACGGACATCATGCGGATCTGCAGTCGGCACGGTTGAGGCACTCTGGTTGCGGCGCATTTGAAACGGGACTCGTACGATTGCAATGCTGGTCCGAGCTCGCCGGAGAGGGGTTGGGTGCGCAGCGACCCCTGGTAACCGGCAGCCGTTGGATGGGGATGTATACCGCTGACATCCTCGAGCTTCGCGACAGTCTGGCGGGCTACCGTTCCGAGATCCCGGATCGATGGTTGTCTGAGCTGGTGTCGGCACCTCTGGCTCACCCGGCCCCGGATATTACCTGGCAAAGCCCGTTTGTGGGCTTGAGGGAGACGCTCTACTTTGAACCGGATGGACGTATTGCTGTGATTCAGCGGGGCGGATTTGATCGCCCGGGTTTTGGCACCATCGATATGGGCCTTCCCTACAAGAACAGTGAGGGGAGTCATGCCAATGTGGTGCAGCCCAGCCGCGCCTTCGACACGGCGTTCTATAAAACCGTTTTTGGCCTCGAGTCGGCGCCCTACGGCGAGGCCCATGATTCGGGAGACGAGCCCCCCACTCAGAGAGCGCTGCGCCTTGAGTCTGGTCAGCTGTTTCGGGTAGAGCGCCTGCGGGCGCCCGATTGCCCGACAGGTTTACTGCAGGTTTATTCACCTTACTTTGAGACACCAGATTGTCGAACGCAGAGCTGCCCGGGTCAGCGGGGTTTGTCTGCGTATAGTTACCGCGCCGAAAATATCGAGGCATCCGCTTTGCCCGGCGTCACGGACTATCGGGCCGGTGTCAACGAATTCGGAGAGACCGCTTGCACGTTCACATCCCCCGATGGCTACAGCTGGATGTGGATTCGTGACTGACACGCCGCCCACTTCGCTCAAGGGATATCCGCTCCGGGCGTTCATCATTTGCTTGATTGCTTACACCACCGCACAAATGGATCTGGCGCTATTTGGCTACGCTGTCCCGGCCATTCGAAGCGAATTTGGGCTCAGCTTAAGTGAAGTGATGTCGGTCGTGTCAGCCGCATTTTTGATGGGGGGTGTGTTGCTGGTGCTGTTGGGCTGGTTGGGGGATCGCTTGGGCCGTATCCCGATGTTCCAGTTCTCGCTTTTTGGATCATCCGTTCTGGTGGCTGCTATCAGTATCGTTCCCGGTGTGCTGACCCTCACGGTACTCAGAGGCGCCAGCATTGCAGTGGGGGGACTGAGTTACCCCATCACTGGCGCCATTGTGACCGAGGAAATGCCCGCGCGACTTCGGGGGTTACTCATGGGCATATTGCAAATCGGATATCCCCTGGGCTGGGCGTTTGCTTCACTGTGGTCCATGTGGCTGCTGACACACTACGGCTGGCGGCAACTTTTTTGGGTCGGCCTCATCAGCTTGCCCATGGTCTGGGTTGTGCGGCGATACCTGCGCGAGCCACCACGGGCGCTAAAAGCGCGGAGCGACGAACCACCGGCCCGGCTGGCAGATTTATTTGTGCCAGGTATCCGCGAGCGCGCGATAACGCTGTTTTGCGCACAGTTCCTCTTCGTGTGGGCCTACGCGGCTTCGATTTTTTTATTCCCCAGTTTTTTGCGCGAAGTCAGAGCGTTGGACGCCTTTAATTTTTCACTGTTGATCGGCGCCGGCAATGGTATTGGCGTGTTGGGATATTTGCTCGCGGCATGGATTGGTGAGCGCGTCTGGACGCGGCGCAATACGGTGGTCTTGTGGACCTTACTCGGGTCGTTATTGTTTCAGGTGCTGGTTTGGGTGCCCGAGCGTTTCTCGAGCATCCTGATGGTGTACGCGCTGATGAGCATGTTTTTTTATGGCTCAGCCGCTGTCAAATTTGCCTATCTGGCGGAGGTGTTTCCCACCCGGATACGCACGTTGGCGATGGCCTGCTGCGGCTCGTTGGCGGTCACCCTCGGATCCGCAGCCGGTCCGTATACCGTGTCGCTGGCAATCGAGGCATGGGGTTGGTACTCGGGCTACGCACTGGTAGTGGGGGTACCGCTTGCGCTGGCAGGGCTTCTGTACCTCACGCTGGATTCACTGCCCTCCGGCCTTGAGGTCGAAGACATCGAACAGCTTGTCAGCAAGGAGGTTTTGACCTGATATGGCGAAGGGGTATCGAGTAAACGCGTTTGGCGGTCCGGAGGTTATGGTCTGGGAAGATCTGAACCTCGGGGTATTGGCATCCGATGCTGTGCGAGTCAGGGTGGGAGCCAGCGGCATCAACTTTGCTGAAACGCGCATGCGCGCCGGCGACTACAGTGGCCAGGAACTGCCGTTTGTTATGGGTATGGAGGTCGCGGGCATTGTTGAACAAGTTGGTGCGGATGTGGTCGATTTCAAAGAAGGCGATAGGGTATTTGGCCGGGTAAGAGGAGCCCACGCGGAGGTGGTGGATTGCGATCCTCTGCACCTGTTTTCACTCCCCGATAATCTCAGCTTTGAACAGGGTGCAGCGATCCCTGTGGGCTTTTTGACCGCCTGGCATGCCCTCTACACCGTGGGGAACATGGCCAGGGGGGACCGTATTCTGGTAGAGGCGGTGGGAGGAAGTGTGGGTAGTGCGGCGCTGGCGTTGGCCAAGCAGGCAGGCTGTTGGACGCTGGGGACAGCAAGCCGCGACGACAAGCTCGCCCGCGCCACGGCCATGGGATGCGACGCGGTAGTAAATTACACCCGAGAATCTGTGTCGGCACGCGCCCGGGAACTGACCGGCGAAGCGGGCATGGATATTGGTCTGATGACGATTGGCGATGCCACCGCGGATGAATTGATTGATGCCATGGGCATGGACGGCCGGGTAGTCATGTTTGGCAGCACGGGTGGGCGCGACATCACCTTTAATCTCCGCATCGGCATTCTCAATATTCAACTGTTGTCGATGAGCATCTCCACCAGTCCGGCTTTTATGACCAGAACGATGCCGGCATTCCGGTCGCGGGCGCTGCCCCTCTTTGCAAGTGGTGAACTGGTGCCCGTTGTGGATACGGTACTGCCCATGGCGGATCTGGTGCGCGCGCACGAAATGGTGGATGAGCGGAGCCACTTTGGCAAAGTGATTCTGGTGAACGAGATTTAAGCCGCGTTGGCGTATGAACACTCTCCCGTTTTTGGTCAATGGGACAGTGTGGGTGCTGGGGCAGAAATAGCTGGAGGCGAAAAGATGGCAATAGACGAGCAGAAGGGCAGGGTAGGGCCGAATGGCTTGGTGACTTCACTGGCTGTCGTAATGACGACCTTATGGGTCGGTATGAGTCCGGCTGTGGACGCCCAACCGATTACCGAGAAACCCTGGCGAGAGGCTGTGATCAGCGTGACCGATACGGATGTGACTGCCCGATTCTTTAAGGAGATTGGCAGTTACGAGGAGCTCGGGCGCGGTGCGCTGTCTGCCTCCGCGATCGCCGCCTGGGGACTGGCACCGGAGGCGAGCGGCGAGTACCTGCTGCTTCGCGCCCCGATGGGCGGGGACTTTGGTCACGTGCGCTTGGTCAGTTTTGACAATGCCGGGACCAGAAAGCCGATGCGCCCCGGCGCGCGTGCCTGGGATACCGGGTGCTATTTTTCGATGATGATTCGCGTAAAGGACATGCAGTCGATTTACGACGATGCGATCCGGTTGGGTTGGTGGACTGAGACGCCCATTACAGCGTTGCAGTTTGGCGAGTCTGATTTGCGAGTAGTGATCTATCGCGGCCCCGACGGTGTGCAAGTTCAAACCTACGACCGACTCAGCCCGCCGTTACCCGCCGCGATTCCTGAGTTCGATCGGATGACGGCGCCTTTCAACATGATGCAAATGGTCGCCGATCGCGACATTGCCTACGATTTTTTTACGCAGGTTCTGGGGTTCGATACCTTTTACAAAGGAAAGCCCTACACCGCGAAGACCCCCACCCCGACGCCCATTGGTATTCCGCTTAATTTGACCACCTCGGTGCCCTACCGCGCGGGTATTGTTTACCCGGTGGCGGGCGAGTTCGGCCGCATGGAAATGATCGAGGTGATGGGCCTGGACGGTTTTGATTACTCTCATCAGTGCGAGGCGCCGAATCTCGGTATTCTGGCCGTCCGATATCCGGTTGATGATGTCGAGCAGGCCAAAGCGACGATACTCGAGCGCGGTGGCGCGATCTGGCGCGATGTGAGTGGCGCGGACCTGGGGGAGCTGGGAGAGGTAAAACTGTTCTCGGTAAA
>JAYOEE010000030.1:13539-21786 GCA_038106565.1 Halieaceae bacterium
CGGCGCGCATTAAGCGCATCTCTCTCATGACAAGAGATCTCGACAGATCCATTGCTTTTTTCACCGAAGTAGTGGGATTTAGTCTGGACTTTGAGGGAACGCTACCGGCCAATGGCGAACCCTTTCTGGGGCCGGTATTCAACATCGATGCTTCCCAACCGATCCGGCGCGCTTTGTTATCCACCAGTCGGGAGCCCCGCGGGCTTTTTTTAATTGAGCACCCCGAGGCGCCGCCGGCGAATCCCGAGGTGCCGACGGCGGTAGTGACCGTGGTCGAAGTGGCGGATATTCAAGCGACGCTGAATCGCGCTGCAAAGTTTGGCGCGCCCGTGAGCGAGACTGTCACCGATATCACGCCCGAGGGTTTGCGATTTAGCGAGGCCATGATCACCAGCCCAGGAGGGCATGCAATTTTGGTTTACGAGATCGGCGCGCTAGCCGGCACGGAGGCACATCAAACGGAGTAGTAGCGCCGGTACCACGCTACAAACTGTTCGAGCCCGCTCGCAAGATCAGTGCTGGGTGTAAATCCCACCAGCTCGCGGGCAGCGTCGATATTGGCAGCTGTGCGGTACACGTCTCCGGGTTGCATCCCCACCGATTCTTTTTGCGCTTCCTGACCCAGCAATCCTTCGAGTGTCGAGATGAAATCGCTGAGTTTTACCGGTTGATGATTGCCGAGATTCAAAAGTCGAAAGGGGGTCGAAAGTTCCGTGGGCGGGGTGTCGCATACCGCGAGCACACCTGCGACGATGTCGTCGATAAAGGTAAAGTCCCGCTCGAGATTGCCGTGGTTAAAGACGCGAATGGGCGTGCCCTCAACAATGGCCTTGGTAAAGCCAAAATAGGCCATGTCGGGTCGACCAGCGGGTCCGTATACCGTAAAAAAGCGAAGTCCTGTGGTGGGTAGGTCATGCAGGTGGGCGTAGGTGTGGGCAATCAGTTCGTTTGATTTTTTGGTGGCGGCATAAAGGCTAACCGGGGCATCAGTCGGGTCGCTCTCGGAGAACCACTCGCGATCATTGTTGCCATAAACCGAACTCGATGAGGCAAACACGAAGTGCTCGGGTGGTGTCGCCACGCAGGCCTCGATGACATTCTGAAAGCCCACGATATTGCTGCTGATATAAGCACCCGGATTCTCAAGCGAATAACGCACTCCCGCCTGAGCGGCGAGATGGATAACGCGGGAAAAAGTGTGTTTCGTAAAGAGTGCTCGAACCGCTTTGTTGTCGGCGAGATCGGCTTCCACAAAAGTAAAGGCGTTGTGGTTGTGCAATCCCTCAAGCCGATGCCGCTTCAGTTGGGGATCGTAGTAGTCATTGAGGCTATCAACACCGACCACCGATTGCCCTCTCGAGAGGGCCTCTTGGGCGACGTGAGCGCCAATGAACCCGGCAACGCCTGTAATTAAGATCGTTTGCATGCCCATAGTGTGCGTGGTCTTGGTGGCTTAAGGAAGGGCCGATCGCCCGCGCAATTCTCTCTTTCCAACTGCAAGCTTTCGGGCTACCGTTAGGCCGTATTGGGGGGATTTGAAAACAGAACGATGGCAGATAAGAGGCGATGCTCAACGAGTTCGGCACACGCGGTGTCGCTCCTTTTTATTGCGTTCGTCTCTGGTATCAGCTTTCCGCTAGAGGGGTTCGCCTACTCGGGTCTGACCGGCAAGGTGTCTTCTCTCTTATGCCAAACCCGCATCGCCGCGGCGGGCAGCCAGGAAGACTACGCGCGTGCGCTTTACGCGGCAGCCGATCCCGTAGTGCAGCAGCGTTGCCTCGGTTGCCATATCGAGAACGGCATTGCGCCCAATGCGGGTGCCAAGCTCGCTTTAAGGCGCCAAACCGCCGCCAACCATGCTGCGTTCAACCACAATGCTTTTCAGTCACTTGCGGCATTACGTTCCCCGCAACACATTTTGTCCAAAGCACAAGGAGCCTCCCATGGTGGTGGCGCCGTTTTGGGTGCTTTCGATGATGACTATCAGGCGCTCAAAGACTATGTCAATTCGCTCAACGCGAGTTTTGCCTGCAATGCTGCGGATGGATTGAAGGGCCAAGCGAGTTTTGAGGAGACGGTTTGGAAGGGCGTTGCTCGCCTTACTCCGGTTGAAACCTATCGCCGGGCTGCGGTTGTGATCGGGCGCACCGTCCCCACAAAAGATGAGATCGATGCTGTGTCTTCAGGACGCATTGGCCTTGAAGAAGCCCTTGATGAGCTTATGTCGGGGTCGGGTTTTCACGATTTCCTTGTCACGGCGGCCAACGACCAGCTACTGACCGATGCTTTCATGAATGGACTATTCCCTATACAAATTTGGACGCAGGATTTTCCAAGAACGGGGACGGTCTTGCGCAAGCTTTTTGACAACCTTGGTGAAGAAAAATATGTAAACGACAACGAGGCCTGGCGACTGTGGATGGCGCAAAACTACGGCAATACCCGAGCGCCCACGGAGCTCATTGCTTACATCGTTGAGAACGATTACTCCTACAAAGAGGTGCTGACAGCTGACTTCACGATGATGACACCCCTCACCGCGGATATTTTCGACGGAGAGATTCAGTGGGAGCAAGAAGTGGTGTACGACGGTCAGTATCTCGAGTTACATATGGAATTTAAGCCCGGCGTGAATCGCGGGCAGCTCCTCTCCCCCCGCCCCACCGGAGATGGCAAGGGGGAGGTCTGCATCCCTGTGCCCAACGGTACGTGCTACATAGAGAATTTCACGGGGCGCCGGAAGGCCCACGCAGGGGTGCTCTCTACGTTGGCGTTCCTGCAGCGGTACCCCACCACTGAAACCAATCGGAACAGAGCCCGGGCGAGGTGGGCCTATCAGTTTTTCCTCGGAGTGGACATCGAAGCCTCTGCCGCGAGAACCACAGATCCCGTAGCGCTCGCGGATACCAACAACCCTACGATGTACAACCCCGCATGCACCGTTTGCCACGAGACGATGGATCCAGTGGCGGGAGCGTTTCAAAATTACGACGAACGGGGAAACTACAGGGTTTATTTCGATGATTCATTGCCGTGGGAGTACAAGCAAGCGGTGGACTCGCCCTATCAGGAGGGCGACGTTTGGTTCCGGGATATGCGTCACCCGGGATTTAAAGGGTCTGCCGCACCGGATGATGAATCCAGTTTGGTGTGGTTGGCGCAGCAAATGGCCAACGACCCGAGATTTGCTGTGGGCACAGTTGAATTCTGGTGGCCCGCGGTGATGGGCTCAGACATATTGCGAGCGCCTGAGGACCCGGCTCTGCCAGGTTATGGCGACAAACTTATGGCGTTTAACCTGCAGCGTTCGGAGGTAGGCAGGTTGGGAGCGCGCTTCGCGCAAAGTGGTTTTCAATTGAAGACGTTACTGAAGGAAATGGTTGCCTCCCCTTGGTTCACGGCTAATCGGGTGGCGGTAGGCCATCCTTATGAGGATGTTCTGCAGCTGTCTGGTGTTGGGACAAAACGGCTCCTCACGCCTGAGGAGTTACAAAGCAAAACTCAAGCTATCACCGGAGTGGTTTTGGGTTACGACACGGGTTGGATTCTGCCCACTCCCACCTCTTACCTTGAGCAGAATCGCATCGTCATGGGCGGGATCGATTCCTACCGGGTCAAAAAAAGGGCCAGAGAGTTCAATTCGGTCGCCGCTACGATGTCTGAAAAACACAGTGGCGGGATTGCTTGCGTCTTTGCGGAGGTGGAGAAAGAAACCCAGGAAGGGTCGAGAGCGTTATTGAATGGCTTTGATTTTGCTGATCCGATTATCGACAGCCCCGAAATGAGAGATTTACTGGTGGACGTGCACGCTCGGCTACATGGCAAAAACTACCACAGAGATGCACCCGAGATCGATTTGGCTCTGCAGCTACTGATGGAGGCCGCGGACTTTCCGGTCACGGACGTGTGTTATGCCCCTCTTGATACTCGCCCCGATGTTGAGCGGGCGCTGAGCCGCCTCGAGAACCTAGGAATAAGAAAAGATCCATCCCGAGCGGTGCCAGAAGTAGAACGCATCAACGCATACGCCTGGCGCATGACGCTCGATTACTTAATGTCGCATTTCGATTATTTGTATGAATAAAATCTTGCCCCTTAATAGGCGTCAGTTCGTTGCCTCCATGCTCGCTATATCGGCGGCGAGTAAGACTGGCTTGGGATTTGGCCAAGATATTTATCGCGGACCGTACTTACTTCGTATTCATGCGGCTGGTGGTTGGGATCTCTCTCTCTACTGCGATCCCAAGGTCAATATCTCGGGGCAGGCCGCGATAACGGATTGGTCCCGCGATGACGATATTGAAATGGCCGGGGACATCCCATTCGCTCCGGTTAGCAATAACGCTGACATGTTCTCCACGTTGCATCAGAAAATGTTGGTGATTAATGGAGTCGATACGCAAACCAATGCGCATCAAACGGGGGAAAGACATACTTGGATTGGCTCTGCGTCAGAGGGTAGACCAAGCATTACTGCCTTGTTCGCCGCCGCCAAGGCCCCGGAGCAGCCCTTGAGCATGCTGAATTACGGTGGCTTCTCGGCTTCGGCTAATTTGGTGAGGGCAACGAGAGTCGACGCGGGAAATTTGAAAGGGGTTATCGCACCTCGTTCCGAAATCTCAACATCCCGCGAAGAAGAACTACTGGAGCGATATCGAGCGACGGGTCTCGATTTAGCGAGATTGCAAGTGACTGAGTCGCCCTGGGCATCCAAGCGGTTGGAGAATTATCGTGGTAGCCACCTCGGGAAAGCGGGACTTTTGGAGCTTCATGGCTCGATTCCCTACGATCTCCCGTCTCCGGAAGGAGCATACAAAGGGGATTCAAACCTCAAACTGGAGATCCAGACCAGCCTTTTGGCATTCAAGGCAGGTGTAGCGGCGTCAGCAGAGTGCGCGGCCGGGGGAGACTGGGATACGCATACAGGGGGAGAGTGGTCTCAACTATCAAATATCACCGCCTTGAATAACGGGTTGCTGTATCTATGGGAGTTGGCGGAGTCTCTGGGAATCGCAAATGACCTTATTGTCCTGGTGTCGTCAGATTTTGGCAGAACGCCTTACTACAATTCCTTCGGAGGCAAGGACCACTGGCCCATCAATTCCTATCTGATTATGGCGAATGACCCCATTTGGGGTGGCCGGGTAGTGGGCCACACCGACGAAGCGCAAAATGCGTCGAAGATAAGCCCATCTACACTAAAGGTTTCGTCGACGGGCTCCATCATCTATCCCAAACACGTGCACCATGCGCTCCATCACTATCTGGGCATCGACGACTATGCCCGCTCGGTTGGCTACGATTTTAAAAATACCGAGCTTTACGACTTTTTTAACCCGGCATTGACTACTGCAGGCCCTATGCCCAGCCCCTTTGGCCCGTCGGACCTGTATTAAGGCGTCTTAATCCCGCCAGAAATGAGGTTCCTGAGCGCAGGCGCGGTCTGTCATCGCATGATTGACTTGAGCGGAGTCGGTGGATTCCCTATTATCCGCGTCCCAAGCCGGTGTAGCTCAGTTGGTAGAGCAGCGCATTCGTAATGCGAAGGTCGTAGGTTCGACTCCTATCTCCGGCACCATCTGTACCGCCAGTGCGCGTGGCCAGGCCGACCCCAACCGCCGCGTGCGCCCTGAAAGGAAGGCTATCCCATGACTCATTTGATCCGCTCATTTTGGTTGGCTATTGCGCTATTTGTTCCATTTGCGCTCGCTGAGGAAGAGGCTAATCCGGCCGAGGAGCAAGCCGAGGAGACGCCGCCTACCATTGCGGAGCTGATTGAGGGCGATGAGCAGTTCGAGGGTTTATTTGATTTTTATCGCGACACCAAGACGGGTGAAACGTCACTGTTATTAAAGCCCGATCAGCTTGGCAAAGAGTTCATTTATTTTATTCACATCGCCAACGGCGTGGTCGATGCGGGCAGCTTCCGCGGCGCCTACGGACCCTCTTTTATTTTCACCATTGAGCGCCGTTTCGATAAGGTGGCGATCGTCCGCGAAAACACCGCGTTTTACTTTGACCCCGAGAATGCGATCTCGCGCGCTTCCGAGGCCAATATTGCGCGTGCGGTACTGGCGGTTGAGCCTATCAAAGCCGAGGACGAGGAGACCGGTGAGCTACTGATTGGCGCCGATAGTCTGTTTTTGGCGGAATCCTTTGTGCAGTTGTCCCCGACTCCCAACCCCGATGCGGACCCCAAGACCCAGTTCACCGTCGGTAAGCTCGACAAGGACAAGAGCCAAATCCTTGCACTGAGAAGCTACCCCAAGAATTCGGATGTCGAAGTAGAGTACGTGTTCCATAACCCGACCCCTATGGTTTCCGGTTCGGATGCGGTCACCGATGCGCGCAACATCTCAGTGCGGGCGATGCACAGCCTGATTGAGGTGCCCGATAACGATTATCAGCCACGATTCGCTGACGCAAGGCTCGGCTCTTTTAATCAGCAGATTACGGATCTCACCTCAAATGAGGCCGCGCCCTATCGCGACGTGATAGAGCGCTGGCACTTGGTGAAGAAAAACCCTGAGGCGGCTATCTCGGACCCCGTAGAGCCGATCACGTGGTGGATCGAAAATACCACGCCCGTAGAGTGGCGCCCACTGATCGAAGCCGCAGCGCTTGAGTGGAACAAGGCTTTTGAAAAAGCGGGCTTCAGTAATGCCGTTGCCGTACAGGTACAGCCCGATGACGCCGACTGGGAGGCGGGAGACCTCCGCTACAACGTACTCAGATGGACGTCTTCGCCCAACCCACCCTTTGGTGGCTACGGGCCCAGTTTCTCCAACCCCCGCACGGGACAATTGCTCGGCGCAGACGTGATGCTGGAGTATTCCTTTTTGAATCGATCCACCCTGGCGCGCGAATTGATTCAGGGTAAGCCCGCAATAGATTCACCGGTTTTGTGGCCGTCGGAGCACCTCTGCGGCGTAAATCAGGTGTTGGGCATGGGTGCCGCTTTTGCCGAGATGGCAGCAGAGGTATCGGGGATGAGTTCGGCGATCGAAGAGCAAGTAAAGCGCGATCGCATGTATTACCTGATCCTGCATGAGATCGGCCATACCCTTGGCATGAACCACAACATGAAAGCGACGCAAATGCTGAGTCGTGATGCGATTCAGGACAAGGCGGTGCTTGAGAGCGGCGTGCTGGCAGGCTCGGTAATGGATTATCCGGCCGTAAACTACGCCCCAACCGAAGCCGAGCAGACGCTCTTCTACACCATTACGCCGGGACCTTACGACGATTGGTATATCGAGTACGCATACTCTGCCGGGCTCGACGATGCCCAAGCCGAGCACGCACGCTTGCAGGCCATTGCGGCGCGGTCGTCGGAGCCAGAGCTGGCTTTCGGCAATGACGCAGACGATATGCGAAGTCCTGGTGGCGGGATGGATCCGCGGGTGAATATCTATGATTTGAGCTCGGACTCAATCGGCTACGCCGCCAGCCAAATGGCGTTGATGCAAACCACGCTAAACAAAATGGCCGATTGGGCTCCCGAGGAAGGCGAGTCGTATCAGCAGGCCGTCAACGGCGTGGCACTGATCACCCGACTCTGGGGTATCAGTGCGGGGGTTATCTCGAGATGGATCGGTGGCGTGTATGTTGATCGAGCCGTTGCCGGACAAACCGAGCAGAGTGAGCCGCTCAAGCCTGTTGAGCGCGAGCAGCAAAAGCGGGCTATGGATGCACTCGCCACCCACTTGTTTGCACCGGACGCGTTTGACGTAGACGGAGCGCTCTGGCGGTTAACCGCACCAGAGCGTCGGGGTTTTCAGCACTACGGTCAGACTGAAGACCCCAAAGTGCATCAGGCTGTGCTCGCCAGTCAAAAGCGAGTGCTTGATCACCTTTTGCATCCGGTCGTACTGAGCCGATTGGTCGACACCGAGTTGTACGGTAACGGGTATCCGATCAGTGAGATGCTGTCTGATCTCACCGCAGCAGTTTTTGACGCCGATCTCAAAACGGAAGTGAACGGTTTTCGCCGAAACTTACAGGTTGAATACGTGTCGCGGCTTGGGGCAATGATGAAGGCGCCGGAGCAGGCCGGTTACGGCAGCACCGCACAAGCCTTGGCCTTGTACGAGTTGACGGAGCTTGAAAGGCAGCTCAAAAAGCGTCGCTCAGGGGATTCGACGACCACTGCTCATACCCAGTACCTGCTGATGAAAATCGCGAAAGCGCTTGATCCGGCGGCCGCCTAGCGAGGGGGCGCTTTGGGCGCGGGTAGGCACCCGCGCC
>JAYOEE010000030.1:21886-27242 GCA_038106565.1 Halieaceae bacterium
CCGTCAAAGAAATTTTCGGGCTCAAAGGCAGGGGTGCCGTCTTGATAATCGACTACCGACGGGGTGCTGCAACCGGCGAGTCCGATAATCGCCAAGACCGCCAGCCATTTCTGTAATGGCTGCTTGTGGCTTGTCGATGATTGACGCACTTGATTGTGTGGATGGGGATAGCGCATGGTCGCTTGCCTCTACAGGTCACCCTTTGCGATACGAAGAAGAAGGATTACCGGATTCCCTCAGCGCTTTGCCCTCAAGCTGGCGTTATATTGGCCGTCATCAGCAAGCGCATTACCCGCGAAGGACTGTGAGTTTCGGTCCAGCCGTTACATGCCCGAGTGAACCCCGCAGGTCGCTGCAAAAACAAGGAGAATCGCGCCGTGCCCGCACTGAAAATACTATTGAAAGAGGGGCTCCGTTGTTTCGCTGGTCTCTTTGTATTGTTACTGGTCGATCTCTTTGCAGAGTTTTATGTTTTTGAGTGGCTCCAATGGAACGGCACAGACAAGAACGACTGGTTCTTTATGCTGTGGTGGGTATTGGTGCTTTGCTGGGTGATTTCCTGCGGTGTGCGTGTATTGCGCCCGCCACAACCCGTCGATCACTCCCCCGAAGCGGAGTGATTGCTCGCAAATAACGGGGGAGTTCTCTCGGGTTAGCTGGTAGCCGATTAATGGCCGGCGAATACCAGCATCTGAACAGGCATCAGCAAGGCTTGCATGCGCAGGATAATGGCATGGATTAATCCAACCGCGTCGACCATGTGCAGGAAGAGCGTCTCGCCCAAACCAAGATCACCTTGTTCCAGTATTTCATGATTGCTGGTGTACGCATTGGCAATGCACTTGCTGCCTGGCATGACGTCAGTCAAGCCGCCCTCGTAGAGGGGCTCCATGACGACGGTGAGCGTGCCGGGGCGGGCACGTTGTTGCGCATCTAGTAGCACGTCGGAAGGTTTCAATTGTCCAGCAGCCACAACAGGTTGCACGCGGGTCACCACCATCGGGATCACCGAAAACGGCTTGGACATGCACACAACCTCGGTAATGGTCCCGGGCTTTATGACCTGAGCAGATAACTGACTAAAGCCTGCCGCAATCTGGAAGCGACCGGACTCCGGACCGTCTGACGGTATCAGAACACCTGCCGGTCTCAGTATCGGATTCACGTAGTCCCCACGCTGAAGGAAAAATTGCGCTACCTGCCCGTCGACACCCGCGTAGATAACCGTTTTGTCGAGCGCTACCTGCGCTTGCTCCAGCTGCCGCTGCGCGCTTTGGCGCTGTGCGGGCAATACATCCGAGATCTGGGTATTCACCGCTGCAATATTGGCTTTTGCCGCTCGCACTCCTCCCTCGCGCTGCGCGACGTTATTCTGCAGGCGCTCCAGTTCAATTTTGCTGACCAGCTGTTGGCCGCGCGAGGCGAGCTCTTGCTTTTTGTTGAGCTCATTTTGCGCCTGCGCTAGTGCGCTCTCGGCTTGCGTCAAGGTCGCCTTCGCGCCCTCCAACTGAACCTCAGCCTGAGCGAATGCCGAAGCGATCTGATCGAGCTGACTCTCAGCGAGGTTCACACCCGCCACTTGCGCGCTATCCAGCAAGCTGAAGAGCGGCGCACCCGCTTCGACCGTCTGGCCATTGCTGACAAATACCTCCTCCACTCGACCACCGCCCTCAGGCAGTAGCGGGATGGTCCGGAAGTAGGGCCCTGCATTGGTGGTTGAGGGGTGGAAGTAAAACACCACTGTGATAAAGCTCACCGTCAGCACGAGGCAGGCTGTAATACCCCAGCGAAGCTCATACCACATGGTGAAAAACGTGATTTGGTCGCCCCAGCGCTTACCTTGCGCTTGGCGTCGATACAGGTAATCCGGCAAGACTGTGATCAGTGAGCAAAGCAGTAGTTCTAACATGGTTACTTGGCCTCCTCACTCGCCTGCGCTGTTGCCGCGGTAGCGTCCGATTCTTCGGGAGCCAATTTCTTGAGTGATTCCGAAATACTGTTGATCGGCGTCAGGAAGTCCGGCAGCTTCAGCAGTGCCATGATCAGCGCGGCCACCCAGAAGACGTTGTTATGGGTGAAGAGCGCCAGTAGTGCCAGAACCATAATGAGCTGCGACTGCGTATTGCTGTGCTTGTGCGCCAATTGTTCTGGAATGGCATGCAGCTTGAGATAAAACACTCCCACGCCAAGCACCCCCACAATCACAATGACGGCAATGGCAGTGAAGAGCGGATCGCTTCCATCGGCGCCACCGACAAAAGGCGGGAGCGTGTGGGGTGCAAGGGGATGAGTAGCCGCAGACATAGTGTTCACCTCAGGGGGTAATCTGAATTAGCTGATATCAGGCGACAGCCTGTTGAGATTGTTTGCTGAGCCAGGCGCGCAACTGGTCTGTGGTAAGGGTACGTAGCACGTTACCTTGCGCGTCGAGTTGCTGGGTCAGCTGACCGTCTGGTGCGTAGAGCTCGAATAGCACCAGAGCGCCTTCAGGCCCACCCTTTTCCATGTGTACATCACCCGGTGGTTTTTTGGCGTAATCTCCGGGTTTGCGAATGGCGGTGTCAACGACTTCACCGTTCTCGTATGTGGTGACGTGGAACTCTCCCTCCAGCACCAGCGAGGTGGTTTGGCACAGGTGTCGGTGAAAGTGACAATAGCTACCGGGGTCCCATCGGTACAGCACACTAACGTGTCCTGACGTATCAATATCGAGAGTGGTGCCCCAATAACTCACGGGATAGGGGTAGTCCGACTCTTCGTGATAGTGAGTCCAAAAAAGTGAGCTGTTCTCAAATAGGTTCAGTTTCACGGAATCCTCCTTAAAAGACCTCACATGGCCTCGTTTAGGGCATCATGAACTGATCACCCGCTGAGTCAATATTGGCGGCTATTTCTGTCACTCTTGGCACGAACGCCCGCTGGGGCCCGAAGATTGCGTCAGGCTGTCTGCTACTCGTGCGACAGGAATAAAGGTGTTGCTGGCGTTTGGCGTCAAACGGCGCTTCGGTCTGGTTCTTGAGAGATGAACGGGCCGTCAACACATATCCTCCGCCCGTCGGGTGCCGCACAGGCTCCGCAGATCCCGACACCGCATTTGGTGAGGTAATCAATCGCACTATGAATGCGATCGCTGGTAACGAACCGTCGCTGAACGGCCTCGCTTGCATGAATCATTGGCGCCGGGCCGCAGTTGTAAAACACCATACGGGCGACGTCTTCGGGTGATTGTTCGGTGAGGAACGCGTCGAGTGCCTCGCTGACCCGCCCTTCAAATCCGGCGGTACCGTCGTCAGTGGCAATGGTGACACGCGCAATGGCGTCGCATTCGTCCCTGAAGTAGAGACGGTCGGCCGTGCGCGCTCCGACGAAAATATCCACCGGTCTGTCAGTCGATCCATAGTCCTCTGCGATCTGGTACACCGCAGCCAATCCTGTGCCCCCTGCGACGCACACGATGTGCGCATCCTCGGGTGGAGAGATGGCCACACCGTGCGGGCCGCGCAAGAAAACGGTGTCGCCCGGCGAGAGCTGGTAGCAATGATCTGTAAACAAGCCCACATTGATCACCGCGAGTCTTACCGGGTCGTGCGTCAGGCAGGAGAAGGGTTTTTCCCCAATGCCGGGTATCCAAACAAATACGTACTCACCCGCTCGGATATTCAGATCACCATCCAATGTGACCACAGTGATGTCTTCGCAAACGCGGGTGTTGTCGACCACCTGATAGGGTGTGAACGTCATATCAATGTCGAAGCGCACCTGTTGAGCGACTTCATCAGTTCCCCCGGACAGATCCTGGGCTAGGACGCGAAAGTAATTCGCCACTGCCTCGGTATCCATGCCGGTCAAGCCCGACCCGATGCCGAGGATCGTCGCGCCACAATGCGCGGCGGCACGACAATCCGCCGCAGAAGACAGGCCGCCGCAACCGATTAAAGGGAGGTCTGTTTCTGCGCGAAGACTTTGCAGCGCCTTGAGGGTGATGGGCAGCACCCCCTTGCCAGACATGCCCCCCATGCCATTGCTCAGCACCGGGAAGCCATGGCTTTCGCTATAGCCTGGCCCGGCGGTGTTGATGGCGCACAACGCCGCCGCGCCGCCTTCAGCCGCTGCGCGGCCAATCGCAGCAATGTCATCGACATTGGGAGTCAGTTTGGGGATCACCGGGATATCTACCACAGCACATACCGCGGCGACGATTTCCCGCACCATATCGGGGTCTTGTCCCATCGCCATCCCGTACCCTTTGGCGTGAGGGCACGAAAGGTTGAGTTCCAAGCCATCCGCCACGGGGGCCAGTTTTCTGGCGACTTCAACAAATTCTTCTGTAGAGCCGCCAAAGATCGAAACAAGTAGAAAACGATCGTCCGGTACTCTCAGGGTTTGCAGGCCGCGTAAGGCCTCTTCGACACCCGGGTTGGTCAGGCCTACAGCGTTAACGAAGCATCCCGGTGCAAACTGGCTGTAGACCGGTTCCCGGTACCCCGCTCTTGGCTCGAGGCCGATGCTTTTCGTGGTGATAACGCCGACCTCGGGAATCGTGTCGATGACCCGCTGAATAATAGACGGCGCGGTCGTAACGATACCGGAGGGTATGGTGAAGGGGCCCGATAAGCGTTTGCCGAGAAACTCGGTGGTCAAAGTGTGGTCTCCGTGCGGGGGACGCCATTATAGGGTGATCGCGTCGACGCCGTCTTGTTGATGGCCGGATATCGATTGGCCATGGCCTACATCAGGTTCCACAGAAAGTGCGCGTCACGCGCTCTTCCGCTTCCGGGATACGAGCCCACTCGAGATCACCTTCCTGCCAGTCATAGGGGTGGGCAGCGCGAGCAACCATCTTTTGAATCCAGGCAACCTCTCCCGATTCAGCCAGTTCAATGGCGCGTTGCACAAGATGGTTGCGGGGAATAACAGTAGGGTTCACCCGGCTCATGGTCTCGGTAATAGTCAGCGGATCGCCCGCGTTCTTCTTGCGGCGATCTCGCCAGATCTCTGCCCACTCCAACAACGCCGCTGGCGCGATAAACAGCTCCGGGAGCGGCGTGTTGTCCAGATTCTCACCTGCGCTCTCGGTCAGCCATCTGAAGGCGAGTGTCAGGTCCAGTTCTTCCGACGCCAGAATGTCGTGAAACGCTTGGATCAGCGCACTGTCTTTTTCCGATATCTCGTCGAGACCGAGCTTCGCCGCCAATCGAATCTGGTGATGTTGGTGGAAACGTTGTGGATATAGGTCAACCACTGACTGCGCCAACTGCCGGGCAATTTCCGGGTCTTCGTCTATCATTGGCAGCAGGCACTCTGCCAGCACCGCCAGGTTCCAATGCATGATGCCGGGCTGGTTTGGCCAGGCATA
>JAYOEE010000031.1:0-5523 GCA_038106565.1 Halieaceae bacterium
ATGTCGTTGGTCACCACCACCTTAATGCCAGCATCCGAGGTGACGTGGGCAATCTCGCGCGCTTTGAATCTGCCGTTATAGAGCACCGGGATTGCGCCTATGAGGGATGCGCCGAATAGGAGATCGGTATAGTCGAGCCCATTGGCCATGAGTATGCCCACGCGCTCACCACGCTCGACGCCGAGAGCGATCAACGAGCGACCGATCCGCCGTGCCCGCGCCTCAAGGGCGCCATAGGTCACTCTGTCATTGCTGACAACAATGCAGTCACGATCCGGATGAGCGGCCGCACCGCGCATTAACGCGCTGGCGAAAGGGATGGTCTCGAATTCAGGCGGTGACAACGACGCTCCTCATCTCGTTAACGGTTAGCGCTTGGCGCCACCCGAAGATTTGTTTGCGATGGCTGCGGGCACACCCGCACATTACTCTAACCTTATCCTTTGATCCTCGCTATGACCTGGCTGATACCCCGCGTATTGGTGTGCATGTGCCCTTAGGGCACAATGCACTGCCACGTAATCCCGGCGAGTTAAAAACTGGTCGGCACTTCGGTTGTGAAGGAGATCTCACTGATGACTCGCTCGTTGTTGATCAAGCTACACCTTTATTTTTCGGCTTTCTTTGCTGCGGCAATCATTTTGGTAGCGCTATCGGGGGGGTTGTATTTAATCGGTATTAAAGGATCTGTCGCGCAGATGCCCGTTGGGTCAACCCCGGGAGGGGAGGCTCTGCTAGAGAACCCCAGTCGCGAGGCCGTCATAACCGCGCTGTCGGCGGTCGGAGTCACTGATTTCGAGTTTGAGTACGTCAAGCAAAGCGGGTCGCGGCTCATTACCCGTCCAACTTCACGACCTTTCTACACCCTCGATGTGCGGGATGGTTCTGTTGAGGTGCAATACAACGAGCCCTCGATACAGAAGCGGATGATCGAGCTCCATATGGGACACGGTCCTGTCGCTTACAAAAGCTATCAGAAAGTGTTTGCCGCAGGGATGCTGTTCATCATGTTGAGTGGGTTGTGGCTCGGCTTCTCGTCTGATCGGCTCCGACGGACGACGGCTGTGATTTCTGGCAGTGGATTGGCATTGTTTATCTTGTTGGTGTTGAGCTAACCCGTCGGCGACTCTCGACTCGGTTAAGAACCCAATCGAAGCAAGTCAATCAGCTATGCTTGGGCGGTGACTTTTCTGACGAACCCACTGGCCCTTGAAGGCAACAGACCGGCGTGGCGATCCCGCAAAAGGGTTGGTAGTTCTCCTAGCGTCGCGGGCCGTATCCGAGGGCTCACGTCGATCGTGGCGCTCTGCTGTGTTCTCCCTTCGTTATCAGCGGCCGCGAATCTGGAGGAAGTGGTGGTAACGGGTAGCCGCAATTTGCTTGCCCAGCCACTGATGGCCCGTCCGGGTGACCAATCGGTAGGAGCAGAGGAGCAGGTTTCACTTGATCGTACTATCGGGGACTGGCTGAACACATTGCCGGGCGCGAGCATGAATGGTCAGGGCGGATTGATGCAGAGTTACAGCTTGCGCGGCATGAGCCGCTCGCGGATCCGCACTGAAGTTGATGGTATCCCTATCCTGACCGATCGAGCAGCGGGCAGTTCGGCTGCTTT
This sequence comes from Halieaceae bacterium, assembly GCA_038106565.1. Lineage (GTDB taxonomy): Bacteria > Pseudomonadota > Gammaproteobacteria > Pseudomonadales > Halieaceae > Luminiphilus. The sequence goes on from JAYOEE010000031.1 coordinate 1,616, forward strand.
TCTGCCTCCTTTCCTTGTAGAAAAAGTACACAGTACAGTGGGCCCAGCCTCGGCACTGTATGGATCGGACGCCATGGGGGGCGTTGTTGGTATTACCTCGCGGTCCTTCAAACGACCGGTAATCCAGCTGGCACTGCACAATAATGACAACGCTCGCCATCTTGCCGCAGGAGCTCCGGTGGGGGACAGCGGTAGTATCGGTCTCGTTCTGCGTCGTGCGAGCCTAGCCGAGGCTGCCGACGGGCGACCCCTCAATTCGGGATATCAGCAGTCGACTCTGGCGTTTCGCCACCAAGGCGACTGGCACGAAGTGACGGCGAGGGTCAGTGCCCTGCTAAGCAGGGGGAGCGATATCGGTAAGTCGTCCAGAAATTACCCGGATCAACAGACAACCATTTACCCTCACGACCGTCATGGCGCGGTCAAAGTCGAGCTGGAACGTAACGGCCAATGGCTCATGCGTTTTTATTATCACGATCAGGATTGGCGCTCAGCGACGCTCAATGTGGATGCATCCCTAGCCGAAAACGATTATCGGGCAACCAGCGTGGGGTCGTTGTTCTACGTGTCGAGTCGAGCTTTGGGAGGGCTGGGCCGTATGGGAGTCGAATGGCTGGGACGCCGCGATGTCGAAATTGACTATCGAGACTGGAATCATGTGGGGCAATTAATGGTTGAAAGCACACCGGTCTCTGGCGAACAGGACACGCTGGGTTTGTTTGCAGACCACCAGTGGACTTTAGGTGCGTGGGCAGTAGGTGCAGGAATTCGGGTCGACCATGTCGCTCAGAGAGATGCAAAGGGACGTCAATCGCAATCTGCGCCCAGCGCTGATCTGAGGCTTCAGTGGCGCATGCACCCGGATTGGAAAGCGTTTGCGAGCTTGGGCACAGGCTTTCGGTTTCCTACTCTGACGGAGCTTTACTATCAAGGCGTGACTCCCAGAGGTGCTGTTTCGGGCAATCCCGCTCTCAAGGCCGAGCGAAACCGCTCAGTCGAAGTGGGTCTCAGCGGTTTGCTGGGCGGTGCGAACCTCACCATCACCGGATATCAAACCGATTTTCGAGATTTTATCGAGCGGTATGAGATGGGTCCCGAGGTGCTGTCTTACCGAAACATTGCCGAGGGTAAGATTAATGGTTACGAGGTTGCCTGGGATTATCGCCCGAGCTCTGCGTGGCGACATGTCATCACCTACAGCGATCAAACGGGCGAGAACGTCGCAACGGGCGATTGGTTGGCGGATTTGAATCCGCCTCGCTGGCGGTATTTTGGTGCTTATCGACACAACGATCTTGTTCTCAGTGTGGATGTATCACATCGACCTGACCGAGAGGACTTTGGTCCCGGAGAGGCGCCCCTTGAGGCAGTCTCCGTGGTGAACTTGGCGGCAAGCTGGCGCTTGGGTGGGCACTGGGAATGGGAGTTGGCCTGCACCAATTGCGGGAATCGGCAATTTTTTGCTACTGCTGACGCTTTGGCGCCCTTGCAACCCGGACGAACGCTATCGCTGCGGCTCACGTGGATGCCCTGATCGTTCAGCTTGCAGGGCCTCCACTCCGATCAGTCCCTTTTGCTCTGTTGGGCAGATTAACCGGTGTTATGCTCGAGGGACCTGAAGCTAATGAAAGGGACTGCCCGATGATAACTATTTGGCGCCGCACGCTGGCCTTTGCTTTGATCATCCCCATCTTTCTTAATATCGCCGCTTACGCCGAGTCAGATGACTCCCCATTGTCTGGGCTTGAGTGGCGGAGCATTGGACCTGCTTTCATGTCGGGTAGGATCGCCGATGTCGACTGGGACCCGCGCGATTCCAGCGTTTGGTATGTCGCAGTGGGCTCGGGCGGGGTCTGGAAGACGATGAATGCGGGCGTCACGTGGGAACCCATATTTGATGGCCAAACCAGTTACTCCATCGGTAACGTAACGGTGGACCCTTCGAATCCCAATGTGGTGTGGGTGGGTACCGGGGAGGACGTGGGGGGGCGCCACGTCGGTTTTGGCGACGGTATCTACCGCTCCGAGGATGGCGGTAAAACCTGGGCCAATATGGGCTTGGAAAACTCACAGCACATCTCCACCATTCTGGTGCATCCCAACGATTCCAATACCGTTTGGGTGGCAGTCCATGGCCCACTCTGGTCAGCTGGAGGCGACCGAGGCTTATTTGTTACCACTGATGGCGGCCAATCGTGGCAAAAGACCCTCGGTGGGGGTGAGTGGACTGGCGTGTCCGACGTGGTGATGGACCCGCGCGATCCAGATGTACTGTATGCCGCGACCTGGCAGCATCACCGCACCGTCGCGGCTTACATGGGGGGTGGACCGGAAACCGGCATTCATCGTTCAACCGATGGTGGTCAAAACTGGACCCAATTGAGCACGGGTTTACCCGAAGGGAATCTTGGCAAGATCGGGCTGGCGATCTCGCCACAGAACCCGGACGTGATATACGCCGCCATAGAATTGGAGCGGCGCAAGGGTGGCGTATGGCGCTCCGATAATCGAGGTGCCAGCTGGACCAAGGGTGCTGACGCCGTGGGGGGTGGCACAGGGCCGCATTACTATCAGGAAATTTTTGCGAGCCCGCATCAATTTGATCGGCTGTATCTGGTCGGCCCAACCGTGCAGAAGTCAGAGGACGGGGGCAAAACCTTCGCGCCCATGGCGCATCCCAATCAACATGGCGATATGCACGCTATCGTGTTTCACCCGAGTGATCCCGATTACATCATGATGGGTACGGATGGCGGTTTGTATGAGAGCTTTGATCTGGGTGCCACCTGGCGCTACATGGAGAATTTGCCGGTCACGCAGTATTACAAGCTGGCCTTGGATGACAGCGAGCCGTTTTACAATATTTACGGTGGTACCCAGGACAACAACACTCAGGGGGGACCGTCTCGAACAGACAATGTCCACGGGATTCGAACCGCAGATTGGCAGGTGGTGCTTGGCGGTGATGGGCATCAACCTGCTACCGAACCCGGCAACCCCGACGTGCTCTACGCTCAGTGGCAGCAGGGAAACCTCACGCGTGTTGATCTCCCGACCAGCGAATCGGTTTATATCAAACCGCAACCATCGCCCGGCGACCCACCGGAGCGCTACAACTGGGACTCGCCCATCCTTGTCAGCGCGCATGACCCCAAGCGGCTTTACTTCGCGTCGCAGCGGGTCTGGCGATCGGATAATCGAGGCGATGAGTGGACAGCGATATCGGGCGATCTGACCCGCGATCAAGACCGCATGCTGTTACCGTTAATGGGGCAGACATGGAGCTGGGATGCATCCTGGGACATGTCGGCTATGTCCGACTACAACACCATCACATCGTTGGCCGAATCTCCACTTGATGAAGATTTACTCTATGCCGGTACAGATGATGGTTTGATTCATGTCTCCGAGGACGGTGGCGGCTCCTGGCGCAAAATAGAAGTGGGCAGTCTGCCGGGGGTGCCCAAGACGGCCTTTGTGAATGATTTGCGTGCAGACCTGCACGACGCCGATACGGTCTATGTGGCGCTGGACAATCACAAATACGGTGACTTCAGCCCTTACTTATTGGTTAGCCGCAATCGCGGGCGGAGTTGGAAAGCGATTGTGGAGGGCATACCCGAGCGGCACCTAGTCTGGCGGATGGTGCAGGATCACGTGCAGGCTGATTTATTATTTGCGGCAACCGAGTTTGGCGTTTTCGCCAGTGTCGACGCGGGCAAGCATTGGGAAGCACTTGGCGCCGGCATGCCCACCATCTCCATACGCGACATACGTATCCAGCGCCGTGAAAACGATCTGGTGGCTGCGAGTTTCGGCCGAGGCTTCTATGTGCTGGATGACTACTCGCCGTTGCGCGATTTACCCGCCAAGGAGAGTGCACCCGAGGCGACGTTGTTCACTCCCCG
>JAYOEE010000031.1:5623-26179 GCA_038106565.1 Halieaceae bacterium
TATTACGGATCGGTTGAAACGCCGCCAAATTGGCAGGGGCTTCCACCCAGTGGCTTTTTGGTGATGCCGGATACCACCTATACCGCGGAACTCACATTGGTCGATAACGGCATCAGCCGCGTGCTCGCCGGCCCTGTCGACATTGAGGTTAAGCGAATGACCACGCCTGCACTGCAAGGGGCAGATATGGCAGAAGTGGTGGCGTTTTGGGAGGAGTTGGCCACGGTGGGTGGCCAGGTCAGCGCTGCGCAATACGCCCTGGGCGATATATTTGAGGATATTGAAACTCTGGAGAAGGTTATTGCAGCCGCTCCTGTGGCACCGGGTGACTTCGATGCACGCGTAGCAAAGCTAAAGGCAGTAGCCTTTGATCTTGATCAGGCGCTATCTGGCCACAAGTCTAAAGCCGAAGTAGGGGAATACGACGTGCACCGCATCACCAGTTGGCTTTGGCATGCCTATGGCGGTGTATCCAGCGCTTCTTACGGGCCGACACCCGCACATCGTACAAGCCTCAACAACGCACAGCAGGCATTGGAGCCCGTCAGGGTCCTGCTTAACCAGATACTGGAGCAGGAACTGCCAGCGTTGCGATCGGATCTGACAGCCAGTCAAGCGCCGTGGGGCAGGGGACAGGTAGTGCCGCAATAGTGGCAGGCGCGATCAGGCTCTATGGCGACCTTGCACGCACGACCCTGATGCTTGCTGAGTGAATGCCGCCGTGGTGATGTGGGCCAAAAAAAAGCCGGGCAGTGCCCGGCTTTTTCAATAGGTTGCTCGCTTAAAAATTCCACTGAACCTCGACGCCAGCGGTACGATAAGCACCCGGTGTCACGAAAGCACCGCCAAACTCGGGTGCCATGATCACTTCGGCGATGTACTCCTCGTCGAAAAGGTTGCGAGCGAAAGCGGTGACTCGCCATCTCTCCCCACTCAAGCCGACACGCAAATTGGTGATGCCGTAGCCATCGACCTTTGTTTTCGCGTAGCTGGTAGCAAGGCCGCCAAACAACGTAGCTGGAACCTCGTAAGGCAAGCCTTCAAAGTCATAGGACTTGGGTGAGTCGAGGTCGCTTCCCTGAACAACGTGATAGAAGATATCACCCTGGTAGGCGTATTCCAGTCTCGCCATGAGGTTCAGGTTGCCAATGTTCTGATCCCATGTGAGAGCCAGGTTGGCGGTAAATTCCGCCGCATTGGGAACGTCGTTGCCCACCACGTAGGGCCGCACGGTCATGGCATCAATCTCGCCATCAATGGTGCTGTATCCCGCATCGAGGCGCAGGCCGTCAGTCATCTGCCAAGAGGCACCGACTTCAAATCCCTGAATGGTGACCTCGTCAATGCCTTCAACCGTTCGCAGCAGACCGAAAGGACCCACATAGAATTCGAAGAACTGCATGTCATCGACTTCAGTATGGTAAGCCGCGGCGTTCAACTGCAGATTGCCGTCGAGTAGCGTAGAGCGGAAACCGATCTCGAAAGAGCTAGAAGTTTCCTCCTCATAGATCTCCGGGGGTGCAACAGGCAGCCCGTCGGGGTTCACGAGGAAGAGGCTGATGATCTCGGTGCCGCCAAGGTTGTTGAATCCGCCGGTCTTGAAGCCTACGCCCCAGCTACCGAAGAGTGTGGTGTTGTCGGAGAGATCGTAGGTCAGGCTGATTTTCGGCTGAATGGCATCAAATTCTTCGCTTCGTTTGTCAACGCGCGCGCTCACCGCACCCGTGCTCAGATCAATAAATGCCGGGTTCCAGGGTGTACCGCCGATTGGTGCACCGTTAAGCGTACAGCCACCGTCAAAGAAAGCGCCACAGTAGTCGATACGGGTCGATACGTAACCATCCGCCGGGCTTGGCACCGCGTTGCTGACTTCACGATCCTCGATGTCATAGCGCAGCGCGAACGAGAGCTCCATGCGGTCGGTGATGTCGTAGTTGATGGAGCCGAAGCCCGACAGTACGGTGGTTTCGAAATCGTCGAGTACCAAGGCGTCAGTCAGCTCATTCACAAACGAGCGAGGCAGCTGGGCACGACCGTCGTCTTCAAGCTGTGCCACACCAACCCGCCGGTCGATGTTCAGGAAGTACATGCCCGCCTGCCAGCGCAGTCGCTGGTCGGCATCCGAAGTCCATTGCAGCTGGAAACTGATATCCCGTTGATTTCGTTCCTGATACTGATAGCCGTCGCAGGTCGTGGGGCTGTAAGGAGGAAAGAAGGGGTTTCCTGCCGGAGAGAAGCCGGCCAAGTTGAATGTTGGCTGCTGCATGGGCGTGCCGTCACCCAAGAAAAGCGAGCGCGCTGCGGCAGTTTGCTGGCAGTGGTCCAAGTTGTTGTAAAAGCCAAATGCGCCTGAGGTGCCGTCAGCGAGGAAGTACTGCTCCTGATCAGAGTACAGCGCCCAGGCTGTCAGGGTTCCCGTGTCGAACTGCTTGTCGACTTTAACCGACAGCTCGACTGTTTCCTGCTCGTTTTCAGGATCGACGTTGGGGGAGTAAACAAATTTGAAGTCATTCACATCAATCGAGGCTGCTGCCGGGTCTACGCCAAAGGCTTGCAGGCCGTCCAAAGCACCCACAAAAAACGGAAGCTCGAACGCCGCGTTAAAAGCGATAGAAGCTGCTGAGACCTCTGACACGCGGAGCTTTGTATCAACCGTCATCGTGTCGCTGGCGTCCCACACCATGCGCGCACTGACCACGCTTTCCTCATAGTTGTTTACAACGTCGTCTCTCAGGTAGACGTTGTTGAGGAAGCCGTCGGTCTGCCGGTGACTGAAGGTCAGTCGCCCCGCAACGTCTTCACCCAAACCACCGGCAACCGTCGCGGTGCCATAGTAGGTGTTGTATTCGGCGGCGCCGACTTTCACGCTGCCCTCGAATTCCTGGGTGGGCCGCTTGGTTGACATAATCACCGCGCCCGCAGCAGCAGATCGACCATATAGAGCGCCTTGGGGGCCCTTCAATACTTCGATCTGGGCGAGATCAGGGTACTCTCTGTTGAAGGCTGACGGGTTGGTATAGAGCACCCCGTCTACGATGAACGCAAAGTTGGTTTCGGCATCTCGCGCACCATTGATGCCACGGATGCTCAGTGAGCTATCACCCACTTCCACGGTGTTGACGAAGGTGACGCCCGGCGTCATGTAGACAAAGTCTTCAGCGCGCTCGACACCCATGTTCTCGATTTGACCCTCAGTGAAGGCCGTCACAGTGGCTGGAACGTCCTGCAGCGATTCCGCCCTTGCACGCGCGGTGACCACAACTTCTTCAAGTTGTGCCATGGCAACAGAAGGCAGCAACGCTGTTGCGGTAGTGAGCGCCGCGGACACCGCAGCTGTCAGGGGAAGTGTCGCCAAAATCTGACGACGTCTGTTGAGCGGGTTAAAGCTCCTCATTGGTAGCCTCCTTGGAAAATAAACAGCCCCTGTAAGGGGCCAATTTTTAGTATTTACAGCCTAAAACGGGCCTTGGATTACCGCCTACCGCGCCCATTGGGCGCCTTTTGTCCGGACAATCTAATTCAGAGCGTCCAATATCGCCGTGCGATCGGCTTCGGTCAAGTCCAGTTCAGCGATAATTTTGCGGGTCTCTGCGCCAATCGCCGGTAAATAGGTGTCGATTTGGGCCGGTTCTTCGGTAAACCGAATGGCGGATCCCATATGATCATTTCCCATGTTGTCTTTAAATCGCATGCCGCGGTCCCATACATGCTCCGCGTCCCAAGCTTCTTTGAGGGTTGCGACTGGACTCCAGCAAATATCTCGACCCTCGAACCATTGCTCCCACTCGGCGCGGGTTCGCGATCTGAACGCGTCTCTCAGGAATTCGATGGCGGCCCAGTGACCCTCACCGGCAGGTCCAGTGACGGCGTCGATAAATTCGGGTTTGCCCAACCCGTCGAATAGCTCGGCAACAAACTTGTGCTCACCGCCGCCCAGCGCAAGGTGCTTCCCGTCAGCTGTCTCATATACGTTGAGCATGGCGTTGCCGCCATGGGTGCGTTCCCTCAGTCTGTCAGGGGCCTGATCACCACCAAAAACAGGGCCCAGAATATTCGGGCTGGCAGCCAGAACAGACTCGAACATACTGATATCGATAAAATCGCCCTGGCCGGTAGTATGTCGACGGTGCAGCGCCATCATGATGCCTGACAGCGCCAAATATGAGGACAGCATATCGGCAATGGGTACGCCGATAATAGCGGGTCCCGAGTCGCCCTCTGGAGAGCGTGTCACGTCGAGAATACCCGCCGCTGCCACCGTTGCAGTGTCGTGTGCGGGACGGTTGCGCCAGGGCCCGGTTTGTCCAAATGCCGAGATCGAACAATAAACCAGACCGGGATTGTCCCGAGAAAGGCTGGCGTAATCGATGCCTAATCGTTCGGCGACCCCGGGCCGGAATGCTTCCACTACGACGTCTGCCGTTCTCGCTAGCGCCAACAGGGCTTTTTTGCCGGCATCCGTTTTGAGGTCGAGGGCGATGCTCTCCTTGCCTCGCTGGGTATTGCGAAACATGACGGTTTCGCCACCTTGTTGCCAGGGGAAAGCCTGCGGCGATCGGGTGGGCTCCGGTGCGCGCGGATTCTCCACCTTGATGACGCGGGCGCCATGGTCAGCCATCAACTGCGTGGCCGCGGGCCCGGGAAGAAAGAGGGACAGGTCGAGAACAGTCAGCCCATCGAGCTTCATCTTGCGTTGCTCAGCAAGTAATCCCTTCTGCGCTGAGTCCCGTCAGGTCTTCCTCGGACAGTCCCAGCAGATCGCCTAGTATCTCGGCGTTGTGCGCCCCGATTTTGACTCCCGGCCAGTCTGTGCGTCCCGGTGTCTCGCTGAGTTTGGGCAGTATCGCCGGGATCTTCAGAGGTTCGCCGTCGATTTCGACGGTCTCGAACATGCCTCGTGCAATGTAGTGCGGGTCAGACATCATATCTTCCACGCTGTATATCGGGCCCACGGGAACTCTCGCGCCCTCTAGCTTGGTGATGATTTCTGCGGAGGTATGGGCGCTACACCAGTCTGCTAGCGCCTCATCTATTTTTCTTTCGTGAATCACGCGGCCCTGGTTATGCTCCAGTTCGGGGTCGTTGGCCATATCTGGACGGCCGGCTTCAGTCATCAGGCGCTTGAAAATGGAGTCGCCATTGCCCCCTATCACGACATGTTTGCCGTCAGAGCATAAATAGGTATTGGTAGGCACGATGCCAGTGATAGTGGTGCCTGAGGGTTCGCGCACGACGCCTGCGCCGTCGTACTCCGGCACAATCCCCTCTAGGAGATTAAAGATGGATTCGTACAGCGCAACGTCAACGACCTGACCCTTGCCGCTTTTGTTGCGCTCGATAATGGCAAAAGCCACGCCCAAAGCGGCGTGGATTGCCGCGACGGTATCGCCCAGCGAGATATTGGGGCGGACCGGCGCTTTGCCCGGTTCTCCGTTGATGTACCGGAAGCCACCATATCCCTCGGTAACGGAGGCATAACCGGGTTTTTCGGAGAACGGGCCGCTCTGACCGTAGCCGGAAATCCGCGCGTAGATGATGCCGGGGTTCTTTTCCTTTACTTGCTCCGGCCCCAGGCCCCAGCTCTCCATCGCGCCCGGGCGGAAGTTTTCCACTACCACATCCGCTTTGGTCAACAGTTCAAACGCCAGCTCGCGCCCGCGCTCCGACTTGAGGTCGAGCGTGACGCTTTTTTTATTTCTGGCAAGGGAGTGGTACCACAGTGACATGCCATTACGGACTTCGCGCCACTGGCGAATGGGGTCTCCCGTGGGCGGCTCTACCTTAATCACTTCAGCGCCGAAATAGCCCAATACGGTTCCGGCAAATGGTCCCGCTAACAATTGGCCCAATTCTACGACCCGAAGGCCTTCCAGTGGTCGCGATCCTGACATGAGCGCCTCCCCATCACGGTGTATTTGTCACCGCGAATAGTACGGACATTCAATTCCAAAAGGAATGAAGATATCGCTCGTGCTCTGCCGGATAACGTCTTAGCATGCAGTCAAAGTGAGGTCGGGTGGCTCACAGGAGGGCGGTCATGGCGGTGGTTGCGCGAGTGCTATGTGGTCGTGGTGGGGTGCTGTTTTTATTCTGGAGCGCGTTCCTCACTTGGAGTTCGCTGGTGGGTGCCGCGGCGGATTGGGTGCTTCGCGGCGGCACAGTCTATTCGTTGGACGCCTCGGATTCCGATTATTCCGCGCTGGCTATTACGGGTAATCGCATCACCTGGTTGGGTGATACTGACGCCGTAGCACAACTCATAGGGCCAGACACAAAAGTGATTGAGCTGGCGGGCAGAGTTGTCTTGCCCGGCTTTATCGATACGCACATCCACAGTATGGATACGCTGCCGCTGGTTAACGGTGCGATGTTGAGCCCCTATCAGACTGCGGAGGAGGTGATTGCGTCCTTGACGGAACACGCGCGCACGCACCCCTACCAGAACCCGGTTTTGGGTTCGGGCTTTCTCGCTCCTGCCTTTGGCGTAAATGGCCCTACGGCCGCGCAGTTGGACGCGATTATCCCTGACAGACCCGCTTTGATTATTGACGAAGGAGGCCACACCGCCTGGGCCAATACGCTGGCGTTGGCGGCGGCTGGTATTGACCGTAATACCCCCGATCCCATTCCAGGAGCGCATTTTTTTCAGCGCGATGGCGACGGGGAGCCGACGGGTTGGCTGGTTGAGGGTGCTGCGATAGCCCCAGTCGCTGAGGCACTGAAGCTCGTGAGCGAGGAGGCGCTGGCGTTGGCAGCACCTGCCTTTTTCCGAGAAATGTCTGCTGTGGGACTCACCGCCGCCTTCGACGCCGGGATGATCGACACGCGTGAGCTGGGGCGGCAACTGGGTCTGAAAATGGCCCAGTCGGGGGAGTTGCCGCTGCGAATGGTCGCGTCGCTATACGTCAACCAACCAGAGCAGTTGACTGATGCCTTGCATGAGTTGTCGATCTTGAATGATCGCTACCAGCACGAGTTGTTTACGGTCTCAACCCTAAAGCTGTCCCTTGACGGAACCGTGGAAGCCAGAACAGCGGTGATGCTGGAGCCCTATACGCTCCCTGAGGGACACCAGGCAACGCCGTTGTTGCCAAACCCGGGGATGTTTGATGCAGTGTCGGCGGCTCACGAAGCCAACGTGGATCTTCATTTACATGCTATCGGTGACGGTGCGGTTCGTGCTGCGTTGGACGCTATCGAACAGGCTAAGCGGCGGTATCCGAAGAGCGATACGCGAACCACGATTTGTCACATCGAAATTGTCAGCGAGCAGGATGTGGGCCGATTCGCTGAGCTGGGGGCTGTGGCCCAGACAACGCCTACCTGGTTTTACTACGACCATTTGGCTCTGGAGTATCTGGGAGCCGATCGCTTCAATCAGATGTATCCCCTGGCATCGATTTTGAGGCACGGGGGGAGGGTGACACTGGGGAGTGATTACCCCGTCAGCTGGATTGGAAAGGATGCCCTGAACCCCATGTTTAACATTGAGATGGCCGTAACGCGCCAACAGGCGGGGAATCCGGAGGTGCCGATTCAGCCGCGCGCCAGTGAGCGACTCAGTGTAGATCAAGCGATTCGCGCGCACACGGTCGATGCGGCATGGCAGCTTCGACTGGAAGATCAGATCGGCACGCTCGAACAGGGTAAGCTGGCCGACCTCGTGATCTTGGATCGCGACCCCTATCTCAGCGATCCCTATTCAATCCATCGCATTCTTGTGGACTATACGTTTTCTGACGGTCGCCTCGTATATAGCCGTCGTTAGGCCCGTACCGAAACGCTGCGTGCATCTAAACAAGAATCGTTCTTGTTACCATTGCATATGAGAATAATTCGCATTACTATTCTCACCCCATAGTGAATCGAGTCTCTCCCAGTGACCGGTCAGGCTTTACAACCGCGGCGAATTGTTCTCGCCCTTGTTACCGCAATGGCGGCCTCGCCCGCCGTATCAGCGCCCCTGCTTGAAGAGGTCACGATTATCGGTAATCAGGAAGCTGCCCGCGAAATTGCCGGGTCGGGCGCTTTAATCGATTCACTGCAGATTCGTGATGAGCTTGCCACCGATATCAATCAGTTATTAAAGACCGTCCCCGGTACCTATATTCGGGAAGAGGACGGCTATGGTCTGCGGCCCAACATCGGGATACGCGGTGCGACTGCGGAGCGGTCAGCAAAGATTACGTTGATGGAGGATGGGGTCTTGATCGCGCCAGCTCCTTACGCCGCGCCCGAGGCCTATTATTTTCCGACTCTGGCCCGTATGCAGGCCGTTGAGGTGCTCAAAGGCGCGTCGCAGCTTCGTTATGGGCCACAAACGACGGGTGGCGTGATCAATCTTGTGTCTACACCTCAACCGGTGAACGCTGGAGGCCGCTTGCAGCTGGTCTATGGTCAGGATCATCAGACCGATATGCTGGCCAGCTACGGCGGGAGCATTGGCAACTTGGCGTTCAATGTTGAAACCGCTCAGCGATTTAGTGAGGGGTTTAAGTCCATAGACCGGTCTGATCAGGACACCGGTTATCAGATTGCAGACTATGTTGCGAAAGTGGCTTGGCAGGGTGATCGGCACACACTCAACCTCAAGGCGCAGTACTCAGACGAAACGTCGGACGAGACCTATCTCGGATTGACCGACGCCGATTTTGAGCAAGATCCCGATCGCCGCTACGGTTTATCTCAGCCCGACGCAATGAGTAACGAGCACAAAGCGTTGTCGCTGGGTTGGGACTGGGATGTCGGTGCTGACGCGACGTTGAGCACCACGGTTTACCGCAACGAATTTCATCGCGATTGGTTCAAACTCTCCGGTGGCGGGAAGTTGGTCGAGGCCGCGAATGCGGGCGATGTGGCCGCGCAGGCCGTTCTCGATGGCGACGCCGATGCGACCGACTTGATGTTCAAGCACAACAATCGCCGATACGTATCGCAGGGCCTGCAAACGAATCTGGACTGGGAGTGGTATGCGCATCGCTTTGCCATTGGCGCTCGGTATCACGAGGATGAAGTGGATCGTCTTCAACCCACAGAGCGATTCGATCAGGTCAGCGGCGAGCTGATTTTCAAGGGCGTGCTCCAGCCCACCGCCAGCGATAACAGGCTCCAAGGAGCTGATGCATTGGCTATGTGGCTCACCGATGCTTGGCAGATTAGCGACAGCCTGAGGTTGGACATCGCACTGCGACACGAGCGCGTTGATACCTGGGAGTATCGATTCAGTCAGTTGGACCGCACTGACATTGCCTCCTCGCGTCGCAACGAGGTTGCGATCTGGCTGCCGGGTGTCGCTGCCCTTTATCAATTTAACGAAAACTGGTCGATATTGGCCGGTGTCCATCGCGGATTTTCTCCCTTGGGTGGCGGTGCCCAGTCGTGGGAAAAACCTGAAACCAGCGTGAATTACGAGTTCGGAGTCCGCTACGACGGGACCGTATTCGCTGAGGTCATCGGCTTTTACAGTGACTTTTCCAACAAAGGTGAAAGCTGTTCTAACGCCTATCCCTGCTCGAACGGCGCTACAAGTGGCACCTTTGTTACTGGAGAAGCGGTAGTAGCGGGATTAGAAATTCAGGTGGGCCATGTTTTTGATACAGGCGCCATTACCTGGCCGGTGTCGTTGGCCTACACGTTTTCCGAGGCAGAGGCCCGCGGTAATCGCGGTACTGGCGATATTCAGGAGGGCGATACGCTAGCCTCTGTTCCCGAAAACATCTTGAGTCTCAGGGTCGGCGCCCAGATCGGCAATCGTTGGGATAGCTACGCGGTGTTCAAATATACCGATGCGATGTGTGTCGAAATTGGATGCGATCGAGATCCCTCTCCGTTCGTTAAAACCGACAGTTTCATGAGCGTCGACATTGGGGCCCGTTATGCAGTCAGCGATGACGTGTCGGCTTTTATCAAGCTGGAGAATGCGTTGGATAAGCGAGCTATCGTCTCCCGCCAGCCAGACGGTGCACGCCCTAACAAACCCCTGACCGCGTTAGTGGGCGTTGAGTGGGTATTCTGAGCGCAATCCACTTCTTTTGAGGCACCTCCGGGTTTGCGAAAGCGGGCGAGCGTCGCGACAACCCGCGGACGTCATGGCTTGGCCGCATACTCGCTGACTGTTCAGGCTGAGTAGCTGACCTCCACTAATATCCAGCGTTGATTGCCCGAAGGGGTATCCAGCAGTACTTCGGTATCGATTGCTTTTCCCAGCAGGGCGCGTCCGAGGGGTGAGTCGCAAGAAATCGTGCCTCGACTCACGTCGAACTCATCAGGGCCAACGATGCGCCACTGCTGCGTTTCGCCCTGCTCGTCCTCGACCGTGACGTAGGCGCCAAACCAGGCCTTATTGGGATCGCCCAGGGGTTCTGCCACAACTTGCAAGACATCCAGCCTTTTGCGCAGGAATCTGACCCGCGAGTCGATTTCTCTTAGACGCTTTTTGCCATAGATATAGTCGCCATTTTCTGACCGGTCCCCATTTGCAGCGGCAGCACTCACCGCTTTGGTCACCTCTGGGCGCTCAATTTTCCAAAGCGCATGCAATTCGTCGCGCAGCGCCCGCTCACCCTCTGGGGTGATGTAGGGAGAACCGGCTGTTCTGGGCGGCCTGTATCTGCTCATGCCATTGAGTGTAGGGGCCGTTGGCGCTGGGGGAAATACCCGGCGCTTTCTGCCGCTCGGGGAGTTCGCTCTGCCACGCGCTGTAATACCATGGGAGGGATTAAACGCGCGCGTAGACTCACGAATCGTTACCGCAATGGGTCAACAGCGCGATCAGGCGTGTTGATTTAACTGGAGCAGGCATGGCATTGGCGAACACCTATTGGTGGTTAGGGGTGCTCTTCTTGATGACGAGTGTTGCGCTCCCGCGTGAAGTGCGGTCCGAAACCTGCGTAGCCCTCCATGGATATGCGTTGCAGGGGGGAGTCTTGTGGGGGCAGGTTTCCAGCGGAACGAAAGTCACTTTTGCCGGTCAACCGGTTCCCCTGCTGCCCGATGGCCATTTTTTGGTTGGTCTGGGTCGCGATATGCCCGCTTCCAACCCGCTCGAGGTCGATAACGGGTCTGTTTGCAGTCAGGAAGTATTGGTTGAGCAGCGGGAATATCGATTGCAAACCATTACGGGCGTGCCCCAGCAGACCGTGACGCCGAGTGAAACGCATTTGGCGCGTATTCGACGCGAGCGAGAGCTGGTAGGTGCGGCCAAAAACCGTCGTATTGCGTCAGACGATGGATTAGTGGCAGTGAGAGAGGGATTCAGCTGGCCCGTAACCGGTCGCATCAGCGGCGTGTATGGCAGTCAGCGTATTTATAACGGTACCCCCGGCACACCCCATTACGGAGTAGACGTTGCGCGACCAACGGGTACTCCTGTTATGGCACCCGCGCCGGGCGTAGTAACGTTGGCCGAGCCCGACCTGTTCTATTCCGGGGGTACGGTAATTTTGGATCACGGCCATGGTCTCTCGTCGTCTTTCCTGCATCTCAGCAAGCTCACAGTAACAGTGGGCGATCGCCTTCGGACCGGTGACATGCTGGGTGAGATTGGCGCTACCGGTCGCGCGACGGGACCCCACCTCGACTGGCGCATGAGCTGGCTGAATCAGCGTATTGACCCGCAATTACTGGTACCGCCAATGCCCGAGTGACCAGTGCTGCATCGCGAGACTCGCTCGGCAAGCGGTGCTCTTGTGGTCAGTAGGGCTTATACTGCGCGTTTGGAATGCGGGAGCAAGGCGTGCTGGACCCCAAACTACTCAATATTCTGGTCTGTCCGGTGAGCAAGGCACCACTTGTCTATGATGAAGGCAAGCAGGAGTTGCTGTGCAAGGCGAGTGGGCTGGCCTATCCGGTGCGCGACGGAATTCCCGTTATGTTGGAAGAAGAAGCGCGCGCCATGACGGCAGATGAGAAGCTGAGCTGAGTTCCAGAGATGACCGATACCATTTTTGGCAAAATCACGCGCGGTGAGATTCCGACAGAATTCCTGTACGAGGATGATCTCTGCGTGGTTATTCGGGATATTCATCCTCAGGCCCCAACGCATGTGCTCATCATTCCCCGTAAGCCCATACCCAAACTGGCCGATGCCGCTCTGGAAGATCAAGCTTTGCTCGGCCATCTACTACTGGTGGCGGGCAAAGTGGCGGAGCAGTTGGGTGTCGACGACGCCTTCAGGCTGGTGATTAACAATGGCGAGGGTGGAGGACAGACCGTTTTTCACCTTCACCTGCATATTCTGGCGGGACGTGACATGGCCGAAGGCGAGCTGGCCACTGGGCTCCGTTGAGCCGCAACTGTTCCATCCCATCGATCAATCTGAGACCACTCCATGAAAACCGCAGATATCCGCGAAGCATTCCTCAGCTACTTTGAGGCGCAGGGCCACACGCGTGTGGAGTCCAGTTCTCTGGTTCCCGCCGACGACCCCACGCTCCTGTTTACCAACGCCGGAATGAATCAGTTCAAGGAGACTTTTCTGGGGCTCGAGCAGCGGCCTTACCTGCGTGCAGTCACGGCACAAAAATGTGTTCGTGCTGGGGGTAAACATAATGATCTCGAGAACGTGGGCTACACGGCCCGACACCATACGTTCTTCGAAATGTTGGGGAACTTCAGCTTTGGCGATTATTTCAAGCGTGAGGCGATTCAATTTGCCTGGGAGTTCCTCACAGAAACCCTCAAGCTGCCCAAAGAGCGCTTATGGATCACTGTGCACATCACTGATGATGAGGCGGCACAAATATGGATCGATGAAATCGGCATAGACCCCGCCAGACTCTCGCGGCTGGATGAGGACAATTTTTGGCAGATGGGTGACACCGGACCTTGCGGGCCCTGCTCCGAGGTGTTTTACGACCACGGTCCGGACGTGCCGGGTGGGCCTCCAGGCAGTAAAGACGACGATCTGGATCGTTATATTGAAATTTGGAATCTGGTGTTCATGCAGTACAACCGCGACGCGCAGGGTGAGTTACACCCGCTGCCGGCGCCATCGGTTGATACCGGCATGGGTCTCGAGCGCATTGCCGCAGTACTGCAGCACGTGCACTCTAACTACGAGATCGATCTGTTCACTGCCCTGATCAATGCCACCGCGAGTCAGCTGGGCGCCGCCGATACAGAGGACAAATCCTTGCGGGTGATTGCAGATCACTTGCGTTCTACGGCTTTCTTGATAGCCGACGGCGTGTTGCCAGGCAACGAGGGCCGAGGCTACGTGCTGAGGCGGATTATTCGCCGCGCGATTCGCCACGGAAACAAGCTGGGAGCCCAGGATCCCTTTTTCGCCGAACTGGTGCCCGAATTGATGGCTCAAATGGGTGACGCCTATCCGCAACTCTTGGCCCAGCAAGGGGCGATCACCGAAGCATTGCGAGCGGAGGAGGCGCAGTTTGCCCGAACGCTGGACAACGGTATGGCGATTCTCGAGGAGGCGCTCGAGGGTATTCACAACGATACGATCCCCGGAGACATTATCTTCAAGCTCTACGACACCTATGGATTCCCGGTCGATCTCACTAACGACATCGCGCGGGAGCGGGGATTGAGTCTTGACCTAGAGGGATATGAGGCGGCCATGGCCGCACAGCGCCAGCGGTCCCAAGACCATGCCGGATTTAAGGTCGATTACAGCCAAAGCCTCAGTGTTGAGGGAGAAACGGAGTTTCTGGGTTACGAAAGCGATCGCGCTGAGGCAGTGATCAAGGCGATTCTGGTCGACGGGGTCTCGGTGGACGCCCTCGAGGCGGATCAATCAGGCGTAGTCATACTGGACCGCACCCCTTTTTATGGCGAGAGTGGTGGTCAAGTCGGAGACTGCGGTCGGCTGACTGCGGGGAGTGCATCCGCAGACGTCACCGACACGACCAAGGCTCAGGGGCATCATCTGCATCACGTCACGGTAACGTCGGGCGCATTAAGTCAGGGCGATCAGGTCGATGCGCAGATTGATTCGGCACTGCGTAATCGAACGCGTCTGAATCATTCAGCGACCCATCTGTTACATGAGGCACTGCGCCGGGAGTTGGGTGACCATATTCTGCAAAAGGGTTCTCTGGTGGATTCCCAGCGGCTGAGGTTTGATTTTTCCCACGGCGAGCCTGTGCCAGCCGAATCTCTGGCGCGTGTCACGGCGGTGGTCAACGAACAGATCCGCGCTAATGAAGGCGTATCAACCGAGCTCATGAGCATGGATCAGGCGGTTGAGGCGGGTGCCATGGCATTGTTTGGGGAAAAATATGGTGACCAGGTTCGCGTGCTGACCATGGGAGCCGATCGATTCTCCGTAGAACTCTGCGGAGGCACGCACGTAGCGCGGACCGGAGATATTGGGCTGTTTTTGATTACGGCGGAGTCGGGAGTGGCCAGCGGCGTGCGGCGTATCGAGGCGGTCACCGGCGAAGCTGCTTTGGCGCATGTGGCCAGCCTCACTGCAGACATGCAATCGGTATGCGGCGCCCTCAAAGCAACGCCAGACACAGCGGCTGCCAAAGTCGATGCTTTGCGCGCAGAAGTGCGAGAACTAGAAAAAGAATCTGCGCGCTTGCGCCAGAAGCTCGCCACCTCCGCGGGTGGTGACCTCACTGAAGACGCCGTGGATGTTGGTGGTGTCAAAGTACTTGCCGCCCAAGTCGAGGGAGCAACCTCGTCGACGTTGCGCGATACGTTGGATCAGTGCAAGAACAAGCTGGGCACTGGTGTGATCCTGCTGGCTGCGGTGGAGGATGGCAAAATAGCGCTCGTGGCGGGCGTAACACCCGATACGACGGATCGCGTGAAAGCCGGGGATATCATCAAGCAGTTTGCTGGTCAGTTGGGTGGCAAAGGGGGAGGACGTCCCGATATGGCGCAGGGCGGTGGTTCTGATGTCGCTGCTTTACCCGGTGTGCTTGCCTCGCTGCCCGAATGGGTGGCCAACCAGCTGGGCTGAGAAACCGCTCAGCTGTATTCCTGACGTAAAATAAATTTTTGCACTTTGCCCGTGCTGTTTCGGGGCAAGGCATCGGTGTTCACCACTTGTCGCGGCCATTTAAACCGTGCCAAATGGCCATCACATTGGTGGTGAAGCGCCTCCAGCGAGACAGGCTCGCCACTGATGCTGGCGACAACCGCACAGCCCACTTCTCCCCATTTGGTATCAGCCACGCCGATCACCGCGACTTCCCGGATATCCGGATGCGCGAGCAACACTGACTCCACTTCTGCCGGGTAGACGTTTTCCCCGCCGGAGATGTACATGTCCTTGATACGGTCCTCAACGGCTAAACGACCGGTCTGGTCGCGCCGACCGATATCCCCCGACTTGAGCCAGCCATCCACGAAGGCCTCTTCGGTTGCATCGGGCCGGTTCCAATATCCCGGCGTTACCGACGCGCCGCGCATCCAAATTTCGCCCAGTTCGCCAGGCGCAGCCTCCTCGTTATCCGACTTCATGACTTTGACTTCACCGTAGGGGAGTGCACGACCCGCATAGCCCATGTGCTCTGGCAAATCCGCTTTTTGCGCCATGCAGACCACGCCCGATGTTTCTGTCATGCCATAGACTTCCTGTAGCAAGATGCCTCGTTGCTGCCATTCCTTGAGCATCGGTTCGGGAACAGACTCCGCGCCGGTCGCCGCAACTCTGATACGACTGAAGTCGATCTCACTGATGTTGGCGGCCAACGACATCGCTCCCCACATTGCAGGTACACCCCCGATATTGGTGATGCCGAGATCGCGGTCGTTAATGGCCTCGAGCATCGATGCTGGATCGAAACCTCGCATCATCACGTGGGGAATACCGCTCTTGACCGCCATCAATACAAATTGCATCCCCCCAATGTGAAATAGCGGCATGACATTAAGCACCCGCGTATCGGGGCTGAACTCGCTGGGCTGCAGCAGATTCAAGGCCGAGGCCAACATCATCCTGCGCGTGTACATCACCCCCTTCGGTTTGCCGGTGGTACCCGAGGAGTACATGATCATTGATAGCGTATCGCCATTGGCAGCGGCCGGTTCAGGCGCGAGATGATGCGTGAGGAAACCGGCTTCGTAGCTGCTGTCACTGCCATCCAGTGCGGTATCGATCGTGATATCCGGCATCACGTCGGGATCAATGGCATCGATCACACCCTGAAATGCCTGGTCAAACAACACCACTGCAGGCGTGCAGTCCCCGATGATAAAGCTCAGTTCGGGAGGCGTGAGTCTGAAATTCAGCGGCACATAGGCTGCGCCAATCCGGATCGCGGCAAAGAACATCTCTAGCACGTCGGAGCTGTTGAGGCCGAGATAGGCGATCCGATCACCGGCGGCTACGCCCTGATCAAGCAGTCGACAAGCGAGTGCATCGACCCGGTCGTTGAATTGCCGCCATGAGAATTGGCGATCAGCAGATAGGTCGCAGACCGCGAGTTGGTCGGGTTGTACGCGAACCTGCTGGTGAATCCAGTCGCTGTAGAGTGGGTCGGCTAGGGTCATGGTGGTCCGCGGCGATTCTTATTGTCGTGGCCAATAGCCTAGAGGATCAGCCTAAAGCTTGCCACTATCACCAAAACCGGTTCTCAGTGGGCGCTGAATCGTGTTAAATACGCGCCTTTTTGGCGACTCGACTGGCGTAGCATGGCGCTTATTGTTCAAAAATACGGCGGCACTTCTGTTGGCTCGATAGAGCGGATTGGAGCGGTAGCAGATAGGGTGGCTCGTTTTAAAAGCGAGGGCCACGACGTGGTTGTGGTGGTATCAGCCATGTCTGGAGAGACCAACCGCCTGCTGAGTCTCGCGCGTGAAATTCAGGTAAATCCCGCACCCAGAGAACTCGATGCGCTTTTGAGCACCGGTGAAAAGGTCACCACAGCGCTACTCAGCATGGCGCTGAATGAACGGGCAGTGCGAGCACGTTCTTTCAGCGGCAATCAGGTCGGCATACTGACAGATAGTGCACACAACAAGGCGCGTATTCAGGATATCAAGCTGGAAACCTTGCAAGCAGAGCTTCAAGCAGACGGTGTGCCCGTGGTGGCCGGATTTCAGGGTGTGGATGTGCAAGGAAACGTCACGACGCTGGGTCGCGGTGGATCTGATACGACAGCGGTAGCCATAGCCGCTGCATTGAAGGCTGATGAATGCCAGATTTACACTGATGTAGATGGCGTTTACACCACAGATCCCAGAATGGTGGACGGCGCAAGACGCCTTGATCGAATCACCTTTGAGGAAATGCTCGAGATGTCGAGTATGGGTTCCAAAGTACTGCAGATTCGATCTGTGGAGTTCGCTGGAAAATATAAAGTTCCACTCCGGGTGCTAAGCAGTTTCGAGGAAGGCCCCGGAACATTGATTTCTACTGAGGAGGACGCCTCCATGGAAGCACCGGTGATAGCAGGCATAGCCTTTAACCGAGATGAGGCAAAGTTGACCGTCGTGGGCGTGCCGGACAATCCTGGGATGGCTTATCGTATTCTCGGCCCTGTAGGTGATGCCAATATTGAAGTGGACGTGATCCTGCAGAATAGCCGGGGGGAGAATGCGACAGACTTTACCTTTACCGTTGCCCGCGGTGACATGGAGCAGGCAGCGGCAGTGCTGAAGCCCGTGGTCAGTGAGCTGGGAGCAGGGGAAGTGCTGACCGATGACCACATTGCAAAAGTGTCCGTTGTTGGCGTGGGCATGCGGTCGCACTCGGGGGTGGCCGCTACGATGTTCAAGGCACTGGCAGAGGTGGGCGTCAACATTCAGATGATCAGTACTTCTGAGATCAAGATCTCTGTCATCATCGAAGAAAAATACCTTGAACTGGCCGTGCGGAGCCTGCATTCTGCATTCGGCCTTGATACAGTTGAGGCTGTCTAAGGCGCCCAGTAATTAGGCGATAGCAAGAAGCAATGCACTGCCAGCACTTGAATGTGCGGGTGAAGATAACAAGGATGTGAGCGATGCTGATTTTGACGCGACGAGTGGGTGAATCACTGATGATTGGTGACGACGTGACCATCACGGTGTTGGGTGTCAAAGGCAATCAGGTTCGAATAGGCGTAGATGCCCCCAAGGAAGTCGCAGTGCACAGAGAAGAGATTCTTAATCGCATCGAAGAGGCGAGTGCCGAAGCAGGGTTAAAGAGCGGATCCGGGCCGGACTGATTGCGGCACACAGCGACGCTTTTGCCTCCGCCTCAGGTATCGGCAGAGCACCCGACCTTTTGCTGACGCGCTATTTGCCTTGATGCTCCCGATTATGGCGTAACCCGTTATGGCAAGGTAATACTGTGGCAAGCTACTGCGCGATTTTGCGCAGGCTTTTCATCAGTGAAACGTCAGCCCGGTCAGTATGAATGATAGTTCGCGTTCATCACCCTGGGCTTTAAAACTTCTGTTCGCCAAGACCCGAAGGTTAAAAAAGTCGCCTTTATTGAGCTTGTGCTCCAGATTGATCTGGAATTCACCGCGATTAACTTTCAATTCTCCCAGTTTTTCGCCCGCAACATGTACCGTTATTGTGGCCCCGCCGCACTCCGCAGGACACCAACCGTTCAGACTGAACTTTGATACGTCTGCGTCAGCTCGAAAGCAGATGTCCAATTCAGTGCCAACCCATTTGTCGTTCCAGTATCCTGATGCGTTGGAGGCTTGAGTCGCCGCCGTCACTGGGAAATCATCAAAAACTCTCGGGGAAGAGGGCGGTTCCTTAAAGCCAACAAAAACGTCACGCCAAATCCCATTTTCTCCCATTGGATGAAGCTCGACGGTGTCGAATCGCCCTGATTGCTCCATCAGGTTGAGCATCCATTGACGGTCTATTTCCGTTGGTCTGTCGGTGATTTTTTCGCGATAGATGGGTTCGGTCGTATATCCCATCTCTACAACGCAGATTGAGTCTGCTCGCTCAAAAATTGCCTCGAAACATTTGAGGCCCGCCTCATAGCCTTGTTGCGCCATTACCCATTGCACGGTTGCGAACGTGGAAATTACGTCGAAATGTTTTGCGTTGGACGTCAGGTGACTCATTAGATCGTCCTGCACGTAGCTTATGTCTTGCCCTTTGATTTTGGCCAGTTTAGATGCCCAATCGATAAAGTCCTTTCTGATATCGACACCGGCAGAAAGAAAGCCGCGATCAGCCATAGCGTCTGAGAAGAAACCTGAGCAGCAGCCGAGATCAACGAAGGAAGCCTGCCCGAGTGGGTCGGCTTGCTTTTCGATGATGCTCTCGCACCGAGTCACGGCCTGTAAAATAATATTGAGTCTTGCTGGGCAATCATTGCGAACCAATTCCCAGCCCTTCATGTCTAGATCATAAAATGGCTGGTACGTATGCAACTTATTGGGAAATGGTTCAGACCTTTTTACTTCAGCCAGCAGTGACGCAATCGCTTCAGACTTTTGCTTTGCGTGGCAGTCCGAGCACAAATGCTGGGGGTATGTGAGATCCTCCGTGTATAACACCTGGGTTGCTAACGCCTCGCCGCAAGCGCATTCGACCTCGAGGTGAACAGGTTCGTGCGGGACGTTGGCTAGAAGCTGCAACTGATGCTGCGATGGTGTCCCCACCAATATGTCGACGCCTCGCTCCGACGCGGCATGCCAACTGCTGACCAGATCTGGCTTGAAGAATTGCGCCTCGTCAAACACCATCATCGTGCCGGGTTCTTGCACGGCCAACAGGTCTGCAGCCTCACTAGAGTTCATTACGGCATCAATGGGATAACTTTTATCTTTGTCCCGGCATCCCATCAGGCCCCCTGCCTTTACATTTGGACGCCTGTTTAGAAACTCATGTTCTGATGACAGTACGAGTAAGACCCGTCCCCCGGTCTCATTCCGACGAACCATTTCATCAATCAGGGCGCTCGTTTTTCCAGATCCCGGGAGTCCGGTGAATATCCGTAAAGACATAGTGCGTTCACTGCCTATATAAACTCAGGCGGGAGCGTACACTAAACACGCGGAAACTTTCTAACGCGTCATATCGTCATCGGCTGTCTCATATTTGACGCATCTTTTGAGGTCCCCGCGGACGACTTTGAAACAGTATAGCGGTGAGGCGCTCTACAATCTGATAGCGAAGAGTCATGGAGCACTCTGTAAAACCTATTTGTGGGGTCTTCACTTTCGTGCTCTTACGCATTGCAACTAATCTTTCCCGCGGGGCGATTACTGGCTTGACTCGGATTTTATCCGTACTCATCACATGACTATTGGCTACAATCAGCGAGCCGTGGCAAAGGGCATTTAATAAGAAATGCCCGATGCTCTCACGAAGCGCACGATGAAATGGGGCGTTGTAGAGTCCGATAGATTTTGAGTGCCTTTGCTTCGAGAAGTTATGGTAGCCTATCGCCTCGCCTGATCCAGAGCATTGCAGGGTACTCGAGGATTACTTGCGGGTCCGCCGCTGTCCAACCGAGCGGTCGGAGGCTGCAAACGAAAATGATCGAAGACGGATACTCAAGGGGTAAACACAGGCAAGCTCTGAATGCGGTTTTAGGAGAAGTGGCCGAGTGGCTGAAGGCGCTCCCCTGCTAAGGGAGTATACGTTAATAGCGTATCGAGGGTTCGAATCCCTCCTTCTCCGCCA
>JAYOEE010000032.1:0-4866 GCA_038106565.1 Halieaceae bacterium
CTCAATCGCTGCAAAAAGGTTCAGCGAAAACGGAGATTATGAGGCCCCAGCTCCGAAAGCGATTTCACACCCATCAACTTCATATCTCGTATGAGCTCGTTTTTCAGGTTAGTAAGCGCTCGCTCCACTCCGGCCTGCCCTGCGCCGGCCAGCGCGTACAGATACCATCGCCCCCCTGAGCAAGCTTTGGCGCCCAGCGACAACGCTTTCAGCACGTGCGTTCCGCGCTGAATCCCTCCATCGCAAATGACATCAATGTCATTACCCACAGCGTCGATGATCTCGGCCAGCTGGTCAAAAGGAGATCGGCTGCCATCAAGCTGCCTGCCACCGTGGTTAGATACCATAATGGCATCCGCTCCGATTTCAACGGCTTTGCGCGCGTCCTCGACCGACATGATGCCCTTCAGACAAAACGCTCGCCCCCAGCGTTCCCGCACCGCCGCGGCGGCATCCCAGTCCATCGACTGATCCAGCATGGTGGAAAAATAATCCGCCACGGAGATACTGACATTCGATCCTTCCGCGATGTGCTCTTTGAGATTTGACAATTCAAAGGGCTCCCTCAGCAGATAATTCATTGTCCAACTAGGGTGGGTCGCAAAGCTCAGCAGGCTTGACGGCGTCAGTTTTGGCGGGGAAGTGAAGCCCGTCCAAAGATCACGCTCTCGGTTGCCTCCGACAATCGTATCAACGGTCAAGGCCAGCGCATCAAATCCTGCTTCTCGGCATCGATCAATCATGCCCCAGGTCAATTCTTTGTCCTTGTGGTAATACAACTGAAAGATTTTGGGTGTGCGAATGGTCTGGCCTATTTCTTCGATACTCACCGTGGCAAGAGAGGAAATACCGAATAAGGTGTTCACAGACTCGGCGGCTCTGCCAACCGCGCGTTCGCCGTCGTGGTGAAACAGGCGTTGCAGCGCAGTGGGCGACAAAAATAGGGGCATATCGATGGGAATTCCCATCACGGTTGTCGAAAGGTCGACTTCCTCCACCCCCGCCAGCACATTGGGGACCAGATCACAGGATTCATAGGCTTCTGTGTTGCGACGATAGGTCACCTCGTCGTCAGCCGCCCCGTCTATGTAATGAAAAATGGGCCCCGGTAAGCGCGACTTCGCCAATTTACGAAACTGGCGCGTGTTGTAGCAGTCAGCGAGCCGGATTCCCAAGGTCGATCACTCCCTCAATTTAAGGGTTGCAGGGGCATGTCGGCATGAAAGTCCTCGATACTCGAGATCACCCTGCCTCCCAATATCGTGGCGAACGGCTCATCACTCCAGCGCTCCCCCCTCAACTGAATCAAAACCCGACTTGGATTATCAATGAGAACAGTCTGGCGATAGTAGTCGCGCATGTCGTCCAGAGAGACGCGCTCCACCGCGGCAATCAAGTCCGACCGGGTGCGGAAATCATACCGTTGCCGATGCCAATCAGCGATAAAGGGGCCGGCTTCATCCGACAGATTTGTGGGGGGCTCGGTAAGCTGAGTCAGCACGCCGGACTTCAGATTATCGAATTGCTCGGGAGTGATGGCCTTCAGCATTTGCTCATATTCAACAACGAACTGCTCGAATCGGGAAAGCATATCCACCGGCGCCATGACCGGCGTCTGAATGTACAACCCAATCATAGGATGATCCTGAAGGGTGGTGGTAAGGCCCCCAGCGGCGTAACCCAATTGTTCCTCGGTGCGCAAAGTATCAAACGCCCGGTTGCGCAGGTGGCTCGCCAACACCAAACCCTTTGCCTCGTTGGCGACCGACGCCTCGGGCGCCGCGTAGAGCAGCATCATCCCCAAATCTTCCACGGGCAGATCCGCCTGATAAATGAGCGTTTGGCCCGGCTGTGGGGCATATACTCGCTCCTGCGTATAGCCCGCCGATTCGCGATTCTGGGGAAGCGCACTGCGAATCGTTGCCGCCACCTCCTCGGCAAAGGCTTTATCGTAATTGCCAAAGAGGTAAATCCTGACCAGCGCAGTGCCCAGCAAATCCTCGACAAAGCGCTCAAATCGCTCCACTGAAACCGCCTCGATTGCGGCTCGTAGAGATGATTCATCGTAGAAACCAGTGCGTGTCAGAGACGCGAAAGTTCTACCAAGCTGACGAAAAGGCAGCTCTCGCTTGCGATTATCGAGACCACGCAAAAATCGATCCTTGGCTTGGGAGAGCGCTTGATCTGAGGGTGCTGCTCGCAATCCCGATAATGCCTCTCTCAAGAGCTGTGGCTGCTTATCAGTAAAACCGGAGAGTGAGAGTCGCAGCCCCTGCTCGCTGCCCAGACTCAGACCCATCCCTGCGATACCGGCTTCATTGATCAGTGCTGTGTGTTGCAAGCCATATAGGTCAGCCCACAGCACTAGCATTACTGCGGAATCGACGCTTTGTTGACGAAGTGGCACATTCAAATAAACCTGCGTATAGCCCCTCGGTAACTCGGCAAACGCCTCACTGCCCTGCAGCCAAACGCTGAGATCTGTGTCATCGATGACCAAGGCGGGCGTGGAAGCGGTCGTTCGAATATCAAAACGCTCCGGAAGCAAGCGGTTCTGCGCCGGCAATGCCAAGGCATACGATTTGGAGCGCTGCAACACGGTGGAGCGGTCGGGCACTTCTAGGGGTTCTACCGCATAGGCGCCATCATAAAAATAAAGGGTATCGGTGACGGACTGCTGCTGATCAATCTCCCACAGATGCAACCGCTCGGGCACCAGCTGTGCCAGCACCGCTTCGACCGCTGCCTGATCAAAGCCGGTGAATCGATAAGGCGCCTCGATTGCCAAGCGAGCGGGATAAGTCTGCATCGCTCGGGTTAGCTGATGCGCGTAACTGAAGTCGTCGATTTTTTCGAGGAACCGAAATCGATTGTTGAGCGAGGTACCCAATTCAGCGGCGTATCGGTCATCAATGCCCTCCTCGCGCAACAGTTCGAGATATCCAAGAAGCATCGCGGTAATTGCCTCTCGGTGCTCGAGCCCCTCGGGCGTGAGCTGGACCGAGAAGGTAAACAGCCCATAGTTACCGTAGCGTGCGGGGTCAGCGTTAACGACCAGTGAGCTGGCCCAACCCAGATCCCTGAGCCGCACCGCTGGTGTGTCCGGCATCTCTGACCCCAGAATATAGGCCAGATACTCGCTGGGTTTGGTATCGAACAAATGATTATTGTTCTCGATAATAAAATCGAACCGCAGCTCTCGCGTGTCATCTTTTGGTCGATAGCGAATCCGCTTCTTACCCACCGCTTCAAAATCGATAGGTTCGGCAATTTCCGGCCTGGCCGCCTGCTTGTTTGGAATATCACTGAAGTATTTGCGGGCGAGCTCCTCGAGTTCATCCAGCGGCCGCTCACCGATCACGGACGCCTTCATTAAGTTAGCGCTGTAATATTGCTCAAAAAAGCGCACCGTTGCTGCGTGGAGACCGCCCTCGGTCTTGTCTGCAAGCGACTCCAGATTGCCAATTTGGAACCGATTTGCGGGATGATCACCCAGCAGATGTCGCGCCAAACGGTAGGTGATGCGGAAATCCTGTTCGCGGCGCATCGACCATTCAGCATTCACCGCATTCTTCTCTTTATCAATATAGGTAGGATCCAACAGAGGCGAAGTGAAAAAACGAGAAAAACGATCCAGCGCCTCATCGAGTGCGTCGTTTTCAACCATCATCATGTAATTAGTGAGCTCTAGTCCCGTGTAAGCATTGGACATCCCGCCGTGCTCAGCTGTAAATGCCATAAAACCATCGGGTTCGGGGTATTTCTCCGACCCCATGAACAGCATGTGCTCGAGATAATGCGCCATGCCCGGGTAATCGCTGGGATCGGAGGCCGCCCCGAGCCCAACACTCAGTGCCGCAGCGGACTTCTCAGCAGTGGGGTCCGACACCAACATCACTTCGAGCTCGTTTTCCAGCTGCACGAGGCGATAGGCACGCTCATCGTTAGGGCTGACCACTACAGCGGAGGAAGCATGAGTTACCTGTTCGGGCTCGGCGCAAGCGGCCAGCAAAAGAGCGATAACGCAAAGCAACGCACGGTCACAACGCAGCATGAAGAAGATGGGCCGTAAGGCTCGCCCGAGCCTCGTCGCTTTAATCGCTCTCATGATTCAGTACTCACGCTTAAATGGGGAGAGGTCGGGCTACCAACCATTCAGCAACGTCGTGCAAGCCCCTTGGCGGGAGGAGCACACACTGAAGCCACTTTCAGGGCCCATCAGGGCGCTGTCGAAGCCTGCGCCGAAGGCCAGGCAGAGAGTATGGCATTTACCAAAGTGGCCAGCGGAATAGCGAGAAAAACACCCCACAAACCCCACAGTCCACCGAAGAACAGCACTGCTATGACGATGGCAACCGGGTGCAAATCCACCGCCTCGGAAAATAACAGTGGCACCAACACATTTCCGTCCAGCACCTGAATGACCATGTAAGCACCAACCACCCAGTAAAAGTCGGGGCTTACACCAAACTGGAAGTACGCAACCATCACCACGGGCAGTGTCACCAGCGTCGCGCCAATGTAGGGAACGACCACTGAAAGCCCCACCAGCAACGCCAGCAAGGCCGCATAATTCAGACCAAACAGCGCAAAAACAACGTAGGAAAGCGATCCCACGATCAGGATTTCGATACCCTTGCCTCGCGCATAGTTGGCAAACTGTAGATTCAACTCTTCCCAAATGCGGTCGAGCAAAGGCCGCTTTTCAGGCAAAAACCCAGCAAACCAACCGATCAGTTCATCCCGATCTTTTAAGAAAAAGAAAACCATGAGCGGTATCAAAATGGCATAGACCATTGCTGCCAACACGCTCGGTATAGAACTCAGCCCCTTGGTTACAATCAACTGGCCCACCAGCGCCATCTC
>JAYOEE010000032.1:4966-25969 GCA_038106565.1 Halieaceae bacterium
AACGCGGCCAGCAGCATAAAAAACAGAATCACCGCCTCCTCTTCGCTGAAGTAACGGTGATACCACCTCGAAAGAATGTCTTTCACGCTGGGTCGGATCCTTCGCTCAAGCCTTGGTTATTGTCAGTCTAAACACGTCTTCCGGCAGCTGTTCACAGGTGACCACATGTCCGGCGAGTCTCGCGAAACTCTCAAAATCCCTCTCGGAACCCGCATCGGTTGACAGCACTTCCAATACGGAGCCTGACGGAATGTCGCGCAGCGCCCGCTTCGCTAATAGCAGAGGCATCGGGCAACGCTCGCCCCGAGCGTCGACCGACTCGATAGGTTCAGGTGGTACCGCCATGAGCATTGCTCGCTTCATCGGGCCGCGCAGTATATCGCTTATTCTCCGCGAGGTTGGTTGCGTTGTAACATTTTCCTTTCGTACCAATCTCCCAGCATCTTCGCAAGTGAGCTAGAGTGCGCCCATGCATCTCCGTCCTCACAGCTTTGCGAGACCCGGCATGTTTCTGCTGCTGGTATGGCTACTATTATCGCCACAGGCATGGACAGCCACTGAAGACCTTAAAATCCCCAATCTAGGGGAATCCAGCACCAGTCTCTTTTCGGCAGACTTTGAATATGAATTGGGCAGGAATTGGCTTAGAAGCTTCCGGGGCCAGGCGCCCTTGCTCAACGACCCACTGCTCTACAGCTACCTAGAGAGCCTTGTGTTCGAATTGGTCCAGCACAGCGAGCTGCAGGATCGTCGCATCGAACTGGTGATCGTTGACAATCCCACCATCAACGCCTTTGCGGTCCCGGGTGGCGTGATCGGGGTGCACAGCGGTTTATTTAACTACGCCGTCACCGAAGATGAGTTTGCCACAGTCATGGCGCATGAAATCGCACACTTGAGTCAGCGGCACTTTTCAAGGCGCATGGAATTGGCGCAAGAGCAAGGCCCAATGCAACTCGCTGGACTACTTGCCGGGGTGCTCCTTGCTGCCACCGTGGGGACGGATGCAGGGCTCGCGGCCATGACGACGGCTCAAGGTTTGGCGCAGGATGCACAGCTTAGATACAGCCGCGCCAACGAAGCGGAGGCGGATCGCGTCGGGTTGCGAACTTTGTATAACGCGGGCATGGACCCTTATGCCGCGCCGCAGATGTTCGAACGGATGTACGCTGCGACACGCTACAGTCAAGGAAATCGCATCCCTGAATTTTTACGGACACATCCTCTGTCCGAAAAGCGAATAGCGGATACCCGCGCCCGTGCCTTGCAATATCCCAAGCGAATCCGCTCGGTGAGCCTCGACTATCAATTGATGCGCGCTCGTGTCGCGGTTCATTCAGCGCAGACACCAGAGGAAGCAGTAGGTCACTTTCGCTCTGAGCTGGCGGGCGAGCAGCTCTCAACCGAGGCCTCTACCTATGGCCTGGTGCTGGCGCTAACGGCAGCGGGCAGAGGAGACGAAGCAGCGCTGGCGCTGGACAGCATCTGGTCCGGAGACAGCGATCGAATCGAATACGTTATCGCCGACGCAGAGATAGACTTGACTCGAGGCAACCCAACACGCGCTGTTCGCACACTGGAGCGCCGGCTGGCACTCTCGCCGGGTAACCACCCGCTCACAATGGCGTACGCCACTGCGCTGCAGCAGGCGGGTGCCCCTCATCTTTCCGAGGCAATACTCCTCGATCAGTCTAAGCGTGTCAGCAATGATCCAGCCTTATGGTATCTGCTGGCAGAAGTGCAGGGCTTAGCAGGCAACATTGTGGGCTTGCATCGCTCGCGGGCGGAATATTTTATTTTGGTCAATGCCCTCGACGCCGCGGAAACGCAGCTGACGTACGCGCAAAAACTCACCGGCAATGATTTCACCACGGCATCTCTGATTAACGAACGCATGCGGGACATTCAAGACATGCGGAGCGCGATGGATCGAGGATAAATGTTCAGGGTTTCAAGGTTTCAGCAAACGCCAGCATCCGTTCCAACGGCTGCATGGCCCTTTCGGCCAGACTGGCATCGACCAGAATCTCATTGTCCTGACGCTCAAAGACGGCGGCCAGGGACTCCAGATCGTTCATCGCCATCCACGGGCAATTAGCGCAGCTACGACAGGTCGCACCGTTACCCGCTGTCGGCGCAATAATAAACGTCTTATCCGGAGCGGCCTGCTGGAGCTTATAAAAAATACCCTGATCGGTAGCGACGATAAACGTCTGGTTGGGCAGCTCTTGCGCGGCGCGGATAATCTGCGTGGTGGAACCCACGCGATCTGCAAGCTCGATTACCGCCGCCGGTGACTCGGGATGGACCAACACCGCGGCCTCTGGATGCACCTGTTTTAGGTCACGCACACCGCGCGCTTTGAATTCCTCATGCACGATGCAGGCGCCATCCCAGAGCAATACATCCGCGCCCGACTGTCGCTTTACATAGTCTCCAAGATGCCTGTCAGGCGCCCATATGATTGATTTGCCTTGTGCGGCGAGGTGCTCTGCCACATCCAATGCAATACTGGAAGTGACGACCCAATCGGCCCGCGCCTTCACGGCAGCCGAGGTGTTGGCATATACGACCACCTCGCGATCCGGGTGCTGGTCGCAGAAGGCTGAAAAGTCGTCTGCCGGACACCCCTCGTCGAGTGAACAAGTGGCTTCCAACGTGGGCATCAGCACCCGCTTATTGGGCGTCAAAATTTTTGCGGTTTCGCCCATAAAGCGAACGCCCGCTACGATGAGGGTCTCGGCCGGATGGTCTCGGCCAAATCGCGCCATTTCCAGGGAGTCTGAGACACAGCCTCCCGTTGCCTCTGCAAGTGCCTGAATCTCAGGCGCGGTGTAGTAGTGGGCAACAATCGCGGCGTTGTGCGCGACCAACTTCGCGCGTATTGCCTGCTCGAGCGCGTCGCGTCGCGCATCGGTCAAGGACGCCACTTCGCGGCGATCAAGATGCACCTGCACCTGTTCGCGAATCTGATCGAGTTTTTCCTGAGCTAGGGACATATCTCAACGAAAGCTAATTAAGCAGATAACACTAGCATAGTGAATACGACGCCTGTTGGATCATTGATTTTTGAAAACCGGCACCCGTTTCTCTCGCTGAGCACTGATGCCCTCCTTAACGTCCTGCGATTCTGAGCAAGCTTTTGCGAGTGAGTTGGCAGCGTCCAGATCCAATTCTCCCAGCTCCAACTGACGTATCACCTCTAGCATGTTTGTCACTGCCATGGGTGCCAGCGCCAGTAGCGACGCCGCGTATTCCGTCGCCACGCCCCGCAGCTGGTCAGGAGAATAGACCGCGTCTATCAATCTGAGCGCCAGCAGTTGTTCGGTAGACAGGGTTTCAGCCGCCACCAATAGTCGCTTCGCGACTGTTACGCCCAGCCGGCGTGTCAATCGCTGTATACCTGCAATGGGGTAGCAAAGCCCGATCGCAGCCGCAGGAATGCGAAACGAAATGCCCTCCCGCGCCAAACGAAAATCGCAGCTCATCGCCAGCTCAACACCCCCGCCGTATACGTTGCCACTCAGAACGGCAATGGTGGGAATGGGCAATGCCGCAATCTGATTCGTCACCGACTGAAAGCGGTCACCGTCTAACACGCCCTCCAGGATCT
The DNA here is from genome assembly GCA_038106565.1 of Halieaceae bacterium. Classification (GTDB taxonomy): domain Bacteria; phylum Pseudomonadota; class Gammaproteobacteria; order Pseudomonadales; family Halieaceae; genus Luminiphilus. The sequence continues at coordinate 8,580 of JAYOEE010000032.1, forward strand.
GATTGAGGTCCGCACCGGCGCAAAAAGTGCGGTCGTCGGAAGCAGTAATCATCAACACCCGTGTGGTGTCGTCGATTGATGAGAGCGCGGTCTCGATTGCGTCGAGCTCCGTCGCGCCCAGCGCGTTTCTGCGCTCGGGATGCTCGAAAGACAGCGTGGCGATGCCCGCCTCTTGCGCAAAAGAAATGGTGTCGGACACCGTGTTTCCTCGGTGGAAGTCTTGTTCGAGTCGCGGAGTGTGGCACAGACCCAGCCTCGACCCAAACCCAACAGAAAAACGCGAAACTGTCGCCGCAGGCGAGTGGCTGTTGTGGTGAGTGTGTCTTAATCATGTGTGAACACCTGCCTCGATCTGCGAGAACCTCCGCACGGCAAACTCATGGACAGGTTCAGTAAAAATACTTAAAGTTCAAATTATCGAATTTTGAGAATAACCCGCGAATATATCGGTTGGTAAAAGGTTTTTCTTGGACGCTTCCAGCACAGAGCAACGCTCACCCTTCAGCCGTGGATTGCAGCGCGAAACCAAGCGCGCGGCGGTATTGTCTTGCGCTGCCAAATTGTTCAATACCAAAGGAGCGCGCTCGACCACGCTGGCAGACGTTGCCGGCAGATTGGGGCTCACCAAAACGAGTCTGTACTACTACGTCGCAACCAAAGAGGATCTGATTTACCAGTGCTACGACGCCAACATGCGTCAGGCTCATGCGCAACTTGACTACGCTGATCAACACACCACCTCACCCCTCGACTGCCTGCTGATGTTCCTAGAGAGCCAAGTCGGGACCACGCTGCGATCACTCGATGGACAAGGCGATTTTTATGCCGCACCGCTTGAAGTCGCAGCGCTCAACGCTGAACACCGCACCGTATTGGAGGCAGAGTACCGAAGGCTGCTGAAGCGCCTGATTGATCTCATCACGTCGGGCATCAAGATCGGAGAGATCAGAGCCTGCAATCCTGTGGCCACTATCAGAGCGATGATTGGCGCGATGGACTGGTCTTTTTATTGGCTCTATGAGATGCCGCGGGAGGAGGCATATCGCTCCGTTCAGGTGCTGCGAGAGTTATTCACCCATGGGTTACTGCTATCGCCGGATGTAAGCCAGTCCGATATGGCTTCCTCGGTTAGCGCTTTTCCCGCGGAAGATGAAGCTTTCGATCGAGAGGCACAAAACCGGCTCAAGCAGGAAGCATTTCTCAAGGCCGGAACACGATGCTTCAATCAGAAGGGCTTCAGCGGCACCTCACTCGATGAAATTGCTGAGCAGCTGCGCGTATCCAAGGGCGCTTTTTATTACCATTTTGCCAATAAAGAGGCCCTGCTCACCCAGTGTTTTGACTACACCCTCGACCAATTGGAGCGCGTAACCAACGGCATTGAACAATTGGACCTGCAACCGGCAGACAAATTGGAAGCCGCGTGCAGGCAGATCTTTGCGTTGCAAAATACCGATCAGGGGCCGCTCGTCCACTTTAACGCGATCACGGCGTTACCCTCTCCTGTTAGGCAACGGCTGCTCTCTCGGCTGGGAGACGTCCACGCCAAACTAGAAGCCTATGTGACCGAGGCGGTAGCGCGAAAGCAGTTCAGGGATCTACCTCCTCAAATCGTTATTCAGCTGTTGACGGGGGCGTTGAACGCGTCGATGGACCTCAATGAATGGCAGGCCATTGAATCAATTGATCAGGGCGCTTCTGATTATTTTTCCATTTTTTTCCACGGGCTCACTCACTGAACTCAGTGACAGCCCAGCCTATTCCCCAGAAAAGGAACATCGCTTGACTCGCTTTACCGACGTACTTGCCCAGATTGCTCCGCGCCGAACCGACGAGCTGGTCTTTACAGGAGACAGCCTGCTTCCCCAGCAACGGATTTTCGGAGGACAGGTTGTCGCCCAATGCCTGATGGCAGCAAACCACACAGTGTCCGAAGCGCTCGAGGCACACAGCTTGCATGCCTACTTTCTCAGGGCGGGCAACCCCGAGATCCCGATTGAATTCGAGGTGGATCCCATTCGGGACGGCAGGTCGTTTTGCACGCGACGGGTCGTAGCTCGCCAGCGCGGAGAAGCGATCTTCAACACCTCTATCAGCTACCATGTGCACGAAGAGGGGGTCGAGCACAGCTTTGTCATGCCGAAGGTCAGCGCACCGCGCTCGGAGGCGGACGATCTGTCTGGATTCCTCGGCCTGACGACCAAAGCGGGCGACCCGAATCTCATTGATCTGTACCACATTGAGCGACAACGCGTCACACGGTATTCAGCCGAGCAGCAGCCTCCTATTGGCCGGTCCTGGTTTCGCGCCATCGGACCGCTCCCCGACGACAGATCGGTTCATCAGGCTGCATTGGTGATGATCTCTGACTACTCTCTGCTCAGCACCGTTTTTTACCCACAACCCTATGACAATCCCTTTAAATACTTTATGGCGGCCAGTCTTGATCATGCCATCTGGTTCCATCGGGCGGGAAAAATGGATGATTGGGTTCTCTACGACTGCGATACACCCAGAGCGGGTGGCGGGCGCGGATTCAGTAGAGGATTTTTATGGGCTCAGGATGGGACGCTACTTGCTTCGACCGCTCAGGAATCGCTGATGCGACTGAAGCGGGATTAATTCACGACGCTTTCGAGCATCTCGCCCCGCGCGCACCACTGCCAGCCGCTGTCATCAATCCTCAGATGATGGATAGACGCGTTGGCAGGCAGGCACTGCATGACCTGATCGTCACCGCTGATTCGCGCAGCAACGCTATTGATTACGAGAAAATGCGTAAATACCACCGTCGGCGTAACAAGAGACCCCAAAGCATCTTCCAGGCTTTCGCGCCACGCCTGCACTGGAGGTGGCAGATCCCCCCACCGGGACGCCAGTGCCTGTTTTATCCACTTGCCCCGCGACGCCAGACCTTCCGGGGAAGGGAGCTCGATAAATCGTGGGTCGATCGCCAGATCTGAACCGCGTAGCCTCGCAAAAGGTTCCGCCGTCTCGATGGCTCTGCGCTTTGGACTCGTTAACAGCCGGGCTCCCGTCTCCACGCAACTCTGCAATGCGAGAGCAGCTCGCTCGGCCTGCGCTCGACCCTTCGCGGACAGCGAAGGATCGGTGTCCTGGTCAAAAGCGGCTGCTGCCTCGCCGTGACGTACCAACCAAATTTCGGTCACGCTCTCTCCGTCACCGGTAGGTGACCAATTCCTCTCCCAATTGCCGGCTCAGGAGCTGCAAGTGGGCCGTATCATTAAAATTCGACAGCGAAATTCGGCCTCGTGAAAAAATGAGACGGGTGATCGAACAATTAAAAACTGGCTCATAAAAACCGTATATCTGATCGTGACGCACTCCCAGAACCCAACTCACTGCCGTAGCGATTGTGCCACCGGACGTAAAGATTGCCGTATCAGTGCCTCCCTCCGCGCGCGACATGGCATCTTCAAGCGCTCCACGCACCCCCGCGAGATAATCTGTCCACGATGGGGTATCGGGTAGATCAGGGCAGTCGGGCGACACCCAAGCGGTGAAGACAGCCTGAATGATTTTCTGGTACTGCTTGCTGTCGGTTTTCGATGCCGCGACGCGCTCGGCCAGCTCGGGGTTACGCTCGCAGAGCATGGGAAGCAGCCCCGCTATCTGCCCCTCGTTGTCAACTTCGTTCAAGCGCGGATCAATATGTAAAGTGGGTGGTACCCGCTGACTCGCGAGTATGCGCTCTCCCGTCTCACGCTGCCGCGACAGATCGCCACTGGCTGCCTGAGAAAACTGCAGGCCGATGTCGGCGAAGAATTGGCCCGACACGTCTGCCTGACGCTGCCCCAGAGTAGAGAGTTGATCGTAGTGATCACTCCCAAAGGAGGCCTGACCGTGCCTAATGAGATAAAGAGATGCCATGACTACACCGATTCCTGTCTTCGTGAAAATCGCACTCGCTGGGGATAAGGATAAAAATCCTCCACAAACCCATCGCGCAATTTGTCCTGCAGCCGCACCCAAAAGTCTGCATCGTATAGGTCAGCGTGCTGCGCGTCGAACGCGGCACGAGCCCGGGCATTTCCGGAGAAAAACAGCCGAAATTCCTCTGGGAAAATGTCTTTAGGCCCTACCGAGTACCAGGGCTGATCAGACATTTCATCCATCTCGTCGCGCGGCGGTGGAATCCGTCTGAAGTTGCAATCCAGTAAGGGCTCGATCTCGTCATAATCGTAAAATACGACCCGACCATGTCGCGTCACTCCAAAGTTTTTCAGCAACATATCTCCCGGAAAAATATTGGCCGCCGCCAATTGCTTGATAGCGTTGCCGTAATCGTTCATCACTTCGTTCACTTCGTCGTCATCCGCATCCTGAAGGTAGAGGTTGAGGGGATTCATCCTGCGCTCGACATAGCAGTGTTTGATGATCAGCGCCCGCCCGTTGATACGGAGCTGGGAGGGACAGGTTGCATTCAATTCTTCCATCAGCTCATCGGAAAAACGGCTGGCGTCAAAAACCAAGTTATTGAATTCCTGAGTGTCCGCCATCCGCCCAGCCCTGTCCCACCGTTTCACCAAGTGATATTTGTCCTTCACAATCTGGTGGGTCACCTCTTTTGGCGGTGTAAAGCGGTCTTTAATGATCTTGAAGACGTACTCGTACGAGGGCAGCGTAAAGACCGCCATGACCATTCCTTTAATCCCGGGCGCTACGATGAATTGGTCTTCGGTCGATCGGATGTGGCGAGTAGACGTGCGATAGAAATACGTTTTGCCGTGCCTGAAATGACCGATCGAACTGTAAATCTCGGAGATTTCCTTCTTCGGCATCAGCTGCTGCAGGAAAAGCACATACTGGGAGGGAATCGACGCATCCACCATAAAATAGCTACGGGTGAACGAGAACAGCAGACTGACCTGATCCGGGCCAAACAGAAAGGCGTCGACAAACACCGCCGGGCTCTCTGTGGAGTCGTTGTGGAGAATCGGCAGAATAAAGGGCATCTGATCTCCCTCTACATAGAACCTTCCTACAATGTAGCTGGCCTTATTGCGAAAGAAGTGATGCTCGAGTATCTGTAGCTCCAGCCCCGGCCGGCTCACATCAAAACGCGGAGCGAGATGCCGATCGATCGCAGAGCAAATGCACGAGACATCCCTCTTAAGGTCCTCATAAGGAATACTGAACGAGTAGTCCTCGAGTACCCGGGTGAATACGTCCTGTAACGACTCTCCAGCGGTATATCGTTTCACCACCTTGCTCATATCGACGGGCGGCACGTCGCCCTGGGGCGAAAACACAAAGGCGTAATCGTCGCGAATCGAACGATGTCCAAAATGAGAATTGAATATTGAGTTGTAGAAAGTTTCGGCTATCTCAAAGTTGGTCATCCCCTGAACCAACCCCGCGTATATGCGACGCGTGTCCGCCCAGAACGTCAAATCATCTACTGCATCCCCCGCGATATGGCGCACGACCTCGAGTGTCCTCATCACGGTCTCTTTGTAGATATCGATACGACGACTCGATGCGTCCTGCATCGTCGACCATTCCGCCTGCTCGAAGCGTATGCGAGCAGCCAGAGTGATGTTTTCAAACTCTGTAAAGTAGGCGTAAAACCCGTTGAGAATGATGCGGGCGAAGCGCTGCTGTCTGTCCAATTGAGGCCTCTGCTGGTGAGTCAGGACAGTGTAGGTGGGCGTATGTTCCTGCGCAATTTCCTCATCCCGCCAATCCAACGGTCGTAGTTCTGCGCTTTGTTGAGGTGGTACTGATGGACTTGTTCATGGGGCAGAATCAGGAAAGATTCGGTGCGCAGACCCTCCACTACAGCGTCGGCAACTTGAGCAGGACTGAGAACACCATCGAGCCCCGCGGCACCGCCATCTGTTCCACCCAACATAGCGGTGTCCACCGCTTGCGGGCACAGGCAGCTCACTTTGATCCCGTCATCACCATGGCTAATCGCGAGCGACTCTGCAAACCCAATGGCCGCGTGTTTGGTGGTAGCGTAGGCGGCAGTGTAGGGCTGGCTCAGCAGGCCCGCGGCTGAAACGGTGTGCAGAAAATAGCCCTCTCCCCGTTTGATCATGCCCGGGAGACAAGCGCGCGCAGCGTAGATATGCGCCATCACATGAACTTCCCAATTGCGCTGCCAGACATCGTTAGGGCTTGAGGTAGCCCAAAACGCGCCATCATCAAGGTTCAGAATGCCCGCATTGGAGCAAAACAGATCTATCTGGCCAAATTCAGCTTCGGTCTCCGCTACCATCGCCGCGATGGCTGCCTCGTCGCGCACGTCCAGCGCGCAGTGTCTGGCATCCAACCGGGTGGCGAGATCGGCCGCTGCCTCGCCGTTCAGATCCGCGATAACCAGCCCGCGCACACCCTCTTCGCGGAAGCGATGGCACAAACCCGTGCCAATACCGCTTGCACCCCCGGTGACGACGACGACTTTATCGCGGAGTTCCATATTCAGGCCGCGAAGGCGGTTTCGATGTAACGATTCCGGTGATAGGTGGCGTCACCGAAGGTGGTATTGATCATCATCAATCGCTTGGCATAGTGGCCTATATCGAGCTCATCGGTCATACCCATACCGCCATGCATTTGAATAGCTTCACCAAAAACATGCTTGCCATTTCGGTCGATCAAGACCTTGAGCGCATGGATCGTCTCGGCCGCCATAGCCGGGTCCTGCTTGTATTCGCACAACGCTTTGAATAGCAGCGATTTACTCTGTTCATAGGCCATCATCGTGTCGACCATCCGATGTTGCAGGGCCTGATAGGAACCGATCGCCACACCGAATTGCTCGCGGGTCTTGGTGTACTCGAGCGTCTTGGCATTCAACACACCCATGATCCCGACCGCTTCAGCCGCCAGTGCAATGATCGCCTCGTCCACCAGGGCTTCCACCACTGCCAGTGCACCACCCTCCTCTCCCAGCAGGGCGTCGGGACCCAGTGCGACATCCTTGAAGGTGATGTTTGCCACACGCTGGCCGTCCATCATGGGGTAGCTCATCTTGTCGATACCTGCCGCGGCCGCGTCAACTACAAAAAGGGATAACCCCTCTCTGTCTGACTGCTCACCCGCGGTGCGAGCCAGCACAACGAGCTGATCGGCTGCCTCACCGTTGAACACAACGACTTTTTCGCCATTGAGGATAAAACCGTCATCTGACCGCTTAGCAGTGGTTTGACAATCGTGCAGAGCAAACCGGCTTTGACGCTCTACGTAGGCAAAGGCACCCAATACCTCGCCACCAATGATGCGGGGCAGCCACTCTGCGAGCTGAGCTTCACTGCCCGCCCGCTTGATCAGTCCGCCAAACAGCACCACGGTAGGAAAATAGGGCTCAACAACCAGACCTTTACCCAGCTCTTCCATCACGACGGATAAATCAACGATGTTGCCACCGAAGCCGCCGTGTTCCTCGGCAAAGGGGATAGACAACCAGCCGAGCTCTGCAAACAGCTGCCAGTTGCTGGCGCTCATGCCTTGATCGGAGGCAACAATGGCTTTGCGCGTGTCCCAGTCGTAATCGTCCTGCACGAACCTCGCAATCGAGTCGCGGACCATTTGCTGCTCTTCAGTGAAGTCAAAGTTCATAAATGCTTGCCTCCCTATTCAAGGCCCAAGACGTACTTGGCAATGATATTTTTTTGCACTTCATTGGAACCGCCATAAATCGTGGCAGCGCGCCCGTACATATAAGATCTCCGCGCATCGGTCGCGAAATCATGGCCTAATGCTTCAGGGTCCAGATCAGTGGGCAAGACGCCCTGATAGTACGCCGCGATCTCCATGAGCAATTCTTGGCTCGCCTGCTGTAGCTCGGTGCCCTTTATCTTGAGAAGCGAGGATTCTGGTCCGGGAAAGCCGCCAGCGGCCTGCGTGGCCAATGTGCGCAGTTCGGTGAACTCCAGAGCCATCAATTCGACCTCGATGTCCGCCAAGCGCTGCTGAAAGCCAGGATCATCCAGCAACCGCTGGCCACCGTTTTCTTCCTTCGCCGCCACTTCCTTGATGACGCGCACGGCGCGTTTGACGTCCGCCACACCGGCGATACCGGTCCTCTCGTGTGCCAACAAAGCCTTGGCTACTGTCCAGCCCTTGCCGATTTCACCCACCACATTCTTCGCTGGCACGCGGACGTTGTTGAACTCAACCTCGTTCAGGCTGTGATGGTTATCGATAGAAATAATGGGATTAACCTTGATTCCCTCTGATTTCATGTCGATCAGGATAAAGGTAATGCCCTCCTGCTTTTTGCCGGAGTTGTCCGTGCGTACGAGGCAGAAAATCCAATCAGCATACTGGGCATAGGTAGTCCAGATTTTTGCACCGTTGATAATGAAATCGTCGCCGTCACGTTCTGCCTTGGTCTTGAGACTTGCCAAATCGGAACCCGAACCCGGCTCAGAATAGCCCTGGCACCACCAGTCCTCACTTTTGAGAATACGGGGCAGAAAATACGCTTTTTGCTCGTCAGTGCCGTACGCCATGATGACGTTCGCCACCATCACGAGACCGAAGGGCACCACATTGGGGATACCAGCGAGAGACCGCTCGGTCTCATAGATATATTTTTGTGTCGCAGTCCATCCTGTGCCACCAAATTCCACCGGCCAGTTGGGCGCAACCCAGCCCTGATCATAAAGTTTGCGCTGCCATTCCTCGATTGCGTTCTTATAATCGGGTGAGCGCAGGCGCTTTTGTAACTCCGGGGTGTAGGCTTCGCTAAAAAATGCCTTTACGTCCTCTCGAAAAGCCAGATCTTCGGCGGAATATGCAGTATCCATAGGTCACCTCGCGCAACAGAGCGTGCTCAGGAGGAGCCCCGAGCCGCGTTTTTGAATTTTGAGTATGTTTTCTGAATAAAGGGAATGTAGGCAAGTTAACCCCGCATTGCAACCCCGCGCATCGTTTGGCATCGCGAATATTCAGTACATCAATGAGAAGAGCTTCCGCTGGTATTCCGCGGCGAGCGGATCCCCCTTGCCGATTGTCGCGAGCGTATCCAAGAACACCTTGCGGGCCTCTCCGTTGTTGAAATCGCGCTCAGCCCGTAACACCGTCAAGAGATGTTCGAGAGCCTCCCGGTACTGGGCCACCTGACTCAACTGAATGGCTAGCTGGATCCGGATTGCGTGATCGTCCGGATTGGCGGCCATCGACGCCTCCAGCGCCTCGACCTCGGGCGACCTGGCCGCCTCTCGTCCCAGTTCAATTTGGGCAACCAGCTGCTCGTAACGAGCATCCTGATCGGCCAGCCGCACGCCTTGCAACAACGTATCGGCCTCATCCAATCGGTTTGCCGTCACCAGCGCCCCGGCATAGGCCAGCGTCATCTCGAGCTTCTGCCCGGATTCTTCCCAGGCGCTCCGGTACAGGGCAAGCGCAGCGGGGAAATCGCCTTCGGCAAGCAGTTGCTCTGCTTCCGCCAGCGCCCCCGCCTGAGGCGAGGGCAAGTGTTTATCTAACATTTCGCGAACAGCCGACTCGGGCTGCGCGCCGGAAAATCCGTCGACCGGCTGGCCTTCTTTGATCACCATCACCGTGGGTAGCGACCGGACTCCCAACTGCTGCGCCAACATTTGCTGCTCATCGGCGTTGACCTTGGCAAGCAAGAACGCGCCCTGATATTCACCGGCCAACTTCTCCAGAATCGGCATGAGTTGCTTGCAAGGGCCGCACCAGTCGGCCCAAAAATCCACGACAACCGGGCGCGTCATGGATTCTTCGATCAACAGCTGCTGCGCGTTGGTTTCGTCTATATCAACAATATAGCTGGGGGCGTTCATGTTCCTTGCTCCTACTCTGCCAGCACATCCAGCATGCTGTAACGGCCCGCGGGTTGCCGCGCCAGCCAACAGGCAGCGCGAACAGCGCCCTGCGCAAAGGCCATACGAGAACTGGCTCGATGAGTAATCTCCAGCCGCTCTCCCTCTCCGGCAAAAATAATCGTGTGGTCGCCCACCACGTCACCAGCCCGAATCGTGCTGAATCCGATTGTGTTGCGATCTCGCGCCCCGGTGCGACCCTCCCGGCCAAAGATTGCAACGTCTGACAGATCGCGATCGAGGGCAGACGCCACCACCTCACCCAAGCTGAGCGCAGTGCCTGAGGGGGCATCTATCTTTTCGCGGTGGTGCGCTTCCACGATTTCAATGTCGACGGTATCGCCCAACGCCCTGGCTGCAGCCTCGGCGAGACGAAAAGTCAGATTGACGCCCGGTGCAAAATTAGAGGACTGGCAGAAAGGTATGCTATCCGTGGTGGCTAACAGCTTCTCGGCCTGCTCGTCGGTGAACCCCGTTGTGCCGGTCACCATTGGCAGGCCGTGAGAGGCGCAAACGGCAGCCTGGGAGAGGGTCGCTTCCGGCACCGTAAAGTCAATCAATACATCGAGTTGGTCTGCTACCGCAGCGAGATCGGATGTCAGCGTCACGCCGCTTGCATCGCCCCCTAGAAGCTCCCCCATATCGGCACCCAGCAGTGACGACCCCGAACGCTCAATGGCAACCGTCAAGGAACAGTTTGTGCCAGACCCGCTGATTGCCTCGGCCAACATGCGGCCCATACGACCCGCCGCACCCGTGATGCCAATACGTACCGTCATCCCGTCATTCCATCAAAGAAGTTTTTCACTCCCTCGAACCAGCTGTTCTGGCGCGGAGACTGCTGCTCCCCGCCCTCATCCAGGGTGCCACGGAACTCCTCGAGAAGGGTCCTTTGTGCTTTGGTCAGATTCACAGGCGTTTCGACCACCGCTCGGCACAACAGGTCACCCACGGGGCCACCGCGGACTGGCTTAACACCCTTACCGCGCAGGCGGAACATCTTACCGGTTTGCGTTTCCGACGGGATTTTTAACTTTACCCGGCCGTCCAACGTGGGCACTTCGAGTTCGCCCCCCAGCGCCGCGTCAGCAAAGCTGATAGGTACCTCGCAGTAAAGATGTCTACCGTCACGTTCAAAAAGCGCATGCTGACGGACTGCAATCTGGACAAATAAATCGCCCGGCGGGCCACCTGCAGGGCCCGCCTCGCCCTCTCCACTGAGACGAATACGGTCTCCGGTGTCTACACCGGGAGGGACTTTGACCGACAGGGTCTTGGTTTTTTCCACCAGGCCCTGCCCACGGCACTGAACGCAAGGGTCGGAAATAGTCTGACCCCGGCCGCGACAGGTTGGACAGGTTTGCTGCACCTGAAAGAAGCCTTGCTGGCTGCGCACCTGACCACTGCCGCCACAGCCGCCACAGGTCACTGGGCTGCTGCCTGGCTTGGAACCACTGCCGTTACAGGGGTCGCAGGACTGCAGCGAGGGAACACGGATTTCGGCCGTGGAACCTCGCACCGCTTCTTCCAGAGAAACTTCAAGTGTGTAGCGCAAATCCGAACCGCGCTGAGGGCCCTGACGGCGCCCACCTCCACCACCAAAGATATCTCCAAATACGTCTCCGAAAATATCCGAGAAGCTGCCTCCCTGAAAGCCACCGCCACCCGCAGAGGGGTCTACACCGGCATGCCCGAACTGGTCGTAAGCACCGCGCTTTTGGCCATCAGACAGGATTTCATAGGCCTCAGTCGCCTCTTTGAACTTTGCGTCCGCATCGGCGTCATCCGGATTTCGGTCCGGATGAAACTTCATCGCGATGCGACGATAGGCCTTCTTGATGTCCTGCTCGCTGGCTGAACGATCAACCCCAAGCACTTCGTAGTAATCGCGTTTCGACATTCGTTACCAGCCCACTCGTATGAGTTCGGCACACCCTCCGTAAAAACGGACGCGGGTCCATGGCAAACCCCATGACCCGCGTCTCAAGCAGACTCCCTAAAGAGCGTTTCCGGGCATCCCAGCCCTCGCTATATGACGGCACTCACGCGCGCTTGTCTTCCCTCACCTCTTCGAACTCAGCGTCCACAACGTCGCCCTCTGGCACGTCGGTTTCGGCGTCAGAAGATTCCGCTCCCGCCGCTTCACCTGCCGCCTGCTGCGCCGCGTACATTTTCTGCGCAACTCCACCCGTCGCTTCAGTCAACTTAGTGGTTGCGGCTTCCATGGCCGCCGCGTCATCTCCCTTGATCGCGTCTTCCGTCTCTGCGATCGCCGCCTCAATAGCGGCACGCTCGTCGTCGGTCGCGTGTTCGCCGGCTTCTTCCAAGGTCTTGCGCGCGGCGTGCACCATGCCATCAGCGGTGTTACGCGCGGCAACCACCTCTTCAAACTTCTTGTCAGCCTCGGCGTTCGCCTCTGCATCTTGCACCATCTGCTCGATTTCGCTTTCCGACAGACCGCCCGAGGCAGTGATGCGAATGGATTGCTCCTTGCCGGTTGCTTTGTCCTTGGCAGAGACGTTGAGAATCCCGTTGGCATCCAAATCAAATGTCACCTCGATCTGGGGCATACCACGTGGCGAAGGCGGGATATCAGCCAGGTCAAAACGTCCCAGTGATTTGTTCTGCGTTGCCTGCTTTCGCTCGCCCTGCACAACATGAATGGTCACCGCCGTCTGATTGTCTTCAGCGGTCGAAAATACCTGCGACTTTTTGGTGGGAATAGTCGTATTTTTTTCGATTAACGGCGTGGCAACACCACCCATCGTCTCAATGCCCAGCGTCAGCGGCGTCACATCCAGCAACAGAACGTCCTTCACGTCGCCTGCAAGCACCGCCGCCTGAATGGACGCGCCCATGGCAACCGCTTCGTCCGGATTCACATCCTTACGCGCTTCCTTGCCAAAAAAGTCGGCTACCGTCTTCTGCACCATTGGCATGCGGGTTTGGCCACCAACCAGAATGACGTCGTTCACCTCACTCGGCGACAACCCGGCATCTTCGAGCGCGGTCTTGACCGGACCAAGTGATCGCGTGACCAGCTCTTCGACCAGAGACTCCAGTTTGGAGCGGCTCAACTTGACCACCAAGTGCTTGGGACCCGTCGCGTCCGCGGTGATATAGGGCAAATTCACTTCGGTCTGCTGCGAGCTGGAGAGCTCGATCTTTGCTTTCTCAGCGGCTTCCTTCAGCCGCTGAAGTGCCAGCGGGTCATTGTGCAAATCGATGCCATTTTCTTTCTGGAATTCATCTGCCAGAAATTCGATGAGGCGCAGATCAAAGTCCTCACCGCCCAGGAAGGTGTCTCCGTTCGTTGCCAGCACTTCGAACTGATGCTCACCATCCACCTCTGCAATTTCAATGATGGAGATATCAAAGGTGCCGCCGCCCAAATCGTAAACGGCTACCGTCCGATCGCCCTGTGCCTTGTCCATGCCATAGGCAAGTGCCGCCGCGGTGGGCTCGTTGATGATGCGCTTGACCTCCAGGCCCGCGATGCGGCCCGCATCCTTGGTAGCCTGACGCTGGGAATCGTTAAAATAAGCCGGCACCGTAATCACGGCCTCGGTCACTGATTCGCCCAGATACTCTTCCGCCGTTTTCTTCATCTTGCGCAGAATCTCGGCAGACACCTGAGGGGGAGCCATCTTCTCGTCGTTTACCTGCACCCAAGCGTCACCGCTGTCCGCCTTGACGATCTTGTAGGGCACCATCTTGATGTCCTTCTGCACCACATCATCGTCAAAGCGACGGCCAATCAGGCGCTTGACAGCAAAGAGCGTGTTCTGCGGGTTGGTCACTGCCTGCCGCTTGGCAGACTGACCCACCAGGATCTCGTTATCGTCAGTGTAGGCAACGATAGACGGGGTCGTTCTTCCGCCCTCTGCGTTTTCTATGACCCGGGGCTTTCCTCCCTCCAGCACGGATACACAGCTGTTGGTCGTACCCAGATCGATGCCAATAATCTTTCCCATTTTTCTTTCTCCTGTAGTCCGGCTATCACTTGCCGGGCTGCTTCCTTGTTCTCTGATATGGGGGCAATCGTTACCGTTTCAAGCGTGCCCTCGCTTCTCTATCGAATGACCTATTAGCCAGGCGCCTTGGACACCATCACCATGGCGGGTCGCAGGAGCCGACCATTGAGCAGATACCCTTTTTGCATCACGGCAATCACCGAGTTCGGCTCCACATCGGCCTGCTCAACCATGCTCATGGCCTGCGCAGTCTCGGGGTCAAAAGGTTCTCCCAAAGGTTCCACTGCCTCTACGCCATACTTGGTCAGCACATCGAGAAACCCTTTGTGAGTGAGCTCAACGCCCTCGATCAGCGCAGCCGCCCCGTGATCCTCTCCCGCAGACTCCAGCGCTCGCTCAAGGTTATCCACCACCGTCAGCAAATCACCGCAAAACCGTTCCAACGCAAACTTGCGGGCTTTTTCGATTTCTTGCTCAGCACGCCGCTGCACGTTCATGGCGTCAGCCTGCGCCCTCAGTGCGGCATCTTGCGCTGCCGCCAGCTCCTCCTCGAGGTCGCGCTCCGGGCCCTCGGCCTGATCTGGGGGAGGTGCTGTGCCCACAGCCCCTTCTCCTTGCGTATCTGACGAAGACTCGGTGTCAGCAGAGCGTGCTGCCACCGATTCAGCACCGTCGGGATCGATTGCGTCGGGTTGGTCTGGGTTGTTCTCTGCCATTGGGGCTTCTCCACTCACACAAACACTGGGGCATCGCCCCCTCACCGTGGCAGATTTGGGGGCCGGGCTGGTTTTTTCAAGGGTGTAACAGCGGCTTTGGGCTTAGTCGGAGCGCAGAGGTCATCCCGGGCACCGCCGCGAAGAGTCAGCCCGCAGCCTCCAACGCGCGCGAGGCCGAACACCCGTGTATACGGCGCATCATCTGCAATGGTTTCAGGGAGAAAAGCTAGCGCGACAGCGCGGCACTGAGCATCCGAGCCGTGACGTCCACTATGGGGATCACGCGCTCATAAGCCATTCGTGTCGGACCAATTACGCCTAGAACGCCCAACGACTGAGAACCCTGAGCATACGGCGCGGTGATCACGCTGAAGTCGCCAAACACATCAAAGCCGGCTTCTTCACCGATAAAAATCTGGATACCATCGGCGCGCGAACACCGTTCGAGCAATTCCAATAAATCACGTTTGCGCTCAAACGCATCAAACAGCTCTCTCAGTTTTTGCATATCTTCAGGCGATGCCTGATTCAGCAGGCTGGCTTCGCCCGTTACCATGACGTTTTCAGACTGCTCTTGGGTGTCGATCGCTGCACTGGCCAGTTCGAGAGCCGCCTCGAGATACGCGTCTATTCGCGACCTCGCCTCGGCCATTTCTCGCACAATTTGCGTTTTTACCTGCGACAGATCAACGCCGGCGTAGCGCTGGTTGATGAGGTCGGCGGCTGCCTTGAGCTGCTCCTCGCTCATGGGACGCTGCATCTGAATAATGCGGTTCTGCACCTCTCGCTCATTGATCACGAGAATCACCAGCACCCGATCCCCCGACAAAGGCAGAAACTCAATCTGCCTCAACTGACTGGATGCCGGCTTGGGCACGGTGACAATGCCTGTCTGATAGGTAATCTGTGCGAGCAGGTTCGATGCCGACTGGACCAGTTCACTGGTGCTTCGATTGGGGTCCAGCGCGGCATTCAGGGCAGACACAGCGCCCTGCTCGACGGGACCGACCTGCAACAGGCTATCAACAAAAAAACGGTAGCCCTGCGCCGTGGGGATCCGCCCCGCCGAGGTATGGGGGGAAGCGAGGTAACCCAGATCCTCCAGTTCCGCCATGATATTGCGAACCGTTGCCGGACTGACTGAGAGGCCACTCTCGCCCTGCAAGTTTTTGGATGCGATCGGCTGCCCCTCGCGAATGTGCATCTCTACTAGTGTTTTCAGGAGCGATGACGCTCGGGGGGACAAGGCTTCCACTGGCTTTCCCGTCGATAATTACTGTCGATGTTGTAGCACAGGCTGTGCGACCAAAAAAGCGCTTGTCACCGCTTCGTGCTGGGGCCTTAAGCGGCGGGCACACAGTCTGCGTCAGCCGATCGGCCCTGATGTTCACGTGGCGCTCAGTCTGCGTTATAAATCGGGTTTGCGCTTGCTCGGATCTCATCATGCTTCTCAATCTCGCGATTCAGGATTACGCGGTCGTTGACCACCTCGAGATCGATCTTCGCAGTGGCATGACTTGTATCACCGGCGAGACCGGTGCTGGGAAATCGATCATGCTGGATGCGTTGGGGCTCTGCGTAGGCGATCGCGCTGACTCGCGGGCAATTCGACCGGGCGCATCACGCACCGATATCTCCGCTTGCTTTGATGTCTCCCGCAACACCCGCGCAACGGTCTGGCTTGCCGAACGTGATCTGGAGGCGACCGGCGAGTGCATTCTCAGGCGCACGATCACCGCCGAGGGGCGCTCGCGTGCTTACATCAACGGAACACCAGCAACCCTCGCTGACTGCGCTGATTTGGGGCAGTTGCTGGTAGATATTCACTCCCAGCATGCCCACCAATCCCTACTCAGACGACCCACGCAGCGCAGCCTCCTTGACACGTACGCAGGGGCCGAGACGTTGGTGGTAAAAATCAGCGAAATCGCTCAACGCTGGCGCCTTTTGCAGGAAGAACACACGCGCTTATCGGGCAAAACCGAGGAATCCGACGCGCGCAGGGAGTTGCTGACCTACCAGATTGCCGAGCTTGAGACGCTTAACCCACAGCCCGGGGAGCTTGCCGATCTGGAGGCACAACATCGGCTGCAATCAAACGCCACCTTTATTATCGATGCAGCCAATAACATCGCCCACGGTTGTGAGACACAGCGGGACCAGCTGGCCAAAATGGTCGCCTTGGCTAACGACGAGCGCATGGTGTCCGAGTCCACAGCCAATCTGCGGGAGCTGCTGCAGTCGGCGCTCATTCAACTCGATGAAGCGCAAGCGGAGACCGTGCGCTTTGCGGAATCTATAGAGCTGGACCCAGTAGGCTTGAGAGAGACAGAAGAACGCCTGGGCGCGCTACATGATCTCGCGCGCAAGCACAGGGTGCCGGCTGAAGCGCTACCAGATCTCCTCGAGACGCTGCAAACAGAATTGAACTCGATCACGGGCGGCTCAGCCAATCTTGAAGCGCTTCAGAACGAACTCGAGGCCACTGCCCATGATTGGCGCACCCACGCAGAGCAGCTCTCGGCACGTCGCCACGATGCAGCGGCACAGCTCGGTCAGCGGGTGATGGAAAGGCTCGACTCGCTGGCGATGAGCAAATGCGTGTTCGAGATCGCACTCATTCCCTTCGCTGATACGCGCCCTGATCCCCGCGGTTCGGAAGACGTGGAATTCTTGATTGCCACCAACCCCGGTACGGCACCGGGACCTCTCAACAAAGTGGCTTCAGGCGGTGAGTTGTCGCGCATCAGTCTCGCACTTCAGGTGGTAGCTGCCGATACGGCTACCGCGCCCACTGTCATTTTTGATGAGGTGGATGTGGGTATTGGTGGCGGCGTTGCAGAGGTCGTTGGCGAGCTCCTGCAGCAGCTGGGCACGCG
>JAYOEE010000033.1:0-25841 GCA_038106565.1 Halieaceae bacterium
GCGCGGAGCTTGAGCTCGCCCTCCTGCTTGAGATCGGCACTGGCAAAGTGGGTGCTGCGGGTCTCGGAAAGTGACTCCACGGCAATCTCGACCTCGCCCAACAACACCGGCGCCAGATAAAACGCATTGATGCTCAAGGGATCGGGCTGGTTGAGCGCCTCAGACAAGGCGCGCCCGACGAGCGCGAGCACATAGCCACCATTGGCCACCGAGCCAATGCGCCAGCCTCGATGCACCTCAGCCTGCCAGTGTGTGCCCTGACAAGCCGCCACGGCAGTATGCTCCACAAATTGACCCATTTTCGTTACCCGCTCCCTATCTATCATGCTGTTCCCGCGGCACCAGGCGACGCCCTGTGCTCGCAGTGATTCAATCCCCTTGGAATGCAAGCCACTGAACCCCATAAAGCCTACCTCTGTGCAATTGCAGGCAGGCAGTGCCTGGTATGCTTTTTTCCGTCACATCGCTCTATACTGGCTTGCCGTATCGCGCGCCGGAAAGAGATCTTGGCCCCCATGCGTCACACGTCAGTCAGGCACGGATTGCTGTATCTGACCCTGATTTTTTCAGGGGGCCTGCCTACTTTTATCGCGGCCCAAGACTCCGAACCCGCAACCGCCGATACCGGGGAGCCGGCTATCGTAATCGATATGGCAGCCCCGTTGGAGCCCGAGCGCCCAGCACCAACCGCTTTAGAGCCCGACGCGCTGCGGGTCTATCGAAGCTATATCGAAACGATGGAAGCGAGCGCCGGCGCCTTTGCTCCCGGGCTCACTGAGCAATTGCTCGGTCTCGGACTCAACCTGCAAGCGCTGGGTCGTCATGATGAAGCAGCGACCATACTCAAGCGCGGCGTGCATGTGAGCCGAGTGCAGTCGGGCCTTTATTCCGCAGATCAACTCCCGTTACTCCGGGCGGAAATACGCAGCCTCACCGCGCTGGGTCGCTATGACGAGGTTGACGAGCGCCAGCGTTACCTCGCCCGCGTCGAATCCGAGGCGCTGGAAGGCACGCCCGCGTCGATTGCCGCGCTATTGGATCAGGGCGCATGGGCTGAGCAAGCGTGGGACTTGCGCCTCGGCGATGAAGAGACCCATCCGGAACATCTTGCCCGGAGCTGGGAGTACTACCGGCTGGCCTACAATCAAAGCGCGCAGCTTTTTGGCAGCGAATCGATGGAGCTCTTGAAGCCTCTGGAAGGCATGGTCCGCCTGCAGTATCGATTCGCACAGTTTCAGAGAGCGAATGCAGCGGGGAATGCGTTCGACGGGGTCAGTTATCGCCAGGCTTCTGCCTTGGGCGGCGTCTATCGGCGCGGCGAATCGGTGCTGCTGGCTATCTACGGGTTGAAACTGTTCAATAAAGCGCCTGCTGGCGAGCAGGCCAGCGACCTCGCTCGCCTCGGCGACTGGGCCCGATGGCTGGGGCGACGCAGTGACGCGCGCGACTACTACGATCAAGCCTGGCGACGCATCACGCCACCCCCGGAAGCCGTCGCGGGAGCGGAGCCGGAAACCCCAAACAACCCTGCGCCGGAGGGAGATGCAGCCGATGCCATAGTTGCCTCAGAGAACTCAGTAGATGGCGCCGTCGAGCAGGTGGCCGCCGCCTCGAGTAGCGCTTCTACCACTACTGATGAAATCGATAGCGCCGACCCTCCAGCAACAGCCAATCAGATCGCGCTGACTGAAGGTGAGGCAGCAGCAGAGACGACCAACCCGTCCGAATCGGCGGACTCTGAACCCGAGTCAACGACTGAATCTAATGAATCCACCCTGTCTATTGCCGGCGACGAAACCAATAGCGTTGATGCCACCACCTTTCAGGAACCGCCACCTGTAGATGACCCCGCTATGCGTTTGGCGCTCTTTCAGACCGCCACGCCCTTACCCGATATCGACGGTCTGCGCCCGCTGCCACCTTTTAAACGAGACGCCTCAGGACCGCTGGTTGTGAGATTTCAGGTGAATGAAGCGGGAAAGATCACCACCCTGGAACGACTCAGCGCAACTAGCCTGAATGAGACAGAACCTGACCAAGAGGGCCTAGAGGGCGAAGAGACGGCAGAAGATGAAGACGCCGCTGCGACCGAGGAGATGGACGAGGATCCCGGTGCCGATAGACTACTCCGCAAACTGCGACGCGTACGTTTCAGGCCGCGGTATGAAGGGGGGCAGGCCGTGGAGACTGGTATGATTACATGGTCTTTTGACCTGACACCCTCGAGCGATGAGGGAATGGCATTGCAACCACAATGAAAACCAGAGAGACCTTTTTGAGCAGATTCAACACCGCGTTCTCGCGGCCTCTTATGGCGGGCGCAGTTGTGGCGGCCATGTTGGCGTTAATGGGTTGCCCCTCGGCCAGTACTCCCACCACCCCGTCCGTGCCCACCCCGCCCTCTTCCTCTAGCTCCGGCGCATCCTCGCCGAGCTCGGGCGGCGCCAGCGGGCCGAGTACCCCAAGCTCGAGCGGCAGTAGTTCAGGGTCTCAAAGCTCGAGCAGCAGCGGAAGTTCGGGTTCTAGCAGCGCCAGCTCCGGTGGCGCCAGTGGCGGTGGAGCGACCTCTCCCCCGGCCGGCGGCTCACCGGGCGCTGGATCAGCGGGCGCAGGGGCCAGCACTTCAGGAAACGACAGTGCCGGTGGCGACAGTAGCGGCGCTGGCAACAACGGACAAGGTGGCGAGCCCGGGTTCGGCGACATGGCCGGGGGAGCCGATTTGCCTTCCATGGTGGATACCCTGCCCACTTTCGATGAGGACTATGGCTCCGAGGGTGATGGCGAGGCTGATGCCACCGGGTCCGCAGCGGGAGGTGAAACCGACGGAAATGGCGATCAGGACGGGTCGGGGCAGATCGCGGAGGGTTCCGGTACTTCAGGCAACAGTGGCGCGCCCACCGGAACCGGAACCCGCGCTGATGGGGGCATGCAGTCTAGTTCGGAGGGTCGCGGCCCCATGACAGCCGCAGAGCAAGTCGCAATTCTCGATCGGCAGCTCGAAGAGAGCACCCGCGATTTTGACGGCATCATTTACGACGAAGAACAGCGTCAGCGCGAGGCAGCCAGAGAGCGGGCTGCACAAACTGCACAAACGACGCAAGCTTCAACCGGCGCTGCGCCCGCAGCAGAGAGCGAGCCGGATTTTGGCGGTGGTGTGGCAAGCGCAGGTAGCGGTTCCGTAGGCGGGGGGATTGGTGGTCGAAGCGGTGCGCCACCTGCCGACGGCGCCAAGTATCCTCCTCCCGCCGATATACCCAATGGCAACGACGATGACGTGGTGGCGCGTCAACTCCGCGAGGCAGCGATGCGGGAACCTGATCCCGCCGTTCGCGACAAACTGTGGAGCGAATACCGAAAATATAAAGGCATCAAGGAACCTGATTCATGATTCGGGGACTGCTTTCACTCGCCTCTGTGCTGACGCTGCTGACCGTGCTGACCGGCTGCGTCTCAGAAACCGTCAAGTCAACTTCTGTTCCCGTGCTTGACGCGCCGACAACATTGGCGCCGGAAGCAGAACTGTTAGATGTAGGTGTCGTGATTCTTGACCCGGGTATCAGCGCGGTAGAGGATGAGGAGCAGGTTTACCCCGAAGTGCGCCGAGCGGAAGCCACGTTTATGGCAACCGAGTTGGCCGAGGTGCTGACCGAGCAAGGGGGCTGGGGAGCCGTCCGAGTGGTTCCCGACGATCGTCAATTCTCAGATCTGCTGGTGCGCGGCACGATCTTGCGCTCTGACGGCGAGGCGCTGGAGCTCAAGATTCTGGTGAGTGACGCCCGAGGCACGCAGTGGCTCGATAAGCGCTACCAGGGGATTACCAGCCGGTACGCTTACGAGCAGGGAACGCGGGTCAAACAGGACCCTTTTCTTGCCGTCTATCGCCTGATCGCCAACGACATGCTGGCGATATTCAATCAATTACCTTCCGAGGAGCGCATCACGATCCGGCAAGTAGCAGAAATGCGCTTTGCCCGCGACTTTGCCAATGGTGCTTTTGGGGACTACCTCGAGGAAGACGAGTCAGGACACATCAGCCTGCGCCGACTGCCTGCAGAAGATGATCCCATGCTTAACCGGATTCGGGGGCTTCGCCAGCGACACTATGTCTTCGTCGATACGCTACAGGGACATTACACGGGTTTTGCCGAGGATATGTACACGCCTTATCAGGAATGGCGCAAAGCAAGCTACGAAGAAACGGTTGCCCTGCGCGAATTACAGGCGGAATCGCAACGAGAAATGATTGCTGGCGGCGCTGCGATCATTGCGGGCGTGCTTGCGCAGACCTCTGGTAGCCGCGCAACCCGCAGCGCAGGAGCCGTAGGCGTGATTGGCGGAGGGGCGTTACTGAAAAGTGGCCTTGAGAAGCGAGCCGAGTCAAACATTCACTCTCTTGCGCTCGAGGAATTGGGACAGTCGCTGGATGCCGAGATCACACCGCGGGTGATCGAGCTGGAGGACCGCACGGTGAGATTAACCGGCAGCGTCGAAGATCAGTATGACCAGTGGCGTGAGCTATTGGCCGACATTTACGCGGCTGAGCTTGCTGCTCTGGAACCGCCAGCGGGCGCCGCAGATAACACCACCGCAACGTCTGACGCGCAGGACTCGTGACCGAAGACCCAAAGCAACCGCTTTCCGCCACCGCTTTTGAGCCTGCTCCACGCATCGCGGAATCCGCAGCGGCAACTCCCGCAAATGATCAGTCGCGCTTGGTACTCATTGCATTGGCCGTGATCGTCGGCTTGTTGCTGTTTGTTTTTTTTGTTTTGCCCCGACTGGTCACCATCGAAGAAATTGCCCCACCGACACCAACCTCTGAAGAAGCTACGCCACTGAGCACACCAGGGGGCCAAAATGCCGCCGTCGATTCAGGAACGGGCCGAAGTCCATTTGCCGAGGCGCAGGAAAGTGCCCTGAGGCGCGAGGCGCAGGAGGCCTTGCAAGCGCTGCTCAGCTTGCAGGAATCGCTTGCTGAACGCGGCGCGACTCGATGGGGTCAGCCCACCTATGACGAAGCGCTTGAAAGCGCTGCCGCGGGCGACACCGCGTATCGTGAGCGGGATTTTATCGGGGCCACTGCTCAATATGAGGAGGCGCTGGGGCTACTGGGTGCGCTGGAATCCGGCCTGCCGCAGCGAATCGACGCGCTGTATGAGACCCTGTTGGCAACCATTGAAAAAGGCGATGTCCTCGGCGCCCGCGCGCGCTTTGACGAACTGGTCGAAATGGCTCCCGCCGATACCAGATTGATCACGCTCGATGCTCGAGTTGGCGCGCTACCCGACGTGGTGAGTGCGCTGGAGGCCGCCACAGAGGCCGAGGAATCGGGTGATCTTGCTGCGGCAGTCAGTGCGGCCACCCAAGCCACTCAGGCCGACCCTTTACACCAGCGGGCCCGCGCGCGTCTGAGCGCGCTGCAGTCCGCGCTGACCCGGCAGCAGTTTACCGGCGCGATGACGGCCGGCTATGCCGCGCTGACGGCTCAGGCATTTGATCAGGCAGAGGCACAATTTCGCAAGGCGGCACGGCTCATACCCGGCGCACCCGAGCCAGGGTCTGCCCTGTCAGAGCTGGATCAGGCGCGCACGCAAAGCGAGCTCGTTTCACTAAAGGAACAAGGCGCGCGGGCAGAAGGAGAGGAGCGGTGGGCCGATGCGGTGAAGCTTTACCAGGCGGCATTGGAGATCGATGCGCTCATGTTGTTTGCCACAGAGGGCAAAGGGCGATCGGCACCGCGCGCGGATCTCGATAGCCGCCTGGGTAAGATTCCGGAAGAGCGAGATCGCCTCATCGACGCCCGCATTATGCGTCTTGCGGAACAAACGCTGGCGGAAGCACAGGCCATTACCGATCCGGGTCCTCGCCTGCGCGACCAAATCAGGGAGGCAGAGGAAACGCTCTCTTATGCCAGCACGCCCGTTGCGGTGTTGATCACCTCCGACAGCTTCACAGACGTCACCCTGCTTCGTGTAAGACGACTGGGCCCGCTCACAGAGGAGACGCTCTCACTGCGACCGGGCGCCTATACTGCAGTCGGCATCCGCGATGGCTATCGAGATGTCAGAGTGAAGTTTGAAGTACGACCGGGCCAGCGCAACGCGGTAGATGTGCGCTGTAGCGAGACGATTTAAGCAAATACCATGAGCGATCGTGACCCACCACTGACACCCGAGGCGTTTGTGCCGGCCGAGCGAAGCCCTGCTGATGAGGCGCTAACGGCCGCCGCATTTGAACCTCTCTCTCAGGCATCTGCTGAGACGCGGCGCATCAACGCTACCCACATCGCTCTGGCTTGTGCGGGGCTCCTGGTTGCCGCCTTTTTGTTTTTTTTATTTACGGCACGGTCGCTGACGCTGGATATCGAGGCAGACACCGAAACCCGTTTTTCGCTGAGCGGATTCCATTGGTCCTTTGGGGATCGCTTGCTGGTCCGGCCCGGCGACTACCAGCTTCAGGTTACCGCAGAGGGCTACCACCCTTACGCGCAGACCATCACCGTGAGCGAAGCCGACACCCAGCAGTTGAATATCCGCCTAGCGCCCTTGCCGGGAAGCGTAACCATCACTTCGCGACCTGAGGGTGCCGCGATGATGCTCGATGAGCTGTCCGTGGGCGCCGCGCCACTCACTGATTTGGTGCTGGAGGCAGGAATGTACACGGTGAGCGCCGCGCTCCCCCGATATCAGGATTGGCAGGGCACGTTGGAGGTTGTTGGGCGCAACCAGAGACAGACGCTGGATATCGCGCTGGAGCCCGACTGGGCACAGGTGCGCTTTAGTAGCGAGCAAACCAGCTTGAGTGCCGCCGTGGATGGGGAGTCGGCTGAGATCACGCCAGACGGTGTCGCAATTCTGTCTGGCGAACACGATCTGACTCTGAGCGCACCGGGTTTTATGCCCAAAACCCTTTCCCTCACTATTGTGGCAGGCATTGATCAGGACCTCGGCGTGATCGCGCTGACGCCGGCGGACGCAACCCTTTCGCTGGACAGTAGCCCCTCGGGAGCAGGGGTTACGGTAGACGGCGTGTTTGCCGGCATGACCCCGATTGTGCTGCCATTGAGCCCCAGCGAACGCCACGCGATCAGCCTGTCCCGGGCAGGTTACCGCGCGACCACGCTGTCACTCACTTTGGCGCGCGGTGAGTCGGCCCGCCGTGCGATCACGCTGGAACCCGAGTTGGGTGAGGTGCGCGTTGAAGTTGAGCCGGCAGCGGCAGAGCTCTTGGTCAATGGCAGGGTTATCGGCACAGGAAACCAGACGCTCTCGCTCCCGGCTACCGAGCAGCAGATCGAGGTTCGGCTGGCGGGCTACGCCAGTTTCGAAACCCGGGTATTACCCAAGCCAGGGCTCCCTCAGCAAATTCGCGCCACGTTGCTGACAGAGGCCGCAGCTCGCAAAGCCGCCATGACCCCCACCATCACCACTGCGCTGGGGCAAACGCTGATGCTGGTTGACCCCGCTTTGGAGAGCCAGAACCCCTTTACCATGGGGGCCTCACGGCGAGATCCGGGGCGCCGGGCTAATGAGGTGGAGCATTCGGTCGAACTCCGACGCGCTTTCTATATCGCCTCAACCGAGACCACCAACGCCCAGTTTCGTCAGTTTGAGGCCACCCATGATTCCGGCCTCATAGAGAGCTACTCCCTCGATCGTGATCACCAGCCCGTAGCGGGTATCAGCTGGCAGCAGGCTGCCAGTTTTTGTAATTGGCTGAGCCGGCTGGAAGGGCTGCCGCCCTTTTACCGAGAGCAGCAGGGGATCATTACAGGCTTTAACCCGAGCAGTGTTGGTTATCGATTACCCAGCGAGGCGGAGTGGGCCTTTGCCGCCAGGGTAGAGGGCGACGCCACAAGACGGTTTGCCTGGGGTAACGACTTCCCTCCTTCCGAGGTGGTAACCAACGTCGCTGACAATACTTCGGCGCTGGTCACGGGGCGTATTCTGAATGGCTACACCGATCAGTTCGTGGTGTCGGCACCCGTTGGGAGCTTTCCTCCCAACCATCGCGGACTGCACGATATGGGTGGTAATGTTGCCGAATGGATACACGACGGTTATCAGATTCCCTCTGCCAATGCCGAGCTGGCGGTAGATCCATTGGGTGCTCAGCGTGGCGACAACTACACCATCCGGGGAGGCAGCTGGGCTTTGAGTCGGCTGTCGGAGTTGCGACTGACGTTTCGGGATTATGGGGAACGCGGGCGTGATGACCTGGGCTTCAGGATTGCACGCTATGCGGAATAAGGCTGTGTCATTACACGCTCTATTGGCTGGCTGGCTCGCCGGATTGTGCATCGTGACGGCAGTGTCAGCTCAAGAGACGCCGAGCATTTCCGAGCCGTCGGTTGAGAACGAGCCAACGGTCGCAGAGACCGCCGATGAGCCCGCTGCGACCGCCGAGTCTGACTCCCCTGGCAGCATTCTCGACTACGAGCCCACTGAAGCGATTTCCGAGGACCTCTCCGTGTCCTTTCCGGTAGATATCTGAGCACGACAGGAGCCCACTATGAAGCTGCGTTTACCCTCGGAGTTCCTCTATCAGGTTTTTGCCCTGCTGATCGCCATGATTTTGGTTCACGCCGCCTATGTCGGCGTCATTCGACCCAGCGCCGATTCGCAACTTGCCCTTCAGGCGGCGCAGCAAGCGGCTGGCGAAGCACCCACCGGGAACCGTTCACTGGCGATCGTCATCAAGGATTACGAACAGGAGACCTGCTTTATCCTGATGCTATGGGCGCTCGCCATCATGGGCCTCAAAGCCTCACGCACGCGCGCAGAGACCCTGATGCTCGGTCGCGATTTGATTGCCATTCCGGAGGGCACCAGCATCTTGCCCAGAGATGCTCGAGAGCAATCCCGGTCACTTGAAGCGCTCTCTGCTGAGGAGCAGGATTATTTGCTCCCCCGTGCACTCGCCAATGCGCTGAGCCGGTTCACCACCACAGGCAGCATTCCCGCCGTGTCTGACGCAGTCCGCGAGCAATGCGATATCGAAGCCGATCGTCTCGACTCGGAGCTTTCAATGGTCCGCTACATTTCCTGGGCGATCCCCTCCATTGGCTTTATTGGCACCGTTCGAGGTATCGGCGACGCGCTGGGTCAGGCCTATAAAGCGGTAGAGGGCGATATCTCAGGTGTCACCGTCAGCCTTGGTGTCGCATTTAATAGCACCTTCGTTGCCTTGGTGCTGTCGATCATCATTATGTTTGCTCTGCACCAATTGCAGCTGTCGCAGGAACGACTGGTGCTCAACACACAGCGCTATATCGATCGACATCTGCTCAGGCACCTTACGGTACCCCGCAATTGATCACCCTCCTCGACTGCAACGACGCTTCGTTGCGCCTATGGCGCAACGAGCAAGATACGTGGTCACCCGGATTTGCATGGTTCAATGAGGGTCGCTATCGATTCGGCGAGGTTGCCTGGCAACAGGCCCGCCGCGCGCCGCGCGAGGTGAACAGCCGGTACTGGCATCGACTCTCCACCCAACCGCTTAGCCCAACGCTCGGGCCCGCGCGCCATACCGCGGATCTCGCTCACGCGCACCTCGAAGCCCTGTTGGGCGACGTAGACAGCGAGCTGACTCTGGCGGTGCCAGGCGCGATGGAGTCCGATCAACTCTCGCTACTGCTTGGAATTCTTCAGTCGCTTCGCGCCAGTGTGGGCGGCGTAGTGCACCGAAGCGCGTTGGTAGGAGGCGCTGTGGGCCAATCCTGTATCCACGTGGAGCTACAGTTACATCAGGCCAGCATCACGCCCGTCTTGGTAGCGGATGGCATAGCGCGCGCGGGTGACACCCACTTGCTTCCGGGTCATGGACTTTTGGGCCTGATGGATGACATCGCAGAGCTCATCGGGCAGCAGTTTGTCGCGCAAACACGCTTTGATCCCCAACGACGTGCGGAAACGGAGCAAAAGCTCTACGAACAGATTCCAGCATTGCTGCAGTCTCTGGCCACGCAGAGTGAGGCGAGCTGCACGCTCGATGGCCACGTTGCTAGCATCGCTGCGGACAGGTTACAAACGGTTGGTGCCGCGTTCAGTAAAGCCGTGTCGCCCTTGATCAATGGGGATTGCACCCTTGTTGCCCTCGACTCGCTGCTCGCGGTGCTGCCCGGACTCGACCTGCCCCTGCCGGTAGCCAACGTTGGCGCCGAGGCGCTACCGGTTATCGCCCGCGGCGTACCCACCAGCGGTAGCGAGCTGATCTTTCAGCGCGAAGTACCCTGCCCCATTAACGAACCCCTCCACAGCACCGCAGTTGCATCACCGGACACACCGCCGACCCGAGCCCCTGTGACGCACCAGCTGATCGCCGGCCACGCCGCAGCGCTGCAATCGGGGGCCTCACTGGTATCGGGCGTGGTGGTCACCGGGCACGGCGAAATCACCATCGAATCCGGTGTAGGAGCCCATTTGAACGGTAGCCCTGTCGAGGGGGTAACGCCTCTGAAACCGGGAGATCGGCTCACCGCGGAAGGGGTCGAAATACAGTTCATCGCCGTGGAGCCCTGAGCTGTGGCGCGTCGTCACCGACAGTCCTCTACTTTCAACCTGAGTTTTCTCGACATCATGTCCTGCGGCTTCGGCGCGGTCGTTCTGGTGTTTCTCATTATCGACCACTCGCTTGAGGTCGAAATTCGCACGGTAAACGCTGAGGTACTCTCCGAGGTGGAGTTGCTCGAAGAGGATATTCTCGAAGGACAGGAAGGTCTGGTGCGCCTGCGCAACGCCCTCGATGAGGCGGATCTGGAAATTGTAGAAGCCGACGGACTCGCTCGTCGCATCACCGAGGAGCTCGATGAGTACGAGGCCCTGATTGCCTCCATTGAAGAGTCTGGGGTCAGTGACAGCGAGGTGGTCGCGAGGCTCCAGGCCGAGATCAATCAGCTGGAAGAGAAAATCCGTCTGTTGGAGGAAGCCGCCGAAGCAGAGGCGGGTCGCAGCGCTCGCGAGTTTGTAGGGGAAGGCAACCGTCAGTATTTGACGGGACTGAACCTTGGCGGGCAGCGCATCGTGATTATGGTCGATACCTCCGCGAGCATGCTGGCCAACCAGCTGGTCAATGTCATTCGGCTGCGCAACATGGACGCTGCGCTCCAGAAACAGGCTGGGAAGTGGGTCCGCACGCTCAATACGGTCGACTGGTTAACTGCCCAACTGCCTGTCAACGCGCAGTTTCAGGTCATTACCTTTGGCACCGAGGCGAAACCGGCACTGGCGCAAACTGCGGGTCAATGGCTCGAAGTCGCGGATACGCCCAAGCTGGAGGCGATTAGTAATGCGTTGAGAGAACAGGTTCCGGCGGGCGGAACGAGCCTGCACAACGCTTTTGCTTCGCTCGCGGCGTTCCCTGTGCCACCCGACAATATCTTCCTGCTGACCGATGGCTTGCCAACTCAAGGAGAGCGCCCTCCCCGCGGCAACCGAGTCAGTGGCGATGAGCGTCTCCGGCTCTTTCGTGAAGCCATCAGGCAGCTACCTTCCGGCGTGCCGGTCAATACCATCCTGTTTCCGATGGAGGGAGACCCCATGGCCGCCTCGGAATACTGGCAGCTGGCCCGTGCCTCCAACGGCAGCTTTTTGTCGCCGTCAACAGATTGGCCGTGAGAGAGGACCATGCGAGCTAGACGCGCACCCGCTGAGTTCTCACTGTCATTTCTGGATGTCATCTGTTGCGGCTTTGGGGCCGTGATCCTGCTACTGATGATTACCAAAACGGTACAGCCGCAGGTAATTGAGGAAGCCTCCATAGAGGCGGAGGCGGTGGTGGCTGAGTTGACCGAGCAGCTGTTTGAAATCCGCGGTGAAACAACCATTCTGAATCGCGACCTGGAAGTCAAGCGCGAGCAGATCTCTGACTACGAAGCACGCATTGCTATCTTGCAGGGCACGCTGGCGCGCACCCGATCCGAATACGATGCGCTCAATACATCCCAAAATGCCAACGCCATCGTCCGCGAACAACTGGCCATTGCCAGACAAAAACTGTCTGAAGAAGAACTGCGGTTGCTCGGTCGCAATGCGGAGAAAAAGAATCAACTGATTGGCGGTATTCCGGTCGACAGCGAGTACATCATTTTTATTATTGATACCTCGGGCTCGATGTTCTCCTACGCCTGGGAGCGCATGCTGTTGGAGATGGAAGCCACACTCAACATCTACCCCGAGGTCAAAGGCATCCAGGTGCTCAATGACATGGGCAACTATTTGTTTAGTCGCTACCGAGGGGAGTGGATTCCCGATACCCCTGCGCGGCGCAGCCTCATACTGCAGAATCTGAGGAATTGGAACGTCTTTTCCAACTCGTCGCCAGTTGAGGGCATCACCAATGCGGTGAGAACTTTTTACGACCCGGGAAAGAAAATTTCGATTTATGTCTTTGGCGATGAGTTCACCGGGCCATCCATTCAGGAAGTGGTGCGCACGGTAGATCTGCTCAATGCCGAAGCAGCAAGTGGCGAGCGTAGGGTACGCATCCACGGGGTGGGGTTCCCGGTGCAGTTTATTCGGCCTCCGGAACTGCAGGCGACCGGAGTCCGGTTTGCTACACTGATGCGAGAACTGACCCTGAGAAATGGGGGTAGCTTCGTTGGCCTCAACGACTTCAGACCCTGAGCCGACCACTGTGGGACGATGGCTCCTTTTGCTCTGCCTCGCGCTGCTCTACGCAGGGTGCGCTGCCAAGCAGGTGGTCGTAGAAGGCAATTTCCCGAAACCGCTACTGGACCCTCTTCCCATCACCATCGGTGTCATCTACCCACCCGCTTTTGCTCAACATGAGTTTTTTGATGAGGCAAAAGGGCGCGCTGACTCGGATTGGCTGGTGAAAACCGGAGAAGCTCAGGTGGAATTCTGGGATACCCTGTTTGCCGGAATGTTCGAGGAGGTGGTGCTTATCCAGAGTGCATCTGCACTCAAGGATCGTGGAGGGGAGATAGATGGCGTGCTCATCCCCAACATCGCCGAGCTGCAATACACCATACCCACGCACACCAATGTCAAAATCTATGAAATTTGGATGCGCTACGAATTCCGGCTGGTAGATGTGTCAGCCGTCCATGAACAAGAGGATGGCGCCCTGACCTTCAATCCCGATGAACGCCTCGCTTCGTGGCCCATCACCGCCTATGGCAAAACGCCCACGGCGTTTCTGCAAACCGACGAGGAGGCTGTGAATCTTGCCGCGGTTGTGGCGCTGCGAGATGCGGGTGCTCACTTCATTACGACCTTTGGTTCCAGACCTGAAGTGGCCTCCTGGTTGGACACCATCGCTCTGCGTGATCAGCAAGCCAGCATGTCTGCCACCACTCCCGAGGCGACATTGAGCAGCGACTCGCAGGATGGAGCGCCAGATCAATGAGGCAGCTGCGAATCAACACACATTGTCGTGGCCCCCTGCTGATTGTGCTCGCCCTGCTGCTGGGCGGGTGTGTCAATGCCACCGTCGACGAGATGACCTATAACGAACCTGTTGCCGGTATTGGTGAGTCGAGCGTGGTCATTCTGGGTCGGCGCCATGCCCCCGATTACGACACGGAATTCGATTTTATTGAGTGTATCGGCGACCACATTCACAGCGGGGATCCCAGCATCGAAGTCATCAATGAAATCGCCTTTATCAACCAGTTTTATCCGTGGTTCGAGCCGCGCACCGCACCCATGCAGCCGCAGGCGATTGATTTTCTTTTGCAACTCCCGCCGGTCGCGGATCGCTTTGCCGAGATGAAGCTCGAGTACATGATCTGGATCGACGGCAAAACCGTGGATACCGAGAGCACGGGATCTATGAGCTGTGGGATCGGGCCTGGCGTAGCCGGCTGTTTCGGCTTCGGTACCTGGGGCACGGAATCCGAGTATGAGGCCACGATTTGGGACTTCACCGACAAAGTCGAGGTGGGCAAGGTGAGCGCAGTGACGAGTGGTCAGAGCTATATGCCCGCTGTTGTGGTACCGATTCCGATTATCGCCCCGGTTCAGGGCACCGCCTGCGATAGCTTGGGCGATCAGCTTCTGGAATACCTCTCTGCTCATCACTAAGAGACCACCATGCGATTACTGCACGCGCCATTCTTGCTGTCCTGCCTCGCCGTTTTGCTGACGGGATGTGCCAGTAGTTCCTCTACCGTCACGGTCGGCGGTAAATCCGTCGAGATGCCCAAGGAGGTGGCTGAAGAGCACCAGAAGCTGATCGAGAATATCGGGATTTACGACGACCCCGAGCTCGACGCCTACGTCCGCGCTGTGGGGGAGCGACTTTTACGCGAGGCTGGCATCTCTAGCCCCAGCTTCACCTTTACGCTACTCGATTCACCCGACATCAATGCTTTCGCGATGCCCGGGGGGTTTATCTATGTGAACCGGGGTTTGCTGGCATACCTCGATACCGAAGCCGAGCTCGCAGGTGTTTTGGCACACGAGATTGGACATATCACCGAGAACCATCATTCCCGGCGGCAAACGGCGCAAGTGACCTCCAAGGTCGCAGCGGTGTCTGCCTACATCCTGACCGGTTCTGGGGATGTCTACGATGCTGCCAGCATGTATGGCGCCGAAATCATTTCGGGCTTTGGCCGCGACATGGAGCTTGAAGCCGATTCAGCCGGAGCGGAGTACCTGCATCAAACCGGCTATGACGTAGATTCAATGCTGTCGGTTATCGGCGTGCTCAAAGATCAGGAGCAGTACCGGCGAGTGCAGGCCAAGGCCAGTGGGAAACCCTCTGGCACGTATCACGGGCTTTACGCCAGCCATCCCCGTAACGATCTGCGTTTGCAAACCGTCATCAAGGCCGCCAATGAACTGGATCTTGCGGAGATGCCCGAGAACCCCGAAATCCCAGGCGAATACCGCCGCCAAACCGAGGGTCTGGTTTATGGAGCCAGTGCGGCGGCGCAGAGTGAACCTGATCGCTTCTACCACAACAAGCTGAACTTTACGTTCGCCCATCCTCCGGGTTGGCGGGTCAGGCAAGCCAGTCGGGAAATTGTCGCGACGTCACCTGATGGAAGCCAGACTCTCACGATTGGACTGGCGAGAATCGACGCCGAACAAGATGCCGAGGCCAGTCTGCGCGCTGGTGCCCAGGGGGAAGTCACGGAGCTCGAAGCCATTGAACAATTCGGATTGAATGGTGCTACCGGTATTGCATCAAGCGGCGGACAGTCGGTGCGGCTGGCGGTCATCGATCACAGCTATCGTTTTCTGTTCGAGGGAGAGGCACCCAATCTCGCGGCAGCCGACAGTAAATTCCGAACGATTATCGACAGCTTTAGACCGCTAACAGCCCGCGAAAAAGTCACTGGCACCAGCCACACACTGCACTACATTCAGGTGCCCCGAGGCGCCACCTTCGCCTCCCTGGCCAGCAGCGTCAAACTGCCCGATGCAGAAAATCAGCTCCGGCTCATTAACGGTTACTACCCCACTGGCGAACCCCGTACTGGAGATTGGGTTAAAGTCATCCGCTAGCGTTACTGCCGTGGGGAATCAGAGATGAGTTCGCGCTCCGCTTACTACCGGACGATCAGTGCACTGGCCATCATGCTATCGATGGCGGTGCCTGCGCAGGCTGAGCTGGTGGTGTATACCGCCCAGTTGATACGCACCATGGAGCCCGCGCTGCCCACCGCCACCGCCGTGGCAGTCGAAGACGGCGCCATCATCGCCGTGGGATCCGAGGCGAGCTTGCTACCTTTGGTCGATGCCAGAGACGGCAGGGTCGACCGGCAGTTTGAGCACGACGTGCTGCTTCCCGGCTTTATTGATCCCCACGTACACCCCGCGCTACCAGCAGTGCTCACTCAGTTTCCTTTTCTGGCGCCGGATGACTGGTCCCTACCAACCGGTGAGTTTCCCGGCGAAACCACCCCGGCGGGTTATCAACGGCGCCTACAGGAGCTGGCAGCAGAGCACACCGATTCCAGCGTGCCCTTTATTACCTGGGGCTATCACCCTTTGTGGCATGGCGATATTTGGCGTCAGGATCTGAACGACTGGTTTGGTGATCAGCCCGTGATGCTATGGCACCGCTCTTTTCACGAGCTGATTGGTAACGACGCGGCCTGGGCGATGCTGGGTGTGACCGAAGCTGATGCGCAAATGGATGAGGGCGCAGACTGGGCGCGCGGGCACTTTTACGAAAACGGACTCAGGGCCGTGGTGCCCAAGCTCGGCTTTCTCTTCTCACCCCAGCGATTTGGCGGCGGCATGTTCAATTTTCTGGCCATGCTCCATCAGGCAGGGGTCACTACAGCGCTGGATATGGGTACGGGGATCTATGGCAATCCCGTCGGAGAGATCGCCGGGGTGCGGGCCGCGGCACACGCCTACCCCGTGCCGGTGCGGCTCATTCTGACACCCATCATTGTCGACTTTCTCAGTCGCGGAAAATCTCCCGAAGAGGCATTGGCGGAAATTCGCGGCTGGCAGCAGCGCAACGATGACAGGGTGATGGTGGGCAATCACTTTAAACTGATGATCGACGGCGCTATTTTTTCCGGGCTCGCGCAAATGGGCTCGCCCGGCTATCTGGATGGCCATCAAGGTGTCTGGATGGTGCCCGAACCGGTTTTGCGGGCATATGGTGAGGTGTTCTGGCGTGAAGGGTTCCAGTTACACGCGCATGCCAATGGTGATGCGGCAGTTGACCGGTTTCTTGCGCTGATAGAGGGGCTACAGCAGGACTTTCCGCGACCCGATCATCGCGCCACCGTGGAGCATCTCGCCTACAGCACCGAACAACAAAGCGCTCAGCTGGCGACCCTGGGTGCGCAGGCCAGCGTGAACCCCTATTACCATTACATTCTGTCGGAAGCCTACTCGGGCAGCTGGCTCGGGCCCGATCGCGCCGCACAAATGACCCGGTTGGGATCACTGGAACGAAACGGGGTGCCCCTCACGCTGCATTCCGATGCGCCGATGGCCCCGCTGTCTCCATTAACCCTGGTATGGGCGGCCAGTGAGCGCCAGACCATTAGTGGCGCATCTGGCCTTGCCACCGAGCGACTCTCCAGAGCATCTGCCCTTGAGGCCGTGACGTCGGGTGCGGCCAGAGTGATCGGCCGGGAGCATGAGATCGGCTCGATCAGAGCTGGCAAGCGCGCGGATTTCGTGGTGCTGGAAACCGACCCCATGACGGCACCGGGCGACACACTGCGCCACATTCAGGTCAAAGCAACAGTCTTTGCAGGGACCCCCTACCCGACGCGCTAGTCAGCCGTATTGGGTATCCGCCACAAACGGATTGCTGGCTCGCTCGCGACCAAAGGTCGAATCCGGCCCATGACCCGGCACAAAGCGTATGTCGTCGCCAATGGGAAACAGTTTTTCGCGAATGGAGTGAATCAGTTGCTCGTGGTTACCCTTGGGGAAGTCTGTTCGGCCGATTGAGCCTGCAAACAGAACATCCCCCACCCACGCCAACTGAGTCTCTCGATGTAAGAAGACCACGTGACCGGGCGTGTGCCCCGGGCAATGAATGACCTCCAGCGTCTGCTCTCCCACGGTCACCGTGTCGCCGTCTTCGAGCCAGCGATCGGGCGTAAAGGGTTCGGCTCGGGGAAAACCCGCCATCTCGCACCACTCGGGGAGTTTGTCTATCCAAAAGCTGTCGCCCCGTTCCGGGCCTTCCATCGGCACGCTGAGTTTTTGGCGGAGCACATCGGCGGCGGCACAATGGTCCAGGTGCCCGTGCGTCAGCAGCACTTTCTCTACGGTTGCATTCATCGCGGCAATCGCTGCCTCGATACGCTCGATATCGCCACCGGGGTCGACAATGGCGGCAAGACCGGTTTGCTCGCATTGGATAATGGAGCAGTTTTGCTGATACGGCGTCACGGGCACTACTTGCACTTTCAGGCTCATGCTGAAGCTCCTGCGGGATGGGCATCCTCGAGATCACCATCGTGGTCTGCCTCCGGATCGCCATAGACGTCGTGATCCAACTGGCCCTCACGATGAGCCACGATGGTTGCTACGGTGGCATCGCCCGTGACATTCACCATGGTGCGAACCATATCCAGAAAGCGGTCTACCCCAATGATCAGCGCGACCCCCTCTACGGGTAGTCCGGCCTGCTGCAATACCAGAGCCAGTGTGATCAGTCCTACCCCCGGCACGGCCGCAGTGCCAATCGATGCCAAGGTCGCCGTCAGCACGACCATCAAAAGCTGGCCGGCGGTGAGGTCTACACCGTAAACCTGTGCAATAAATACGGTCGCTACGCCCTGCATAATCGCTGTGCCATCCATGTTGATGGTGGCACCCAGCGGCACGGAAAATCCTGCCACACTCTTGCTGACGCCAAGCCGTTTTTCGACCGTGCGCAGCGTAATGGGAAGCGTTGCGCCGGACGATGCGGTGGAGAAAGCAAAGGCCCAAACGCGGCGCATTTTCTGGAGCAGAATGCGGGGACTCAATCCCGTCAAAGTTCTCAACAGACCGCTGTAGACCACCAAGCCGTGGAACAAAAGCACCCCCAGGAGCGTAAAAAAGTACGCTGCCAGATCAATGATGGTGCCGAACCCCATGGTCGCAAAGAGTTTCGAAAGCAGGGCGAATACGCCATAGGGAGCGAGTTCAATCAGAATCCCGACCATCTTCATGACAATCACTTCCATGTCACGAAACCAGCTTGCCAATCGTTCTCCGGCATCGCCCGCCCGGGTCAAAGCAAAGCCAACCAGCAGCGCAAACACAATCACCTGAAGCATCTGCCCTTCTGCCATGGCCTTAAACGGGTTGCTTGGAAAAATATTCACCAGCGTATCGGTCAGCGGCGGCGGCGCCTTGGCTTCGAAAGCTGTCGCGGTCATTGCCTCGACGCCTTTTCCCGGGCCAATCACCATGGCGGCTGTGAGGCCCAGCGATACCGCCACACCGGTAGTAAACAGATAGAGCGCAATCGTTCTGCCGGCTATCGATCCCATCCGGCTACTGGCGCCGAGAGAGCTCATGCCGCATATCAGCGATACCATGACCAATGGCACGACCAGCAGCTTTAGCGACGCGATAAATACCCGCCCCATCACATCGAACAACCCGAGGATCAATCCGTTTTCGATAAAGGCATACAGGCCTCCCTCCGGATCGATCACACCCATTAACCCCTCGAGCGATGACCCCAGAGCGATACCCGCAACCATGGCCAGAAGAATGCGATTGGTCAGCGACATGTTATTCCTCGCAGGTCTGGGGATGCCAGGCCGTCACGGCGACGTCGGCACACGCGTTGCAGGGTGAGGCATAGTCCTCGACGGTGCCGTCCTCGCGCCGACCACAGACGGGATCGTAGATCATGGTACAGACTCTGGGGCGCTCGCCCTGACAGGGCTGCCAGCCGCCCACAGGGGCATTATCTGCACGATTGTTACCGCTTGAAGTCAGCGTCCCACAGCCCGGGGCCACCAACACCAGTAACAGTAGGATCAGTATGTGATAGGCGCGATGCATCGACATCGCGCTATTGTAGGCAATCATTACGCCGATGTACCCCCCGCCGTTTCTACCCAAGATTGTCGCGTCGGGCGATCAAGGCCTCCATGCGCGCGCCGAGCGCCGGAGTATCGTGGGCGACGTTCAGCGTCGCCGTTGCGGCTGCCAGTCGCTCGGCAGCCCGAGACGTCATCACAGGCACCCGGTTGGCAATGCCTTCCATATCCTCAAGTCGACCCCAGCAGTTGAGTGCAATATCACAGCCCGCTGCCAATACCGCCTCAGCACGGCTCGGGATATCACCTGACAGTGCCTTCATATCGAGATCGTCACTGAGCAGCAGGCCATCAAAGCCTATGGACTTGCGGATCTGCTCCTGAATCACGCGGGCGGAGACGCTGGCGCAATGCTCTGTATCCCAGGATTCGTAAACCACGTGGGCTGTCATCGCCATGGTCGCGTGCCTGAGATCGGCAAAGGGCGCACAATCCTCTGCCAATGCTTCGGCAGGCGACGCGACCCGAGGTAAGGATTCGTGGGAATCACTCCTCGCCCTGCCGTGACCCGGAATGTGCTTGATGACGCCGGCGACACCCGCTAATTGCAGACCTTCGAGACACGCTCGGCCCAGCGCGGCCACGTGGTCTGGCGAGGTAGCGAAAGCGCGGTCTCCGATAATGTCATGGGCATCAGGCTGCGGCACGTCCAGCACGGGCGCGCAGGTAACGGTGATGCCCATGGCGGCAAGCTCCAGACCCAGCGCTTCGTAATTGCAACGCACCCGCTCACCCGCTCTGGCCAAATCCATGCTGGTACTCGCGTCCGAACACATCGCCAACGTCGCCGCCGCGGGCCACGCGCGCCAGTGGGGTGGTCCGAGGCGAGCAACACGGCCTCCCTCCTGGTCGATCAGGATCGGCAGGCGGTCTCGCCCAGAGAGATCACGAAGCGCATCGGTCAGAGCACGCAATTGAGTGGGATGCTCGATATTCCGAGCGAACAGAATGTAACCTGCCGGATCGACGGACCTGAAAAATGCCCGCTCATCGGGAGTCAGCGTGGGGCCAGACAAACCGAATATGACCGGTAACATCAGTTGGCCTCCGGGAGTTCGCGGGGAAACAAGCGATAGCTTAGCTGCCCCCTACCTTCGAACTGCGGGATATCCGCCCAATCACGCAGATCAAGCGTGAGCTCAACCCAGCCTGCGGTCGGTATGTTTGCCAGCGTACCGTACCCGACAAGGTAATTAGTGAGATCCGTCAGCGCCGGGTTATGGCCGACAATTGCAAGATCGCTCAGGTCACTCGCTTGTTGGGCGATCCATTCCATCAAAGATCGGTAATCAAAGGTATAGAGCGCGGCAACCGTCACGCCGTGCTCGGCTGTCAGGTCGGGCCAATGCAGTTGTAAATTGCGGAAGGTCGACTGCGCACGCTCGGCGGGGCTGACATGAAACGTCATGGGTTGGAGTCTGGCGCCCAACGCTTTCCCCATTCTTGGTGCATCGCGCTCACCGCGTGGGTTAAGGGGTCTGTCAATATCGGACAGGGCCGGGTTGTCCCAACTCGATTTGGCGTGTCGCAACAGATAGAGGCTTTTCACTGACTATCCCCTCCCACCCACTGAGACTGCGGGTGTATTCAACCGAGCAATGCTCTCAAAGCGGCCGTTTCATTCTCTACCACGGTCACCAGATCCGCGACCGGTGGATCAATCAGCTGGCGCGCGCCCAGCTCGTCCTCGAACCAACTGAGTAGTCCGCCCCAGAAAGCGCCGTCGATCAATACGACCGGCTTGCGTGTCGCGCGATCATTGTGAAAGGCTACCAGCAACTCCAGTAACTCGTCGGTGGTGCCAAAACCACCCGGAAATACGGCAAACCCGCGCGAGTAGCGGGTCAGCATCAATTTGCGCGTTTGAAAATGATGGAAATGGAGCTGATGCGTCAGGTGGGGGTTGGGGGCCTGCTCGAAAGGCAGCTCGATGTTCAGCCCCACGGATACCCCTCCGGATTCCCGCGCACCGCGATTGGCCGCCTCCATGATACCGGGCCCACCTCCCGTCAGTACGGGCACCTGAGCCCGCGCCAGACACTGCCCCAATCGCAATGCGCACTGATAAGCCTCCGAATCGGCGGGCAGTCTGGCACTCCCGAAGATGGTCACACCGGGCGCCAGTGCTGCGAGCACATCCGCTGCGTCAGCTAAGTCAGCCTGAACATGCCTCAGCAGCTCGGCGTCATCCAGTGGTAATCCGGGGTCAGCATGGCGGGACATTACGGCTGGAATCTGACCGTTGCGATCAGCAACAATTTAAAAGCAATCATCGTGAGCTGCGCGTTGGCATATCAGGCTTCGGTTAACAGCAAATATTTCTTTTTACCGAAGCGAACAATGTAATAGCGGTCGTGCAAAGCGATCGAGCGATCGAGCGCCGCATCGCAGGTAACGGTGGGACCCCCCTTGACGGGTTGGCCGTTGACCAGAATCGCTTCGCGCTGCAAGGCGTCTTTGATCTGCTTTCCTGCAGCCAACCCACATTGCGCCAGAAGCTGGCTGAAGGTCGGCGGACAATCAGCCCTGACGAACGCTTCCGACGGCAGACCATCCAGCGCCAGTTGTTGCAAATCGGCATCGCCAAGCTGACTGGCGTCGCCCGAAAACAGTGCCTCGGTGATGCGCTGAGCCGCATGAAGGCCGTCATCGCCGTGAACGAGTGCGGTGACCTCTCTTGCGAGAATAGACTGCGCCTCGGGCCTTCCTTCCCGCGCGTTATCAGCTGCTTCGATCGCGTCAATTTCCTCTACTGACAAAAATGTGAAGTAGCGCAGGAAACGGTAGACGTCAGCATCGGCCGTGCCCAACCAGAACTGGTAAAACGCGTAGGGAGAGGTTTTCTCGGCGTCCAGCCAGACCGTACCCGCTTCGGTTTTGCCGAATTTGGTGCCATCGGATTTGGTGACCAGCGGCAAAGTCATGCCAAACACCTGAGCACCATGCAGACGACGAGTGAGATCAATCCCGCCCGTGATGTTTCCCCATTGATCCGAGCCCCCGATTTGGAGCCCGCATCCGTGCTGTTTATACAACTCGGCAAAATCCAGCGACTGCAAAATCATGTAACTGAATTCCGTGAAGCTAATTCCGGCGCCCTCGCGATCGAGGCGTTGCTTGACAGACTCTTTGCCCATCATGTTGTTTACAGAAAAATGCTTGCCCACATCCCGCAAAAAACTCAAAACGTCGAGGTCTTGCGTCCAGTCTAGGTTGTTGACCACCAGCGCCGCTTGCTCACCGGTAAAATCGACAAACTGGCTCACCTGGTCGCGCAGCTTGGCGACCCAACCGGCCACGACGTCGGGAGTGTTCAGTTGTCGCTCGGCTGCCTTGAAACTCGGGTCGCCGATCAAGCCCGTTGCCCCGCCAACCAGCGCAATGGGTTTGTGACCGGCTTGCTGGAAACGCTTCAGCACCAGCAAAGGCACCAAAGAACCAATGTGCAGGCTGTCGGCCGTCGGATCAAAACCGCAGTAGAGGGTACGCGACTCCGCTGCCAACCAGTCTCCCAGCCCTTCCTCGCCAGCCACCTGAAAGATCAGGCCTCGCGCTCGAAGATCCGCTAATAAATCGCTGGGCATGGGTCGGTGTCTTGTCTCTGGCTCGTGGCTGGTATGAAAGATTTGACCGCGAATTGCGGCCGCCCAGTATCCCATAATCCGTTCATCTTGGGATCAGTAGCATTGCCAATTGATTCCCTCCTCCGCAACGCATGACCTCAAGTCAACGCTGGTTATAATGGCCGCGTTCGATCGCCAGAAAACTCGATATGCTCCGGAAAATTGCGCCCCGTGGCGCGACGCCGCTTGAGGTGGCCGCCAGACCGATGCACCAGCGCCCACTGGTGTGGGGCGCCACTGCGAGTGCGCTCTTGCTTGTCGCGGCGCTCGCCCTTCGTGCACCACAAAGCCCCGGCGTCGCCGAGAACCCGCCCGCAACAGATGCGGCCATCGACCCGGCACCGGTGCAGTTGAATGATGCGGTTGCGGAAGCCGCGTCCACCCCTGAACCGAAAGAGCCTGAGTGGCGCGATTTGACCGTGGGTGACGGGGATAACCTGAGTCTGCTCTTCTCCAGGGCAGGGTTTACCGACACCGATTTGTATCGCGTGGCTCAGTCCAACGAGCGAGAGTCACTGCGCCGCATCTACCCAGGAGAACAGGTTGGTTTTCGGGTGGATGAAGAAGGCGCGCTGCTGGCCATGCGCCATATCCAATCTCCCGTGCTGACAACGCTTTACGAGCGCACGCCTGACGGTTACCGCGCCACCACGCTGACCCGTGAACCCGACCGGCTCCACCGTGAGGTCTCGATGACAATCGACAGCTCACTGTTTATGGCGGGAATTGAAGCCGGTCTGGGCGATGCGATGATCATGGAGCTGGCCGGAATCTTTGGTGGGGTAATCGATTTTGCGCTCGATCCGCGCACCGGTGACACGATCCATGTGATCTACGAGGAGCTGTTGCTGGACGGGGAACATCTGGATGATGGTCCGATTCTGGCGGCCAGTTTTACCAATAGAGGCGAGACATTTGAGGCCTATCGGTACACCGATTCAGAGGGCGATACCAGCTATTACAATGAATCAGGCGTGAGCATGCGCAAGGCTTTCCTGCGCGCGCCACTGGATTTCACCCGTGTGAGCTCCAACTTCAATCCCAACCGGCTGCACCCCATATACAAAACCCAGCGACCCCACCGCGGCACCGATTACGCAGCGCCGCGCGGCACGCCGGTCTACGCTGCCGGCGACGGGCGCGTGATTGAAGCGGGCTATACCCGCCCCAACGGGAACTACGTTTTCATACAACACGGCGAGCAGTTCGAGACGCATTACCTGCATCTTCATCGTAAGCAAGTGAAGAAAGGTGCCAAGGTGAAGCAGGGGCAGGTCATCGGCACGGTGGGATCCACTGGCGCCGCTACCGGGCCCCATCTGCACTACGAATTTTTGGTCAATGGCGTCCACCGCAATCCGCGCACGGTCCACAAAATTTTGCCCAAAGCGCGCTCCCTTCCGCAGGAAGAGATTCCCCGCTACCTGGCGGCTATCCAGCAGCCCACAGAGCAGTTGGCCAGCTTGAGGGATGCGCGGCAACTGGCGCTCGCGGAGTGAGCGGCGCCTACTTTATCGGACTCATGTCTGGCACCAGTGCCGACGGCATTGATGCCGTGTTAGTGCGGCGCGAGGAAGAAACAAGCAAACTGGTCGCCTCCTTCCACCAACCCATGAACCCTCACTTACGTCGCGACATACTCGCTTTCAGACAAACAGGTAACGACGAGCTCCACCGCCTCGCGACGCTGGACGCGCAGCTGGCCGAGGAATACGCCCGCGCGACGCAGGCTTTGCTCGCACACGCCAACGTCAGCGCGGATCAAATCACGGCGATTGGACTGCATGGCCAAACCCTGCGACATCATCCGGGGGGAGAGATTCCCTATACCGTTCAGATCGGCGACGCTAACCGATTAGCGGAGCTGACGCGCATCACGGTGGTGGCCGATTTCCGGCGCCGGGACATCGCAGCGGGCGGTCAGGGTGCACCGCTGGTACCCGGATTTCATCGGGCGCAATTCGCCCTGCCAGACACCAGCGTCGGCATCGTCAATATCGGCGGTATCGCCAATGTGACGCTGCTGATGGCGGACGGTTCCGTCTCAGGATGGGATACCGGTCCGGGGAATACGCTGTTAGATGGTTGGATCACCGAACATCGGCAAGCCGCATTTGATGAAGGTGGCCAATGGGCCGCCGAGGGAACCGTGCTGGATAGCTTGCTCGAATCGATGCTGTCGGATGTTTATTTCAGTGCACCACCGCCGAAAAGCACTGGCCCGGAAACCTTTCATATCGACTGGGTCAAGACACACCTCCATGGCGCGGAGTCGCCAATAGACGTGCAACGCACCTTGTTGGAACTCACGGTTGAAAGCATTGCAGGAGCGCTGGAGCAACGTGGACTGGATGCGGTCAGGGTCTGCGGCGGTGGGGCACGCAATGACTTTTTGATGAGCCGCCTCGGCGAGCGGCTCACGCCTGCTGTTGTCACCTCCACCGAATCCGTGGGGGTTGATCCACAATGGGTCGAAGCCTGGGCCTTTGCCTGGCTCGCTGAACAAACCCTCACCGGAAATCCGGGCAACGTGCCAGCAGTCACTGGCGCGGCGGATTCCCGCATACTGGGCGCAATCTATCAGGCATGACTCGATGCGGACCCACGGCTTATCGGACCATGGGGGCGATCTCGTGTATCTCGGGCTTGGTCAGACAAAGCAAGCAGGAAACGCAGCGACGATGGGCGCGATCACGATCCCGTTGCAATCGAAACTGAGT
>JAYOEE010000034.1:0-25585 GCA_038106565.1 Halieaceae bacterium
TGAACACCCATTGAAACTGCCAATTCGTGACCGAGGTCGTTGATCAGGTAACGCCCCAAGCCAAAGCCCAGAGAGGCGCGGTGCGCGACCCCCAGCTCATCGTTACTGGAGTAGACCGCGTTCAACACGCGAAAGGACTGCGCGGTGCCCCGATCTCTCCAAAATTCGCGGTAAAACGTAAAGTTGGAGGCGTTGCTGGTTTGCTTCACGCGGTTTTCATCATCCTCACTGGTCGTTTTGCTGTCGTCGATTCGCGCCGAGAAGCCGGTTCGGCCACCCCGAACGTCGTAGGTCCCCTTGGCAGACAGCACGAGCGTTTGGTTATTGGGGTCAGCGTAGATAGTGCTGCTCAGCTGCAAATCCAATTTGTCCGACAGCTCTTCTTCTATCGAGCGCACCTCCACGATATCGTCGATGTCGAGCTGTCTCTCCACTCCGGACGAACGAAAAGTCAGTTCGTTGGGAATATCGTTAGCGACCCAGCGACCGTAGACGCGTTCGCCGTCATCAAGCCTGACCTCATACATGTAGCGGCTCTCTATCTGCTGAACTTCGCGCCATTTGATGTTGATGGTACCCGCATAGTCGGTGCTGACTGATAACTTGCCCGCAGACATTGCGCTGACGGCGCCCGTTATCTGATCGCCATTGGTGACTGTAATGACGTCGACTTTGGCATGAGCCCAAGCGTCACCACTGGTCCAAATCAGAGCAGCGTAA
The DNA here is from genome assembly GCA_038106565.1 of Halieaceae bacterium. Classification (GTDB taxonomy): domain Bacteria; phylum Pseudomonadota; class Gammaproteobacteria; order Pseudomonadales; family Halieaceae; genus Luminiphilus. The sequence goes on from JAYOEE010000034.1 coordinate 721, forward strand.
ATGGCCAGAGTCCGGTAGAGGAGAGAGAAAAGCATGGACTAACTCCGATGTAGTCTGGGTTGGCGGATCAACGATAGGGGAGGCAGTGCGCCGTCAGTTCGAGCCCATCTGGCAGAAGCACAGCTTGTTACCATCGGGATCAAGCACATAGGCCCCGTAAAAAAAACCGGGCATACGCTCACCCGGCGGACCGTCGCACGTGGCGCCCAGTTCTATGGCTTTTGCGTACAGCGCGTCGCAGGCCTCGTGGCTCCCTGCGCGAATGGCGACCATAGTGCCGTTGCCGGGGCTGGCGGCTTCTTCGTTATAGGGGATGCAAACGGCCAACATGGGGTTATCCAAACTCGTACCAAATAGCGCAATCCGCTCGTTCCCCAATACACAGTCCGCGCCAATCAGGCCGAGTAAGGTGCTGTAGAAGTGCTTGCCGCGCTCAAAGTCGCTGACGCCAAGTGTTGTGTAGGCAATCATGCCGGTCTCCTTTTTCTCTCGCTCAAAGCGGTATTGTCTGACATCCACTGGATTGCAAGGCCCTCCCGCGGCGCCTGCCGAGCTTATCGATGAAGTGGCAGGATGACCAGATTTCGGGCTTTTTGTGTCACCTCAAGAGCGCGTATTCTGGTGTCTGACTCGCACCACTTTGTTTCGATGGTAGTGTCCATGGAGCCGTTACTGATTGCCGCGATCGTCTCGCTACTGATTGCGGGGTTGATCTTCAGCCGTGTTGCCCCAGCTTTGTTGTTCACGCTGGCTGCTGTTGCCTGCGTGCTGGCTGGCAGTATCGACATGCAAAGTGCGCTCAGCAAAGCAACCAATGAGGGCTTGGTCACGTTGCTCCTGCTCCTCATGGTATCCGTTGGGCTCGAGCGATTGCCCTGGCTGCTGAGTGCCTCCAGTCGCGTTGTTCGCAGTAGCCTGCCATCGACGTTGGTCAGTTTGTCAGGCATGACGATGCTGTTCTCGGCCTTCGTGAACAACACCGCCGTCGTGGCAACGCTGGCGGGTACCCTGCGTAAAAACCCTTACCACCCGGCGAGCAAGATTCTCCTGCCCATTTCCTACGCCGCCATCCTGGGGGGCACACTCACCCTAATTGGCACCTCAACCAATCTGATCGTGAGCAGCTTTCTCGAGGACATGACGGGGCAAGGGATTGCGTTTTTTGCTTTTTTGCCGGTTGCTTTGCCCGCTGCGTTAATGGGGCTGGTGGCTATGCTGATCATGCACAGGGTATTGCCGTCGTCCGCCGAGGGGCCATTACAGGTCAACGATTTTCTGATTGAGATGGTCGTGGCCAGTGACTCAAAACTGGTGGGCAAATCGGTAATCGAAAATGGGTTGCGCGACCTGAGAGAGCTCTTTTTGGTGGAGCTTGTCCGCGACGGACGCCTGCTTACCCCCGTCTCTCCCGAAGAGCGGCTGGAGGCGGGGGATCGACTCATTTTCTCCGGCGATGTCTCACGCGTTGGCATCTTGGAGCGTTTCCACGGTCTCAGTTCTTTCGCCATTGATGAAGGCCTTTTGGGAACCAATCTCACTGAAGTGGTGTTGCTACCCGGGGCCGCGATCGTGGGGCGAACCATCAAGGACAGTGATTTCAGATCCCGGTTTGACGCGGCCGTGGTGGGGGTGCGTCGCGACGGGGGAAGGTTATCAGGGCGGCTGGGTAACATTGCGCTGCGCGCGGGCGACTCGCTGATGCTCGCGGTGGGGCCGGATTTTCAAAAACGCAGCAATTTGTCACGCAACTTTCTGATTACAGACGCCAGCGTCGCCAGCCACAGCCTTTCTACCGGTAAAAGCCTGGCGGTGACCCTTGGACTATTTGCCGCGATCGCGTGTTCGGTCTTGCAGTGGCTGCCCCTGGCAACAGGGTTGATGTTCCTGTTATTGCTCATGCTCTATTTAGAGCTGTTTACCACCGCAGAGTTGCGGCGCCGTTTCCCCTTTGAAATCTGGCTGATTGTCTCCTCGGCGCTCACTATCTCGCAGGCGGTCATCGAATCAGGGCTTATGGACAGTGTGATGCAGGCATTGTCGCCCGCCATCGGGGTAGTTCCGCCGATGGCTATGCTGGTAGCAATCTATTTGTTAACGCTGGCAATGACCGAGTTGATGACCAATAACGCGGCCGCGGCGCTGATGTTTCCGCTGGGTTATACCGTGGCAGTCACGACCGGGCTGGACCCCATGGCATTTGTGATGGCCGTGGCGCTGGGCGGCAGCGCGTCTTTTCTGACACCTTACGGCTACACTACTAACCTGATGGTGCAAAACCTCGGAGGTTACACCCGCGGCGATTACATCCGTTACGGCTGGTTGGTATCGCTCGTTTATTCAGGGGTGGTGCTCACGCTACTTCCTCGGGTTTTCCCCTTTTAGTCAGGGCGTAATCCATTTTGCCGCTCGCCGGGGCGGTGCGGGTCTGTTGCTTTAACTGCGTCCGATATGACAAAGCCGTTTGAAGCGCGGGCGAAATCGCCGATAATCGGGGCATGGTGGATGCCGCATGTTAAAAATCAATGAGTGCCTGAGCGCCTCGGAGAGGGAGCAAGTCCTGCACCGCAGCGACACGTGGGCGTGGTGGTTGGTCCTGTCCAACTGGCTAATCATTATTCTGCTCCTGTCGCTGGCTGGGTTTTACCCTAGTCCCTTGACGTTTTTGTTTGTTTGGCTGGTATTGCCTGGACGGCAGTTGGGCCTGTCTGTACTCATGCACGAAGCGGGCCACAGGACACTGTTTGCGCACCGCTCGCTGAATCAGTGGGTAGGCCAGTGGTTATGCGCGCTTCCTACGCTTAACGATCTTGGCAGTTATGCGACGGGTCACCTCGACCATCATCGGCTCGCGGGTACCGCCGATGATCCCGATTTACCCAACTATCGGGCCTATCCCATCGAGCGCCGGAGCTTTCTGCGTAAAGTGTTCCGCGACTTGACGGGCCAAACCGGATTCAAACTGTTGCGAGGTCTTGTGCGGGGCGGGCTGTCTCATTTTGGAGGCAACGCTCAATCTGCCGCCGGCAGTTTATTTATCAAGCAAGTGGCGGTGCAGGCGACGCTCGGCTTGTTTTTATGGCTCATGGGGATCGGATGGACTTGGTGGTTATGGTTCGGAACCTTGATGACCTCTTACATGCTTGTGATCAGGTTGCGGCAGATCGCCGAACACGCAGCGGTTCCCGACGCCCTCGATCCCGACCCGAGGATGAATACGCGAACGGTGGATGCGCCTGCCTGGCAACGTTTTTTAATGGCGCCCAATTTCGTCAACTACCACCTCGAACACCATCTGCTGCCCGGCGTGCCGTGTTACCGCTTGCCGGGGTTTAGGGCGTTGCTCAGACGCAAAGGGCTGCTAGCTGAACTGCCCGTATTCAGGGGATACGAAGAAGTACTCAGGCACACGGTGCGCCCGGCGTGAGTCTTTCTCCTGATCAATGGGTCGAGACGCATCTCGGGCCCATTGCAGAAGCGCTATCTTCAATTGTTTTTTACGCCGTGCCCGTGGCTGGCACACAGGTGCCCCTCATCGTGGTCTGGACCGCAGTGGCGGGGCTGTTTTTTACGTTTTACCTCCGCTTCATCAATTTGAGAGCGTTGGGTTTAGCTATCCGGCATGCTCGGGGTGACTTTTCGGATCCCGATGCGCGCGGAGAGATCAGTCATTTCAAAGCGGTTTCCACCGCTATATCCGGAACGGTCGGGGTGGGAAATATTGGCGGCGTGGCGGTGGCCATTTCGCTTGGTGGACCGGGCGCGGCTTTTTGGCTTTTTATCGCTGGCCTGTTGTCCATGACGACAAAATTGGTGGAGTGCACGCTGGGCGTCAAGTATCGGCGCTATAACGACGACGGCTCGGTTTCCGGCGGGCCGATGTTCTACATGGAAATGTATTGGAGGGAGCGAGGTTGGCCGCTGTTGGGACGGGGTTTCGGCGGTTTTTATGCCTTGGCATTGGTGATTGGCTGCCTCGGTATTGGCAACATGTTTCAGTCCAATCAGGCTTTTGCGCAGGTGCTTGTCATTACTGGCGGCCAGGATTCTTTTCTCGCGGATCGCGGATGGTTGTTTGGACTCGCGCTCGCCAGTGTGATCGGGGCGGTGATCATTGGCGGCATCCGCTCCATTGCACAGGTGGCTGCGATACTGGTGCCGGTCATGGGGTTGCTCTATTTTTGCAGCAGTGTGTTGGTTATCGGTCTTAGCGCAGAGTATCTGCCCTCGGCGCTCGCAATGGTGCTCTCCGAGGCCTTTACCGGCCAGGCGGCGTCGGGGGGTATTTTGGGTGCGATGGTAATCGGCTTTCAGCGGGCGCTTTTTTCAAATGAGGCGGGGATCGGCTCGGCTTCTATCGCCCATGCGGCGGTCAAGACCGAGGCCCCCGCATCGGAAGGCATCACCGCGCTGTTAGAGCCATTTATCGACACGGTCGTGATCTGCTCGTTGAGCTCACTGGTCATCCTTACCACCGCCATCCCTCAAGGCTTAATGGGGTCCGGTCTGGCGGGCATCGAGCTCACCTCTGCCGCCTTTGCCTGGCACTTTTCATGGGCGCCCTATGTCATCGCGCTTGCGGCGCTATTGTTCGCTTTTTCCAGCGCGCTGGCGTGGTCTTACTATGGTTTGAAAGGCTGGACCTATCTGGTGGGCGAGGGTCGTCTGAGGACCATTGTGTTCCAGCTAATATTCTGTGCGTTTATTGCGCTGGGTTGTATGTTGGAGTTGCGGGCCGTGCTGGATTTCTCCGATGCCATGACCTTCATGATTGCGCTGCCGAATATTCTGGCACTGTATTTGTTTGCGCCTCTGGTGAAGCGCGAGATCAATCAGTATCTCGCAGCGATCAAAGCTGACTAGCGAACTTCAGTACGGCTGATCGCCCTCGCTCACCACGCGGTGCAGGCGTCGGGTGGCGGGAAAGAAATCGTTGACCGGTTTGTGCTGAGTACTACGATTATCCCAGAGCACCATGCTGTCGGGTTGCCAGTGAAAGCGGCAGGTATACTCCGGCAGGCTCGCATGGCGCCACAAGAATTGAAGCACTTCCGCTGACTCAAGCGGTGGCAAGCCCTCAATATGCGTGGTGAACAGCGCGTTCACGAATAGCACTTTTTTCCCCGTCTCGGGATGCACCTGAACGACGGGATGACGCACAGGTGGATTGGCCGCTACGGCGTCGGCCAGTCGCTCGCGGCCACCGGGCTCGCTGAGGCTTTCTTTAAAGCCGTGGCTGAAATCGTGCACCGCAATAAGGCCATCCAGATACCGTTGCATGCCCGGCGAGAGGCCTTGAAAAGCTGCGGTCATGCTGGCGAATAGCGTATCCCCGCCGACTTCGGGAATCGTGATGCCGCGCAGCACCGTGACCGAAGGTGGATGTTGCCGGAACGTCATGTCGGAGTGCCACATCTCGATCTTGGAGGGTTTTTCTTCCGTGCTCTCGAGAATCATGACCTCGGGGAGTCCCTCGACGGTGCTGTAGGCGGGATGCGTTTGCAGCGGACCAAAAACCTCGGCCAATGTTTTTTGGTCTGATGGTGAAATGGTCTGGTCCCGCAAAAACAAGACCTCATGTTCATTGAGCAAATGACGCAGACGATCGGCGAGCGCAGCATCTATGCCCTCAGCCAAATTGATTCCCTGCAGCTCTGCTCCCAGCGCACCTGCCACCCGCTTGACGATCATTCCACTCTCTCCTGCTCGAATCCGATCCTTTCAGACCGGAGAGGGATTGTGCTCGTCCATGACGTGGGAGAGCAATAGTCCGCTTGGCACAGTGTGCTGATGATCAGGGCGGATCCGCTACGCGGTTTTGTCCGGTCAGCCTCTTAACGATAAAAGGAGTTACGTGAATGAAAAATTGGAAACGTGTTGCAATAGGGTTGGCGGTTGCGGGTTCGCAGCTGAGTTATGCGGGCACCCCGCTGAGCGGTGGGCTGGGGCAACCGGATACGCTCTCTTTGCAGGTGGGGTACGGCCCCTTTCAGGAAGAGCAGGCCAGAGTGGTGTCTGAGCTGGAAGCGGCTCAGGTTAGAGGTAAGGTGCTGCCCTACGTATTGGGTGTGGCAGCAGTAGATCTGGCGCTGGCGTCCTTTTACTGGGGGATTTATGTTCCCTTTTACGCGGATAAGGAGCCGGAGCATTAACCATGCGCGACGATTCGGTGTCGTCGTTACCCGTCAGTAGCGCTCTGAGATTGCAAGAGAAATTAGCGACCGCCGCTTGGGAGCGTGCGGTCGCCCGCTACTTTAGCACGAGGATTGTGCCCGCATTGCTGCTGTGGGGCGCGGTGGTGGCAGTGATCCACTTTGCCGCCGGTGACAAGATTCCCTTGGGCGCCTCGCTCACACTGTTATTCATGGGCGCTGCGGTGATCGTAATGGGCTTGGCAAGGCGCGCACGGAGGCAAATCCCGCGGGTATCTTGTGCAACGGGGTAAGCGCACACGGCTCAATGCCCACGCGCTGTCACCCGGCCTCGCTGCACAATTGTTGCCACGGGGTGATTTGCCCGGCTACGCACGCAATCTCTGGGAATGTGCGCGGCCGGGCAACTGGCTGGCCGTCGCCCATATCGAGAAAATGATCAGGCGATTGGTGTGGCTGCTGCTGATATTAGCCGTGTCTGTCGCGGGCGCTCAGGCGCAGCCCGTCAAGGCGCCAGACCAACCCGTTGTTCGTCAGCGGGCGGCTTATGATTGCGGCGTCGCGGCATTGGCGCATTTGCTATCGGTTCATTTGCAAATGCCCGTCGACGTTCGAGAGTTGGAGGCCGCTTTGCCCGGTAATGCGGGGACGGCGCTGCGTATTCGGCAGCAAGGCTACAGCCTTGCCCAATTGGTGGTGATGGCGCGGCATATGGGAGCCGAGCCTCGTATCGCGCATATCTCACCCGCCGCACTGTCGGGTTGGCCCTTGCCTGCTTTGGTTCATCTGCAGTTGGAGACCGGATCCCATTTCACTGTACTCAGCGCGGCTGCGGGCAACTATGTGGTGCTGGCAGACCCCTCTCAGGGAATGCTCGTCTGGCCAAATTCGCAGTTTCTTGCGGCCTGGGCGCCCCAAGGTGTTGGCTATGTGATGACGCTCACAGCAGGTCCTGCCGCGTAAGCCCGAGCCCTGATGCCGCCAGAGTCTCGGCGCCAGAGGCGTGGGTGACCACCGCTGTACTGGCGCGCTCCGGCCGCAGATACTGCTCCGCCACCCGGCGCAGATCGTCGATGGTGGTGTTCACAATTCCGGCGCGGAACGTTTTTCGATGCGCGTCGGTGCGTCCAAACAGGCATTCCTGAAAATGTCGCTTGGCCTCGCCAGCGGGTGAGCCCGGTTTATCGAGGCTGGCGACAACGCTGAGAATGGCCTCTTCCAGCGCAAGTTGCTCATGCTGTGAATCCAACAGCCATTGCACGGAAGCATCGAAATCGTTCAGCGTATCGAGCAATCTGGGATCGCGATAAGAAAAGAATCGGAAGGCACCAATGTTGGCGTCATGGCTGGCACCACCACCATAAGCGCCACCCTGCTCGCGAATACTGCGGTGCAAAAATCCGTTGCGCAGGAACGCGCCGAGCACAGTCAGTATCGGAGCATCGGGGTGTCCTGAGGGTACGGTTGGATAAGCGCGTGCACAAAAATTCACCTGAGTATTGGTAACCCACATTTCTTGTCTGGCTTCGCGTATCGCGTCCCCACACCACAGCGCGCGCTCGCCCCCGGGCAACGCCTCCGCTGCCGATTCGGCCGCCGCTGACGCAGCATCGATATTAGGCGCGTCGGCAATCGTGCAGAGCACAGGCGCGCCGCCTTCTGCCAGTTTTAGATGCACTGATTGCAGTGACGTAGCGAGCATTTCCAGCTCACCCTCTTGGTTCAGCGCTTTGTCGAGCGCCCGCATGCGGCGGATGCCCTCCAGACCACCTTGCTCATGTGCAAGACGGGCGAGGGGGCTCATTCCCGAGCAGGCGGCACTCATCGCCAGCATGTGTCCGTTGCCGGTAATGCTTTGATCGCGACGTGCACGAATCTGACTGATCAGATCCCTGATGCGTGCGTGTTCGTCAAAACGCGCTCGCTGCAGCGTGTCAGACATCAGCTCGAGCTGAGGTTCGATACGATCTGCCAGCGCTTTGGACGACAGGACAAAGTACGCGTCTGCCAATTGTTCGTCGTCTCGGTGCGCGCGGCTACTCACCGCTGCGCTCAACGAACCAACGGTCGCTGAGTGGCGGTCCTGCGCCTCAAGATAATTCAGGTCACCCACGCCCACTTCGGCCATGAGCGCGCTCACCAAGGGGAGATGCTCCTGCTCGCCGGCGGTCAGTTCGGGTAGTCGACTGATCCACTGTTGATAGACCAGGCCATTCGTACCGGCGGTGTAACGGTAATGGGTGCTGCCATGTTCCTGAATAAGCGGAACGGGTGAGGGGATCTCGGCGGGAATGTCAGTCAGCTCCACCCTTGGGAGCACGTCTGGATCGTCTTTCTGTGCCTGACGGTCGCGGAGCCGGCTCGCAAGATCCAGAATCTCGGCGGTGTGTTCGCCGTTCAAAGCAGATTTCATCTCCGCCAGCCGGGCGGTCTCTGCGGCATCTCGAGCCTTTGAGAGACCGGGGTCGGGTTCGACCACCAGTCGAACCCGGTGGGGATTATCAATTAGCAACTGCCTGATGAGGCTGGGAATGTATTGGGTGTCTTGCACGCGCTCCCGCAGCGTGGCGATAACGGGGTCGAGATCAAGCGCTGCCACGGCATCGCCGTAGTGGGTCGCGGCGCCAAGTGCACGCAACATGAGGTTAAGTCCGTAGGGCATCCCGTCGCCGCTGACCTCCCGTTGGTGAAGCTCAATTTGCCTGAGGATGGCTTCAATCTTGTCAGGGTCAACGCCGTCAGCAGCCACCTTCTCAATCAGTTCGAGGACCTCCCGCTCAAATGTCTCGGCATGGACGCTTTCGCTTCCTTCGATACCGCAGCAAAACACCATTTCCCGCATAGACTCTTCCAGTCCACACAGAGGGGAGGGTGCCGTCCCCAGCGAGGTGGTTTCCAGATACTGCATCAGGGGTGAGGCGCTGTTTTCCATGAGTACGGAAGACACCAGCTGCGATTCCAGCATGGCGGTCAGGTCTGCGCTCTCACCCAGCTTCCAGCCGATCACCAGGTGGGTTTTTTTGTCTCCACTCTCCTCGGGATCCACTGCAAAAGGATGCGTCGCCGCACGAGGGGCTGCGAAAGGCGCCTCCAGTTCGACCTCGATTTTGCGCTCCAGTGCGTCAAACCGGTGCAATACCGCTGACTCAAACTTGATTTGGTGGGCCTCTGCGGGGATGTCGCCAAAGGTCAAAAAGATCGCATTACTGGGATGGTAGTGCTCGGCATAAAAGTCCCGAAGTTGCTGATAGGTCAAATCGGGAATTCGCTCCGGGTCGCCGCCGCTGTTGAAGTGGTAGGTGTTCGAAGGGAACAACTCGTGACACAGCCGATCCCATAAGACGGAGGGAGTCGAAGACATGGCGCCCTTCATCTCGTTAAACACCACACCTTTGAATACCAGCGGCGCGGTCGCGTCGTCGTTCTCAAACTCGACGCGGTGGCCCTCCTGAGCAAAATCAAGCGGATCCAGCCGCGAGAAGAACACTGCGTCCAGATACACATCAAGCAGGTTGCCGAAATCCTTGCGGTTCTGGGTGGCAAACGGATATGCCGTCCAGTCGGAGCTGGTGAAAGCGTTCATAAAGGTGTTCAGCGATCGTCTCAGCATCATGAAGAACGGATCGCGCACCGGATATCGCTCACTGCCGCAGAGCGCGGTGTGCTCCAGAATGTGAGCGACGCCAGTCGAATCCTCCGGCACGGTGCGCAGCGCCACCATGAAGACATTCTCCGCGGATTCGGCATCCAGATGCAGGTGAACGGCGCCCGTTCGCGGATGCACGTACTCCTCAACGGTCAGATTCAGGCTGGGAATGGGCACCGCGCGCTGTCGGACAAATGTGTTGGGATGCTCGGAGGTCTCGTGGGTGCGAGAGGCTTCAGTCATGTTGGATTCCGTTGGTGTCATGGTTAGCTATGTCTTGTCTAATGTGCGGTCAAGGCTCGTGGTTTTCCAGCGCAATTTCAAATAGCCAGGGCCACCGCTTTCCGGTGACCCAGATGGCGCCCGTGTCGGGGTCTCTCGCGATACCGTTTAGCACATCGGTATCGCGTAGCCGGTCTTCATCGGTAAGCAGGCCTGTCAGGTCAATGATGCCCACCACGCGACCGCTGGCGGGGTCGATCCGCGCGATCTGGTCGGACTGCCACACATTAGCCCAGATCTCTCCCTGAACCCACTCCAGTTCATTGAGGTTGCGGAGTGGGGCGCCGTCCAGCGTGACAGGCAAGACGCTGAGTTTGCCCCCGTCGTTGATATCGGCTGAATACAATTTATCGGAACCGTCACTGAACCACAGCACCGAGCCATGATGGGTGGCGCCCCAGCCTTGGCCGGGCAGCGCACTCTGACCCAGCAGCGTCATATCGGGCAGCGAATACACCAGCATGATCCGCTCCCGCCAGGAAAGCAGAAACAGTCGGTTGTCGATGATCGTCAAACCCTCGGCAAATATGCGGGAATCCACAGGAATCGTTTGCAGTGGTTCGAGCTCCGGGAACGCGTAGACCCGAATCGCTGACTGCCCGTAAAGCCCCGAGCTCACGTACAGTCGGCCATCGTGAATTTCGAGACCCTGGGTGAAATTATTTCGGTCGAACCGCTGCTTTGACACCACGCGGTAGCCGTATTGCGCGACCTCGGCATTGCCCCCCTGTTCGCCCGCGTCTGCAGCGGCCGCAGGAGCGGGGGCGATCGAGCAAAGTGCGAGGAGCCAGCAGATCATTGCAATGCTTTCAGCTGGACCACGTCGCCTCACAGCGGCTCACCTCGTTTGAGCGCACGTTCGGCGAACCGGGAAGGAGATACAGCACGTTGCAAGTAGCGAGGCGCTGCGGGCGGCGAGCCCAGCAGTTGGTCGGCCAGTATCTGGGCCGCCAGCGGTGCTGCCGTGAGACCACGTGAACCCAGGCTGGTCAGCATAGCCAGCCCGCCCAGTACCGGAGCCGGCGCGTCGATCGTGCGCTTGCGGTCATGCCGCAGGCCGTCGTAACGCTGGTTGAACGTCGCCAAGTCGGGCGCCACACCCACAATGGGCAAGTAGTCATTGCTGTTGCATCGCAGCGCCACATGCCCTGTCCATCCCTCGGCGGGCTGGGAAAGCGTCAAGCTTGGCAGGGCTTCGTGCATCATCCCGATATTATGCGCGTGCTCGGCGGCGCGTTCATCCGTATGTTCGTCACCCGGCCCGAAGCTCGCACCCAAGCAGTGTATGCCGTCTCGTGCCGGAGGAAGATAGCCTTTGTCGCATAGTGGAATACCCAGTCGATCCAGTTCAGGGCGAGATGCCAGGTGGGTGGTTTGCCCGCGGATGGTGGTCATGGGAAGCCAGGCCAAACCCTCGTGCGTGTGAACTCCTGAGGCGGTGCACAGCACCGCGGTGGCTGTCTCCGATAGAACCTCGCCAAGATCGTTATGGGCTCGCCACAAGCCGCCGCCGGCGGCCGACACCGTGACCGGACCACAGTGTTGCCGCAGGGTAATGAGCGGATGGTCTAGTAGCGCTCGACATACCGCGCGCGGGTCAAGCCAGCCTCCGCGTCGATAGTGAATGCCGCCAGAGCGCGGCATCACGCCTATCAGTGCAGCAATGTCCTCGGCACTGAGTACGGCGGCAAAATCAGGCGCGTCTGGCAAGGCCAAAGCGAGATGATCCAGCGTTTCGTCTGCCTCCTGCAGCTGTATATAGCCGCCCAATCCTCCGTCGCGCCCTGCTACCAGCGTGCCGCACGCCAACAGCCCCTCATAAAGATCGGTGGCAAAACTGAAGGCGGCCAGAGAAAAGTCCGTGAGCGGATTGTGCTGGTGCGACAATCGCGTGTAGGTGACGCCCTGTAAATTACTCGAGCCGCCCTCGGCAATGCCGTCGGCCTCGAGCACCGTCACGGGGATGCCACGTGCTGCCAGAGCGTGAGCGACATGTGCGCCCGCCAGACCCGCCCCGACCACGCAAGCCTCGCCGCCTGGATGCGTTAGGGGGTTGAGATCCCATGGCGTGTGGATCAGCGGATAGGGTCGATGCGCAGCCAGTTCGCCGGCCAAGGCGTCTCGTTTGTCACCGTAGCCCGGCCGCTTGTGTACCTGAAATCCGTTAGCTGAGAGGCCACGCCTCACATCGCCCGATGCGGTAAAGGTGGCAAAGGTTGCCCCGGTATGACTCAGTGCAGCCATGGCGGAGTAGACCGCCTCGCTCCAGGGGCCCGGCTCTCTGGCTGGCGCGAAACCATCCAGAAACCAGGCGTCAATCCATGCGCGGCCGTGGCTTGCCAGATCGCCCAGCACTTCACTGGCATCGCCCCACCAAAGGTCCAGTGTGACCCCCCAGTCGGGGAAGCGCCGCCGGTGACATCCCGGCAGCGGATCGGGCCATCGGGCCAGCAATGATTCGCTGATGGATGAGAGCGCGGGCCATGCCGATAGCGCTCGCGCCATGGATGCCGGAGGGAGCGGTGCACGCTCAATACCGATGTAGTGCAAGGTGCGGCCTGCGGGTCTCACCCGCAACCATTCGGCGAGCGTCTGACAAACATTCAAACCGGTGCCCACGCCCAGTTCGCAGAGGACGAACGCCGTTTCGCGCTGCCACTCGCCCCAGCGTTCCCGGAGCCGATTACCTTCGATAAATACATAGTCGGACTCGGCGCGACCATCGTCCGTGGAAAAATAAATATCGCCGGTGGCTCGAGATACTGGCACGTTGCCTTGCCAGTCGAGCTCGGGAGCGGGCAGGGGTCGCCAGACTTTTTGAGTGGGATTGATCAAGAGAATGTCGTGTTCAGTGCGATCCGCGAGGGCGAAGGCATTAAAGCCAGCCGGCCTCGGTAGTCTAACAAACGGCTGGCGATATGGCGTTGTAAAAAGGCGGTAGGCCCATGCGCCCCCGCACGTTACCATCGCGTCTCCAGCACCGCGCTATCAGGAAACCCCATGGCAACAAGTGATCGAAACCTGACGGACGAGCAGTTCGCCACTATCTGCATCAACGTAATACACCAGGCGTTGATTGACTGCTCGCGCACGGTGGGCAAGCGGCTGTTCAGAGAGCTGGAGGCGAGCAAGCGGGTGGCTTTAACCCGCCTGCGAATGGAGGACGAAAGCGAAGTGCGACTCGATCTCAAGCTCGACCATAGCGAATTCAGGGGGCCGCTCAATTTTTCAATTTTCCGGGATTCCGTGCTGGCGATGCTGTCGGGGCTAACCGAGGTGCTGCGCGACGAGGAGAAGTCACTCACCGTCATGCGCATGATGGATGAGAGTGGTCAGGCCACTTCGGAGCGCCGCTTGTTTGGCGTGCCCGGTATTGTCGCGGTCGACGGCGTACCGAATATGTTGATGATGGGGGCCACACCGTCCGCGACGGATCCGGTGGTGCTCATTGAATTGATGTATATCGACCCGGAACAGTTTGCTCAGTCCGATTCCGCCAGCAGCGCCTCCTCCAATAGCTGAATGGCCGGCGGCGGCACGATCGTGACGGTTTCCTTTGCGGTGGGCGCCGCGACCTGAGCTTCGCCGCGGGCTATGGCCTTGCCATCCTGATTCGTCACCTCGCATTGCAAAGTGACCCAGGGCCGCTTGGCGTGCTTGTCAGTCACTGTTAGCGTAACGGTGAGCGTGTCACCCAAGAAAGCGGGCGCTCTGAACTGAATATTCTGGCTGAGATAAACCGAGCCCGGCCCCGGTAGCTGCATGGCGATGGCGGCGCTGATCAGTGCGCCGGTCAGCATGCCGTGGGCGATGCATTCGCCAAAGGGCGTGGTGGCGGCATATTCAGGATCGAGATGCAGGGGATTGTGGTCTCCCGAAACCGCGGCAAAAGCCTCGACCTCCAGATTGGTAATCAGACGGGTATAGTCTGCCGTATCGCCAATGTTAATTTCATCAAAGGTCAGGTTAGTGATCTGCAAAGGAGTGCTCCTGATGTTGCGGCTTCATGGGTGGGGGAGGTTGACCCCGCACCCTGCGATCCACATCATACCTAAACCATCTGTATTACCCGAGAAAACCCCATGACGGAAACGGTCCAGAGCGTGATCGCGGCGCAGCTCAGCGCATTGGGTATCCCTGCCCAGATCAGTACCGATAACTACCCCTCGATTGTGGCGCTCTTCGAGGAGGCCCTGGCCACCTACCGCGAAGAATCGGCCTGCAGCAGCGTGGGTCATACACTGACCTATGCCGATCTCGATCGGCTGTCCGCGCAATTTGCGGGCTGGCTGCAAAATGGAGTGGGCCTCGATCGCGGTGATCGCGTCGCGATTCAGATGCCCAATCTCATTCAGTACTTGGTGGTGTGTTTGGGTGCCCTGCGGGCGGGCATGGTCGTGGTGAACACCAATCCGTTGTACACGGAGCGTGAGTTGGAGCATCAGTTAAACGATGCCGGGGTTAAGGTAATGGTTGTGCAGGCCAACGTGGCCCAGACCGCCGCGGCCGTGCTGCCACGCACCGGGGTAGAGACGGTCGTAGTGACCGAGATTGCCGACCTGCACCCGCAACCCAAGCGATCGTTGATTAACTTTTTGGTCAAGTACGTGAAGCGGATGGTGCCCGAGTTTTCGATCCCGGGGGCGCTGAAGCTCAACGATGTGCTCCGCCAGGGTGCCAAAACGCCCTATCGCGCCGTGATTCTCAACCGAGAGGATCTCGCCATGCTGCAGTACACGGGTGGCACCACCGGCGTCGCCAAGGGTGCAATGCTCACCCACGGCAATCTGATTGCCAACGTGTTGCAGAGTGATGCTTTCTTTACTACGCACAATATTGACGGGCAGGGCAGCACCATCCTGCAGCCGCTGCCCGTTTACCATATCTACGCTTTTACGGCGTCGATGTACGGGCTGCGCATTGGCGCGCACACCGCGTTTGTGCCGAACCCACGCGATTTACCCTCGGTAGTGAAGGCATTTGAGCAGTACCGCCCGACGCTATTTTGCGGTCTGAATACGCTCTTTGTTGCGCTGTGTAACAACGAGCAGTTTTGCGCCCTCGATTTTTCCAACCTCAAAGTTACCCTCTCAGGAGGCATGGCGCTGACCCATGACGCGGCGAATCGCTGGCAAGACGTGACCGGGTGCAGAGTGTCCGAGGGCTATGGCCTCACGGAGACCTCGCCAACGGTGTCGGCCAATCCGGGCAACGGCGTGCAAATCGGAACAATTGGCGTGCCGGTGCCGGGCACGGAGATCCAGATTCGCGACGACGAGGGGCGAACCCTTGGTCTGGACGAGCCGGGGGAGCTGTGTGTGCGCGGCCCGCAAGTCATGGCGGGTTACTGGCAACGACCCGAAGCCACCGCCGAGGTGATAGACAGTGAGGGCTGGTTCGCCACCGGTGATATCGCATTGGTACAGCCCGATGGTTATCTGCGCATTGTTGACCGCAAGAAAGACATGATTGTGGTGTCCGGATTTAACGTTTATCCGAACGAGCTTGAGGATGTGCTGGTGGCTCACCCAGACGTAGTCGAGTGCGCCGCCATTGGTATCCCAAGCGACAGCACGGGGGAGGCGATTCGCATGTATGTGGTGCGCAGCAACCCTGCTCTGACCGAAGAGGACATCCGTGAGTTCATGCGTGAGGGGCTGACCGGATACAAAGTGCCCAAATCGGTCGTGTTCAAGGACGAATTGCCCAAGACGGCAGTGGGTAAGATCCTGCGTCGCGAGCTGCGCGATCTCGACTGAGCGCGGCCTACCGGAATGACCGCCAGCCAAGGGGAACGCGAACGCGCGGTGCCGGCAACGATCGATTTTCCAGCGCAGTTGCCGGTATGCGAGCGGCGCGAGGACATCGAAGCAGCCATTCGGGATCATCAGGTGGTGATTCTCGCGGGTGAGACAGGTTCGGGTAAGACCACCCAGCTCCCCAAAATTTGTCTGAATCTGGGACGGGGCCGGGCGCAGCGTATTGGCCACACGCAGCCGCGGCGCATCGCCGCGAGAACGGTGGCTCAGCGTATCGCCGATGAGCTCAATACCTCCCTGGGGGATTTGGTCGGTTACCAGATTCGCTTTAACGACGCGGTTTCTGAGGCCACCGCCATCAAGCTCATGACGGATGGCATCTTGCTGGCCGAACTGACGCACGATCGAGACCTGACGGCCTATGACACGCTGATTATTGATGAGGCGCATGAGCGCAGCCTCAACATTGATTTTCTGCTGGGTTATGTAAAGCAGTTGCTGCCGCGCCGGCCGGATCTCAAGGTTATCGTCACATCGGCCACCATCGATGTGGACCGCTTCTCTGAACATTTTAATGGCGCACCCATTATTGAGGTCAGCGGGCGCACCTACCCCGTCGAGGTGGAGTACGTTGGCGATACCGAGGATCGGGACGAAGGTGTGCGCCAACAAATCGTGGACTTGCTCTCCGAAATAGAGCAGGGCCGCTTCGGTCCGCGCGGCGATGCGCTGGTATTTCTGCCCGGAGAGCGCGATATCCGCGAGCTTGCCAAAGCCCTCCGTCACAACGAGCGATTGCGCGTGCTACCACTTTACGCACGGCTGAGTCAGGCCGAGCAGAATCGCGTTTTTCAGAGTGGCGGCGCGGGTATGCGAGTGGTGCTGGCGACCAATGTTGCCGAGACCTCTCTGACGGTCCCGGGCATTCGCTATGTGATTGATCCCGGTGAGGCCCGCATCAGTCGCTACAGCGTGCGGAGTCGCCTGCAAAGACTCCCGATCGAGCCGATTTCCCAGGCCAGTGCGAATCAGCGCAAGGGCCGGTGCGGCCGACTTTCCGACGGTGTTTGTTTTCGGCTCTACAGCGAGCAGGATTTTCTCGGCAGACCCGAGTTCACCGACCCGGAGATTCGGCGCACCAACCTCGCGGCGGTGGTGCTCAGAATGCTCGAGCTGGGTCTGGGAGAAGTCGATCGATTCCCGTTTATTGACCCACCTGATTCAAAAGTGGTGCGCGACGGTTATCGGCTACTCGAGGAGCTGGGCGCGGTATCTGCTCGGGGCAAGCTCACTGCACTGGGGCGCAAGCTTGCGCGGCTTCCGGTTGACCCGCGTTTGGGACGCATGCTGCTCGCTGCCCAAGAGCTGGGATGTCTTGCCGAGGTGCTGGTGGTGGTCAGTGCCATGTCGATACAGGATCCGCGTGAGCGCCCCACCGACAAGCAGGCGCAGGCTGATCAGGCGCATGCGCGGTTTCAGCACGCGCGCTCGGATTTTCTGGCGTGGATAGCGCTGTGGCGCTATTACGAGTCGCAACGGCAGGCGCTCAGTCAAAACCAGCTGCGCAAGCTATGTCAGCGCGAATACTTTGCTTACATGCGGATGCGCGAGTGGCGTGAAATTCACGGTCAGTTGGTGCTGGCGTGCCGGCAACTGGGGTTTCGAGTGCCACCGCAATTACCCGAAGAGGAGGCCTACGAAGCCATCCACCGTGCGCTGCTAACAGGGTTGTTGGGTAATGTCGCCCAGCGGGACGAAGGTAAACAGTTCAACGCAACGCGGAATCGAAAAATCGTAGTGTTTCCGGGCTCGGGACAGTACAAGAAGCCCCCGCCCTGGATGGTGGCTGGCGAGATAGTTGAGACCACGCAGGTATACGCCCGTCAATGCGCCGCGATTGAGCCTGACTGGTTGCTGCGGGTCAATCCCCGGGTGCTCAAATACCATCACTACGAGCCCGCGTGGCAGCGTCGCAGTGGTCGCGTCATGGCGAAAGAGCGTGTCACGTTATATGGCCTGACGATCAGTGACGGGCGCCGGGTCCATTTTGGTGAAATCGATGCCAAAGCCTCGCGAGAGATCTTTATCCGAGACGCGCTGGTAACCGGAAACGTCATGAAGCCGCCACGTTTCCTGAGGGAAAATCTCTCGCTAATGCGTTCTGTAGAGGAACTGGAATCGCGAACACGCCGGCGTGATTTGCTGATTGAGGAAGAGGCGCTGGTGCGGTTTTACGACGAGCGCCTGGCGAGCCACTGTGTGGGAATGACCTCGCTGATCAAGTGGCTCAAGCAGGATCGTACCCGCGATGACAGTTTGCTCCTCAAGCGCGATCAGATTCTGGTCCGAGACCCCGGTGCCGAAGTGGAGGCGCAGTTTCCCCCGACCCTCAATTGGCAGGGCGTCGACTATCAGCTTCGCTACCAGTTTGAGCCCGGGCGCCAAAACGACGGGGTATCGATCACGATCCCGCTGCCGCTCCTGAACCGCGCGCCGCGTTACCTGTTCGAATGGTTAGTGCCCGGGCTGTTGCGTGATAAATGCATCGCGCTGATCAAAGGCCTGCCCAAAGGGCTGCGCAAGCAGCTGGTTCCAGCACCTGACGTGGTCGATGCCGCGTTGACCGAACTCACCGCGCAAGACGCGGATTTGTGTGCCGCCTTTGGGGAGGTGCTCAAGCGGCAGCGGGGTGTGCAGGTGGGTGCCACCGACTGGCAACCCGACCAGCTTGAAGATTTTTATCGCATGAACATTCGCGTGGTCGACGCGACCGGCAAGTTGCTCGGGCAGGGCAGGGACATGGCTCAGTTGGTGGCGGAGTTCAGGGCGGGTGACACCGCCGCCGCTGCGCCACAGAAAAATTCTCCCGAGCGCGACCAGGTAGAGCGCTGGGACTTTGGTGATTTACCTTCGGTATGGAAATCGAAGGCGGCGGGACTCGAGGTGATCGCACACCCCGCGGTAGTCGCCGAGGCGCAGGGTATCGCTGTGCGGTTGCTGGATTATCCGGGTGATGCGCTGCTGGCTCACGAAGAGGGGCTGGTGGCATTGGCGATCAGGCAGGCGAGTCAATTGATCAAATCACTTCGCAAGGCGTTATTTGCGGGCAATGAACTGGTATTGGCGTTCGCCGCAGTCGACGTGGATCGCAAACAGTTGGTCGAGGACGTGATCGCCGCGGTCGCCCATGATGCGCTCGAGCTCGATTCGCTACCGCGCTCGGAAGCGGCTTTTAAAGCCTGGTTCGACGCGCTCCGGGTACGTTGGCACGGCGACGCGGTCGCGCTGTCTGAACAGATCGCGCAGGCGCTCAAGGCATGGGCCGCGGCCAGGACCACGGCGGCCAAGCTCAATCGTGATTATCAGGACAGTCAGGACGACTGCTGGCGGGGTATGGCCGCGCTATTGCACTCCAGTACGTTGCGTTATGCAGGTAGCGAATGGCTGGCGCAGTATCCGCGCTACGCCAAAGCTGCGGAGCATCGCATGGGACGATTGAACGGGCAGTACCTCAAGGATCAAAAAGCACTCGAGTTGCTGGCGCCCTGGTCGACGGTGCTGGTAGAGGCCGAGAGCCAACACCCTGGTTTAACCCGGCTGTCGTCAGAGGCACACCAGTACCGCTGGATGTTGGAGGAATTCAGGGTGTCGCTGTTTGCCCAACAAATGAAAACGCGACTGCCAGTATCGAGTAAACGCCTCGAGCAGCAGTGGCATCAGGTACAGGCTTGGATGACGCAGAATCCCCGCTGACGGTTCGTGACCAACAAAACCATTAGCGTTACCATATGCGAAGAAAGGAGCCCAGAGCACCTCAGTATGTTGCGGTACGTCACAATTTGTTTCCCGAGCTCTCCCGTCTCCCGCACGGCGCGCTTTTCTTCGCTCGCGATTTTGATCCTGTCGCTGATGGCGCCGGTTGCGTTGCACGCCGAGCAGGAACGCGATCCCTGGGAGGGTTATAACCGTTGGATGTTTGCTACCAACGATGGTTTGGATCGCTACCTTGTCAAGCCGGTTGCCCAGGGTTACGACGCGATCATGCCTGAAGCGGGCCGCAAGGGCGTCAACAATTTCTTCATGAACTTTTACGATTTCAACGGCGTGCTCAACGCACTCCTTCAGGGTCGGGTCGAGCAGGCGTTAAACAACACCTTTCGGGTGGTCGCCAACACCACGGTGGGGGTGTTCGGCCTGTTTGATGTCGCCAGCAAGGCGGGAATCCCCCGCTACGAGACCGACTTTGGCCACACGCTTCATATCTGGGGCGTGCCCCGGGGCAATTATCTGGTGCTGCCCCTGTTGGGGCCGAGCACCGTGCGCGGTGCCGCAGGCACCACATTCGATGCTTTTGCCTCCCCCACCGGTCAACTGATTAACGACGAGGCTTTTTGGGGGCTGCGTCTCTTTAACGTGATCGATTTACGCGCCGGCCTCCTCGACGCCGAAGCGGTAATTACCGGTGATCGTTACGTTTTTTATCGCGATGTTTACCTGCAAAATAGGGCGGTACTTGAGTCGGAAGGTCAGGTGAAAGACGATTTCTCTGAATTCGACAACGACTGGGACGAGGAAGATTTCTGATGCCCCATCACCGCTGGTTGCAATACTGCTGACATGACCCAGATCGGGGCCGTATTGGTCGTCGACGACCAGGCTGAACGCGCAGCCACACTGGTCGCCGCGCTGGATGATCCCCACCACCGTTACGAGATTACGCCAGAAGCCCCGGATATCGAGGCGGTACTGGGAGCGGACAGCCCCTGGGACTGCGTGATCTGCCACGTTGAGTTACTGAATGTGTCCTGGGCGTCGGTGCGACGCGCCATGCGCTCGTTTGATGTGCAGGTGCCCGTTTTAGCGGTCAGCGACCACCGTGACATGGACAGCATGACCACCGCCCTTGGCTTGGGTGCGGCGGGATTTTTTGTAAAGCCCGCCGAGAAACCCGGATTAGTCAGGCGCGCCGTTGAGCGCGGTGTTCACCACCGACAATTACAACGGGATCTGGTGGAATCCAACGAAAATCTTGAGCGCGCCAATACCGAGCTCAGCCACTCTCTGCGGATTCTCGAGCAAGACCAAGCGGCGGGCCGTCAGGTACAGAAGGCGATGTTTCCGGCGCATTCACTCAAGGCAGGGGATTACTGGTTCAGTCATCGCATTTTGCCCTCGCTCTATTTAAGCGGTGACTTCACCGACTACTTCAGGGTAGGCAAGCACAAGGTGGTGTTTATTCTCGCGGACGTGTCGGGCCACGGGAGTTCGTCTGCCTTTGCCACGGTGCTGCTGAAAAACCTCTTTGCCCGCAAGCGCTCAGACTACCTGCGCCGCGACGATAAAACCGTGACGCAGCCGATCGAAATGCTCACCCTGGCCAACCGCGAGCTGCTCGAGCTACATGTGAATAAGTACGCAACTATGGTGGTGGGTTGTCTCGACTTTGAGCGACACACACTGCAATACTCTGTGGCAGGCCACTTACCCAAACCCGTGCTCATGACCCCAGGCCACATTGAATACCTGCCCGGCGAGGGCATGCCCGTGGGGCTCACCCCCGAGGCCACCTATAGCCTTGAAGAAACCACCCTGCCCGAGACCTTCATGCTGGTGCTCATGTCTGATGGCGTGCTGGAAACCATCGACGCGGTGGATCTGATCGAGCGCGAGAAGACGCTCTTGGAGCGCCTCAGCGGTTCGCTGGAGAAACCGGGCGATCTGATCCGTCGATTGGACCTCGGTGAAGTCACCTCGGATGATTTAGCCGACGACATCGCCGGCCTGTTTGTCAGCAGAGGTGTGGGTTGAGCGACTGCCGTATCTGCGCCGCATCCAACGACGGCGCTCACGTGCTCAAGTTACAGGGGGATGTGCGCCTCACCATGTGCACGGCGCTCGATCAGTACTTTCAATCGATGTTTGCCGAGCCTGACTTTGTCAGCGTGTGGGTGGATGTCACCGAGGCCGACGGGCTCGACAGCACCACCCTGGGCATGCTCGCGCAGCTGGCGATTCAGACCAAGGAGCGATTTGACTTTCGCCCGGCCATTTTCAGTACCAACCCGAGCATTGATCGCTTGCTCGACACCATGGGCTTTAACCAACTCTTTGAGCGTCGTAACGAATGTTGCAACACCGACTGTGCGATCGAGGAGATCCCGGCGGTGGCCTGTGAAGAGGGGGAGGTCAAACAGCAGGTGC
The DNA here is from genome assembly GCA_038106565.1 of Halieaceae bacterium. Taxonomy (GTDB): domain Bacteria; phylum Pseudomonadota; class Gammaproteobacteria; order Pseudomonadales; family Halieaceae; genus Luminiphilus. The sequence continues at coordinate 22,758 of JAYOEE010000034.1, forward strand.
TGGCGGCGCACCGCACGCTGATGGCGATGAATGATGACAACGCCGACGCGTTCAAAGATCTCGTAAGCACCCTCGAGCGAACCTGAACCAGACCCTCTGACATGCGTGAGCGGGGGAACGAACGCGGCTCCCGCTAACCAAACCCTCTCGCAGTAAGCCCCGGTTTATTCTTCGTCTTCGCTTAGCTCGTACACTCTCTCAATGATGGCATCGACCTGTAGCTCCAGCGACGCGTAGTCCATCTCCGCCACCAGCTCCAGCTTGAGCTCGTGGAGTAGCTCTATCACTTCTTTGAGTATTTGCTCGTTCGACATGGCACACCTCTCTCCAGATGCGGGGGGTCACTCACGGGGCTATGTTAATCCACAAAGGCTGAATATGTTGCGCGCGAGCACCCGCCGCGACCAGAAAATGCCAACAAAACCCTAACAGGGTCCCCTAGGCTGATACCCGGGCGGCGGCGTGGTCCGCCGGCCAGTTATCCTATCCCGTCGCCAGCGCGCGGGCCGGAGGCGCCGCGCAAAAAGCGGCCGCAGCGAGCAGGGTATCCACCCCCGATTCGCCCTTGTGCGCGTGCTCACTGAGGTGCCGGCGGTATTGCCGCCCGCCGTATTCTCCCTGATACAGCCCCAGCATATGCCGGGACACATGGTGCAGGCGCGCGCCGTCGGCCAGTTGCTGTGCGATGTAGGGCAGCATGGCCGCTATCGCCTCCTCCCGGGTCGCGTTCACGGGCGCCGGCGCGTCGAATAGTCGCGGGTCCACCTCGCTCAACAGCCACGGGTTTTGATAGGGCGCCCGTCCCAGCATCACGCCGTCGACGTGTGCCAGATGTTGCTCGCAGGCATCCAGCGTTTCGATGCCGCCGTTGATAACGATGGTGAGTTCGGGAAAGTCGCGCTTCAGGTGATACACCCATTCGTAGTTGAGCGGCGGGATCTCCCGGTTCTCCTTGGGCGAGAGCCCCTGCAACCAGGCCTTGCGCGCGTGCACGATAAAGACCTCGGCACCGCCCGACGCCACCGTGCCAACAAAATCTAACAGCTCCGAGTAGCACTCCTGATGGTCGATGCCGATCCGGTGCTTGACCGTCACGGGAATCTCGCAGGCGTCGCGCATGGCCGTCACACAGTCGCGCACCAGTGCGGGCTCGGCCATCAGGCAGGCGCCAAAGCGCCCGTTTTGCACACGGTCCGAGGGGCAGCCGCAATTCAGATTGATCTCGTCGTAGCCCCACTGCTCGCCGAGCGCCGCACACCGGGCGAGATCCGCGGGCGACGCACCGCCCAACTGCAGCGCCACGGGGTGCTCTTCGTCGTTAAAGCGCAGGTGTCGGTCGACATCCCCATGGAGCAGCGCGCCGGTGGTCACCATCTCGGTATAGACCCGCGTGTGGCGCGTGAGGGTGCGCCAGAAGCGCCGGCAGTGCCGGTCGGTCCAGTCCATGCAGGGCGCGGTACTAAAGCGCCACGGGCTGTGCCGCGTGTTGGGGTCCGGGCTGTGTCGATCCAGATCTGTCACTAAATGCCACCCCTAAGAGGTTGAAACACAATAGGGCGTATCGTCATGCTACGACCTGTCGCGCGTTTGGATTGCTAGGATACCGGTTACCACCCGAATTCCTGAGCCCTGTGGCGCGGTAAAATCACCGCCGCACCACGATTGCCCGAGACTCAACCCCTGACCCCACCGGAGTTTTTTTGCGCGCCACCGATCACACAGCTAGATACTCGCTCTGCGCGTTACTGCTTGCTAGTGCTATTGCACTGAGCGCATTACCTGCGCCGGCCGTTTCAGCGGACGAGGTGCTTAGCGATGTGGCGATGTCTGATGGCAGCGACGCGAGTGCTCAGGCGATGGCCGAAGACAGCAGTGCGCAGGGCAATAGCGCGAATGCTGATAGTGATGAGGACATACTGACCAGCGAAGTCGTGCCGCCCGAGGAGGGCTTTATCGAGCGCGCCGCACGGGCCTTTACCGAATCCGATCTGGTCTTTGCCCGGAGCTTCAGCAACGCGCCCTTTTTGCCGGTGGCGTTTTTGGGCGGCACGCATTACGGCGACGCCACGGTCAGCGAGGAGGGCGCTACCCCCGAGACCGCGGGCAGGAAGTATCAGGTGAGTTCCACCAGCCAATACGCCGGGGTGCCGTTTTTACTCTCTAAGCGCAGCATGGCGGTGCTGGGTGAGTACGTTTCCTACGCGGACTTCTCGGTAGATAACGGCGAGGATTTTTCGGTAACGAGTGCCTCAATTGCCGCGGGGTATTTGTATCAGGTGAATCCCGACTGGCAGGTGATTGCTGCGTTGGTACCGTTTTATAACCACTCGAGCCTCGGAGAGCGCGGCAAGGACTACTGGCAGGTGATGGGCGGTGCGGTGGCGCGCTATACCCGCAACGACCGCCTGTGGTGGCTCTTTGGCGTGGTGTTTGACGACTCGGACTTTGGTACCAGTGTGCTGCCCTACGTGGGTGCCTCGCTGACCCTTAACGAGCGCTGGAGCGTGAGCGCCATCCTGCCCTGGCCGCAGGTGATGTATGCGCCGAGCAAGGACTGGTTTGTCTCACTCGGCGCCTCATACTCGGGCAATAGCTGGGCGATCGACAGCGGCACCGGCAAAGTGGGCCTCAATCTGAGCGGATTTGATTTTGGCTTTGGGGCTGCCATGCGCCTCAAGGGGCCGCTTTGGTTGGAGGGTGCGGTGGGGGTAGGTGGCCTGCGCGCGCTCACGATCAATGACGGCGAGGTCAGTGGACCCAGCATCGATGTCAGCAGCAGCCCCTTTATCAATGTGAGCCTCACGTTCCGGCCCTCCTTCGCCGACTGA
>JAYOEE010000035.1:0-16931 GCA_038106565.1 Halieaceae bacterium
GATTGAAAATCCTCGTGTCGGTGGTTCGATTCCGCCCCTGGGCACCAAAACAATTAAATAAAAATTGAGACCCGCCAGTCTTGTGTGACACGGCGTCTGCGCCTCAGCACACCGCCACGAACTCCTTATAGCCGTCTTTCGGTTTCTGGGCTCTTTGAAATAATCTGCGCCGGACCCCGCTTGACACCGCCTGACTGGCTTCAATCAGGTACACCGATACGCAGGTGTCCGTAACTTGATGCCGTGGGCCATGGGATATGAATCCGGATTACCAAAAAGCCGCAGCCCAGTCGCCACATCGGGTAAGTCCCAAATGAAGTTGATTGAGCTTTTGTGAGGCGACCCATTTGTTGCGGATAAATACGCTGGCGGAGACCATCAACCTTGGTTATGTTTAGGCGGCTCAAACAATAAGACTCTGCCCGGTGAGGACACAGCGCACATGATCATGTCTTACTTGCTCAGCAGAATATTCCCCTGGGTTGTCGAGCTAGGCCTCTGGTTTGCCATGGTGGCTGGCGGCGTTATGGGATATCAGTCGGAATATTTGGACTCGCGTATTCTGGCGACGCTACTGGGGGCGGGCATTGGATTCATAGCGGGTGTGTTCCCGTTTGGATTGCTTCAGGTGTTGGTTAGAAACAACCAACTGCTTGAGATGATGATTAAGGAAGGTTACGGGCGCCCCCGGCTCAGCCTGCATAAAGGGCAAGTAGTCGAGATGCCATACGTGGGTTCTGAAGATCGGCTGTAATGTAGCCTGCCTAGGTTGAGCGATTCATTTTGTCCCAGGTAATCTTTACCTGTCTGGCGTCTTTCACGTAAGGCATTTCAATCACTTCATCGCCAATCGAGATCTTTAGTGTGCCGTAGCCAAACAGCATGCCCATCAATGAAGGCTGGACGTCTACGCCACTGACAAAATCGGCGTAAAGATCCTCTCGCGGAAAGAAGAAAGTGTTGCTGGGAATCACGCGATGGTTGGTGATAAAGCGCTCGGAGCTGCTGACAAACTGAATCGTGGCGTAGCCAATCGCCAGTAGCGGATAGACGACACAGCAAATGAACATCACGTCTGTCTCGGCATTGGCATTGTCGCTCCAGAGAAGAAACAGCACGCCAATCAGAATGAGAATTGCGGCTCGTGTTGCATGATCCCACAGGCAGGCTATCGGCCTACCTAGGCTCATAAATGTATGCTCTCCGCTCTCGCCGTGTTCACGAGGCGTGAATACGCGTGCTTTCATTCGGGCCAGAACCTGCTTTTGCTCGTTAACCTGCTCCAATCTGGGCAAGGTGTAAGGTAACGCAAACAAGACACCTAGCAAAGCGATTCCGGTGAGCATGGACACCACGATTTCTATCGAGGGTGGCCGGTCGTCTGCCATGAGCTCCTCGACTGCCTTGCGGGGCGTAGCCGAGGGCGCGATGGCGGGATCAATCACCAGCGCTTTTCTTGTAGCACTGGCCTCGGGAGCAGTGATCGAGTCGATCAGGGCGCGTTCGTAACGCTCGATAAAGGCAATCGCATCTGACGTTAAAAGATCCAAACACATGCCTAAATAGTAGGCATCTCGCGCGAACTCCCACGAACCGACAAAATCTGGCAATCCCAATCTCGCTCTGATGTGGTTCACTACCATCATCAATTCGCTACCACTCGCGAGCGTCGTACTCCCAAGCTGCTGGCAGCGGGTCTGCGCCAGGAACCCCTTACCGTCGCGGGGGGCGCAACCCGATATGCTGACCATGAGCGCAGAGAGCAGCAAACCCAGCACGATAAGCGACCTTCGCGCACGGGGGCGACCGGCCGAAGACCGGGCGGAGCTAACGCTGTATTGCTGAGTTGACACCTATATATAGGGGTTCGTGGCTTCGACAACCCCAAAATAGGCACTGACTCAATTCAAATCAACAAAGCGTTGCGGAACTATTCTACGTAATAAAGTCACGCTAAAAACATGTTTTTGAATCGTTTTTTGGCATGAAGCTGGCGTCGGCTAATGGGCGCGAGGGGCTAACAGTGAATGCCGAGGCGGTATTGAGGGGGCCGCTAGAGCGGAGGAGACCGCTGCGGTACCGCTGAGCGAGTGTCCAATCTAACTGGCGCTCAATGGCGTATGGGTCATAGGGAAAGACAACAGGAGCAAAAGCGATGGATTATCTGATCTGGGCAGTACCCGTCATGTTGTGGGTTGCGGTCACTACCCATGCAGCGACCCAGAGCACCCCCCTGCTATTGCTGGATCGCATCAATAAGCTGTAATCCGAGACAGCGCGGCATGAGTTGGCTGGTGGTGGGCTTCTGGGGCTGTGCGGCCATGTGGTTAATCAGCCTCGCTGGAGATATCGGGCTGGCGAGAAACCCCAGCGTGGCGGAGGGAATGCAATGGCTGCCGCTGATTTGCGCCATCATTGCTTTCATCGGTATGTGCTATTTCGGGCATGCCACCAGCATGTTTGGCTGGTAGCCATCCCCGCGACATGCTGTCGCTACTGAATCATCGACGCACGTAACGCGTCAGTATCGTCGAAAGCCGTGAACGCGGCGATCTTGCCGTCTCGCATTTTGAACATGTGCAAGCTCTCGGTATCCATCCCGGTAGCCTTCATTCTCGTGTGCACAAACACCACATCGTCAACCCGGTAGGTTTTGATGGTCTCAAAGACCAGGGCTGGCCAGTGCTGTGGAAACACCCCCATCACTTCGTCGATGACCGCTTGCGTTCCCACGCGCCGCCCAGACTGTGGTAGGTCGCCAAAAATCGTCCAGACAAAATCTTCCGTGTGGAGGACCGCCCACCCCTCGGCATCCCCTGCCCCAAAGGTGGCATAGGCCTGCTCAATGACTTCCAGATCACTCTCTGACCAGGCTTGAACGCTGAAAATCAACAACCCAATTGCTACCAACTGCTTCATGCTCTCCTCCCATGTCCCTGTCGCGGCAAAGGTCACTATATCCTGATTTTCCTTGCCACCGGCGCTGTTTCTGACGCCGTTGCTTTACTGACACAGCTTGTCGCAAACTGTTTCCCGGAAGTGATCGCAGTAAACTGCACGCTCACTACTCCCATCGCACCGCAACGGAGCCACACTCGATGAACGCGCCCATACCCACCCTGGACACCTGGCCAGAGCAAACCATTCGAGGGCACAGCATCCCTGGGTCACGCTACACCTCCCGCGACTTTATGGAGCAGGAGTGGGAGGGAATGTGGACTCGGGTTTGGCTGCTGCTGGGGCGCGAATCTGAGCTTCCAAACCCCGGTGACTGGCAGATGGAGCCCGTGGGTCGCGAAGAGATCCTGATGGTGCGCCAGCAGGATGACAGCATTAAAGCCTTTTACAACGTGTGCCAGCACCGAGGCAATCCGTTAGTAGATGAATCCAAGGGGAGCAATCCCCGCCGCTTCGTGTGTCGCTACCACAGCTGGGCGTTTCTGCCCGACGGCGCACTGCAGTTTGCACCGGATAAAGAGGATTTTCCCGAGGGCAACCCCTGCGGCAAATTGCGGTTGGCAGAACTCAAGTGCGAGACCTTTGCCGGCTTTATCTGGGTCAATATGGACCCCGACTGTGGCCCTTTGAAGGATTATCTCGGACCAATCTGGGACGAGTGGCAGGCCAGAGAGGTAGATACCTGGCAGCGCACCATGGCCAACACCATGTGGCTACCCTGCAACTGGAAGGTGGTGCTGGATAACTTCAACGAGTCCTACCACGTGCCGACGGTGCACATGGGCGCGACGCCCTCTACCGACCGCACCGCAATCGCCGGCGGCATCAACACCTACTTCAAAGAGACCCAATTCGATCTGGCTAACGAAGGCCACGCGCGCATGATCATGAAAGGCGGATATGGCGCCGGCGTGACCGACACCGACGGCAACATTGTGGAGCCGCTGGCGTCACTGCTCGGCTACTGGAATCTCGATCCCGCTGATTTCAAAGGCAAACCCGAAGATACGCGCCAAGCGCTCCAGCAAGCGAAGCGCGAACTGGGCCCCAATAAGGGCTATAGCCATTACGCGGCGGTCCCGGACGAGCAACTCACTGACGCCTTCCATTACACGCTGTTCCCCAATTTTGCGGTGTCATTGTGGGCGGACGGCTTTCACTTTTTGCGCGCACGACCGCATCCCACCGACCCGGAGCAATGCCTGTTTGACAACTGGTGGTACGCGAGCCCGGCCAGCGTTGCCGCAGAGCTTGATGACGGCACCAGCGCAACCGAATCGCTCACGGGAGACGGAACGGGCGATGTGCCCGTCAAATGGCTGACCTGCGGCAAGGACTCCATTGGCCCGGCGATCGAAGACGATGTTGCGGTTTTCATCACCCAGCAAAGGGGTGTGCGCTCGCGAGGCTTTAAGGGTGCCTATCTCTCGGGTCAGGAGAAGCGCATCAGCCGGTACCACGAGCGCATCGATGACTACATCGAGGGCAGGCTGTAAACCCCTAGCAAGGATCACGAATATGAGTGACACCGACGATCGCAGACAACTTCAGGACGTGATGCTCGCTTATGCAGCGGCCGTGGATGACCGGGACATGGCGCGCTACCGCGCCTGCTTTGCAGACGACGTGGAGATCGTCGGTTTCGGTGAGGAGACTATCGCGGGTGCAGATAACTGGACCGCCTCGGTCGAAAGCCAGCTGGAGGCATTTTCCGCGACCCAACACTTGATGAGCCCGCAACTGGCAACCGTATCCGGCGACACCGCCTCTGCTAGAACAGATGTGCAAGCCCTCCACGTAATAAAAGACGGCGATGGCGCCATGTTCACACTATGGGCGACCTACCTGACCAATTTTGTCCGCACCGGCGAGGGTTGGAAAATTGCCCGCCATGAACTCGTTGTTCGAGGCACACAGCAGAGCCCATAAGCACTGACGGCATGTCGATATTTACTCCCTCGGGCTGGTACACCACTCGGCAGCTTCTCGTCGGGATGATCGCCGTGGTCGGCATGGGTTGGTGGACCAGCGACGTGCGGGCAACTCAGACACAAGACGCCGAGGCCTGGCCTCGAGTCATCACCGCAGATCGCTCGGAATACTGCGCCGAGACCTTGTCACAGGCGAGGCAAGCGTTGCCCACCAAAGGCCTCGCCACTACTTTTTCTCTATTCAGCTGGAACGTGGAAAAAGCTCAGAACCCACATTTAGTGCCCCAGTTCGCGGAGTTCGCCCGAAGCTCAGACTTGATCTTTCTTCAGGAAGCCGTGCCACTCAAGAAGACAGAAACGGTGATTGAACAGTCACTCTTTGAGGCATTCGTTCGCGGCTACGTGCAAGATGAGATCGAGACGGGTGTGCTGACGCTTGCTCGTGTGCCCCACATTGTTCACTGCCAGTTTCTGTCTACGGAGCCATGGCTGAGAACGCCCAAGGCCGCCAGCGTCACCCTCTACCCCATGGCCGACGGCAATGAATCGCTACTCACCGTGAACCTCCACGCCATCAACTTCAGCCTGGGGGTCGAGGCGTATGCTGATCAATTGAGCAAGTTAGCCGAGCTGATGCGTGCGCACGAAGGTCCCGTCGTCTTTGGGGGCGACCTCAATACCTGGAGCGAGCGTCGGCAACGCATCGTGAAAGAACTAGCGAGTGAGCTGCAACTGACCGCCGTACCCTTTGCACCCGACTACCGCACCACGCGCTTTGGAAGAGCATTGGATCATCTCTACGTTCGGGGTTTGACGTGGGTAGACGGTCATACAGAACAGGTCAGCACCTCCGACCATAATCCGCTCTTCGCCACTCTGCGCCGCTCCACACCATGACCCGGATACTGCTACTAATCTTATTGCTCGGCGGACGAATCCCTGCGGCTTATACACAGACTAATGCGGAGGCACAGATCCAATACTTGATTCGGGCAGTGGCCGAAAGTGGCTGCGAATTTGATCGCAATGGCGAACGCTATCCGGCAGACAAGGCGGCTGAGCATCTTGAGCTGAAGTACGCCCGGGGCAAACGTTACGCTGACTCTCCGGAGGCATTTATTGAGCACTTGGCAAGCAATAGCTCGTGGACGGGCGAGCCCTACTTGATGATCTGCGGGGCAGAGGTCACACCTGCGGGTGAGTGGTTAATGACAAAGCTGGAAGCAATCGCTCCGCGCTAGGCGCGACGAAAACGCTCAAGGTTGGCAAGGCCGGCTGGCGCATCCGGAGCCAATGGGTCGGCTCCACCCCATAATGCGTGATTGGCAAGCGCGGTATCAAACCCCTCTATCAGCGCCTGTATCTGCCCACCTCTGATTTTGAAAATGTGCAGGTAGGTCTGATCATAGCGCTCACCCGTCCGCGCAATGCCGTGGTTTTGCGCCATGGCAACCACCACCTCCCCGGCATCCACCACGACCTCATGCGCTTGGCAAAACGTAATGTCTTCCGGGTTCACGCAACCAAACACATGAGGCGTCACCTCTTCAAAAAACCGTCGCTTGCCCTCGTAGATTCCCGAGAGCACATGATTCTGCGTAGGACAGATCAAGCAGAAATCCTCAGCGATCACCGCATCTAACGCGGGCGTATCACCCGTGCGGATGGCTTCGTAAAACTGGTCAACAACTGTGCTCATCGCGATATCCTCTTGGCTCTGCTCGTCTGCAACCCGGCTGAGCGGTTGGCGACTATTCGCGCGCTCTGGCGGTGTCGTTTGAGCGAAACGACTGCACGCCGCGCACCACAAAGTGAATAAAGGCAACCCATAAGGTGGCATAAGCAACGCTAAACCCCCATTGCCAACCCGCATAGCCCAATATCACGCCCAATACTGGCACCATCGCTAGCCAATGCCCTGTTACCCACGCCGAGTGCTTCCAAGAAAAATACACAGCGCTCACCGCCGCCACGATCATCAAGAGCGCGAACGCATCCTGTGCCCAGGGCCGGGTATACATAAGACCGCCCAGTATGACCGCGGACACGCCCGCTATCGCGTGAGCCAGTGCCCCCCAATCGATGCCACCCCGCGTTTCAGGTGACGCTTCGCTCACGGTGTGAGGTCTCGCACATAGCCCAGCATGTTGGGGTAATGCGTTGTCGGTGTACCGGTCGCTCTCAATGCCGCCACGGCCTCCTCGGAGACCGCGCCGTATAACTCTACGGTGAATACATCCAACAACGGCGAAACCTCGGCCAGATAAGCCCCGAGGTCAGCATTGTTCAAATGAAAAATCAAAGCTTCGCTGTTCTCATAGACCTCGGTCCAAACAAAACCCAAGGGATCGTTGGGATCGGCGTCAAAGGTATGTAGCAGCATACCCGGCTCGCCCGCTTCCACTTTTTCATCCACCGCAGCCGACAGCGCAACAACATGCTCAGCTTCTCCGGGCAGAGCGTGTAGGCGTCCAATCAATACGAAAGCCGTGGGGCCGTTCGGCAGGGGTTGTGCCGATGCAAGGCTGGATACAAGCGCAAAAAAGAGCCCGAGCAGTTGGGCAAAACGGCAGCGTGACATAGTTCAATCTCCTAGATGAAGGACAGACCATAGACCAGGCAAGTCCACTACCGCAATGCAGAATCCGATCTGCAGTAGGCGCATCAAATAGACCCCTTACAAGGAATCACGTAACGTAGCCCTGTAGGGGGAAGCGCTATGGAAGATCATACTTTTTGGGAAAACGTAGGAAATCTGGGCGTAATTCTTCTCGCCGTTATATTGGCCACCGTAGTGCACTATGCGGTGCTGAAGCGCCTTAACGCGGGCGGGCAATTGATAGGCCGCTATCCGCGCTTCCGCCTGCTTTACGGTGTATTGATGTCACTGATTGCCCACTCGGTTGAGATCGCCATATTCGCCGTGGCATATCAGATTTCTGCGAGTTCCGGATTCGGCGTTTTGGAAGGCAATTTTGAGGGGGCCTTGGCGGACTATCTGTATTTTTCTTACGCCGCTTTTACCACGGTGGGCTTTGGTGACATCGTCGCAACCGGACCCATGCGATTACTCGCAGGCATGGAGGCACTGACGGGATTTGTCTTAATTACCTGGACCGCGTCCTATCTTTACATAGAGATGAGCAGGACCTGGGGAGCGAACGACTAGTCCCTCAAGGGCTAGGTCTCGATCAGATTGAATCTGGGCTCACGGCCAGCGGGTGTCTCGACTATCTCCAAGAACATTGCCAGGGGCCGCACCCATAATTTTTTTTCGCCGTATTCGGGCCGGTAAACCACCAGCATCTCTTCCGTTTCCGAATGGCGAGCCGTTCCCAAAACGTTGTATTCGCCGCCTTTGTAGTGCCGATATCGGCCCGGTTTCACTTCGCTCATTCTGCAAGCCCGCCAAACGCGGCAATGAGGTCAGCCTGAAAACCCTCCAGAATCTCGCAGAGAATCAAAAAATCGGCGTCTGCCCGGGCCAGAGGGTCCTCGACCAACTCATCATTTGCCTCGCGGATGGCATCACTGAATTTGAGCCGACGTAACGAGAGATCTTTGTCGACTATAGCGGCAACACGCACGCCCCATTCCATCGCCAATTTTTCAACTTGGTGCCCAGAGGCAAGATGCGCAAGCACTTCCTCACTATCGAGTGGGACGCCACGAACCTTCACCGAACTCCCTTGCGCACGCTGATCGGCAAAATCCGCCTCGTCAGCCAATTCGATGGCCTCCGGTATCGAGCCATGCAATAACCATTGGGTCATCACATGCGCGGGCGCTTTCTGGGTTTCAGGCAACACTGCAGGCAAGTTGCCCAAGGCCTCGCGCAAATGATTTAGTACTTCTTCCGAGCGCCCAGCACTGCTGCTGTCGATCCAGATCCAACCCGCCTGATCAGCGATGATCGCGCGGATGGTACTGGAACGCGAAAAAGCGCGTGGCAGCAGGTCTTGGGTCACCTCATCGGTGACGGCCAGGCGCTCCCGGCGGCTCACCTTGCGGCCCTGGCCCTTGGCAATTTGCGCGCACCGCTCATTAGCTTGCTCGCGCACTACCGTCGCTGGCAAGAGCTTCTCCTCGCGCTTCAGGCGCACCATCCAGTAGGGCCCCGCGGCATGCACCAGTGCCGAGGCCGCATCGTCCAGCGCCGGCACCCAACCCAAACTACTAGCCTGAGCGGGGGTACAGGCGGAGAACGTACGCGCTTGCAAACGCCGCTCTAGTTCTTCCGCATCAATGCCAAGGCGGTTAGGTAAACGATAGGGGCGAAGCGCGCGAAACCACATAAGACAATAATCCAGTGAGCGTCTTGATCGAGGGCCGCGCAGTGTAACGCAGTCTTCGCCAGCAGGTGGCAACTTGGCCTAAAATCCAAAGGGTAAATTCAGGAGTGTCCCATGCGTTACCTTCACACCATGATCCGTGCCGCCAACCTCGACGACACCCTCGACTTTTTTGTCGACAAGCTGGGGTTGGTCGAAGCCTATCGTTACGACAACGAAGCGGGTCGCTTCACGCTCGTTTTCCTCAGCGCACCCAAAGATCTGGAAGCCGCGAAATCCCGGCAGGCTCCGCTAGTGGAGATTACCTACAACTGGGATCCCGAAACTTACGAAGGCGGCCGAAATTTTGGCCATCTGGCGTATCAGGTCGATGATATCTACGCCACCTGCCAGCATCTCTTAGACAGGGGTGTGACCCTCAACCGCCCGCCAAGGGATGGCCGGATGGCGTTTATCCGTTCGCCCGATGGCATTTCCATCGAGCTTCTGCAATCGGGTGACGCCTTGCCCGTACAGGAGCCGTGGCAGTCGATGGAAAATATCGGCGAGTGGTAAGACTCAGCGACTGAGAAAAGCCAGCATCCAGCGCGCGATACGATCTCCCTCATGATGTAACTGATCGAGACTGTTCAGCCCTGCGGTCACCCGATCTTCACCGATCATTTCTCGTCGAAAGTTCATAATTTCCCGCGAATAGTCGGGGACGAATTCGGGGTGGCCCTGAAAGGTTAGAATGTGCTCCCCCAGCGCCATACCCGCCACCTCACAGTGGTCATTCGTGGCGATCTGTCTTGCGCCGGGAGGCATCGTCATCACCTGATCCTGATGGGAGGCGAGCAAACAAAATTGCCCGCCGTCAGCCAGATCAAAGGCGTCACGATCAACGGTGTAGCAGTTAACACCCACGCCCCACCCTTTGGGAGATTTCCCTACCGAGCCACCCAACGCCTGCGCGACCAACTGATGGCCAAAACAGATGCCAATCAGCTTGCGGCGCGCGGCATGCAGTTCGCGCACAAAACCCTCGAGGGCGCGGATCCATTCCTTGTCATCATAGACGCTGCTTTTACTGCCCGTGATCAGAAACCCATCAGCGGCTTCGACACTATTTGGCAAGTCGCCCGCCTCGACATTCCAGGTAGTGAAGGTCAAGCCGCTATCCTCCGCGAGCAACAATCGTTCAAACATGTCCGGGTATTCACCGTAAGCCGGCACCCATTCGGGCCTGACTGAATCGGTGCGCAAGATACCGATATGCATACTGGGACTCTCCACTTTTGCCCAACCCTCGGACACCTGTCGCCTCGCGCGCCACCTTACGCCAACTTGAGATATTTGCCAAAACAACAGGAGCAGGAAAGACCAACGCACTGCTGGCGGACAAACGCTAAAGTGTAAAGATTACGCCTGGTGGTGGATTGTTATGCTCGGGTCGCATGGCGACCTTGCATGCAGCGACCGGGTTGTCTGTAATGCGCCTTCCACCTTGATAGCGGAGAAGCGCTCTTGAGAGCAGGCCTTCACCACAGCCCCATTGCCAGCACCTATTGGCTATCCAGCCCCTTGCCACGGGTTATTGCGCTGTGCGCGATGCTGCTCAGTGCTTGGGGATCAGCGGATGACGCCCTCTACCTCGGCAATGCCGCCTGCTCCGGTTGTCATGAACAGGCTACCGTGGACTGGACAAACTCCCATCACGATCTCGCTATGCAGGAGGCGACACCGCAAACGGTGTTGGGCGACTTCAATAACGCAACCTTTGAGTATTTTGGCGTCACCACCACCTTTTCCCGCGATGGAGAGGCTTTTTTTGTCACCACTGATGATGCCGCTGGCGAGATGCACACTTTCCCAGTGAAATATGTCTTCGGGGTCGAGCCGCTTCAGCAGTATTTGCTTCCTCTGGGCAACGGCCGACTACAAGCGCTTTCCATCGCTTGGGATACCCGTCCCAAAAGCGAAGGAGGGCAGCGCTGGTACCACCTCTACCCCGATGAGGAAATCGCGGCTGGCGATCCGCTGCACTGGACGGGAGGCTTCTTCAATTGGAATACAAGCTGCGCCGAGTGCCACAGCACTGATGTTAAAAAGCGCTACGACGCTGTCAATGATCGGTTCAATACGCATTACCAGCAGATCGATGTGGGCTGCGAAGCTTGTCATGGCCCAGCGAGTCGTCATGTCGAGTTGGCCACCTCAGGAGCGCTATCAGCGAGGCAAACCGGGTTTGTCATGAGCCTCAAAGCGCGCGGCGAATGGCAATGGGCGAAAGATGCCAACATTGCAAGGCGCTCAGAACCACTCGCCTCATACCAACAGATTGACACGTGTGCTCGCTGTCATGCGCGGCGCGGCACCTTGGGTGACTACCACCCCGGGAAACCACTACTGGACACTCACCGCCTGGCGGTGATTGAGACCCCGCTCTACTGGCCCGATGGGCAAATTCGTGACGAGGTATATGTCTACGGTTCTTTCATTCAGAGCAAAATGCATCAGGCTGGTGTGACCTGCAGCAACTGCCATAACCCCCACAGCAACCAATTGGTGGCGGAAGGGAATGGGGTCTGTGCCCAGTGCCATCTGGCCAGCCACTACGACAACCCCTCTCACCATCGGCATCAAATCGCTTCTGCCGGGAGCGCCTGTGTCGATTGCCACATGCCCAGCCAGCTTTATATGGGCGTCGATGCCCGGCGAGATCACAGTATGCGCGTCCCTCGCCCCGACCTGTCTTTGAGTACGGGCAGCCCGAATGCGTGCAACCAGTGTCACGTGGATCGCAGCGTGGACTGGGCTTACTCGGCTTTAACCGATTGGGGCGTGACGTTTAAAGATAGGCGCACCCACCCCGCGCGCGCATTCCACGCCGCGAACCGGGGAGATATTCGCGCCGCGACGGGGCTGATTGAAACGGCAAATAACAAAGCGTTCCCTGGGATGCTCCGTGCTTCCGCCATTGCGCATGTGAGCCGCCTTTTACCGGAGCGACTCATGCCCTCGCTACCTATCTGGCTGGGCAGCGATGATCCGCTGATCAGGTTGGCAGCGGTTGACGCGGCTGCACAGCTATCTTCCGATCAGCGCAAACCAGTGCTGATGTCGCTGGCGGCCGATCCGGTGCTGGCGGTCAGAATGGCGGTAGCGACGCACTTGGCGGGCACCGTACCCGGAGATCCTGCCGCCAGCACGGACGCAAAAGCAGACGAGGCGACACAGCGGGATAAGCCTCTGGAAGCATTGTTTGAGGAATATATTCAGGTCCAATCCCAGCACCTCGACATGCCTTCGGTACTGACCCAGCTGAGCGGTTTTTATCAGGCCCGCGGCGATAATGATGCCGCCCTCTCGCTACTCCAGTCAGCGCTACAAAAGAATCCTCAGGCAAGCACCGCACGGGTGAATCTGGCTGATCTCTACCGCGCACTGGGCCGAGAGTCTGACGCGCGCGATGTGCTGGAAGCTGGCATTACACTGCGTGAGGATGACGCCGCCCTATGGTTTAGCCTCGCACTCCTCGAGGTGCGAGAGCGTCATGGCGAGCGAGCTCTGAATGCCCTCGAACGCGCCGCGTCGTTGGAGGAAACGCCGGGCTATTACCACTATGTTTACGCTGTTGCGCTGCATGACCAGGGGCAACTCAAGGAGGCGCTCGCCACGCTGAGCGCAATGCACGACGAAGCGCCGGGGCAAGCCAACGTGCTCGCGGCGTTAATGCAGTACAGCCAGCAGGCGGGCGACATGCAAGCAGCGCGTCGCTATCGCGATGAACTGCAGGCGACTTTGCAAGCGGCCGGTCTGCGGTAGGCCCCTCTAGGGAGACTCGGGCTCCACGGGCACCAGCTTCAGATCAACGGTAACGGGTATGACGCGGCTGATGGCATTGAGGCCAGCGATTTGCTGCAGCGCCGCCACTCCTTCCTCGAGCGCGAACTCTGAAGCACTTAAAAGGATTGGCTGAACCGTGGTGGCGCTCAGCCCTTGCGCGGTAGGTGCTACCCTGAAAGACGCGTCTTTGTTCACCACCTCTCCGTGCAATGCAATCTGCAGGCTGACTGGCACAACACCGCTAGCACCAGACACGGCTTCGCCTAGCGCCTCGGGATCCACCTGAGCAGTGATAGTGGCCTCAGGGTAAAGACCCACCTCAAACAACATCTTTTGCATCCGCTCGTTACGGATACCAATATTGGTCTCGACCGATGCCAAGGCGACCTTCACAGACACTGCGCCTGAGTCGGTAACGGTCCCAGAGAGGGTCTCAAAATGACTCACCTCACCAATCGCATTGTTCTTGATCGAAATAAACTGCACCTGAGACCCGGCACCGACCTGCCAATCAGCCCATGCGGCGGACACACAGCACATCAGACCAGCGCACAGCACCACGAGTTTTGCCTTTGGTTTAGCGCTCATTTTTTCACTCCATTCAGCAGCATCGAATCCTTGGGGCGACACGACTCTCAGATAATCAGCTAGCCACTTCTGCCAGGTCACCTTTCTGTTCCAGCCAAGTCTTGCGGTCTCCCGCCCGCTTTTTCGCCAGTAACAGGTCAAAGGTGCTATCCGTATCGCCGCCCTCGTCCAGCACCAGTTGCACCAGACGCCGTGTATCCGGATCCATCGTCGTCTCGCGCAGTTGCGGCGGGTTCATCTCGCCAAGCCCTTTGAACCGCTGCACACCGGGTTTGGCGCGCTTGTTTTCCGCCGCCAGTCGCTCAAGGATGCCGTTTTTCTCGGATTCATCCAGTGCGTAATAAACCTCTTTCCCGACATCGATTCTATAGAGCGGCGGCATTGCGACAAACACATGGCCGGCACGAACCAGGGGGCGAAAATGTCTCAGGAACAACGCGCAAATCAGCGTGGCAATGTGGAGACCATCCGAGTCGGCGTCGGCAAGAATACAAACCTTATGGTAGCGAAGCTGGCTCAGATCAGTGCTGCCCGGTTCGATACCGAGCGCTACGGAAATATTATTCACTTCCTGAGAGCCCAGAATTTCGCCCGCATCCACCTCCCAGGTGTTCAATATTTTACCGCGCAGGGGAAGTATGGCCTGAAATTCGCGGTCGCGGGCCTGTTTGGCTGAGCCGCCAGCGGAATCCCCCTCAACGAGGAACAACTCTCCACGGCTAGGGTCCTCAGAGGTGCAATCAGCCAATTTGCCGGGCAACGCAGGGCCTGAGGTGACCTTTTTGCGAACGACTTTTTTTGCCGAGCGCAGTCTGCTCTGGGCGCGCTCGATACACATCTCTGCCAAGCGCTCTGCATCGGACGTGTGCTGATTGAGCCACAGCCCAAATGCATCCTTGGCTACACCGGAGATAAACCCCGCCGCCTCTCGCGAGGAAAGCCTCTCCTTGGTCTGGCCAGAAAACTGGGGGTCCTGCAATTTAGAAGACAAGACGAAGCAGCAACGATCCCAAACATCTTCCGCCGTGAGCTTCACGCCTCTGGGGAGCAGATTGCGCAGTTCACAAAACTCCCGCATGGCATCGAGCAACCCAGATCGCAAACCGTTGACGTGCGTGCCACCCTGCGCTGTGGGAATCAGGTTCACATAGGACTCTGCCACGACCTCGCCACCTTCTGGCAACCACTGGATTGCCCAGTCCACCGCTTCGGTTTGACCTTCGAAATGAGCGGTAAAAGGCGTTTCGGGAATGACCGGAAAGTCGATCGTGGCGTCTGCTAGGTAATCAGCAATGCCGTCCTCGTAGTACCACTCCGTTTTTTCCTTTTTCTTCTCATCGGTCAGCGTGACCCTCAGCCCCGGGCACAGTACTGCCTTGGCGCGTAGCGCGTGACTGAGCTTAGGGAGCGAAAAGTTGGGGGAATCAAAATATTGGGGGTCGGCCTTGAAGCGGATACCTGTCCCGGTGTTGCGCTTACCGCAACTGCCCGTTACGGCAAGCTCCTCGATTTTATCGCCGCCAGCAAACGCCATCGTATAAACGTCGCCCCCACGACGAATCGTGACATCGAGTCGCTCAGACAAGGCGTTGACAACCGAGACCCCTACCCCATGTAAGCCGCCACTGAATTGGTAGCTTTTATCGGAGAATTTTCCGCCCGCGTGGAGCGTCGAGAGAATCACCTCTACGCCCGGTAGTTTTTGCTCTGGATGCAAATCCACCGGCATGCCCCGTCCGTCATCGATCACGCTGAGTGAGCCATCCGCATGGAGCGTGACATCGATCTGACTGCAATGTCCGGCGAGCGCCTCATCGACCGAGTTATCGATCACCTCCTGAGCAAGATGATTGGGCCGCGTTGTGTCGGTGTACATTCCGGGGCGCTTACGCACCGGCTCTAACCCGGTCAGGACCTCAATGGCATCGGCGTTATATTGCGTCATGATTCGCTACAACTTGGTTAATGGTGGACACTGTCGATGCCGAGTCAGAAGCCGCGGCTAAAACACAGTCGTAATCAGGCATACCCTCGTGACGAGAGATCAACTGCAAACGCTTCGTCAGAAACGCGTAATACTTGAGTATGCCAACTCCCGTCTTCATAAAGCTCCAGCAAGCGACACCCCGGCGCCAATTCGTCGACGCGAAATTGCTCGGACGCTGGCGCGAATTGCACACAGGTCGAGGGTGCGGTCAGGCACTTTACGCCAGCGTGCGTCTGCAGAGAATCCTGATGGACATGGCCGGAAATCACAACAGCTTGCGCGCCTAGTGGTGCCAACAGCGCCAGTGCCTCCGAGCCATTGCGCACGCCTTGATCGTCTAGCCATTCGCAGCCTACGGCAGCCAAGGGGTGGTGTGTAGCCACCAAGAGAGCCCGCCCCGTCTTCTGGGCACTCTCTACCGCTTGCGCCAACGCGGACAGCTCCTGATTCGTCAGCAGACCTGCGACTTCTCCGGGCTGCTGCGTGTTGAGCATGAGAATGTCCCAACTCGCGAGGGCAATATGCCGTCGAAAATGGCGCTTAAGCGGATGTTCTGCCGACCACTGCGCATCATGATTACCCGGAAGCCAAAAACTGGGCGCCCCAAGCGGCGCGAGCATTGTTGCCAGACGATGGTAGGCCTGATCGGCTTCATCACCCGCCAGATCGCCCGTCAGGAGTAAGGCATCAATTGGCTGCGCCTGCTGGATCAAGCGACAAACCGCCGCCAGGGAGCGGTCTGTATCGATGCCCACCAGCTTGCCACCCGCGTCGCGCATCAAGTGCGTATCCGAGATCTGGATCACGCGGCTGGTCGCAGCGGTAGCCAGCGTCACATCGCCACTGAGGGGATTCATGGCGTGGTGGGGTCAGGACGCGACAGATTGGTTTCCAGCGAACGGCCGTGGGACAGGCAAAACTCCATCAACTCGGCGGCGAATCGGTTCTGCTGGAATTTCTCGTCCCGCTGCAGCATCTCGGGATTCGGGTATCGATACCGAGCTTCGAAACGTCTCGAAGTACTGCAATGGACTACCTCTGCCATACGGGCATCGTGGTAGAGCCGCAAATCGAAGCAGCTTCCCGCCCAGGGAGCTGAAGCCATGCCCTGATAGCGCAACCGCATATCGGTGGTGTATCGATCGCGGGCGGTGACCTCAAGTGACACCGAAACCTCACCCGCTGCAAAAACGCAGGCGCTTTGCTGCTCATACTCAGGGAACAGACGCATCAAGCGATGATAGTTCGCCTCGCACTGTGCATGCAGGTCGGAAAGGTCAATCCTGTAGCCCCCGCGCGCGCGCCGGCGTGATTGAACGCTGTGTCGGTCACTTACCATGACCCAAA
>JAYOEE010000035.1:17031-24760 GCA_038106565.1 Halieaceae bacterium
CCGCGCGCGCGCCGGCGTGATTGAACGCTGTGTCGGTCACTTACCATGACCCAAAGTGTAGCAAGGCCCAAAGGGCACGCGAACAGCCAAAATGTTGTCACCTTCGGGCCGCAAAACGGGGCTCAGAGTGGTAAACTCGCGCCCCAAATTTCAGAGAAGCCGTATCTCATGCAGAATGACCGCCAACACACTCGCACCGCGCTCGGATGGCTGGTTGCCGTGCTTTGCAGCGCAGCGAGTTCAGTCACATCCGCCGACACGCTAGTCGATATCTATGAGCTGGCGCTGGAAAACGACGCGCTGCTCAAGGCCAGAATCGCTCAATACAACGCAGATATCGAGCTTGAGAAGCTTGCACTGGCCCCCTTGTTACCCCAGGCGAGAGCGGGATATTCGTTCACTGACACCGAAACGGACAGCACATCACCAAACGTTTACATCGATCAGGAAACAGGGGCTCTGGAGACGATCGATGTCACGTCAATCCGCGAGACGGAGAATGACGGGTACGATGTGAGCCTGTCGCAGACGCTTTTCGACCTGTCTGCCTGGTTTGGCTGGCGCGCTGGTAAAGAGAGCACGCAGCAAGCCGAAGCCAATCTGTCCGCTGCGCAACAGGACCTGATTGTGCGGGTAGTGCAGGCGTACTTTGGGGTGCTGCGCGCGCAGGACAACCTACGGGCATCGCAGGCTCAGGAGCGCGCCTTTGAGCGACAACTGGAGCAAACGCGACAGCGCTTTGAAGTCGGGCTGATCGCCATTACTGACGTATACGAAGCCGAGGCGGCGCGAGACCTTGCGCAAGTGACCCGAATTGTTGACGAGAATAACGTTGCCGTAGCCAAGGAAAATCTCTCGGTACTGACCGGTCAAGCGCCCGGGGCCCTGCATGTGCTGGGAGAGGAATTTGATCCGCGCCCCCCGGAACCCGCAGATCGAGGCGCATGGGTTGACTTTGCGCTCGCCAATAACAACCAGCTGGCAGCCGCGAGATATGCGGAAGAGGCAGCGAGGCAGAACGCCACCGCCTTCCGAATGGGGCACGCGCCCACCGTCACGGCCACTTATCGGTACCAGGATACCGAGACAACCGGAAGCATCCGACAAAACCCTGAGAGTCTGTTTAACTTCGCACCCAATTCGGAGCAAACCAACGAAACCTGGCAGATCCGCTTTGATCTGCCGCTGGTAGCTGGCGGAGCCATTAGCGCCAACCGGCGCCGCGCCGCAGAACAATTTAATGCTGCCAGGGAAACGCGCATCAATTTATCCCGCAATACCGTCACGCAGGCCCGGTCACTCCACATGACCGTGATGTCAGATGTCTCTCGCGTCAACGCGAGAAAGCAATCCATTGTATCCAGCCAAAGCGCCCTCGACGCCACTCAAGCGGGTTACGAGGTGGGGACGCGAAATATTGTGGACGTGCTCAATGCCCAGAACAAACTGTTCGCCGCGCAACGCGATTACGCCAATAGCCGATACGACTTCGTGATCAATTCGCTGCGATTGAAAGAGGTAGCGGGCACGCTTTCCCCAGAGGATATCGCGCGTCTGGAAGGCTTCCTGCTGGAGCCTGCCGCACCTACCGCCTCGGGTAGTGGCAGCGAATAACTCAAGGCAAGTGGGCTTGTAAAAGGGCCCACTGCCGCGCTAGCACCCCCCCCTGCGCTGACTGAACGGCCCTCGCGCGCTGACCCATCGCGATAAGGTTGCCGGTATCCGAACCAGGCCCCAACAACGCCGTAACGGTCTGGGCGAGGGACGCCTCTTCAACTATCTGGGCCGCTCCGGCCCGCAATAGCGCCCGATACACGCCAGAAAAATTAAAGAAGTGCGGCCCAGTAATCACCGGCAATTCCCATGCGGCTGCCTCGAGGGGATTGTGTCCACCATGGGCCACCAAACTGCCGCCCACGAAAACCAGATTGGCGCAGCCCGTGAGCGCGCCCAGATGCCCCAGCGTGTCCACCATTAGAATATCGGCCTCCGGTGAGAGCGGGCCTTGGTCGCTGTGCAAGGCCACCGCATAGCCCTCGAGCAGAGAACCTGCCAACAGGTCGGGGACGCGCTCCGGATGGCGGGGTGCGAGCATCAATAGCGCGTGGGGCATTTCTGACTGCAGCGCGGTAAACGCTCGAACAATCATTTCTTCCTCGCCCGGATGCGTGCTGGCGGCGAGCCAGACGGTCCGGTTGTGTAGCGCATCACCAAGCCTTGCTCGTTCGCGCTCATTTTGACTTCGGAGAGCATCCGTATCGAGCGCGAACTTGAGGTTTCCCGTCACAGTCACCCGGCTCGGGTTAGCGCCAATCGCTTGCAGTCGTCTCGCGTCTGCCCTGTCCTGTGCCGCAATCCCCGACAGCGCCTGCAAAGTTTGACGAATCAGCTCGGGAACCCGCGCATAGCCGCGAGCGGACCGGGCCGATAAGCGGGCGTTGAGTAATACCATGGGAATACCCCGCTTCGACGCCTGCCCAATCAGGTTCGGCCACACTTCCGTCTCAACCAGCACTCCCGTAGCGGGACGCCAGTGATCAAAAAAACGAGCGGTAGCGCCGGGAGTATCGAAAGGCACCCAATCCGCATCCACGCGCTCGCCAAATTGCCGCCTCACCTGCTCGGCGCCGGTCGGTGTTGTGGAGGTGACCAGAATGCTGAGGTCGGGCCGCTCTAACAGAAGGCGCTCTAATAACGGCGCAATCGCAACGGTCTCTCCCACCGAAACGGCGTGAACCCACACTCTGTCGCCTGGGGAACCCGGGTCCTGGCCGCCATAGACACCCAGCCGATGTAGCAGGTTTTGACGATAGCCAGCGTGATGCCGACTGCGCCACATCAGACGCAGTAACAGCAAAGGCAATAACAGCCGCATGACCAGCGAATACAGCTGGCGATTTATCGGAAAGGTCAATCGGGTCCGCGCGCTCAAGACAATCGTATACTCACCACCTGACCACGCGGAGCCTAACATGCCCCCCTCTCTTGTGCCCCAGCCCCCATCGGCCGACGTTCGTGGATTTCTCGCCGAAGATGAGGGCCGACAGCTGTTTGAATGGGGGATCGATGCGGCGCCACTGGGTCCGATACTGGAAGTCGGCAGTTTCTGCGGCCTTTCGACCATTTGGCTGGCCCAGGCCGCAGCAGCATTGGACACCGTGGTATTTGCGCTGGATCACCATCGTGGCTCAGAGGAACATCAACCCGGTGAGTGCTATCACGACACCGATCTGCTTGACGCCACGGGGCGCTTTGACACGCTACCCACTTTCCGCCACAACATCGCCGCAGCAGGCTTTGAATCCACCGTGATTCCCATTGTTGCGCAAAGTGCCGATTTTGCCCGCCACTGGTCCGGTAATCTGGGTATGGTGTTTATCGATGGCGGGCACAGCCTAGCGGCTGCGCTCACAGACTATCGTTGCTGGGCGCCGCGCATCAATCCCGGCGGCATCCTCGCCATACACGATGTGTACCCCGACCCTGCCGAAGGGGGTCAAGCGCCTTTTACGATATGGCGGCTCGCGCAGGAATCGGGGTTATTCCAACCGCTCGGTGAAACGGGGAGTCTGCGAGGTCTGAGGCGGTTATCTGTATAGAGGCTTGGCTTCTCGCCAATTGATTACTTCATTTCTGTCGAGCGGTTCGCGTTAGGAAACCACCACCTCCAGAAACAAATCACTCCCTCCGGTATGTCCTGTCAGCGCATCCACAGCCAACAATACAGCGCCGGCGGTCCAGGTAGGCTTCTCAAGCGGCCACAAAACCCGCTCGGCAAACTGATAGCCGGTCCACCAGGCGCCATCGGTGTCGCGCCATTGCATCAACCAACCAAACAATTCTGCCGCCTGCTCACGACGACCGGCAGCCAACAAGGCGAGCGTCAGCTCGCAGGACTCGGCAACCGTCACCCATGGCTGATGGTTCTCGCACCGACAGCCAATGCCAGGCTCGACAAACTCCTGCCAACGCCGATCCAGTTGACTTCGTGCCTCATCACCCGTCATGACTCCGGCCAGGATGGGGTAAAACCAGTCCATGGCATATCGTGCCTTACTCGCCCATGTGCGATCAAAACGCTCTGGTCGATCGCGCAAGGCCCGGCCCAAGCATTCGCGGGCAGACCGCCAACCAGGTTGCGGCTTCCCCAGTTGCTCCGCAATGAGGATCCCGCACTCAAGAGATTTGTAGATTGAACTGCAGCCCGTCACCAGCGCGTCGCCCAAGGGGCGGCCATTGGGGTCAACCGCCCAATCTATCTCGCCCGCTTCACCTTGGTAACGCAATACGAAATCGAGCGCGGCGCAAACAGTGGGAAAGAACCGCTCCAGAAACGCGCGATCTTGCGTCACCAAAAAATGGTGCCACACCCCGGTGGCCACATAAGCAACGTAATTGGTTTCCCGACGCTCCACCTCCAGATCAGGTTCACCCTTGCGATAACACGCCCACCAGCTGCCGTCATCAAGCTGCATCCGCGACAGCCATTCATAGGCCCGCGTGGCCGCTTCGGTCTCGCCAGCAATACTCAGAGCCATTGCGGCTTCAGTATGGTCCCAGGGATCAGTGTGTCCGCCCTCAAACCAGGGAATCTCGCCCGATGCACGCTGCGCACTCAGCAAAAAATCCACGGTGGGCCGAAGCCACTGCGTTGGATACACATCAGTACTGAAAATCGGGGCATTCATTGCGGGTTTTCGGCGCGCTCCGGTTTGCTGAAGTAAAACACTACGCTCTTCCCCATCACTGGGTTCAGCAAAGCGTCAAACAGGCGCGTGATCCACGGGCGGCGCATCAGATCCCACACCAAAAGTTTATGGTAAGCCGCCACCAACCAATGCTCCCTCTCGTTTCGCCAAAAGAGGCACTTGAGCCACCAATAAGGCACGTGTAACGCGTGGGCACTCGCACCGCCCGTGAAAGCAAAACCTTGGCGCTCGACCTCTCGCCGCAAATGCGTCGCATCGAAAATCCGGATGTGGCCACCGGGGGAAGTGCGATAACCCTCACTCAATTTCCAACACACCCACTCGGGCCACTGCCGCGGCACACTGAGGCAAAAGCGCCCCCCCGGTTTCAGCACGCGCCATGCTTCCTCGAGCACCCCGAGATAGTTGGGAATATGCTCAAGCACTTCGCTGGCCACAACGGCATCAACCGTCTCGTCAGAGATAGGCAACCGGGTGGCATCGCCAACGCCAAACCCGATCTGACCTTGGGGCGAGTGCGGCTCCATATCGCCAATACGGGTGATGGCCGTGGACAGATCCTGCATGGATAGATCAAGCCCCAGGGCATAAACATCAGGCAGTCGATACGCCGCCAGCGTATGACGACCCTCGCCACAGCCGATGTCGAGGCAAAGCTGCCCCGGAAGCAGCGACAATCTTTCGACATCAACGGTCAGCATCTGTTAATACAGGTGCGATATTCGTCAACCATCCGCCGTGCACAGACCGTCCAGCAGAAATGTTGGCGCACCCGCCGCAAGCCGCTGTCTGACAGCTGATCGGCTAGATTGCTATCGGACAGCACGCGTTCTATACCTTGCGCGAGCGCGATGCTGTCCCCCGCAGGGACGAGCAAGCCGCCCTCTGCGACAACCTCTGCTAATGCCCCACCATCACTGGAAACCAGCGGAATGCCGGCCGCCATCGCCTCAACCGCGGGTAATCCAAAGCCCTCGTAAAGAGAAGGCACCACAGCGATCGCGCTCTCAGCATAAAACTGGTTGATTTCTTCATGACTGGCATC
This sequence comes from Halieaceae bacterium, assembly GCA_038106565.1. GTDB lineage: Bacteria > Pseudomonadota > Gammaproteobacteria > Pseudomonadales > Halieaceae > Luminiphilus. Next base: position 22,786 of record JAYOEE010000035.1, read on the forward strand.
GCCAATGAATCGAATTCGCTCAGACAAACCCAGTTCAGCGATGAGCTTTTCGGTATCACCACCAGCTTTAGGTCGGGCAATTAAGAGTAACCGCAGATTCGGGCGCCGTTGAACCAGACTCGCTAGCGCATGGAGCAGAACAGAAAGGCCTTTGAGGGGTGCGTCAGCCGATGCGGTAGCAATAATCTGATTCGGCCTACGATCCACCCCGGGAATAGGCCGAAACAAGGCGGTGTCCACGCCGTTGGGGATAACGCTCACTACGCCGGGCAGAACGCCAAAATCGGTGGCGATGTCGATCGCCGAAAGTCTGGATACGGTTACGATATGCGCGAGTCGCCGAGCGACTCTGCCTTGCATGGTCAAAAAAGAGTGCCAGCGACGAATCAGCAGACGCCACCACCACCTTGACTCGCCAGCAAGCGCGACTCGGAGATCCCGGGTAATGGGATGGTGGATTGTGGTAATTACCGGAAGCCCCGCCCGCTGCAAATCGAGAATACCGTCGGCAAGCGTCTGGTTGTCGTGGATCACATCGAACTCAGATGCGTGTTGTAGCAACCAGTCGCGCGCGCGCTCGGCAAACGTCCAGGGCTCCACAAACCCCCCCGTCACCTTGCTAAACCATTCTCTTATCGCTAGCCGATCCGTCAATTCCTCGCGTCCAACACTCGATAACTCTCGGGCGTAGAGATCGAGACTGGGTAATTGGACCAGCCTGACGCCCTCCACCAATTGCGGATAGGGTGGCCCTGAAATCACCGTAACCTGGTGGCCCAGTGCCATCAGAGCCTGGCTCAGATATCGCAGATAAACGCCCTGCCCCCCTGAGAACGGCGCGGAGCGATAACCGAGCAACGCAATGCGCAGGGGCGCCTCAACGGGCAAGCTAGCTGTCGACTGAGCCGATTGGCGAGTATGAAAAGGGGCGTTAATAGATCACTCCGAGGGGGCGGCAACTAATGGCAGTAAGCGCGCCATATTATCGACGGCCCGACGCCAAGTACAGCAACCCCGCCTCGACGATGACTCGCCAAGTGCGCTAACCGGCGGTACACTCCTGCGCCCCTTGGGGATATCCTGCCATCATGACTGAGCACACCGCATATAAGGGCATCATTCTTGCCGGTGGATCGGGCACGCGCCTGCATCCACTAACCATGACTGTCAGCAAGCAGCTGATGCCGGTATATGACAAGCCAATGATTTATTACCCGCTCGCCACGCTGATGCAGGCTGGCATTCGGGATATTCTGGTCATCACCACACCCCGTGATCAAATTGCTTACGCCGACCTTTTGGGAGATGGGAGCCAGTGGGGCCTCAGTATCCAGTATACGATTCAGGAGAATCCGGATGGCCTGGCGCAGGCGTTTATCCTGGGCGAGGACTTTATTGGCCAGGATCCGGTTTGCCTCGTACTGGGCGACAACATCTTTTACGGGGCCGGCTTCACATCCAAGCTTCGGCGCGCTGCGCAGCGAGCAGAGGGGGCCTCTGTATTTGCCTACTACGTTCAGGATCCGCAACGCTACGGCGTGATCGAATTTGACTCTGAGGGCCGAGCCGTTGGCATAGAGGAAAAACCTACCGAGCCGCGCTCACATTACGCCGTGACCGGCCTTTACTTCTACGACAACGACGTTATCTCGGTCGCCAAGAGCATCACGCCCTCGCAACGCGGTGAGCTCGAGATCACCGACGTCAACCGCCACTATCTGGAGCGCGGTGCCCTACAGGTTGAGGTCATGGGCCTGGGCACGGCTTGGCTGGACACCGGTACCCACCAGTCACTACTGGACGCCGGGAATTTCATCCGTGTCATAGAGGAGCGTCAAGGCCTCAAAGTTGCCTGTCTGGAGGAGATTGCCTACCGACAGGGATACATCGATGCAGAGCAGGTTCTGGCACTCGCAGGCCCGCTGATAAAAAGCGGCTACGGTGCTTATTTGGAAGCCATAGTGAGCGATGGCGG
>JAYOEE010000036.1:0-12477 GCA_038106565.1 Halieaceae bacterium
CAGAACAGCACCGCGCGCCAGCTCATTGCGCGCTTGAGATCCCGTCACCCAAGTCAGCAACTTCAAAGCCGCAAACAACGAAGAATACAGTTACACACCGAGCTCACACGCCAGATAAGACAACGTCTCAGGGAAGCTCAGTCGGCGGTCACACACCAACAGAAATTGCTGACGTCGCTGGGACCGGCGCAAACACTCAACCGCGGCTACGCTATTGTCAGTGACGCGGCGGGCAAAGTAGTGAGGGGGCCCGATGAGGTGGCTACGGGTGATGCACTCCAAATTCGCTTGAAAGGCGGGCGCATCTCAACCGAGGTCACCGCAGGAGACGGCAACTGATCAATACTTGGCGGGTAGCCTCGTGTTGATGATGATGTGCCGACCCTCAAAGCGAATGTACTCACCAATGGTCAGGTCCTTCAGGATTCTTGCCACCATTTCTCGCGACGCGCCGACACGGTCAGCAATATCCTGTTGGGTCAGCTTTTCAGGAATGAAGAGGGTCCCATCGCCTCGCTCCTCGGCCAGGTCCATCAACACGTTAGCCACACGCCCGTATACATCCTGCAACGCCAAACTTTTTACATCAGCGGTAAGTTTGCGTACGCGGCCCGCGAGATTGCTAATCAGTTGCTTCGTGATACCGGGATGATCCTCGAGTACGCCAGCAAAATCCTCTTTCATCACAATACGGAACTCAGACTTTTCTACGGTTCTTACCGAGGCTGAGCGAGTGGAGTCATCGAGCAATGCCAATTCACCAAAATAGTCCCCGGGGCCCAGCGTGTTCATGATGAACTCTTTGCCGTTCTTATCGCTGCAGTAAACCTTGACCTTCCCCGCTTCAATCACAAACAGGGAGTCGGCTGGGTCATTTTCGTGAATGACAACTGTATTTTTGGGAAAAGCTCTGGTGGTGCTACTGCCCTCCAGTGCCTTCAACTCTTCGTCAGACAACCCGTGAAATATTTCCACTTGATCTAACATAAATCCTGTGCCTCATTCCCTTCCCAAGTTGTTGCGATACTAACTCATGAAGTGCTGATCGCCTATCCCCAAGGCGGCAATGGCTTCGCAAGGTATCTTTCACCGGTATACTCAGCGGGCACCAACCGAAGGCGATCAAGGTGATGGCAGAGGCAGATCAACCACAGGTTTGGGCTCGGCGTATACTATCCTCCGCGGGGCCGCTTCGCGCGGCGGTGGCCCGGCCAACCGTGTCCATCGACTCTCCGATGGATGCGGACGTGCGAGCGCTGGAGGAAGGCTTCCTTAGAGTAGAAGAGCTGCTTGCGACCCCCACTCCCGAGATAAACCATGATCTGCTTAATTTGATTGGAGCCGTCCGCGGCTACGCGGAGATGCTGTTTGAGGAACAGCCAAGACTGCATCCTGTGCTGAGCGACACCCTTCCCGCACTCCTCGCTGCGGTAGGAAGCAATCAGGTCGCCCTCGATCTACCCCCCGTTACCGGCCTCGCCGCCCCGAGACGCGAGGCACCCGGCGTTATTCTCGCCGTTGACGACATGCCTGAAAATCGCGAATTAATCAGTCGCCTACTCTCACGCGCGGGGCATACGGTGATCTCTGCAGAGTCGGGAGAGGAGGCGCTCGAGCTACTGGAAACTCGCGGTGTCGATGTCGTCCTGCTAGACCTCATGATGCCCGGCATTGGCGGCGCAGAAGTCCTGCGTCGCATGAAAGAGAATGAAGATCTGAGAGCAACCCCCGTGGTTATGATCAGCGGGCGTCAGGACATGGATCAAATCATCTCCTGCATTCAGGCTGGTGCAGACGATTACCTTCTAAAACCATTTAATCCAGTGCTACTGCAGGCACGGATCTCTGCCGGAATCGAGCGCAAACGCTGGCACGACAGGGAAGAAGATTATCGGCACCAATTGGAGCGCAACGAGCGCTTTATCAGGAGAACTTTTGGGCGCTATCTGTCCGATGACATTGTTGATCAGTTACTAGAAGCACCCGAGGGTCTCGAGCTGGGTGGCGATCTCCGTGAGGTCACCATCATGATGTCGGATATTTGTGGCTTCACCAGCCTCGCAGAACACCTGCCGCCCACGGACGTGGTATCGCTTCTCAATCGCTACTTTGAGCCCATGACAAACATCATCTTTGAGCACGATGGCACCATAGACGAATTTCTGGGTGACGCGATTCTCGCTGTATTCGGGGCACCTCGAACAAGAGATGACGACCCGGAGCGCGCGGTGCGCTGCGCGTTAGCGATGCGAGATGCGATGCAAGCCGTTAACGAAGCCAACAAAGCAGCAGGTTTGCCTGCTTTGAGCCAACGTATTGCACTCAATACCGGCACGGTCATCGCAGGAAATATTGGCTCAGAGCAAAGAGCAAAGTATGGGTGTGTGGGTCACGCCATGAACGTGACCTCGCGAATCGAGGGACAAACGGACACAGACGAGATTTTGATCGCAGCAGCAACACGTGACCAGTTGCCTGCGGATGTATTTATCTTGGGAGAGCCGCGAGAGCTTGTCGCAAAGGGCATTGAAGATGCGATTCTCACGTATCCCGTACTGGGCTTGAAACCGTGACTGAGCCCATACGAACAATCCTGTTGGTAGAGGACAACGAGGCAAACCGGAATATGCTGGTGAGACGTCTCGAACGCGCGGGTCATCAGGTTATTACCGCAGGCGATGGTGAAACCGCCCTTCAGATCATGCGGGAGCGGCGACCCGGCGTGGTACTCATGGACATGAATTTACCCGTAAAAGACGGATGGACAGCCTGTCGCGAAGCGAGAGCCGATGCCGCTATTTGCAGCATTCCGATCATTGCGCTCACAGCGCACGCTATGGAAGAAGATAAAGTACGGGCGCTGGAAGCCGGTTGCGCGGAATACGCCACAAAGCCAGTCGATTTTCCTGCCCTACTCGCGAAGATTGCGGTGCAGCTCGATGCGACCCTCTGAAGCGGTCAACCAGCTCCGTCCAAAACTCAGTCTTCGGGGCAGGCTTTATTTATTCTCGGGCGCCATACTGATCCTCTTCGCTATCAACGTGGCCACCTCACTTTGGGGTAGTTTCGCGCGCAATGAAAGCTCACTGGCCTATCAGGAGGCGGTCACAGCGGCGCAGCTAACCGCCGAGCTTCAACAGAATTTGCAGAACAAGCGACAGCAAATTCTGGTGTTGGCAACGCTACGGGAATCAACCGACGAGCCGCTTGAAGAAGCCGCTATAGAGCAGGCGCGGGCTGATCTGGCCATTATTTCCGAACGCCTGAGGCAGTTGGGCGGCTATGGCGGCGAAGAATTGGAGGCTCACTACCGCAGACTCCATGAGAGCACCACGGTGCTACTCGAGGAATGGCGGCAATTCTACGAGCGTTACAACCAGGCCAGTCCCATGCCGGAAATCGAGGCGGCCCGCTCCTACAACAACGCACAGCAACGGCTGCAGGAGTTGGACCAACGCCAATCTTTTGCCGCAGTGCAACGCGCCAGCGCCATCGATGACACCATCAGACTGACCGATCAAATCACCGTCATCGGCTTTATCAGCTCCATCGCCATCACTTTGGCGCTAGTTTTCGCCATGATCAGAAGCACTAATGCCTCTCTGACAAGGATGAAACGGGGTGTGGAGCGCTTTGGTTCCGGAGACCTGACCTATCGGATCGACGAAGAGCGCGACTCCGGCGAAATAGGCGATCTGGCCCGCACCTTCAACGAAATGTCCGGCAAGTTACAGACAGCCATTGAGGAAATGAACACGGCGCGCGCCGACGCAGACTCCGCCAATGCGGCAAAGAGTATGTTTCTCGCCAACGTCAGCCATGAGTTGAGAACACCTCTCAATGCCATCATTGGCTATTCAGAAATGTTGCAAGACGAATTGGGAGACGGCATCGAGATTGACCGCGGGCAATTCCATCACGATCTGGCCACCATCATTTTTTCCGGCAAACAACTGCTCACACTGATCAACGACATCCTGGATCTCTCCAAGATCGAAACCGGCAAAATGCGGGTCAGCAAGGAAACCTTCAATCCCTCGGCACTGCTCGTTCAGGTGTGCGATGCGCTGTCGCCACTGCTCCTGCAACGCGACAACGAATTGATATTGGATATCGATAAAAACAGCATGCGCGACATTCACAGTGATCGCGGCAAGCTGCAACAAATCGTGACGAATTTATTCTCTAACGCATGCAAGTTCACTGAAAAAGGCCAGATTACGGTGTCAGCCCACATGACAGAAGATCAGCTCATGATTGCGGTGAAGGACACAGGCATCGGGATGACGCCCGCGCAGCAGGGCCGCGTGTTCGATGCCTTTACGCAAGCCGAATCAGATACCGGCGTGAAATATGGTGGAACCGGCCTGGGCTTGGCGATCGTCAAGGAATTCTGTGCAATGTTGGGTGGTGACATCTCGCTGGAGAGTCAGCCAGGAGAGGGCTCGACCTTCTGCGTCAGCCTTCCTGCTGCCCCAGCGTAAGCTCTCGGAGTCGCTTAAGCGCCTCTTCACGCTTTTCAAGATCCACCGCTAGCGCTTGATTGCGATTGATCAGATCTTCGCGGTCCGCTTCGAGCGCGTTGATGAGTCCCAGTACCGCGTTGAGCAACATGAGCCGCTCGCTGGCAGTGGGTTCGGTTGCGGCACCGGACGGACCTTTTTCAAGTAAATCCAGGAGCGCGCTGCCGGCCTCGGCCTCCTCAGCATTCGCGCCCGAACCAGCAGCGGCATGCAACACCAACATGGCACGGGCCCCCACGAGGTTGCCCTCAGCCAATTTCTGCATGGCCAAATAAAAGTGATCCTGGGAAACTGGGTTTGCAAGGCCGCCACCGTCTGTAGCGGCGGCACTTTCACCCGTGCGCTGCTCTTCAACCACCCCGTCAGGCTCGTTCGCCCCCGAATCCTCGGGAGGCGCAGTAGCACAGCTGGATAAGCCAACCGTCACGACAACGCTAAATGCAAGCAGGCGGTGCCAAAGATGCACTATAGAAACCCTCGCAGTTTGTTCGAGCTTAGCATCGCGCTACTGGTGCTGGCCAGCTAGACAAACTGGGTGAGCCTTACTCATGCCGCAAATGCGGAAACAGGATGACGTCTCGAATGGAGGGAGAGTTGGTTAACAACATCACCAGACGATCAATCCCGATACCCTCTCCCGCTGTAGGCGGCAATCCATATTCGAGCGCCCGAATATAATCGTGATCAAAGTGCATCGCTTCATCGTCGCCGGCCTCCTTGGCCTCCACCTGCGCCCGGAAGCGTTCTGCCTGATCTTCCGCGTCATTCAACTCGCTAAACCCATTCGCCAATTCTCGGCCGCCAACGAAAAACTCAAAGCGATCCGTCACAAAAGGATCCTCGTCGCTACGGCGGGCAAGCGGTGAGACTTCGGTGGGGTAAGCGGTAATGAAGGTGGGCTCCTGCAGCTGTGACTCCGCAGTTTCCTCAAAGATTTCTATCTGTATCTTGCCGAGGCCCCAACCTGCCTCCACTTTAATATCGAGATTCTTTGCAATCGCTGCGGCGGAGTCTCGGTCGGCGATATCTTCGGGCTTGAGTTGCGGATTGTATTTTAGAATGGCCTCTGCCACCGTCATCCGCGTAAACGGACGATCAAAGTGGAAGGTGTCATCACCGTATTGAACGTCGGTAGTACCCAAAACCGATTGGGTCAGCTCGCGCATGAGGGTCTCGGTCAGGTCCATGGCATCCCGATAATCGGCATACGCCCAGTAGAATTCCAGCATGGTGAACTCGGGGTTATGTCGCGTCGATAACCCTTCATTACGGAAGTTACGGTTAATCTCAAAGACCTTTTCAAGGCCGCCAACCGTGAGGCGCTTGAGATATAACTCCGGTGCAACGCGCAGATACATCTCCATATCCAGCGCGTTGTGATGGGTCACAAAGGGCCGTGCCGTTGCCCCCCCGGCAATGGGATGCAACATGGGGGTCTCAACCTCCACAAAAAGCCGTTGGGTCAAAAACTGACGAATGAACTGGATCGTCGCGGCTCGAATGCGAAAGATCTCGCGCACCTCGGGATTCACGATCAGGTCCACATAGCGCTGTCGATATCGCGTCTCCTGATCCACCAATCCGTGGTATTTGTCAGGCAAGGGTCGAAGCGCCTTGGTCAGCAACCGACCCTCTTCCATATTGATGTAGAGATCGCCTTTGCCGGATCGATGCAATGGGCCAGAGGCAGCGACGATATCGCCAAGGTCCCAGGTTTTAATAGCGGCGACCTCGTCCTCTCCAAGCTGCTCTCGATTCAGATAGAGCTGAATGGTGCCAGAACCGTCTTGAATTAATAAAAAAGCGCCGCGGTTGCGGATAAGCCGCCCGGCTACCGAGAACTTCTCATTGGCGGTCTCCAGAGCCGATTTATCCTGTTCGGCAAAGTCACGCTGAAGGTCGCCGGCAAGCGCGGTACGGCGAAAATCATTGGGAAACGCAGGCCCCTGCTCGCGAAGCATCGTCAGCTTTGCGCGGCGCTCAGCGATCAACTTGTTCTCGTCGTCTGATTGCTGGGGTGTATCCACAGTCTTCTCCGTCAAAGTCGTCTCAAAGACCCTGCTTAAGCGAGGCCTGAATAAATGGGTCCAGAGCACCGTCGAGTACCGCCTGGGTGTTCCGGGTTTCCACACCTGTTCGCAAATCCTTGATCCGAGAATCGTCCAAAACATAGGACCGTATCTGACTGCCCCAGCCAATATCAGCCTTGCTGTCCTCCATCGCCTGCTTTTCAGCGTTTCGCTTGAGCATCTCCATCTCGTAAAGTTTTGCTCGAAGTTGTTTCATGGCGTTGTCGCGGTTCTGATGTTGAGAGCGCTCCGTCTGGCAACTCGAAACAATACCCGAGGGCTCATGGGTAATCCGCACGGCTGAGTCGGTTGTGTTCACGTGCTGCCCGCCCGCTCCGGACGAGCGATAGGTATCCACTCTGAGATCAGCGGGGTTGATTTCTATCTCGATATTGTCGTCGATCTCTGGAGAGACAAAGACCGACGCAAACGATGTATGTCGCCGTCCACCGCTATCAAAAGGTGACTTGCGTACCAGCCGATGAACCCCCGTCTCGGTGCGCAACCAACCAAAGGCATAGTCACCTTCAAACTGAATCGTGGCACTTTTCAGTCCAGCGACTTCTCCCGCTGATGCCTCCACCAGCGTGGCCTTAAAGCCTTTGTCTTCGCCCCAGCGAAGGTACATCCTGAGCAGCATCTCTGCCCAGTCCTGCGCTTCAGTCCCACCTGACCCTGCCTGAATGTCCAGGTAGGCGTTGTTGGGGTCAGTCTCTCCCGCAAACATTCGGCGAAACTCAAGCTTTTCCAGCTCGGCCTCGAGAGAGGCAAGATCCTGCTCCACGGAGCGGGCGGTTTCCTCATCTTGCTCTTCCACGGCCAGATCAAGTAACTCATCCGCGTCATCGCACCCCGCATCGAGGGCCTCAATAGTGGTGACTACGGTTTCGAGCGAAGCGCGCTCGCGGCCCAATGCCTGCGCTTTCTCGGGTTCATCCCAGACGCTCGGCTCAGCGAGTTCGAGTTCTACTTCTTTCAGCCTGTCCTGTTTGACAGAAAAGTCAAAGATACCCCCTGAGCACGTCGGTGCGCGCGCGGATGTCTTTGATTTGATTGATGAGGGGCGCTATTTCCACGTGACTTCCAATAATGCCCTGCAGAATCAGGGTAGCTCGTTACGAAGAGCGCGAGTCTAGCGGGTTGCGCATCGCTATGCCACAGCTTTAAAACCGCAAGTCCGCCTTAGGCTGGCCAGAAAGACTGTATGACGAGCTGCGCTGAGCGGCTACCGCGATATTCATTGACGTCTAGCCGATACAGCGCGCCCATTTGATCCAACGGGCGATCCTCCCACGCCGGGACATCGACATTAAAGGCGATCGCCTCGATCTCAGTCGCACCGCTAGCTAATGTTAATTTCAGGTGCTTTTCACCCACTATGCGATGCCGGTTCACCTTGAAGACGCCGTCGAACAAGGGCTCCGGAAAGTGCTGCCCCCATGGCCCTCCCCTCGCGAGTGCCTCTGCTAATAACAGCGTAAAATCCGCCGCCTTCAGTTCACCGTCGCTGTCCTCGATGGGTTCGGGCGGCTTATAACCCAACGTTTCCGCAACGACCTCATCGAGCGCAAGCTTGAAGCGCTCCAGGTCTGCCTTGGCCAGCGTGAGACCTGCTGCCATGGCGTGGCCACCAAACTTATCGAGCACGCCGGGATTCAGAGTAGCCACACGCTCTAATACATCCCTCAGATGCAGCCCGGCGATGGATCGTCCAGATCCCTTTAGCATCTGGTCACCAACGTCCGCAAACACGACCGTTGGGCGATGGATACGCTCCCGTATGCGAGAGGCGAGAATGCCGATCACGCCCTGATGCCAGTCGGGATCATAAAGCGTCATCGCAAAGGGCAGTTGATCCTCGTCCAGCTCCAGGCTCGTTATTTGCGCCATCGCATCCTGCTGCATCGACTGTTCAATATCGCGGCGCTCGCGATTGAGATCATGCAACTGCTCTGCGAGCTGCCTGGCTGCCAATGAGGATTCTGCCAACAAGCACTCGATACCAATCGACATATCTTCCAGCCTACCCGCTGCGTTCAGCCGCGGCCCTACGATAAATCCGAGATCGGTCGCCGATGCCTCTCGATGATCTCGTCCCGCCACCTCGAACAAGGCCTCGATGCCGGGCCGCGCTCGCCCGCTGCGGATTCGGGCCAGGCCTGCCGACACAAGAATTCGGTTATTACGATCCAGTGGCACCACATCAGCGACAGTCCCCAGCGCCACCAGATCGAGGGCGTCGCCCAGGTTGGGCTCTGCGATCCCCTCTCCGTCAAACCAACCTCGCTGCCTGAGAACCGCGCGCAGGGCGCTCAGCACGTAAAACATGACACCGACCCCAGCAAGTGCCTTGCTGGGGAAAGCGCAGTCGGGTTGATTGGGATTGACGATCACCTCCGCTGCCGGCAGTTCTTTGCCGGGCAAATGGTGATCCGTCACGAGCACGCTGATCCCCGCAGCCTGAGCAGCGAAGACACCCTCAATACTCGAAATCCCATTATCCACCGTCACAATGAGATCAGGTGCCTGCAACTTCGCCAGCTCAACGATCTCAGGGGTGAGTCCGTAGCCGAATTCGAATCGATTGGGGACAAGATAGGCGACCTCGCGAAGTCCCATTTGCCTTAATACCGATACCGCCATCGCACAACTGGTGGCCCCGTCGGCATCGAAGTCACCCACAATCAGCACCCTGGCATCGCCCTCTACCGCATCAGCGAGCAACTCCGCCGCCTCACCGATACCCTTGAGTTGTGTCGGTGGCAGCAGTTGATCCAGAGTCAGGGTAAGTTCAGCAGGGTTTCGAATCCCGCGGTTCGCGTATACCCGCTTCAATACCTCGGGCAAGGCTGCGTCCTGCAACGCAGCGGGGACGGCGGCCTCGCGTCGGCGAACGGTGGGTAACTTCAGAGGCACTGTTCCGCCATAAAGGCATGCACGGCAGACAGGTCATTATCGAGCGTATCGAAACGCTCCTCGCGATCGAACAGATCCACCAGATGATCGGGTAACTGGGGTGTTTGGCCTGTATTGGCCTTTGCCACGGCGGCCGGAAACTTCGCCGGATGCGCAGTGGAGAGCGTTACCATGGGACCCTCACCAGAACGCGCGCACAGTCGTGCAGCGCGAGTGCCGATGGCCGTGTGCGGGTCCAGTAACTGCCCGGTCTTGTGCCACATGAACCGGATCTCCTCACACGTTTCCTCATCAGATACGCGCGCGCTGGTAAACAGGCGCTGTGCCCTCTTCAATGCGCCGTCAGCCAGTCGTATGTCACCCTTTGAAAAGTCGCTCATAAGTTGGGCAATCTGCGTTGCGTCCCCGTCATACAAATCAAACAGCAGGCGCTCGAAGTTAGATGAAATAGAAATATCCATGCTCGGCGAGAGCGACGCCTCAATGGGCTGACGCGCATACGTGCCGGTGGTCAGCATACGATGCAGGACATCATTACGGTTGGTCGCGATAACGAGGTTGTTTACCGGCAGGCCCATGCGATGGGCAAGATAGCCCGCGTATATGTCTCCAAAGTTGCCCGTTGGCACCGAAAAATTCACGGGCTTATCGGGGCCCCCCAGGGCAAACGCTGCATAGAAGTAATAAACGATCTGAGCCATGATTCGTGCCCAGTTGATCGAGTTGACTGCAACCAGCGAGCGGCCCTCAGGCAGGAAGGCGTCGGCAACGAAGCTCGCTTTTACCAGAGCCTGACAATCATCAAAATTGCCGCGAATTGCGAGGTTATGGACGTTATCTCCCGGCACGGTGGTCATCTGTCGCCGTTGCACGTCGGATACACGGCCATCCGGGTACAAGATGAAAATATCCACGTGCTCGCAGTGGCGACAACCCTCGATTGCCGCGCTACCCGTATCTCCCGACGTCGCACCCATGATGACCACTTTCTCGCCACGGCGGGTGAGCACGTGATCGAGCAGCCTCCCCAGTAGCTGCAGTGCAAAATCCTTGAAAGCGAGTGTGGGGCCGTGAAACAGCTCCAATAACCACTGGTCGTGGTCCAGCTGTAGGAGGGGCGCTACGGCCTGATGTCGAAACTCTCGATAGGATGACTCCACCAACCGCTCGAGCGTGTCACGATCAATACTGCCCTCTACAAAGGGCGCAATGACCGTTGTAGCGAGCTCGGCGTAGGACATACTGCGCATCTCGCTGAGCTCAGCAGCGCTGAAGGTGGGCAGGGTTTCGGGGAGATACAGGCCACCGTCTCTGGCGAGTCCTGCCAGCAATACCCCTTCAAAATCCAGTGCGGGGGCCTGGCCTCGCGTACTGAGATAACGAAGGCTCACCGCCCACTCCAGTCATTGAAAAGTAATCCCGCCATATATCGTCTCAGTTCCCGAATCCTTCCACCCGAAGCAATGCATAATCCGCCTGCACTTCCTCGAGCCCTGTGATTTCCGACATGGCTGCGCCGAGCGCGGCTTCCGATGCTTCATGAGTCAACAACACAATGGGCACTTCGCCCGCGCCGGCCGCTGGCGGTTTCTGCATGAGAGACTCAATGCTGATGTCGTGAGTGGCAAAAATATGGGTGATGTCAGACATGACTCCCGGTCGATCAGCGGCTGTCAATCTGACGTACCACTCGCTGACGATATCGCCAGAAGGGATAAAGGGTTGAGCAGAGAGTTGCGCGGCCGGCAAGCCCAGAGCCGGCCCAGAGCCTGATTCGTTGCGCGCGATATCCATAATATCCGCGCAAACCGAAGACGCCGTTGCCGCGCCGCCCGCTCCGGGTCCAACCAATACCAGCTCCCCCACAGCGTCCCCTGAAATCATTACCGCATTGAGTACGCCGTCGACCGAAGCCAACTGTTTGCTCTGGGGAATCAGCGTGGGATGCACTCTTATTTCGATACCTGCCTCCTGAAGGCGGGCAATACCCAAATGTTTAACTCGATATCCTAGCGCCGAAGCGTACTCAAGATCCTCGGGAGTGACCTCATTGATTCCCTGCTTGATCGGGGCATCGATGCTCAGAGGGATACCGAACGCCAGAGAAGACAGAATCACTAATTTATGTGCCGCATCGGTACCATCAATATCGAAGGTCGGATCCGCCTCGGCGTAACCCAGCGCCTGCGCCTCCGCCAAGACGTCCTCAAACGCGCGTCCCTTGGTGCTCATCTCGGTCAAGATAAAGTTACCGGTGCCGTTAATGATGCCGGCGATCTCGGATACGCGGTTCGCTGCCATGGATTCACGCAGGACCTTGATGATCGGGATACCGCCCGCAACGGACGCCTCAAAACGAAGCTGGACGCCAGCCGCTTCCGCCAACTTCACCAGCTCATTACCATGTTCAGCAATCAGGGCCTTGTTTGCCGTCACCACATGCTTGCCCTGCGAGATGGCAAGCTTGATCAGGTCATAGGCAACGGTGGTACCACCGATTAACTCCACCAATACGTCCACGCTCGGATCGCGCGCGACGTCCATGACGTCTCTGCACACAAGCGCATCACCATATTGATGGTCGGGATGTTCTCGCCTTGCGCCAACATGTGTCACTCGGACGGATCGAGCACTGCGCTCCGACAGCATCTCAGATCCGCCGCTCAAGATATCGATAACGGCTAGACCCACGGTGCCAACGCCACACACGCCGATATTCAATGCGCTATTGTCATTCATGCGGACAGACTCTCTGCCGCAGCGGGTGGCCCCTGGCGCAATACGCGCTTGATACCGCGAATGGCTTGGCGGGTGCGGTGTTCATTTTCTATCAAACCAAAACGCACAAAACCCTCGCCGTACTCTCCGAATCCGACTCCGGGCGATACAGCCACTCCGCCACGCTGAAGCAATAGTTTGCTGAATTCCACAGACCCAAGATGTCGAAAAGCTTCGGGAATTTCAGCCCA
>JAYOEE010000036.1:12577-23366 GCA_038106565.1 Halieaceae bacterium
GTATAGCCATCGAAGACCAGATCAGCATAGGCCAGATCATGAACCACCCAAATCTCATGCTGACGAGCGATTTCCACTATGCGCTCGAAAAAGGGTAACTCGACACAGTGGCCCGTAGGGTTTGAAGGGAAATTCAGTACCAGCATCTTAGGCTTGGGATAGGTATTGCGAATCGCCTGCTCCAACTGGTCGAGAAAGTCAGCCTCATTTCTCATGGGAACGTGACGCAGGTCAGCACCGGAAATAACAAAGCCATACGGGTGAATCGGGTAGCTTGGGTTGGGCACCAGGATCGCGTCGCCCACGCCTGTCGTAGCCAAAGCGAGGTGGGCCAAGCCTTCCTTCGACCCAAGCGTGACAATCGCCTCGGTCTCCGGATTCAACGTCACGGAATAGCGACGGTCATACCAATCACAAATTGCCCTGCGCAACCGCGGTATGCCTTTGGACTGCGAGTAGCGGTGCGTATCACCCCGCGAGACGGTATCGCGCAGTTTGTCGACAATGTGCGCGGGCGTCGGTTGATCGGGGTTACCCATACCAAAATCAATGATGTCCTCACCTCGAGCGCGCGCGGCCTGCTTCAACTCACCTATGATGTTGAAGACGTATGGCGGTAGGCGCTCAATGCGCTGAAAGTGGGTATCCATTTGCGGTCTCTCTTGCTCGAAACGGCTTCAGTTCAATCCCAGAATACCGGCGAGATCAGCGGCGGGACGATAACCGGGAATCATCAGGCCAGAGCTCGTAATAATCGCGGGGGTCCCGGACACGCCCATCATCTGTCCCAACTCATACTGAGCCGCCACGGGGTTTCCCGCACACTCGTTCAACGGAAGATCAACCCCTGCCTTGAGCTCGGTTAGCGTTGTTTGTTGATCCTCTGCGCACCACGCAGTAGCCAGCTTGGACGCTCCCTCGGAGGGAATGCCGCCGCGGGGGAATGCCAAATAACGCACCTCGATGCCCATGGCGTTGAGCTGGTCTACTTCCCGGTGTAGCTTCTGACAGTAAAAACAGGTGACATCGGTAAACACCGTGATGAAGTCGCGCATCTCACTTTTTGGAGTGAACACCACCATTTCATCTGTACTGATTTTCGCGAGCTGCGCTTTGCGAGTTTTTGATCGGCCCGCTTCGGAAAGATTGAGCGCACCAGTAGGCGTCGTTTGATGCAAGTCGCCATTCAAGAAAAAATAGGCGCCATCATCCGTCGCATACAGCACTGGGCCGTTAAGTATCTTTACTTCAGAAATACCCGGAGCAGGACTGGGCTCAACCGACTCAATGGCGATGGGTTGACCGGCAAACCCACTTAGGGATGCTTCAAGCACTGAACGAGCATCATCCGCTTGGCCGTTCAGCGAATTCAACAGTAAACACGCCAGCAAGCATAGCGCTGAAGTCCTTGGTATCGCTGGTAGTGTTGCCAGAGTCCACATAGCGCCGTGAGATTTTCTCATTGGGTTCATCATCCTGATTCCTCCCATCGTTGGCTCAATCCCCGCTTCGATTAATAAAGCTCCACCGGATGTTACGCTTCATGCTCCCGGTTTGATCACTTATGTGAAGCGGCACATGATCGCTTCCAGACCGCAGGTCCGGGGTCGCTCTAATCGCTACCGGTAGCGTGATACCCCACCGGAGCAGGGCCGGGCCCGGCTCAGGAGGAGAGCTTTTCCTTGATGCGTGCCGCTTTGCCGGACAACTCGCGCAAGTAGTAAAGCTTGGCCTGCCGGACATCGCCACGGCGCTTGACGGTGATGCTGTCGACGAGCGGGCTGTAAGTCTGGAAAGTTCGCTCCACGCCCACGCCATGGGAGATCTTCCGCACGGTGAATGCCGAGTTGAGGCCTCTGTTCCGCTTACCGATACAAACACCCTCAAACGCCTGCAGACGCTCGCGGTTGCCTTCCTTTACCCGAACCTGAACCACTACCGTATCTCCCGGCGCGAAATCGGGGATCTCCCGGTTCATCTGCTCAGCGTCGAGCTCGGCGATTATCTTGTTGGTGCTCATTACCCTCTCCCATCGCCCAACCCGAAGGCAGTTCGATATCCTGCAAACTGTAGTCAATGCGCGCGAAAAACCGGAAAATGCGTGCTAACACGCTGTATCCAGAGGGTGAACGATCACCGCTTTCCGGATCGGCCTCTCAGCGAGGGCGGGATAATACCCGCTCGAATCAAGATTGTCTGCCCCTGTCTTCGTGTGAAAGATCCCAATTCTTTAGCAAAAGTTGGTCGTCTTCGCTTAATTGATCAAAGGAGAGCAAATCGGGTCGCCGTTCGAGTGTGCGCCTAATCGCCTGAAACCGCCGCCACTCAGCAATCTTGGCATGATCGCCGCTCAAGAGGACCGGAGGCACGGCCGATCCCTCGTATACCTCAGGCCGGGTATAGTGCGGGCAATCCAAGAGCCCGGCAGAGAATGAATCCTCCGATGCAGAGGCCTCGTGACCCAGTACGCCAGGCAACCACCGGATCATGGCATCCATGAGCATCATTGCGGGCATTTCTCCCCCGCTGACCACGAAATCACCCAGGGAAACCTCGAGATCCACGTGGTGAGAAATAAACCGTTCATCGATGCCCTCGTAACGGCCGGCCACCAAAATGAAATCCTGCTGCCCTGCGAGAGACTTAATGAGTTCGGCATCCAACTTGCGACCCTGCGGACTCAGTGCAATTACCTTGGCACCCTCCCCGACCACAAGCCGCGCTTTGGCGAGCGAAGCACTTAAGATCGGTGCCTGCATTACCATACCCGGTCCGCCGCCATAGGGTCGATCATCCACTGAACCGTGTCGATCCGTCGCCTCTTCTCGGGGGTCCTGCAGATGCAGTTGCCAAAGGCCTGCCTGAAATGCCCGCCCGGTTACGCCCCATCGCGTAATCGCCTCAAACATCTCTGGGAATAGCGTAAGCACGGCAAACCGCAATAGCGGCAACTGATCAGGCATCGACATACCAGTTGACTCCAATACGTTTGTTGTCGAGGTCTACCTCCTCCACAACCTGATCGGGGATCCAAGGCACCAGATGCTCTTTGTCATCAACACTGTAGTCATTGGGCGCCACCACCATCACGTCGTTGGCCCCCGTCTCGAGTAGCTTGACCACCACGCCCAAGAGGACCGGGTCGGCGCCATCCCGGCACCACACCTCACAACCCATCAGGTCACGCCAGTAAAACTCACCGTGGCCTGCTGCGGGAAAAAGCTTGGCGGGCGTACAAACCTGATATCCCTTGAGCAATTCGGCGGCAGTTCGGTCAGAAACGCCGGCAACACGGGCCACAAACCCTTTGCTCTGCTGCTTCAGCTCTTTGATTTCTATGGAGGTGCCCACGAGAGTTGCCGTGGGTGAGGGGTTTGCCAACGTCAGGTCGGTCAGTGTGGCGAGAAGGCCAGCTTCCTCGAGTCTTACCCGGAGCTTGACCCACCCCTTGATGCCGTAGGCGCCAACAATATCAGCGACAACTAGGGTCTCATCGAGGGGCTTGGAGTCATTCATAGGACCGCCTCAGCTGTCCTGAATGCGGATCAGGCAGCAGTGGCTTCCGCGCCTGCCTGGTATTCTTTCATCAGCTTCTGCACCCGCGGAGACACTTGAGCACCTTTCGCTACCCAGCCGTCTACCTTCTCCACGTCAATGCGGAGTCGTTCTTCCTGCCCGCGCGCGATAGGGTTAAAAAAACCGAGTCGATCTATGAACCTGCCATCGCGCGGCTCACGACGGTCTGCAACGGTTACGTGGTAGAAGGGTCGCTTCTTGGATCCACCCCGAGATAATCGGATGACCACCATAATGCTTAATCCTTAACGTCGTATTTGGGCCACTGCTTGAGTGCCCGTCCTAAAAAGAGCGCGGAGGATACAGCAATCGTCAATCACTGACCAGTGCCCGAAGCGCCCCAAAATAGGGGCAATCTGGCAGATTTCCCCCACTTCTTTGCCTCAACGGCGGGGAAAACCGGGGGGTAACCCACCCCCTGCTCCGCCCGGCATACCGCCCAAGCCTCGCATCATGCGCTGCATACCCCCGCCTTTCATCTTTTTCATCATTTTCTGCATCTGCTTGTGCTGCTTGAGTAAGCGGTTGAGGTCCTGCACAGCCGTCCCAGAACCCACGGTGATACGTCGCTTGCGAGAGCCCGTGATTAAGTCGGGATTACGACGCTCCCGCGGCGTCATGGAGTTGATCATGGCCTCCATTCGGTCAAATTGTTTGGTATCGACATTCTGGGCGGCTTGCGCCATACCTCCCATACCCGGCATCTTGTCCAGCATGGCGCTCATACCACCAATATTCTTCATCTGCTGCAATTGCTCGCGAAAATCTTCAAGGTCGAACCGCCCTCCTTTCTGGACTTTGCTAGCGAGCTTTTTTGCTTTCCCGTGATCAACTTTTCGCTCAACTTCTTCGATAAGCGATAGCATGTCGCCCATCCCAAGGATCCTCGAGGCGAGGCGATCAGGATGAAAGGGATCCAATGCATCTGTCTTTTCGCCAACCCCGAGAAACTTGATGGGCCGATCTGTAATGGTTCTGACCGAGAGCGCTGCCCCGCCGCGGGTATCCGCATCCACCTTGGTGAGGATGATGCCCGTTAGCGGGAGCGTCTTGCCAAATGCCCTGGCCGTGTTGGCTGCGTCCTGTCCCGTCATGGCGTCCACCACAAAGAGGGTCTCGATGGGGTCAACCGCCTCGTGCAACGCCCTGATCTCGGCCATCATGGCCTCGTCGATAGCGAGCCGACCTGCGGTATCCACCAGGAGTACATCAGAGAACGCGACTTTGGCTGAACCGATAGCACGCTTGACGATGTCGACCGGTTTTTCCGAAGTATCGCTCGGTTCGAAGCGGGCACCCACCTCGGCAGCCAGCGTTTCCAACTGCGTGATGGCCGCAGGTCGGTAAACATCAGCGCTGACAACCGAGACGGATTTCTTCTCTCTCTCGATAAGGTAGCGCGCCAACTTGGCAACCGAAGTGGTCTTTCCAGCGCCCTGTAAGCCTGCAACCATGATGACTGCCGGAGGCTGAGTCGCCAGATTCAGCCCCTCTGACTCGCCCCCCATCACCGCTTGCAACTCTGCCTGCACCACTTTCAGGAAAGACTGGCCGGGCGAGAGACTTTTTGCGACCTCCACCCCAATCGCTCGATCTTTGACCCGATCAGTGAATGTCTTGACTACGGGTAACGCAACATCGGCTTCCAGTAGCGCCATTCTCACGTCGCGCAAGGTGTCGCGTATGTTGTCCTCAGTCAGTTTTGACTTGCCCGATATGGCTTTCAGGCTACTGCTGAGACGATCGCTTAGAGATTCAAACATGGCGTTGTTGACCTGATCGGGGATACCCAAGTTCATCCGGAACGGCGTAGTATAAGGATGCGATGAGAGATACCCAAATCGAAACTGCCACAGCCCACTGGGTAGGCACGGAGCGACCATGACCGCTGCACCCAGTCTGTTGAGCGCTGGTCTTGCCGTTTTGGCTGCACTGCTCTACCTGCTAACGGTATGGCGGCAGGTATTGAACCTCGACAGCGGGGAGCGTGGCCAGCGGAAACAGATAGCACTCATGGGGGCTGCCGCGCTGGTTGCACATGGACTGGCCGCCTACTTACCGACTCTGGCGGGTGAATCCGGACTTGGCTTTTATCGCGTGGCGTCTCTGATGTTTCTCAGCATGGGGGTGATCAGCCTTATTGCGCTGATTGTGAGGCCACTCCACACGTTATTGATTGTGCTGTTTCCACTGGCCGCCCTGTCCATTTTAGTTGCAACCTTTGCACCCGATACCAGCCGCCCGATGAGTGATTTGCCGGCCGGCATCTTGTCCCATGTATCCGCCTCCATTATCAGTTTCGCGGTGCTGGCACTGGCTGTGCTGCAGGGCTTGCTGGTGACGGTGCAGTCGCGACAACTCAGACAGCATCGTAGCCGCGGCGTCATCCGCAAGCTGCCGCCCCTGGAGGCGGCATCAGCGCTATTCTTCGAGCTGACGGGAGCCGGGTTTCTCATTTTGACGGTTGCCATTGGCACAGGCGCAGTGTTCGTTGAGGACCTGTTTGGCCAGCACTTGGTGCACAAGACAGTCCTGACCATGCTCGCCTGGTGGCTCTATGCAGTACTGTTAATGCAGTACTTCAGGAGAGGCTGGCGGGTGCAATCGGCCATTACGGTGAATCTGATTGCCTTCGGACTGGTAGTGGTGGGCTTCTTCGGCTCCAAGCTCGTGCTGGAGTTACTTCTTCCTGTAACCCAGTAGCACCGCGGGAGTATTGAGTCGTGAAAAGAGGCTTGTGTCGCGGCGCATTTTTCTCCAACATTTCCGATAACTAGCCACAGAGGCGATATCCACTTTTGAACGAGACCTCGCTGGGCGTGCTGTTTGCCGCACTGGCGCTTCTGATTCTGATCTCTGCATTCTTCTCCAGCTCAGAGACCAGCATGATGTCCTTGAACCGTTACCGGCTGAAGCACCTCAAAGGTACCGGTAATCGCGGCGCAAGACGTGCCATCAAGCTGTTGCAACGTCCAGATCGCCTCATTGGACTGATCCTGATTGGCAATAATCTGGTTAACATCCTTGCCTCGGCCATAGCCACTGTCATCGCCATCCGGTTGTTTGGTGACGCCGGCATCGCGATCGCAACGCTGTGTTTGACGCTGGTCATTCTTATTTTTGCCGAAATCACCCCCAAGACTATTGCAGCGCTGCACCCTGAACGCGTGGCGTTTCCTGCCAGCGCCATACTCGTCCCCTTGCAAAAGCTCATGATGCCGCTTGTCACGTCAATCAACTGGCTCACCAACGGGATTCTAAAAATTATGGGCTTTTCCCCAGAGGACGCGGGTGACGACGCAGTATCTCAGGAAGAACTGCGCACCATTGTGACCGAATCCGCATCGATGATACCCAGCCGTCACAGACGCATGCTCGTGAACATACTGGATCTTGAGCAAATGACCGTGAACGACATCATGGCGCCGCGAAATGAGATTTATGGGATCGATATTGATGCACCCGACGAGGCGATCATGCGGCAGTTGAAAAACAGCGAGCATACCCGCCTACCGGTGTACCGGGACGACATCAACCAAACCGAAAGCATCTTCCACATGCGCAATCTGAGCCGCGTTCTGGAAGGCGGTCGCCTGAACCGTGTGGCGCTACAGGAAGCCGCCGAGGCACCCTATTTCATACCCGAGAACACGCCGCTCAATACGCAGTTACTGCACTTTCAGCGCCAAAAGAAGCGTCTGGGGATGGTCGTCGACGAGTACGGGGACATTCTTGGCCTCGTGGCCCTCGAGGATATTCTTGAAGAGATCGTTGGGGAATTCACCTCCAATCTGGTGGAGGAGAACGAGGAGATCACCCGGCACCCTGACGGCAGTACAACCTGCTCGGGCACCGTGTCGATTCGCGACCTGAACCGACAACGCAATTGGGATCTGCCTACCGACGGACCCAAAACGGTAAGCGGCCTCGCTCTGGAAGCGCTGGAAGCGTTCCCCAGTGCCGCCACCTCGGTGAGGATCGAGGGTTACCAGCTGGATATCGAAGAAATTGCCAAAACCCACATCAGTCGCTTGCGCATCTGGCCGCTTGAGAGCGAGACGGAAGCCGCGAGCGACCCGCACTGAGTCGCCAGCCTCTCTCCAGTCTATTTTTTCGTGCGGCGCTCCGCGACTGCGGCCAGAATCTCGTTTTTCCGATCGCTGTTTGCGGTAAACCACTCAATAATCTCGTCCGCAGTGCGATAACAGCCAACACAAATGTCTCGATCATTGAGCGCACAGACCTCCACACATGGCGACTTAACGGGTAAGGAACTATTCGTCATGCCGCGCCTTCCGCCGACTGTCGGCTATAAAACTCGCGAGCAAATGCGTCCAGACGGTCGGCTTCGATCGCATCGCGAATCGCAGCCATATGTCTTTGGTAAAACCGCAGATTGTGAATCGTGGCAAGTTGAGAACCCAGAATCTCGTTGCACTTATCCAAATGGGCTAAGTAGGCCCGAGAAAAATGCTGGCAGGTATAGCAATCGCAATCTTCGTCCAGCGGCTCGGTGCTGGTCCGGTGCCGAGCATTGCGCAACTTGACGACACCGCCACTGGTAAACAGGTGGCCGTTACGCGCATTGCGAGTCGGCATAACGCAGTCAAACATATCGATACCGCGCCTGACGCCTTCCAATAAATCTGCGGGAGTTCCCACGCCCATAAGGTAACGCGGTGACTCCACTGGCAGGTGCGCCGCGAGTCCGTCCAGCACATTCATCATTTCTTCTTTGGGTTCGCCGACCGACAAGCCGCCGATGGCATAGCCATCAAACCCCAAGCGCCTGAGGCCTTCCAGAGACGCCAAGCGGAGCTCCGGAAACATACCGCCCTGAACAATTCCAAACAGGGCAGCGGGGTTCTCCCCGTGGGCTGTTTTACTGCGCTCAGCCCAGCGCAAGGAGAGCTGCATCGAACGCTCGGCTTCGGCTTCGGTAGCAGGGTAAGGCGTACACTCGTCGAAAATCATGACGATGTCGCTGCCCAGGTCGCGCTGAATGCGCATTGAGGTTTCGGGATCCAAGAACACTTTGTCCCCGTTTACTGGTGACTTGAACGCCACACCCTCCTCGGACACTTTCCGCAACTCATCAAGGCTGAAGACCTGAAATCCACCAGAGTCAGTAAGAATTGGACCAGACCATCCCATGAAGTCGTGAAGATCGCCGTGCGCTTTGATCACCTCGGTACCCGGCCGAAGCCAAAGGTGGAAGGTGTTCCCCAAAATGATATCCGCACCGATTTCCGTAATGTCGCGCGGCAGCATGCCCTTTACCGTGCCGTAGGTCCCCACGGGCATAAAAGCAGGCGTTTGAATACTGCCGCGAGGGAGATCTATCTGCCCCCTGCGCGCCAGTCCGCTCTGTTTGAACAGGCTGAATCTCAAGAAGTCACCTGCTGTTTAGTCAGAAACATGGCGTCACCATAGCTAAAAAAGCGATAGCGGTTTTCAATGGCTGAGGCGTAGGCACTTCTGATGTTGTCCATGCCGGAGAAAGCCGAGACCAGCATGATCAGCGTCGACTCCGGCAGATGGAAATTGGTCACCATCGCGTCGACGACATTGAATTTGCAACCGGGGTACAAAAATATGTCCGTGTCCCCCGAATAGGGCTCAGGGATGCCATCTCGCGCCGCCGTCTCCAGTGATCTTACCGCTGTCGTACCAATTGCCACTACCCGCCCGCCTTGACGCTTGCATCGCGCAATCGCATCGCAGCATGCTTGATCCACCTCCACGTATTCACTGTGCATGATGTGCTCTTCAATATTGTCAGCTCTCACAGGCTGAAAAGTGCCCGCGCCCACGTGGAGCGTCACCTCGGATATAGCAATACCTGCCAATTTAAGCGTGTCCAAGAGCGGCTGATCAAAATGGAGCCCCGCAGTTGGCGCCGCGACCGCTCCATCTCGCCGACCAAAAACGGTTTGGTAGCGATCGCGGTCTTCGGGCGTATCGGACCGCTCTATATAGGGCGGTAGAGGCATGTGACCGAATCGGCGCATCATTTCCTTAATGGAACCTGACTCGGGCGCCAGCCGATAGAGTGCTCCCTCTCTACCGATAACACGCACAGCCAGTTCCGACAGGTCGCTCTCGGGTTCTGATGTGATAATGAGTAGCATGCCCTCGCGCGGGCTTTTACTCGCTCGGACATGGGCTAATGCGCCACCATCGCCAAGTAGCCGCTCAATCAGAATCTCCGCTTTGCCTCCTGTCTGTTTTTGAGCGTAGAGCCTCGCAGGCAGGACACGCGTATTGTTAAAAATGAGCAGGTCACCGGGCGCCAAGAGCGCCGGCAGATCGGTGAACACGCGATGGGTTATGTCTCCAGACTGACCGTCAACCTCCAGAAGCCGTGACGCTGACCGCTCCGGCAAGGGCTGCTGGGCTATGAGTTCCTCTGGCAGGTCAAAGGCAAAGTCTGCTCGTTTCATGAATTCGCTTCCTTGACCTCTGCAGACGCTTTAGGGGCAGCACCCTTATGCTCGGCTATCAACACGCGGCTACAAAAAAGCCGGCATTGGCCGGCTCCTTACGTAGGATGCGAAGACCGGACTACTTTTGCTCTTCCTCATCTTCCCCGGTGTCCGCACCACTCTCATCTTCCTCAGCCTTGGGTTCGGGCTCGAGCTCGGGTTCGGGTTCGGGTTCGGGTTCGGGTTCGGGTTCGGGTTCGGGTTCGGGTTCAGCAGCGTCGCTCTCGGCGGCAGATTCCTCAACGGGGGCATCATCTGCCTCGCTCTCGCTCGCTTCTGAAGCAGCGGCAGTTTCTTCCTCCTCGACGGCAGCCTCAGTTTCTTCTTTGGGGCTGGGAACAACGACCTTAATCAGGTCCTCTGCCACAAGGATGCGCACTTTCTCCTCGCCGTTGACGGGTTTGCCATTGGCGTCCTGCACAGCGTAACGATCGTCACCGCGCATAAATATTTTGTACTCGGGGGTCTTCTTAACGAGCTTCATTGCCATATCTTTTCTCCCTAAAGATACTCAGATCCGCCGACCATTTGGCAGATGGCCAGACTGAATCGTGCCGGAGTATACAGGAGCACGAGAGATTGCACAGGGGCCATTGCCGATAATTAGGGAGTTGGTATACTCCGCGCGCTTGTGGGCTCGAGCCGGAGTGGTGGAATTGGTAGACACGACGGATTCAAAATCCGTTGCCCTTAAAAGCGTGCCGGTTCAAGTCCGGCCTCCGGTACCA
>JAYOEE010000004.1:0-83491 GCA_038106565.1 Halieaceae bacterium
GGTTGGGTGGTGGGGAGATGGGGCACCCAATGATCTTCAACAAACAGGTAGCCATCGCTGCCTTTTGCCATCGCGGTGATCGCGGTGGCCAGGCCAAGGTGTTCCGCATTGCCCCCGGCATCCACGAACCGCTTTACATGATGACTACCCAAGGATTCCTTGCAACTGATTAACACAGCGAGCCATACAAACTCGTGATCGTGGCGGCTGAGATGCCGCTCCGTGAGGGTGAGCGTGGAGTAGAGTGAGTCATATTGCTCAAGTAGGTGCGGCGTCGAAATTGCCATCAGCCCGTGGTGGGGTAGCAAATACCCCCGCTTTCCATGAATTTCGCTCAGATTGGCGAGGGGATCGTGGTCGTTCATAGCGCTATCTCCCCTCACTGATTTGTCTGATAGCCGATTGCAATTGATTCACGGATGTCCCCGACAGTCAGATTGTACGGATAAGATAAAAGTTTTGACTGAATGTGGCTATCAAATCGGGTCTACCGTCCCGCAACTTGGTCTAGAGACAGCAGACGGGAGCATGGCGCATGCCTGATGACGCGAGGGAAGAATGGTAGCTACGGGTGGACTTGAACCACCGACCCCAGCATTATGAATGCTGTGCTCTAACCAGCTGAGCTACGTAGCCACGAAAGGTAACCTTTGAGGCGCGCGATTCTGCAAAACTCCGTGATTGAAGTCAACCGGCTTGGTTCCCCAGTCGGCCCACTGGTCTTTATGCAGTCACTTGACCCTCTCACAGAGGGATAAACAGGCTAACCCATGACAGAAAAGCAAAATGAACCCTATTCAGGGCTAAAGGAAAGGCTGGCCGCAACAGAAGATGCCGCGCGCCCAGAGGCTGTTGCCAAGCGCCATGCGCGGGGAGGGCGAACCGCGCGGGAAAATCTCGCTGATCTGACCGATGGGGCTCCGGTATCTGAGTATGGGCAACTTGCCGTGGCCGCGCAGCGAACACGTCGGGAGGGGGAAGCGCTATTCTCGGACACAGCCGCCGACGCAGTGATTACTGCCATCGGGCCGGTGAACGCCGCGCTATTTCCACCAGAGATAAACCGGACGGCCTTGATCGTTAATGACTATACCGTGCTGGCCGGGACCCAAGGTTATTTCCATCACCGCAAAATTGATCGATTGCTGTCGCTGGCGGCGCACGACCGATTGCCAATCGTGATGTTTACCGAGGGCGGGGGCGGTCGCCCGGGTGATACCGATGTGCTCGTCTCAATGGCGGGATTGAATGTTCCCACTTTTCACCGTTGGGCCGCATTGGCAGGCGAGGTTCCCCGTATCGCGGTCAACCATGGATTTTGTTTTGCAGGCAATGCGGCCCTGTTCGGCGCCGCCGACGTGCGTATCGCTACCGAGGCAAGTTGCATTGGAATGGCCGGTCCCGCCATGATCGAAGGGGGTGGTTTGGGGAGTTGGGAGCCGAAGGATATTGGCCCCGTCTCGGTTCACCGCAAAAACGGTGTTGTAGATATTGTGGTGCCTGACGAAGCAGCTGCGACCGAAATGGCCAAACGGGTGCTTTCCTTTGTTCAGGGGCCTCTCGCTGATTGGCAGGCTTGCGATCAAGCCGCTTTGTCGTCACTGATGCCGGCCAACCGCAGGTACGCCTTCGATGTGCGGCAGATCCTCAAGCATCTTTTCGACGTGGAGTCTTTCATCGAAACCCGGCCGGATATGGGACGTGCCATCGTCACAGGCCTCGCCCGCATTGAAGGACGGGCCGTTGCGGTATTGGCTAGCGATTGTCGTCACCTGGGAGGCGCGATTGATGGTGAGTCTGCCACCAAGGCAGCCGCGCTTTACCAGCTTGCTGAGCGATGGCGACTGCCTGTGGTGTCTTTCATTGATACCCCTGGCTTTATGGTTGGACCCGACAGCGAGGCGGAGGGAGCACCGCGACTGATGTCAGACCTTTTTATCGCGGGGGCGACGCTGACTCAGCCAATTGTTGCGGTTTTCCTGCGACGAGCCTATGGATTGGGAGCTATGGCGATGACTGGGGGCTCGTTTGAGGTGCCGCGATATGCGATTAGCTGGCCGCAAGGAGAATTTGGGGCGATGGGGCTGGAGGGGGCTGTGCAGCTCGGCTTTCGTCAGGAACTGGCTGAGGCGCCAGACGAAGCAAGCAGGCAGGCGCTGTTCGATAAGCTTCTGGCGGAGATGTATGAAAAAGGCCGCGCAACAGAGGCCGCGAGTTATCTGGAGATTGATGCGGTCATCCAACCAGAGGATACTCGCGCGGCAATCGTTGCCGCACTGACCTGACGCCGTTTTTTACACGTTGAAACGGAAGTGAATGACGTCGCCGTCTGCAACAACGTATTCCTTGCCCTCCAGGCGCCACCGGCCCGCATCCTTCGCACCTTGTTCTCCCCGGTGAGAGACGTAGTCTTCGAAACCGATCACTTCAGCTCGAATGAAGCCCTTTTGGAAGTCTGTATGGATAACAGCGGCGGCTTCGGGAGCGGTGGATCCCACGCGAATCGTCCAGGCACGCACTTCCTTGGGGCCGGCAGTAAAGTAGGTCTGAAGGTTGAGTAAATCGTAACCGGCCCGAATGACGCGGTTTAAGCCGGGTTCCTCCATGCCCATTTCCGCGAGGAATTCGATTTTTTCTTCTTCGTCCAACTCGATGATTTCTGATTCAAGCTTATTACAGATGACAACCACTCCGGCTCCCTCAGAAGCCGCATGAGTCCGAACTGCGTCAAGATGGGGGTTATTCTCGAAGCCGTCCTCAGCAACATTGGCGATGTACATGGTGGGTTTGGTGGTTAAAAGATGTAGCGTTTTTACCCGATTCCAGTCGTTTTCGTCCAAGGTCAGTGCACGCACGGGTTGGGCCTCGTTGAGCTGCGGCAACAATTTATTTTCCAAGAGCGCCTTCAAGGCAATCGCTTCTTTGTCACCACTCTTCGCGGTTCGAACGACCTTGGTCAGTTGCTTCTCGCAGGATTCGAGGTCCGCGAGTGCGAGTTCCGTATTGATGGTTTCAATATCAGCAAGCGGATCAATCTGATTGGCCACATGAATCACATTGGGGTCATCGAAGCAGCGCACGACATGTGCGATGGCATCTGTCTCGCGGATATTGGCCAGAAACTGGTTGCCCAAACCTTCACCGTTAGAGGCGCCGGCAACGAGGCCAGCGATGTCTACAAACTCCATGGTCGCGGGGATAGAGCGCTCCGGATTCACCAGATCAGCGATCTGCGCCTGTCTTGGATCAGGTACCGATACAACGCCAGTGTTGGGTTCTATGGTGCAAAACGGAAAATTTTCAGCGTCGATCCCCGCCTGCGTCAGCGCATTGAAAAGCGTCGATTTCCCGACATTGGGTAACCCGACTATGCCGCATTGGATTCCCATGGTTATCAGTCCTCGTTGGGTTGAATGACTCGATGATTCTCACTGTGGAGCGCCGTCATCGCTTTCACGGGATCACCATCAAGTAATAGTGGAAGCGCACTGATGGCTGACACAATGCTCGCTTCGATGGCCGTGTTGTCGGCAGAAGAGGCTTTGCTGAGCACCCAGGGTGACACTTTTCGCGCTGAGCCCGGGTGACCAATCCCAATCCGTAACCGCCAAAAATCCTGTTGCCCCCCGAGTGCGGGAATAATGTCTCTCAGCCCATTATGACCGCCGTGGCCGCCATCGAATTTAAAGCGCGCCTCTCCCGGCGCAATATCAAGCTCATCGTGGGCGATGAGAATATTGTCAGCTTCTATTCGATAATAATGTGCCATGGCGCCGACGGAGCGTCCGCTCTCGTTCATGAACGTAGCAGGAATCAGCAACCTCACGTCGTGACCCGCGATATTGCCCCGGGCTGATTCTCCCAGCGCATTGCGATCACTCACCAAGCTCAGGCCATATTGCGCTGCGAGGCGACGCACAAAAAAGGCACCGGCGTTATGCCGAGTGCCTTCATATTGTGTGCCGGGATTGCCTAGCCCGACGATGAGTCGGATGGCGGACAAAGGCTACTTAGTCCTCAGACTCTTCAGATGCAGATGCTTCGGTATCAGATCCCGCATCGGCATCGCCATCATCCGCTGCGTCGTCCTCCGCCTCAGCTTCCTTGGCGCCGCGGGGAGCAATGACCGAAGCAATCGCGAGGTCATGGTCTTCTCCCAACTCGAGCGCTGTGGAGGTGACGCCTTCTGGTAGCGTGATGTCAGACAAATGAACGATTTGACCAAGTTCTACCTCGAGCATGTCGACCTCGAGATACTCCGGCAGGTTCGACGGCAGACATTGAATCTCGATATCGGTTGCTTGCTTCTGGATCATGCCGCCGCCGAGCTTGACGCCGGCGCAACGGTCTTCGTTGATAAAGTGCAGGGGAACATTCACTTTAATGGCTTGATCCATGCGGATTCGCAGAAAGTCTGCGTGCATCGGGAAACCCTTAGCGGGGTGCCGTTGGATATCCTTGATGATGGCGTTATGGGACTCGCCTCCCACCTGAACGCTGAGAATTGAACTGAAGCAGGCTTCGTTCTCAAGCATATGCTCAAAATCCTTGCGGATCAGAGTCAGGCTTTGGGCGGGTTGATTCCCTCCATAAATGACGGCGGGCATTTTGCCCTCGAGTCGACGCAGGCGGCGGCTCGCACCTTTCCCTTCGTCGGCTCGCGCCTCTGCAACTACAATAAAAGCTTCAGACATGGTCTGGCTCCTTTGTTAACACCACTTTGTCTGCGACCGACGCAGCGGTGGGTGGGTAAAACACTGTTCAGGAAAGATCGAACAGTGCGCTGATAGATTCCTCATTGCTGACGCGCCGAATGGACTCGGCAAGCAAATCAGCGATGGTCAGCTGACGGATTTTGCCGATTGCCAATGCCTCATCAGAGAGCGGGATGGTGTCTGTCACCACTAATTCATCAAGCTGGGATTGGCGGATATTGTCGAGTGCCTTGCCCGACAATACTGCATGGGTGCAGTAAGAGACGACTTTGGTCGCTCCCCGTTCTTTTAAAGCATTCGCCGCCGTGCAAAGCGTGCCGGCGGTGTCGACCATGTCGTCAACCAGAATGGCAGTGCGTCCATCGACATCTCCAATCAGATTCATGACTTCGGCTTCATTGGCTCGCGGGCGACGTTTATCGATAATAGCCAAGTCGGCGTCGTCTAGCTGCTTGGCAATAGCGCGAGCTCTTACCACGCCGCCAATATCGGGCGATACGACAATGAGATTCTCGTAATTGCAGCGCGCAATATCTGCATTCAGAATCGATGAGGCGTATACGTTGTCCACCGGGACAGTAAAGAAGCCCTGAATCTGTTCGGCGTGTAAATCAACGGTCAGCACACGATCAACCCCGACGCCCACCATCGTGTCCGCCACTACCTTTGCGGATATAGGCACACGAGATGAGCGGACTCTGCGGTCTTGCCGTGCGTAGCCGAAGTAAGGCACAACGGCAGTGATACGGGCAGCCGATGCGCGCCGCAGCGCGTCGATCATCAACAGCAGCTCAATGATGTTGTCGTTTGTGGGGTGGCAAGTGCTTTGCAGCACAAAAACATCCTTGCCTCGAACGTTTTCGTTCAGTTCAACGGTAATCTCGCCATCGGAGAATTTGCTTACAGCCGCATTGCCCATCCCGAGGTACAGTCTGTCTGCAACCTTGCGAGCAAGCGCAGGGTTGGCATTGCCTGTAAACACCATCATTTTCGATGACATCAGCTTACCTCAAGCTATGAATGTGGCTGGGGCGGGAGGATTCGAACCTCCGAATGGCGGGATCAAAACCCGCTGCCTTGCCACTTGGCGACGCCCCAATCAAACTTCTCAATTCGTCTCCCGCATTTCGGGAGGCTGGTCCAGCCCTTCCGCAACCACAATCGCTAAGCCTGATGGGGCCTTGCGTGCGATGCTGTTAGCCTCTTCCCTTGTTTCCATCTCAGCGAAAAGGCAAGAGCCGCTACCCGTCATTTTTGCCGACGCAGAGTGGCTATATAGCCATTCCCACGCTTGACGGACCTCAGGATACTGCGACAACACCACCGCTTGTAAATCGTTGTGGCCGGCCCCTGAAAAAAAGGCCTGCACTGTAATCGGCGCGGTGTTACGTGTCAATTCGGGATGGGCGAAGATTTCGGCAGTACTCACCTCGCAGGGGGGCTTGGCAATCACATACCAGCGCCTGGGAAGGTCAATGGGAGAGAGAGCTTCTCCGATTCCCTCGGCCCATGCACTCCTGCCATGAATAAACACCGGCACGTCCGCTCCGAGGGTGGCTCCGACGGTCGCCAGTTCATTCAAATTCAGCCCCAGCTGCCACAGTCGGTTAAGCGCCAGCAAGGTCGTTGCTGCATTTGAACTGCCTCCACCCAAGCCACCGCCTCTTGGAATGCGCTTGGAAATATGGATTCGAACGCCTTTTTCTTCAGGGTTTGCGAGCGACTCGGCGGCGCGGACAATAAGGTTCTCGCGGGGCGACAGATCATTGGTGTCCCCCGTGAGCGTAATCCCGGGAGTCTCCTGCAGCTCAAAAATCATGTCGTCACCCCAATTCAGGAGTTGGAACACCGTTTGTAGGTTGTGGTATCCGTCTTCTCGCCGCCCAAGAACGTGGAGGAACAAATTCAGTTTGGCGGGGGAGTGGGCGTGCAGCTGGGTCATGGTGAGCGCCTCAGCCGCCATTGCGAGACGACCAGCTGGATGGCGATATCGTCTCTTTCAACGATAATTTTTTCAGGAAGCTTCCACGGGGGTTCCTGATGCCACTGCTTGATCTCAACTTCCCAACCGCGGGCGTCGGCGGTATATCCAAGTAGCCAGCTCGCCAACGTATCGGGCGGCAATGCCGCCAATACGGTCGCCGCTCCGGATTCTCTGGCTAACTCCGATATCGGTCTGCTGGTGTCGCCATCGCGCCAGCTCACTGCAGATCCTACGCGTTCGAATGTTTGCTGGTTAATAGAGAAGGGTCCCGAGAACGTCACAGTATCGGAGTCCGGTGCGGCGCGATGCCATTCGAAACGCGCCGTTTCAGTGTTGCCTTCAAACTGGACAGCCAATTTCCCGATGGCTGTCCAGGGGCTAAACTCCAACGGGACTCGCGACAGGGACCCGTCCTCGAACGATGATGCGGCGCCCCTGCTATCCGGATCTGCTGGCGTGGCGCAGCCCAGCATCATCAGTAGAATGCTTCCCGTAACCCAGATCCAGTACTTTGGAAGATGCGTTCCCTGCAGGGCAGCAGAGAGCATCATGGTGACAGCTCTGCGCCCAGACGATTCACGGCCTCTAGGATAATCGGGTGATCTGGCACACGGGTGAGGCCGTCCAACCAGATATCTCTCGCTTCGATATGACGCCCCTGCACCCACAATACTTCTCCCAGATGCGCGGCAACCTCTGGATCAGGAAACGCAGTGTGTGCCCGCCTGAGTAGCATTTCCGACTGCCGATATTGAGCCATTTTGTAGTACACCCAACCCAGGCTGTCGAGGATAGCGGGGTCGTTGGGCGACAGAGCGAGCGCTCGTTCAATCAAGTCAGCGGCCTCGTCATATCGTTCGGTGTGGTTGGTCAGGGTATATCCCAACGCGTTGAGCGTGGCCGCATGGTTGGGGTCCTGGGCAAGGATACTCCGTAAATCCGTCTCCATGGCAGCATACGAACCCTCAGCCTCATGAGTCATCGCGCGGCCGTAGAGGAGCGAAAAGGATTCCGGAAACGCGATTAAGCCCCGGTCATAGGTTTTAAGTGATTCGCCCTCCCAGTCCCGCAAAGAATCTGCCTCGATAAGAAAGAGCTGCTCTGCAGCGCTCGGGTATGCTCGTCGCTGAGAAGCAAAAAAAGCCTTGATATCACTCGCAAACGCGGTCTCGATCAGTAAGTCTGCCGCGCGTATCTTCGCGTCTCGGAACTCTCTTGAGGGACCTACCGCAGCAAAAGCTTCGATCGCTTCAGCATGGCGGTCGCGCTCAAGCTCAATGCGGCCCACATAATAGTGGGCTTCATCCATTCGCGCGTCGACTGCAATCAGGTGACGAAACTTCTCCAGCGCCGCATCAAACTGGCCCAGCTCAAAATCGAGCAGAGCGGCGGTCGAGAGGAGCTCGGGGTTCTCCGGGTCTTGCTCGAGTAACAAGCGGAACTGGGCTTGGGCGCCTATGTAATCTTTTTCCGAGCCGAGCAGACGCGCATACTGCAGTCTCAGTTCTTGATTGCCGGGATAGGCCTCAACCGTATTTCGCAGCAGACGGAAGGGATCGACAGCGGACGTATCCAATTGCAATTGGGTCCACAACATGACCGCTCGCGTATCTGAAGGTGACCGCTCGAGTACGGGCTCGAGCAGCGAAACAGCCAGCGAGTAATTTTTTTCGAGTCGCGCAAGCAGGCTCGCCGCTATCGCCACCTGATCGTCAGATGGCCATTGCTCGACCATGTTGCCAATTGTTTCGGCTACCGCCGCTCTAGCGTCTGCGTCGAGCTGTTCGTAATTGCCGAGAGCGGCGGCTACATTGACCGAATGGCCTCGCGACATCGCCATGTTCGCATAACGCAGTGCTAGAACGGTGTTCCCTGTGCGAGACAACCAACCCGACGCAGCTGCCGCGGCAGCACCATCATCTGAGTCCAGCTCGGCGAGGCGCATCGCCATGGCCGTTGCCCGCTCTGGGTCATTCAGGAACTCGGCGAGGCGGAGTGCCCGTCTTGCGAGGGCAGGGTCAGACAGTACGACAGCTTGATCGGCCAGCAGTACCATGCCGCGATCGAAATTTCGCGCTCTGAGGGCGAATTCGGCCTCGAGCAGGGGCAGCAGGCTTTCATCAGGAATCGGCGTCTCGGGCCGATCGATCTGAGTCTTCGGCGTTTTTATTTGCACCGGGTCCGCAGTATCCCCAACAGTATTGGCCTGCTGGCTCGGCGTCGCACAGCCAGCCACAGCCAGAATAATCAAAACGAAGGTATGTAGGCGTGGACGGATCATCACTATTTGCCGCGCCGACAGGTATCTAGCCCGGGCGACGAGTTCGCTAAAAGTAAGTGGTATGATAGCAATATACGACGGCTCATGAGGACGTTGGTCTCGAGCATGTTAAATAAGTTGGTAGTTGTGGGAGTGAATCACGACTCGGCCTCGGTGGAGCTGCGCGAGAGGATCGCTTTTGCTCCGGAAAGAGTACACGAGTCCCTGAATGCCCTGATTCGTGATACCGAGCTGACCGAGTCTGTCATTCTGTCCACCTGCAACCGGACAGAGCTGTATGGCGTGTTCCCGGAGGCGGCAGACAGTTTGGTTGTTAGTGACCAGCTGTCGCAGTGGCTTGCCTCGCATCACGCTATCGACATCAATCAGTTACTGCCGTCTGTCTATCGTAATCATGGTGTCGCTGCAGCCTCGCATCTTGTGCGGGTGGCCGCGGGCCTCAATTCCATGGTGCTCGGTGAGCCACAGATTTTTGGACAGATGAAGTCTGCCTTCGCCGTCGCGAAGGAAGCAGGTGCCGTCGGCTTCCACTTGAATCTGATTTTTCCCGAGGCGTTTCGTATCGCAAAAAAAGTCCGAACCGATACGGCTATTGGGGAGAACCCTGTTTCAGTCGCCTACGCTGCGGTAGATCTCGCGCGTCAAATTTTTCGCGATATGGATCGGAGCACCGCACTCTTGTTGGGGGCGGGTGAGACGATAGAACTTGTCGCGCGTCACTTGAGAGACGCCGGTCTCGGCAAATTGGTAATCGCCAATCGTACGCTGGAGCGGGCACAGCAACTGGCGTCACAGTTTGATGCCGAGGCCATCTTGCTGGCAGACGTGACCGAGCGACTTCCCGAAGCGGACATTGTGATTAGCTCAACGGGAAGTCAGTTGCCTATCCTCGGCAAGGGCGCGGTTGAGGAATCGATTAAGACGCGACGCTGGCGCCCCGTTCTGATGATTGATTTGGCGGTACCACGCGATATCGAACCTCAGGTGGCTGAGATATCTGATGTCTACCTGTACACCGTCGACGATATGCGAGAGGTGATCGAGGAAAATCTGCGTCTTCGCGCATCGGAGGCCAGTAAGGCAGATGAAATTGTCACCGACGGTATTCAGGATCTGCAGGAGGGCTTGCTCGAGCGGCAGAGTGCGGACGTGGTGCGAACCTATCGTGATTCGGCCTTGGCGCTGCAGCAGATGGAGCTGGAGAAAGCGCTCAGGATGCTCGAAAAAGGTGGTGATCCCGAAGAAGTGATGAGCCGCCTAGCTAGAGATTTGACCAATAAACTGATCCACGCACCGACTGCCGGTTTGAGACAACTTGCCAAAGAGGGCGGCAAAAGCGACGTGTCTAAAATGGCTGCTATTCTCGGATTGACTGAATTCGATGATGAGCGGGACGAAGGCACAACCCTTCAATAAGCACTCTCTGGTGTCTAGCGCATGAAATCCTCGCTTCTTTCCAAGTTGGAAGCTTTGGCTGATCGTCATCAGGAGGTTGCAGCACTCCTGGGCGACCCCGAGACCATTGGCGACCAGAGCCGTTTCCGCGATTTGTCGAGGGAGTTCTCACATCTCAATGACGTAGTTGGGCAATTTCAGCGATGGAATGATTTACGGCAGGTGCTCACAGATGCCAGAGAAATGCTCGACGACCCGGATCCAGAACTGAGATCGCTTGCCGATGATGAAATAACCGGCGCTGAGGAAGCTTTGTCGACTGTGGAAGCAGCGCTTCAGGTGCTTTTATTGCCTAAAGACCCCAGCGATGCGAGCAATGTGTTTCTCGAAATCCGTGCGGGCACCGGAGGGGACGAGGCCGCCATTTTTTCCGGAGACCTGTTCAGGATGTATCACCGATATGCCGAGCAAAAAGGATGGTCTGTTGAGATTGTTTCCGAGCGTGCTGGCGATCATGGGGGCTACAAGGAGCTGATTACCCGCATCGTAGGTGAGGAGGTCTACGCCCACCTCAAGTTCGAGTCAGGCGCACACCGGGTGCAACGCGTTCCCGAGACAGAGTCGCAGGGCCGAATTCATACATCGGCCTGTACCGTTGCCGTATTAGCGGAAATAGAAGAGGTCGATAGTGTTGAAATTCGCAAGGAAGACTTGCGGATCGATACGTTTCGATCGTCCGGCGCGGGAGGTCAGCACGTTAACACCACGGACTCAGCAGTTCGTCTAACTCACTTGCCCACCGGGATTGTCGTCGAGTGTCAGGACGAGCGATCCCAGCACAAGAACCGTGCTCGCGCGATGTCATTGTTGCAAGCAAAGCTGCTGTCGGCTGAGCAGGAGAGTCAGCGTGCATCGCAAGCGTCAGAGCGGCGTTCATTGGTGGGGTCTGGGGATCGATCAGAACGCATTCGCACCTATAATTTTCCGCAGGGCCGCATCACTGATCACCGCATTAACCTGACGCTTTATAAACTCGACGAAGTAGTGGGCGGCGATCTCGATTCGTTGATCGTGCCCTTGAGGCAGGAGCATCAGGCAGATCTGCTTGCGGCGATGGCTGAGGAATGATCATTCAGGATCTATTGCTTTCGGCGGGTATAGACCGGGGTGAGGCGGCAACCTTGCTGGGCCACGTGTTAGAGGTAGATCGCACTTGGCTGTATGCGCATTCAGAGCAGATCACCAGCAACGCCAGTGCCGAGCGATTCGAAAAACTGGTGCAGGCACGCAAAGCCGGTGAGCCCCTGCCTTACTTATTGGGCTATCGCGATTTTTGGAGCTTGCGACTGAGCGTCAATCCAAATGTACTGATCCCCCGACGCGAGACTGAACATCTGGTGGAATGGGCAATTGAATGCATTGACGCGGGTGCACAACGGATATTGGATCTCGGGACAGGAAGCGGTGCCATAGCGCTTGCCTGCAAGGCGGAGCGACCAGCGACCGAGGTGTGGGCGGTAGACTCAAGCCCGGGAGCGTTGACGTGCGCGGCGGCAAATGGGCAATCGCTGGGTCTGGATGTTGAGTGGGTGCTGAGTGATTGGTTTGCCGCTTTACCTAAGGAAAGGTGGGATCTGCTGATCACGAATCCTCCTTATGTCGCAGCGGGTGACGAGCATCTCTCGCAAGGTGATCTTCGCGCGGAACCCAGTTGCGCGCTGATCGGAGGTCCGACAGGATTCGAATGTATCGAGCGTATTGTGGAGGCGGCGCCTGACTTCCTCTCCAACGGCGGCTGGCTCCTCTTGGAACACGGATTTGATCAAGCGCCGACCGTAAGCGCCATGATGTCTTCGACAGGGTTCGACGGTGTTGGCACGCGGCAGGACTGGTCAGGTCAAGCACGTCTCACCGGGGGGCGGTGGTGGATCTGACGGATAAGCAGCTTGAACGCTACGCCCGACAGCTGATATTGCCTGAAATTGATCTCGCTGGTCAGCAGCGGCTTCTCGCCAGTCGGGTGCTGATTGTCGGTGCGGGAGGATTAGGCGTACCGATGGCGCAGTATTTGACGGGTGCGGGTGTGGGCCATGTGCGCATCGCAGATGATGACCTCATCGAGCTGAGTAACTTGCCCAGGCAGGTAGCCTTCTCGGAACAGGACGTTGGTGAGCCAAAAGCTTCAGTGCTTTGCCGACAGCTTGGCGATTTGAACTCTGATACTGAGCTGGATGCAAAACTGATCCGCTTCAATAGGGACTCTGCGCAATCGTTATTGCAGGATGTCGATTTAGTGCTGGACGCAACCGATTCGTTGCGTGCCAGACTGGACATAGACAGAGAGACCTATGCGGCTGGGTTGCCGTGGATCATGGGAACGGCGGTCAGGCGCTATGGTCAGTGGGTCGCTTTCGACGCAGAGCGTTCAAGAGGCTGTTACCATTGTTTGGCATCGAATGCCGACGTCGGCGACGAAGCCGGTTGTGCCCAACTGGGAATACTCGGTCCGGTCGTGGCTCTGGTGTCACTCCAACAAAGCCTGCTGGCGCTCAGGTATTTGCTCGGGCATACCGTGTCCTGGGGATGCATACACAATCTGGACGCCTGGGATGCTGAGCTGACTCAAGTCGTCACTGCCAAGCGCGATGACTGCCCGGTCTGCGGTGGTGTGTCTGGGTAAGACAGGGTTGCCTAGCTCAGTCGGCTGAGAATACGTCTTACCCGCCACGTAATCAGTATGGTGGCTACGGCGATCCCCAGAATCGTTGCGTACCAGAAATCGACGGTACCTGCTGCGGTACGGTCACCATATTGGATTGCGAGCAGATAACCCAACGGGAGAGCGATTCCCCAATATGAAAAGGTGACCACCACGAAGGGGAACCGAGTCTCTTTATAGGCCCTCAGTACAAACGATCCGATGATTTGCACCACATCAATCATGATGAACAGAGCAGCCAGCCGCAGCAGTCGTGAGGCGAGATCATGTATGTCGTCGGATTGGGTATAGGCTCCGATAATCGCGTCCGGAAAAATCAATAACAGCAGCATCGCGACCAGCCCTATCAATGTCGAGAGTGCCGCACCCACACGTAGCGCCATACGAACGCCGTCCGAATTGTCGGCGCCGATTGCGTGACCCATACGGGTCGCCATCGCGCTGCCCACACTGATCATTGGAATGTAGAACACGTCCCAGACGTTGATCGCGATTTGGTGGGCAGCGACCGCCGCGTCGCCCAGCGTCGCGATCAACAGTGTAATGACTGAAAACACGCCTGTTTCCAAGAAAAAGGTCAGGCCTACAGGAAATCCCACCACCAGAATCTCTCTGATTCGCACCCAATCGGGCTTCTGCAGCCAGCGTTCGGGGAGGTAGGCGCGGAGTGCGTGGGAGCGCATCACGTACAGCAAAATAATCAGGGTACTGATCCACATCGACGCGGCAGTGGCGAGGCCACAGCCTTCGGCACCCAGTTCGGGCGCGCCCCAGCGACCAAATATCAACATGTAATTGAGCGGCACGTTGGCGACGAACCCCACGACGCTCGCCATAGCGAATGGGGCAGTGATGCCCAAGCCCTGGGTGTGATATCGCAGTGCCATGAAGATTCCCAAAGCAGGAAAACCCAGTCCCACTCGACTCACATAGGAGATCGTCTTTGCCGCGGTTTCTGGGGGAAGGCCCAAGAGGGAGACGATCAATCCGCTGTTGAGACACAAGGGCGTCATGAGCGCGCTGAGCGCCACGGAGACCCACAGCCCTTGCGGCAAGAAACTCCGAATTCGAGCAATGCGACCGGCACCAAAATCCTGAGCCACAATCGCGGAGCACGCGAACAGGGTGCCGAGAATGATGAGGTATAAGGGCAGCCAGATATTGAAGCCAATCGCTATGGCGGCGAGATCCACATCGCCATAGTTCCCCGCCATCAACGTATCGACTACTCCCGTACCTATCTGGGCGGTTTGGGCGATGAGCAACGGCCATGCAATAGCCCACAGCGGGCCCAGTTCGCTGAGCATTAGCGAGTATTGTGTTGGCGATTGATGGTCTTGTTGAGTCAAAGTTCAGCGCGCCGCGTTATCTAAGGCTGTATTCATTTTACCCTGCTTCGCTGTGCTAGACTTCGCGCTCATTTTTGTCGGCCAATCATATTGTGCAACACGACATGCCAACTCAGATCGACATATCCGAGACCGCCGAAGTAATGGCTACTGATAAAATCAAGTTCGATGCATTGAGCCTGGATGCTTCGGTGCAGCGAGGTATCGATGCGCTCGGCTTTGAGTTTTGCTCACCCATTCAGGGTCAAATTCTGCCTCACACGCTGGGAGGCAATGACGCGATCGGCAAAGCGCAGACTGGAACCGGAAAGACAGCGGCGTTTCTTATTACCATTTTCAACGATTTGCTTCGCCATCCTATCGAGGGGGAGCGATACCTTGGTGAGCCCAGGGCTGTCATTATTGCCCCGACGCGTGAACTGGTCATGCAGATTGCCGCGGATGCTGAGGAACTCGGGCGATTTACGGGTCTGAAGACGGTTACCTTGATCGGCGGCGCGGATTATCAGAGGCAATTGAGTCAATTAAACCGAGCGCCGGTAGATATGATTGTGGCCACGCCTGGGCGTTTAATCGATTTCATGGAGCGGCGTGACCTCGCTCTGGACAGAGTTGAGATTCTGGTGCTTGACGAGGCGGATCGAATGTTGGACATGGGGTTTATTCCGCAGGTCAAGCGCATTGTGCGCGCCACGCCCCGCAAGGAAGATCGCCAAACCCTGTTGTTTTCGGCAACCTTCACCCAGGATATTTTAAATCTAGCGAAGCAGTGGACTTTTGATCCCGTTACTGTCGAGATCGAGCCGGAGAGAGTGGCGACGGCGTCGGTAGATCAAAAGGTGTATCTCGTTTCCAGCAGAGAACGTTTTCCGGTGTTAATGGATCTACTGAAAGACGAGTCAGTGGAGAGCGTGATCATTTTCGCCAACCGGCGAGATCAGGTGCGCCGACTGTACGAGAAGCTGCGCAAAGCCGGCGTGCACTGCGGCATGCTGTCAGGAGAGATCACGCAGGCCAAACGCACGAAGACGCTGGAGAATTTTAAGTCGGGTCGATCTAAAGTGCTGGTAGCGACGGACGTGGCGGGGCGGGGGCTTCACGTAGAGGGCATTTCCCATGTCGTCAATTACAACCTGCCCGAAGACCCGGAAGATTATGTTCACCGCATCGGGCGCACTGGTAGAGCGGGAGCCACTGGCGTGTCCATCAGCTTTGCGAGTGAGGACGACGCTTTCCTGTTGCCGGATATTGAGGCGCTGCTGGGTCACTCGCTTGCCTGCATGCCCCCGCCTATCACGGGGGAGAGTGCCTAGCGGAGCGGTCTGAGTTCGTGACACCACAAAAGTGTTGCGCCAATCACTGCAGCGGGAATCACCATTAAGTTCAGCAGAGGGATTCCCGAGAAAAAAGCCACAGACCCTCCAAATCCAATCGTAGAGAGTCTACGTGCAGCGCAGGCGTCTCGCACATCGCGAAACGGCAGGCGATGATTATCCATCGGATAGTCCACAAACTGCAGGCTCATCATCCAGGCGCCCAGCAGAAACCATCCAATTGGGGCGAAGGCATTCAGGACCGGCATTAGCGTCAAGATCAGCACTGCCAGCGCCATTGGCAAGTAATAAAGAATTTTGCGCACTTCTCGAAACAGGGCTCTGGGGACTTCAAGCAGCGCAGCAGCAATACCATCTGCGGCGGGCACGGGCTCACCGGTGATGGCTTCCTCCACTTTTTCTGCCAGCAAGGCGTGGAAGGGTG
Source organism: Halieaceae bacterium (assembly GCA_038106565.1). GTDB lineage: Bacteria > Pseudomonadota > Gammaproteobacteria > Pseudomonadales > Halieaceae > Luminiphilus. The sequence goes on from JAYOEE010000004.1 coordinate 16,202, forward strand.
ACGTGAGCATTAACACCAGGAACGTTGAGAGATACCCCGTCATCAGGCCCCCGAGCAACCACAACACCGGCGTGATGATCCAGGATAAAAATTGAAGCCATTCTGGGACGGAAAGCATTGAGGCGTCATATATGTCACTGATGAACTCATAGGCGAACCAGCCCATCAGGCTGAAAAGAATGACATTGGCCACTAGCGGGACGATGACAAATCGGCGCAAGCCCGGCTCGAAGGTCATGGCCACACCGCGCATAAAATAGCCTGCGCCCGTGAAAAGGTTTCCGTTCATGGCAATCGCCGTCATAGAGTTCGGCGACTATACTGTCTTAATCGTCGACCTGAGCGCAATCACCGGTGAGTGACGAAGACCTATTTGCTGAAGAGATGAGTGGCGTCAAGCCACTGGGCCGTGAGGCGCGTGTGCGCCTGGTGAAACAGCGGCTATCCGAAGATCAAACAGAGGGGCGCCGCCGCGCTGCAGAAGGGGAAGAGACGCTCGTCAACCCGCTCGTCGACGAGGGTGTACCGCCGCTTGACGCTTGGTATGTGATGGATTTCAAGCGGCCGGGTATCCAGCACGGCGTGTACCGGAAACTCAGGTTGGGCCATTATCAGATCGACGCGCGGCTCGACTTGCACCGGTTTCCCGTGAAAAAGGCGAGGACGGAAGTTTTTTCTTTTATCGCCGAGGCGGCAAATCTGGGCTTGCGCACTTTGCTGATCGTGCATGGTAAGGGGCAATCCAAGTCCGAAGGAGAGCGCACAGCGGTACTAAAAGGTTATGTAAACCACTGGCTTCGCGAACTAGACGCCGTTCAGGCGTTTCACTCAGCGCAAGCTCATCATGGTGGTACCGGAGCGGTCTACGTATTGTTGCGCAAAAGTGCTGAGCAAAAGCGGGAAAATAGGCTGAACTATCTTAAAGGGCGTGTTCAGGACTGATCGTTGAGTTTCGCCAGTAACAGCTCATTGAGCAGCTTAGGATTCGCCTGCCCTTTGGAAGCTTTCATAATTTGGCCGACAAAAAAACCGCTCAACTTCTTACGCTTGCCCTCATCCGCAGCCAGATACTGCGCAACCTGATCCGGGTTTTGTTCTATCACTGCGTCTACCATTGCCGCTAGTTCTCCCGAATCACTGACCTGCTTTAACCCGCGCGCGGCAATAATGGCATCGGTATCGCCCTCGTTATCCCAGAGCGCGTCGAATACCTGCTTGGCCAATTTACTCGAGAGCGTGCCGTCTTCAATTCGGACAATCAGCCCAGCGAGCCGCTCGGCGGTGATGGGACTGCTCGATATGGTCAGCTCGTGACGGTTAAGGGCGCCGGACAGATCGCTCAGAATCCAGTTGGCTGCTAACTTGGGCGCACCGCAAGTCCTGGCGACATGCTCAAAATAGTCCGCCATGGCGTGATTGGGGACGAGTAGCGCTGCATCGTAATGGCTCAGGCCATATTCCGCAGCAAATCGCTGGCGCTTGGCCTCTGGCAGCTCAGGCAGGCTGGCTCGCACAGTTTCTATGTATTCCTCATCCAGAACGATTGGCAGTAAATCGGGCTCTGGGAAATAACGATAGTCGTTGGCTACTTCCTTTGACCGCATGGAACGGGTGACATTTTGCTCGGCGTCGTAAAGTCGGGTTTCCTGCGTGACAGTTGCGCCAGCTTCCAGTAGATCGGCCTGGCGCTCGTATTCGCAGTGAATCGCTCTTTCCACAAATCGAAACGAGTTGACGTTCTTGATCTCGGTGCGGGTGCCCAGTTGCTCAGAGCCTTTCTCGCGAAGCGATATATTGATGTCGCAGCGCATTGAGCCCTCAGCCATATTTCCGTCAGAGATGCCCAGATACGTGACCAGCGAATGGAGCGCTTTCAAATAGGCAACCGCCTGCTCTGCGGTCCGAAAGTCAGGCTCAGTCACAATCTCCAGCAGCGGCGTGCCCGCACGATTAAGATCGATACCGGTTTCCTGGCTGAAGACGTCATGTACCGATTTGCCCGCATCCTCTTCGAGATGCGCGCGAGTAATCCTGACAGGAAAAAGGCTGCCATCCTCAAGCGGCACTTCAAAGATACCCTCGCAGACAATGGGAGCGAAGAATTGGCTTACCTGATATCCCTTGGGCAAGTCGGGGTAAAAATAATTTTTGCGATCGAATACGGAGCGCTCTCCGATGCGCGCGCCAATTCCCAAGCCAAATTTCACCGCGTAGCGCACCGCTTCCTCATTAAGCACGGGAAGCATACCGGGCATGCCCAGATCGACCGCATCCGCCTGCTCATTTGGCGCAGCGCCGAATTGTGTCGCGGAGCCGGAGAAAATTTTGGACTGAGTCGCTAATTGCAGGTGCACCTCCAACCCCATGACCATTTCCCAGCTCATGACGCCATACCCGCCAGGTCAGGAGTCGCCAAATGCCAGTCGGTATCTAGCTGCAACCGATACGCAGCGTTGAGAATTGTCTGCTCGTCGAAGGCTTTGCCAATGAGTTGCAAACCGACGGGCATACCATCTATCAGCCCCGCGGGTACCGATAAGCCCGGCAAACCCGCTAGGTTGACGGCAAGCGTGTAGATATCCTCCATGTACATCGAAACAGGGTCCTGTTGCTTGGCGCCGAATCGAAACGCCACCCCTGGTGCCGAGGGACCTGCAATCACGTCGACTTGCTCGAAGGCGCGAATAAAATCTTGCGTGATGACCCGCCGCACCTGCTGTGCCTTATTAAAGTAAGCGTCATAAAAGCCTGCCGACAGTGCGTATGTGCCGACTAAGATACGCCGCTGCACCTCCTCGCCAAACCCTTCGCTCCGCGACCGCAGATAGAGGTCCTCAAGATCCTGCGGGTTGTCGCATCGGTAGCCAAATCGGACACCGTCGTATCTCGCTAGATTGGCAGACGCCTCCGCAGGTGCGATCACGTAATAGGTTGCAATCGCATAATGGCTGTGGGGTAAATCAATATCTACGAGGACGGCACCCGCTTTTTCCAATTCAGAGAGCGCTGTCATCACACGCTCGCGCACTGAAGTGTCCAGGTCTTCGTTGAAATATTGCTTGGGAAGCCCGATCCGCAATCCCTTGACGTCTGAGCTAAGCGCCGCATGAAAATCGGGAACTGCTAGGTCTGCAGAGGTTGAATCACCCGGATCCATCCCTGCCATCGCGGTTAATGCCAGAGCGCAGTCTTCTGCCGTGCGGGCCATCGGCCCCGCCTGATCGAGGGAAGAGGCGAAAGCGATAATTCCCAGTCTGGATACTCTTCCGTAGGTCGGTTTGAGTCCGGTGATACCGCACAGGGAGGCTGGCTGCCTGATCGATCCTCCGGTGTCGGTTCCAGTCACGAGCGGTGCCATGCCGGCCGCAAGAGCGGCCGCTGAACCCCCGGAACTGCCACCGGGAACGCAGTCCAGATTCCAAGGGTTTTTGACAGTGCCAAAGTAGCTGGTCTCGTTGGAAGAGCCCATCGCAAACTCGTCCATGTTGCACTTGCCCAATACGACAACGCCCTCGGCCTTCAGTTTTGACACCACGGTAGCATCGTAAGCGGGAATAAAATTTTCCAGCATTCGAGAGCCGCAGGTAGTGCGAATGCCGCGGGTGCAAAAAATGTCTTTGTGCAGTAACGGAACGCCGGTCAACGTTTTTGCTTCTGCGCTTGCGAGCTGGGAGTCAGCTAGGCGAGCCTCCTCCAGCGCCTCATCGTGGCATACGGTGACGACTGCGTTGAGCTTCGGATTGACTTGTTCGATCTGATTCAGAAAGGCTTGGGTCAGTTCAACGCTGGATACAGAGCGGTCACGAAGTAACTGCCTGAGCTGACAGACGGACGAGGTGAGTAGTTGGGTGTCCGCCATCAGTCGATTACCTTAGGCACCAGAAAATAACCTTGTTCCTGAGCAGGGGCTGACGCCATCAGTTCACTCCGATTATTGGTCCGCGTCACTGCATCGGGTCTCAGTCGCTGCTCCATATCGTGAGGGTTGGACATCGGTGTCACACCGTTCGTGTCGATCGTGTTCAGTTCATCAACTAATTGCAGCACTCGTCCAAAGCGTTCTGTTACCTCGGCAAGATCAGTCTCCGATATGGTGAGGCGAGCAAGGAGGGCGACTTTCTCGACATCTTGGGGTGACACGGACATAGAGGTTTATCCTTTTAGAAGGCGCCGAAAACTAACATACTTGCGGCTTGCCCAAAAACCCCCGCATTGCTACATTCACCTCAAATTTTCGCCGTAAAAGCTGATTGTCGAGCCGTTTTTTTGGTGTTGGATGCGTTGGGCGCTGACCACGGTGGCACGATCGCATTCGACGCGGGTGCTGACTTTAGTCCGGCCTGGTGCCCCCTACGCAGGAAGTTACAATGTTTAAGCGCCTTCGAGGCATGTTTTCTACTGATCTGTCGATCGATCTCGGCACAGCGAACACACTGATTTACGTAAAGGACCGAGGCATTATCCTGGACGAGCCCTCGGTGGTGGCCATTCGCATCCACAATGGCCAAAAGTCGATTGAGGCGGTCGGTAAAGAAGCAAAGCGAATGTTGGGGCGAACCCCTGGCAATATTCAGGCTATTCGACCGCTTAAGGATGGCGTGATTGCTGACTTTCAGGTGACGGAAAAAATGCTCCAGCACTTTATCGCTAAGGTCCACGAGACGCGATTTATCCGTCCGAGCCCGAGGGTATTGATTTGCGTGCCTTGCATGTCTACGCAAGTCGAGCGACGAGCGATTCGCGAGTCGGCGCTCAGTGCAGGTGCGCGCGAGGTCAAACTGATCGAAGAACCGATGGCAGCGGCAATCGGTGCGGGACTGCAGGTCGAAGAGGCAACGGGATGTATGGTGGTCGACATCGGTGGCGGTACGACCGAGGTGGCCATTATTTCCCTGAACGGCGTGGTATATCGCGATTCCATCCGAATTGGGGGTGATCGTTTTGATGAGGCGATTGTCGCCTACGTTCGGCGCAAATATGGCAGCCTCATAGGTGACTCAACTGCCGAGCGCATCAAGCAGGAAGTCGGATGCGCATACAAGTCTAACGAGCTCAAAGAAATCGACGTACGCGGTCGTCATCTCGCCGAAGGCGTACCGCGAAGCTTCACCATGACGAATGACGAGATCTTGGGTGCGTTGGAAGAACCGCTAGAGGCAATGATGCGCGCGGTAAAACTGGCTCTTGAACAATCTCCTCCTGAGTTGGCCGCAGATATTGCCGAGTCGGGTATTGTGCTAACCGGGGGCGGTGCTTTGCTTACTGACCTCGACAAACGCATTGCCGAAGAGACCGGTCTCCCAGTAATTGTGGCTGAGGATCCCTTGACGTGCGTAGCGCGAGGCGGCGGCAAGGCACTCGAGCTGATGGATCGACACGTGTTGGATTTGCTCTCTACAGAGTAAGGCCCGCGTCGCTGGAGTAGCGCTATCAAACCGCTTTTCCTGAAACAGAGCTCCATTTCCGCTCAATTCTTGATTCTGGCCGTTCTCTGCCTGCTCGTCTTATTCTTGTACCGAGATCACCCGCGAGTGACCGCGGTCCAAAAAGGCGCGGTAGATGTCATCGCGCTCGCCACCGGCGTAATCCTTGCTCCCGCCGAGGCCTGGACGCGGATGCTGGCAGCCATGCAATCCAACAGCGAATTGCGTGAAGAGCTACTCAGGCTCGAGCAGGAAAATCGTGTGCTCAAGGGACGCACTCAACGTCTTGCCTCCGTCTTGGCAGAAAACGCGCGATATAGAGCGTTGTTGAATTCCGCTCGAGATGTTGAGGACCAACTCATTGCGGCAAAAATTATTGCGATATCACCCGATCCTGCCCGACATGTCGTGGTCATTGACAAGGGTAGTCTGGATGGCATCGAGCAGGGACAGGCTGTCCTCGGTGAAGAAGGTCTCATGGGACAGATAGTGCTGAGCGGTGACTCCAGTAGCAGAGCGGTAATGATTACCGACAGTGCCCACGCGTTGCCAGTGCAGGTTAATCGTTCAGGACTCAGAGCAATTGCTGAGGGCAGCGGTGCACTGGATCGTTTGTTGATTCGGCACCTACCGGCCTCGGCCGACATCCGAGTGGGCGATTTGCTGGTGACGTCCGGATTGGGGGGACGGTTTCCGAGTGGCTATCCGGTCGCACGTGTCACGCAGGTCGAGAGTCCTGCCGGCGAGGCCTTTGCGCTGGTGACCGCTGAGCCTACCTCGGCTTTAGACCGCGGTAGATTTGTGCTTGTTTTACAGGGCAGCGCGAGAGCCGAGGGCGAGTCGTAGTGGAGCAAGGTAGATCGACGTGGGCGATATATCTCTCGCTCACCTGTGGTCTGTTGGTCATGCTCTTGCCTTTACCTGTGGAGTGGCGGTTTATCCGGCCGGATTTTGTGGCGCTGTTCCTATTCTACTGGGTGCTCGCTCTGCCCCATCGTGTCGGTGTTACCACCGCGTTTTTACTCGGTGTAGGGCAGGATCTTATAGAGGGTAGCCCCATCGGGTTGTCGTCGCTTGGATTAATGGTGGCGACGATAGTTTTGATAGCGAACTATCAACGGATCCGACAGTTTGACGCCATACAGCAGTCTCTGATGATTCTGGTCCTCATGATGCTGAGTTCAGGTATCGAACATTGGCTGAGAGACGGGATCAACATTCCCGTCGCTTCCTGGGCGGGTTTGGTCAATTTGGCAGTATCCACAGTTTGCTGGCTACCTATCAGGCAGGTGTTGCGTTATTTTCGGCGTTACTACGAGGTGAGTTGATGCGACTAATACTCGCGTCCTCCAGTCCCCGTAGGAAGGAGCTGCTGTCTCTGCTCGTGACTGATTTTGGTACTGAGCGCCCGGAAACGGACGAGTCTCAAAAGCCGAATGAGCTACCAGAACGTTACGTGCAAAGGCTTGCGACAGAGAAGGCGCGAGCCTGTGAGAAGGATGGGTGGGCCGTTTTGGGCGCAGACACTGTGGTAACGATCGGTTCTCAGATTCTCGGCAAGCCCGCATGTCCCGAGGAAGCCAGCGACACCCTTCATCTGCTATCCGGCCGGACGCATCAGGTCATGACAGGGGTTGCATTACTGTGCGGAGGGAGAGTTCATTCGACTCTTACGACTACGCGAGTGACCTTCGATCATTTATCGGAGGATGCGATCGCACGATATCTGCTCACAGATGAACCCTATGATAAAGCCGGCGCCTATGGCATTCAGGGCTACGCGGGGGCTTTCGTTCGTCGGATCGAGGGCAGTTATAGCGCTGTAGTGGGACTGCCTCTCTGCGAGACGCGGGAACTCCTTCTCTCGGCCGGCGTTCCGGTGCGCCATGGTTAAAGCCATACCGCGTGTGCTTGGCAGGATCATCTGGCCGGCTTTGGTTACATCGATCGTTGTTCTCGCCATTTACGTCAGCGGTGGTCGTGTGCTGATGGCTGCATTACCCGGGCTACAGCAGCAGATGATTCAAGCCTTATCGCAACAACTGCCATTCCGAGTGTCAGTTGGCGCTGTGGTAGGCCGGATGGACGGCTTTTCCCCACGTATCGAGCTCCGCGATTTGACAGTACTCGACGAGCAGATCGGTCCAGCGCTGTCTTTGCGTGAGGCGAGTTTGCGAATCGACCCATGGCAGAGCCTTCTGAGCGGCACCCTTCGCGCCGATGTTGTGACGCTGATAGCGCCGAAGATGTCGAGACCCATGCGTGAAGGGCAACGCATGCCTGAGTTTCCTGAGGCTTTTTGGGAGATTCTCAATAGTTTTGGGCGAGTACAGGTGCGCGATGCACAGCTTGCTCATCAGTCCGACTCAGATGCTAAGTCCTCCCCAGTCACCTTTGATCTCGATCTGGAGCGAGAGAGGAGTCAGCGGCGCGTGAGGTTATCGGTTCGCTCAGGGGACGATGTCGTGATGACCGCCGAGGGCACTGGCACGGGCAATCCCGGTGAGATCACACAGTTCTCGGGTGAAATTCATGGCGCGATCAGTGGGCAGGGTCTCTCAATATTGGCAAGCAATCTGGGCGTCGGCCTGGATGCAGAAGGGGGTATTAACTTTTGGTACGGAGTCTCTGAGGGTGCGCCGAGCAGTGTGGTTCAGGTTGCACTCAGTAACATTATTTTTCGTGGCGACCACGGTGGAACATTGGATTCGCTATCGCTCCAGTCGGCGGTGCGAGGTGTGCCTGGGGAGCTTGAGATCTGGCTTGATGACATCTTAATTGGGTTACCCCCCGGGGAACTTGTTGCGCTGCCTCGCATCCACACTGTGGAGGCGGCTCAAGGCTGGCAGATAAGAACGGGAACATTTGACGTTGGGGCTGTTGTTCAGGTGCTAACCCGCGGTGCCTTTCTGCCTGAAAAAGCGCGCAATATTCTCGACACGCTGGCACCCAGTGGGCGAATCAACGCGATGGAGCTACTGCTGGCCTCGCCGAGCCAGCCGCTCGACACCTGGGCGCTTGCAGCAGACGTGTCGGATATCACGACTGCACCATACCGAAATGTGCCGGGCCTTGCGGGCATCGACGCCTATCTCAGTGCTACGGAGCGCGGCGCCGTGGCTTGGATCGATACGGACAACTTTTCGCTGTCGTTACCCAAGGTCTATGACAGGCCGATTCAATTACAAAAGGTGGTCGGTCAGCTAGCAGGCCAGTGGCAACCAGACGGACTGTTTCTCAAGGACGGACTGTTTCTCGCGCGTGCGGCCGAATACAGTGCTTCGGTTCAATTTGAAATTGACATTCCATTTTCTGCTTCCTCGTCAGTAGACCGTGAGATGCGCTTGACTGCGGCAATGAGTGAGGCACCCATAGCGGTCCGCAACGACTACATTCCCCATCGCGTGCCGGAACCCACATACAAATGGCTTCAAAAAGCCATCGGGTCGGGAACAGTTGGCTCTGCAACTTTCCTATGGCACGGCGGACTCGGACCCTATGGGGATCCTGGTCAGACCATGCAGTTGGTGGTCGATATGTCCGGGGTGAACCTCGATTATCAGGAGGCCTGGCCACAGGCCGTTCTGTCCAACGGTCGGCTCTGGCTAAATGATGGTTTGATTGATATCTGGGCGAACTCAGTGACACTGGCGGGCATCGATCTCGAAAACGCGAGGGCCGGCGTCAGGCTGCATGCCGGTGAGGCACGTTTGTTGTTGGGAGCCGAGTCGCAGGCGCAGTTATCTCCGCTCACAGCTGCTATGAAAAAATTACCAGCGCTTTCGTTTGCGAGACCTCTGTTGGACGACTTGAGTGCTCAAGGGAATGCGCGCACCCATCTCGATCTGAGCTTTGATCTGGCCCGCATTCGAGAAACATTGTCTGTTCAAGTGTCCACCTCAACCCTAGGCGCCCGCGTTTCTTCAGCATTTCTCGATTTGGGTATCGAAGATCTAGAAGGAGAGATCGTTTATGACAGTTCGCGCGGATTTGAAGGACGAGGGTTGCAAGCGGAGCTCTTTGGTCAACCGATTCAGGTTGATATGGGACCCCACCTGGCGAGCGGGGCGGGTAGCGTGCTTGCAGCGCAGTTCAGTGTGCTGGCATCGGTAGACGATATATTGGCTTGGCGGTCATCTGCGGCGCTTTTGCCGGCGTCGGGCTCCGCGACAGTCCATGTGATGACCGAGGTGGCGGAAGAAATTACTGTGTCAGTCACTTCGAATTTGGAGGGTGTGGAGGTTGATCTCCCCTTGCCATGGGGGAAGGGCCCACAGACTCGGGCACCCCTCGCGATCGATTGGAGCAGTCGGGGTTGGGCTCCATGGGAGGTGTTCTGGTTTGGGCGGTTGTCAGCGGTCGGCGATTTTTCTGACCCAATCCAGCCGGCGTTAGCGATAGATGTGACGCCAAGAACGAGGGCTTCGAAATCGCGTCTTGTCAGTCCTCCGCCGGGCGTGCAGGTGACAGGACTACTGCCATCGTTTGACCCAGCTGACTGGCTGCCAGATCTTCTCGGATCGGAAGTGATTTATTCAGAACTGCCTGAACTGCATATTGATCAGCTGCGCATTGAAAGGCTGCTTTGGCAGGGGCGGGAGCTGGGCTCCGCTACCCTGTCTGCCTCAGTTGCTGACCCTGTCATCGAGGCTGATTTTGCCTTGCCGTGGATTCGAGGCGTACTGAGGCAATGGGAGCCAATTCCGCTCGCCGATTCTGCGGCAATGACCGCAGCCGAAACGCGTCGGACGTTGGACATTGAATACCTTGACTTGGCATCTGTTCCCTCGAGTTCTAAGCAGTCGAACCCTCAGAAATATGATTGGGTGAGTAACTGGATGCCTCTTTCCGTATCGGTGAAGGAGGTATACCGAGGCCACACCTCGTTGGGAGCTATCCAATTTGAGGTGGACGGGGAGCGGGGATGGGAAGTGACACAGGTCCGGGGAGATTTGCTCGGTATCAACTGGGGGGAGGAAAGTCACCTTGTCTGGCGAGCCGATGAAAGTGAGGAACGCACAGAACTGGTGCTCGCTGCTCAAATACAGGACATATCGGAATCCCTAGAGCTGCTGGGTGTCTCGCCTATTATGGAAACCCGCAGTGGTGCCCTCGAGGCGAACTGGGAGTGGGAGGGTGGCCCGACAGATTTTGAGCTGCCGGCGGTCGCGGGGACATTAACATTGGATATGCAGTCGGGTTCTTTTACGTCCGCCAAGGCTGAAGCGGAGGGCGCGATGAGGTTACTCAGCCTGATGAATCTTTCGGGCCTTTTTCGCCGCGCAAATATCAATCAACTTTTCGATCCCGGCGTGACATTTGACAGCGCTAGGGGGCGCTTCGAATTTGATCAAGGTATGTTGCGAATTCCCGAGTTTACGGTCGAGGGTTCGGGCGGATATTTCAGTTTTGTGAGTGAGGTTGATCTGAATAAAGAGCTTCTTGATGGCGAACTGGTAGTCACCTTGCCTCTGGTAGAAAATATTCCTTGGGTGGCCGCGCTGGCTGGCGGTTTGCCGGTTGCCGCCGGAACCTATCTCGTCAGTAAAGTTTTCGAGGATCAGGTTAATCAATTATCCAGTGGTATTTATTCCGTGAGTGGAAATCTGGATGATCCGCAAGTTGTCTTTGAAAGGGTCTTCGACGCCAAATCACGGTTGCCAGACAAAACCGATCAAAGTTCGTCGGGATCCTCCGCTGTTAGTGAGGCAAGATAGCGAAAAAGTTTTCTAGCGTGGGTTTTTTCCCCTCCGCGTTGGGATTCAGAGGCATGTTGCCTAAGGAACTGTCGTATCACCGCAGGTTCGGCGGAGGGCAATTGGGCTCGCACCTCACCAAGTGCGGCGTCACCCTCGGAAAGAAGCTTGTCTCTCAGCAACTCGACGCGGTGGAAACGAGCGGTCGTCTCATGGTGGCGCTGGTCGAGCGCTGCAAGGCCTGCCTCAATCGGAGTGGGGTCCACCGAGCGCATCAATTTGCCAATGTACTGTAATTGCCTTTTCAGTCCGCCCCTGGCAGTAATTCGCCGCGCTTCTAAGACCGCCTCCTTTAGCCGCGCATCGGGAATGTTGATGGTGCTGAGCTCTGTTTCTGACAGACCGACAAGTCGCTCGCCCAGAGCTTGCAAAGCAAGCATCTGCCGCTTGCGCTCACTTTTGCTCGGCGGCGGATCGCCCTCGGTGGGCACATTGTTAATGGGCGGACGATCTTTACCCATAGAATATCGTTGCGAGCCCCAGGAAGGTGAGGAAGCCCGTGACGTCCGTGATGGTCGTGACGAGAACGCCACCTGCCACTGCGGGGTCCACTTTGAGTCGCTCAAGCAACAGGGGAAGACCCGCTCCCGTAATGCCCGCCGTGATGAGATTAAGTAGCATGGCACAGGCGATGATCAGACCAAGGGTCGTATCGCCGAACCACAAAGAAGCAGCAATCGCCGCCACGACAGACCATACGATTCCATTTAGCAGTCCTACCAATGACTCACGGCCCACTAACCAAAGTTGATTTCTATCATTGATATGGCCCATGGCCATCGCGCGAATGAGAATTGTCAGGCTCTGTGTGCCAGCGATACCACCCATAGAGGCAACGATGGGCATCAGCACGGCCAACGCCACGACTTTTTCAATTGTGCCCTGAAAAAGATTGATGACGGAGGAGGCGAGCAATGCTGTAGCCAGATTGATTGCTAACCAGATGCCACGTCTGGGAGCTGATTGCCATACCGTGGCAAACGTATCTTCTTCGGCGAGCCCGGCGAGAGAGGTCAAAGAGTGATCCGCCTCCTCCTTTATGACGTCGACAACATCGTCGATGGTAATCCGCCCAAGGAGCTTGCCCTGGTCATCGACAACCGGAGCTGAAACCCAGTCATTTCTCTCAAATCGTCTGGCGACCTCTGTGGCAGCGGTGTTAACCTCGATCGCTTCTTGATCGGTGATCATCATCTCGCGGACTGAAACGGCTGGATCGGATACGACAACGGTGCGGATAGGGAGTAGCCCGACAAATCGATCAGATCGGTTGACGACAATGAGATTATCGGTGCTGGGAGGCAGTTCCACATGGCGGCGCAAATAACGCAAAACCACGTCCATGGTGAGGTCAGCGCGAATAGTGATGGTGTCGGTGCTCATCAGGCCGCCTGCAACATCATCTGGATAGCTGAGCACCGCCTGAATTCTCTGGCGATACTGCTCATCCATGATTGCCAGAACTTGGCCGGTAATATCCTCCGGTAATTCATGCAGTATGTCGGCAACGTCATCATCATCAAGTTGCTCAACCAGACCAGCCAGCGCTTCGGGCGCTCGGTCAATCAGTGCGGCATTGCGGAGTTCCTCGGGAAGCTCATTGACGATCAAAGCCTCCTGCTCACGCTCAAGCAGCCCAAGCAGCAGGTCTCTGTCGTCGGGTGGCGATGAGCTGATGAGATAAGCGACATCACCCGGTGACATCTCGGCCAAAATACCCGCCGCATCGGCCAGAGCGCCGGCGCGCAGGGCGATGTCTATACGCTCAGTTTTAGACGGGTAGTCCGCAGAAGATTTCACTGGAGGCCTCCATTCGTGACGACATTATCCGTGCTCTGGAGGGAAGGTCTAGCCAGCTTGGACCTGTTTGTGACTTATTCTAGCTCACCGAAACCGGATTCGAAGAGTTGCTCCAGCGCTGCGAGCGCAGCCCCCTCGTCCTCGCCAGAAATGTGTAGTTCCAACTCGGCCCCCATGGGTGCCGCTAGCATGAGTACTGACATAATGCTCTTAGCGTCAATATTCTTGTCTTGATAATTGAGTTTGACGTCACTGCTAAAGCGGCTTGCGCAGTCTACAAGTTTTGCTGCTGGGCGAGCGTGCAGGCCGAGTGGGTTGATAACAGTAATTTTTGAAACGGTCATGCCGCAGCCTGCTCAACGAGGTGGCGATGTCGCAACCTTGCTCCGCGGTAGAGAGGCAAGATCTCCTGATGCAATCTTTCAGCCAGGTAGACCGATCGGTGCTGACCCCCAGTGCAGCCAACAGCAATAGTCAGGTAGCTTCTATCGCTTTGATCGAAATCCGGCAGGCTTTCAAACACAAAAAGGCGGACACGTTTGTACAGCGCTGCGGTCCGCGGATCTGCTTCCAGAAATTGGCGGATCGGCTCGTCCTTTCCGGTGAGATGCCTCAGGTCATCCACCCAGTAGGGATTGGGTAGTGCGCGAGCATCGAACACGAGATCAGCATCGGTAGGGACGCCTTTTTTAAAGGCGAAGGACTCAATGGTGATAGAGAGACCGTCTCTTTGCTCGATAATGCGACTGCTAATGGTATCTCTCAAAGCGCTGGGAGACAGATCAGTGGTATCAATCAATAAATCGGCTTGCGCCGCGATGAATTCTAGATGTTGTCTTTCTCGCGCGATGGCCTCAGGAAGCGAATTGTTAGGGCCGGCCAGAGGGTGTCTTCTGCGGGTTTCACTGAAGCGTTTTAGCAGAACGTGGGGTTGCGCGTCCAAGAACAGAAGCAGGCTTCCCTCTGACTGGAGCGTCTCCTTGATGGATTCGGATTCAGTAGCGCGATCAAGGCTCGTGGCGCGAGCGTCGACACAGACAGCGATGCCCTTGAATTGCCCATATTCCCCGTGGGCGTTCACTTCTCTGGCAAATTCACCGAGAAGACGGGGGGGGAGGTTGTCTACACAGTAGTAGCCTTCGTCCTCCAACAGCTTCAACGCGCTACTCTTCCCAGCGCCTGAGCTGCCGCTTATGACAATCATCCGCGGCGTCACGGCGCCCGACTGTCCATGACGATGCTAGCCAGCTGCTGCGCATCAGTAGCCGTTCTCAAGGCGCCGCGAGTTGCTTCCTCGGATAGGATTGTGGCAATGAAAGACAGCAACTTGAGATGTTCGTCCGTGGCCTCTTTAGGCACCAGCAGCACAAAAAAGATGTCCACATCTCTGCTATCGGGCGAAGAAAACTCTATGGGGTGGGATAGCGTAATCAGTAAGCCCACTGGCTCCCGACAATCTTCGATGCGGCAATGCGGGATTGCCACCCCTTCGCCAATCGCCGTGCTACCTAATTTCTCTCTGGCCAGTAATTCGCGGTAAACCGTTTCTTGTGGCAACTGGAACGCCTGCTGACACACCTCAGCGACTTTCTCGAATAATCGTTTTTGACTCTGAAACGACTCCTGGCACAAGGTCAAAAATTGCGCGAGCGGGAACTCCGATTGGGACGGCATTTTTCAGTGACCCCTGTGCTTTTCCTTTTGCTTGATGACTTGCCGGTCCAGTTTTGCAGCCAGAGAGTCGATGGCAGCGTACATATCATCTGATTCTGAGGAGGCAAAGAGATCAGCGCCCGCAACGTGAAGATTGGCCTCAGCCTTGTGCTGGTGTTTCTCCACAATCAGGGTTACTTCGATGCTTGTGATGTGGTCTCCGTGGCGTTGGATCGCCGCGAACTTATCTTCTACGTGGCCGCGGATTGCTGGAGTCACATCCAAATGATGCCCGCTAATTGTCAGATTCATTCCAAACTCCTGAAGGATACTAGGTTGATTTCAGTTTAGACGCTTGCGTTCGTTTGAGGGAGGGATCGATATTTGCTCCCTGTATTTGGCGATGGTTCTCCTGGCAACGGTCATACCTTGTTCCCCGAGGAGCGCGCATAGCTTCGAGTCACTCAATGGTTTTCTGGGGTTTTCTTCTCCCACGAGACGCTTGATTGCAGCCTTTATAGCTGTGGAGGAACTGTCGCCGCCATCGTCCCCCGACACTCTGCTTGAAAAGAAATATTTCAATTCAAATGTGCCCCTCGGCGTATGCATGTACTTTCTCGTGGTCGCCCGTGAAACCGTGGACTCGTGAAGATCCACCTCTGAAGCAATTTCCGCCAGCACCAATGGGCGCATGGCAATCTCGCCGAGTTCGAGAAAACCTCTCTGGTGCTCAACGATTTTAGTTGCCACCTTTAGCAGGGTTTCATTTCGGCTTTGCAGGCTCTTCATAAACCACCTCGCCTCCTGCAAGTGTTCTTTGACATAACCCCTGTCGGCCGCACTGCCGCCGTTCAATGCTGATACATAATGCTCATTGACCCTTATTTTTGGGGCGATTTCGGGGTTCAGTTCGACCAGCCACCGGCCATTTTGCTGCCGGACAAAGACGTCCGGCGTGACATATTCGGTTTGATTACCACCAATTCTGGCGCCCGGAGTGGGGTCTAGCGATCTAATGAGCGCAATCGCCGCTTCAAGTTCGGGTTCGGTGGTTCGGAGTTTTCTCGCGAGCTGCCTCGGCGGCGCGGTCGGAAGCTGCGCGAGGTGTCGGCTAACCAAGGCGCCGGCGAGATCTCGATAAGGTGTAGAGCCCGGGAGCTGGCGTAGCTGTATCAGTAGACACTCGCGCAGATCCTCTGCGAAAACGCCGGCCGGCTCGAAGTGTTGTAACCGGTGTAACACAGCCACCACTTCCTCGAGCTCGACATCTTCGAGCTGCATATCACTGTGAATGCTTTCCGGGCTTTGCGTCAGGCGACCATCAGCGTCTACGGCGTCGATCAAGGTCAGCGCGATCAGGCGATCAATGTCAGACAGGCGCGTGAGATTCAGCTGCCAACGCAGATGATCCTGTAGAGACTCTTCTGCCGAATCCCGTTCGGTAAAATCATTGTCCGGCGCTGCGACAGTCGGCGGTGGAGCGGAAGACGGCAGAACGTCTTCCCAAGCGGCATCGACCGCCAATTCCTCGGGGGCATCGTCACCAGCTGATTCCTGACTGAAGTCCGAGCCTTCTGGCTCCGCGTCGCTCTCAAGTTCGAGCAGCGCATTTGACTCCAGTGTTTCTTCAATTATCTGTTGTAGGTCGACCGTGCTCATCTGCAACAGTTTTATGGCTTGCTGCAGTTGTGGCGTGAGGGCAAGTTGTTGGCCCAGTTTGAGCTGTAGCGCTTGTTTCATTCTGGCCGCCGATCCCCCATACGCTCAAAGTTTAGCGCCGCTCCGGCGAGATTGGAACAAATTGGCAAGGAACTTGCTGAGCCATAAAGATGACGTTTCACCTTGCGAGTGAGACGAATCTACAAGGAAAAGTGGTCGCCTAAATAGGTGCTGCGAACTTTTTGGTCTGCCATCACTTCAGTAGGGGTGCCCGAAGCAATCACATGCCCTTCGCCCACGATGTAGGCCCGTTCACAGATATCTAGGGTTTCCCGAACATTGTGGTCGGTGATCAATACACCGATCCCACGGGATTTGAGTTGCTTGATCACATCCTTGATATCGGTGATTGAGATCGGGTCCACCCCCGCAAAGGGCTCGTCCAACAGAATGAAGGTGGGTTCGGTTGCTAAAGCCCGGGCAATTTCAACGCGCCGTCTCTCTCCCCCGGACAACGACTGACCCAGAGAATCGGCCAGGTGTCCCACGTTGAATTCATCGAGGAGCGCCTGAGCGGTGGCCAGACGCTGTGAGCGCTGCAGGTCACGCCGGGTTTCCAGAATGGCAAGCAGATTGTCGCGAACCGAAAGCTGTCTGAATATAGAGGCTTCTTGAGGAAGGTAACCGATGCCAGCTTGTGCTCTTTTGTGCATCGGTAGACTGGTGAGCGACCGATCATCGAGACAGATATCGCCTGCGTCTGCATCCACTAAGCCGACGATCATATAGAAGCAAGTAGTCTTACCAGCGCCATTTGGGCCCAGTAAGCCAACGATTTCTCCTGCGCTCAACTGCAGGGAGACATCTTTGACGACCGCTCTACCTGAGTAGGTTTTCGCGAGCTGAGTGGCGCTGAGAGTGCTAGTCATCGGCCGATGACCGCCGAAGATTCTCAGGCGGTATGACGACCTCCACACGCCCTTCGCCAGCTGAGTCTGCGGAGCCAGCTGCTTTGACTTTACGCTGAGTCACAAGGTAGTCGATCTGCTCACCCGACAGAATCGATCCGTCTTGCGATATGCGCGCAGCACCTCGTAAACGAACAAGATCCCTCGAGCGCAGATACACAATGCGATCGGCAGAAGCGTCGACGGGTTGCTGATCTGGCGCTGGCTGCTGCACAAGCGTTGCGGGTTGACCCACTGCTACTATCTTGTCCGCGTCGCCCTCGTCGTGCTGGACGGCTATGCGATCTGCGGTAATTCGCAGAGATCCTTGAGTCAGAATGACGTTACCTTCATATCGCGTTTCTCCAGAGCTCTCGTCGCGCACTGCCATATCAGCCACAATCTGTATGGGCTGGTTTTTGTCGGAATCCAAAGCCGAGACACCCACGCTGGTGAGCAGCGTAAGGGCGAAGTAGATCCGCACAATCAGTGGCCATGCGCTACTCATAATCAGTCCGCACATTGCCCTTGAGCGTGGCAGTGTTGGTAGCCAGATCCAGTTCAAACCCATCCCCAACGGTTTTGCTACCCTGACCCGTCAGGAGCACCGTTTGGTTTCCTGTAGCGCGTTTATTGGCCAAGAAGAGATGCGCTGAGGGCGTGGTCATCATCGCCGCGCGACTGATTTCGTTGATTTCAACTCCGTCAGTCAGCAACAGCTCGTCTGCGTCCTCTAAAAAGGTTCCCCGCGACGCCTGAATGTCCCACAGCGTCTCATTTTTGCCACTAGCTCGGTAGCGAATCCCCCTCAGGGCACTCTCGTGGCTGTTCACTTCGCGAACTGCGCTGTCTATCTCAAGGCGTTCTGCCATCTCGCCACTCGCCGCATACTGGGTTAGCACCCCGGCTTGAAGATAAGTTTCGACTACCGCGCGACTTTCTGCCGCCACTGCGCTCTTCTCGCCGGCTTCTCGTGATAAAGAGTCCCAGATTCCAGCTGCCACACCTATTGCCAGCAAAAGCAGTGCTGCCAGTCTCATTGATAGCGCTCCACTGCCTCGCGCAATTTACCCTGAGACTCCAGAATAAACTCGCTCAATGCGCGAACCGCACCGCATCCTCCGGCACAGGGGGAGACCCAATCCGCAATGTCCAGAACAGCTTTGGCTGCGTCACTCGGGCAGGTCGCAAGCCCTACCATTTTTAATGCACTGATATCGGGCAGATCGTCACCCATGTAGGCAACAGCGGATGGATTGACGTTGACACTGTCGAGAAGTTCGCAGAGCGCAGCGCCTTTGTCCTCTCGGCCTTGCACCGACATCTCTATGCCGAGCTCTGCGGCACGCCTCTGCACGGCCTGGGATGTGCGGCCTGTGATGATCGCAACAGGGATGCCCGCATGCTGAAGTAATTTGATACCCAGACCATCTTTGATGTTGAAGGCCTTGATCTCGCCGTCTTGGTCCTCACCGTAAAGCAGTGTGCCGTCGGTGAGCACCCCGTCAACGTCGAGGACGACCAGTTGCACCGCTTCAGCAATTTGGGCCGCTCGACCGGTCATGATACGCCCGCTTTTAGCAGCGCCAGTAACGTGACTACCCCGCGAATCTTGTGCTCGTTATCGACTGCGACCAGCGCGCTGATGCGGCTTCTTTCCATGAGACCCAAGGCCTCGGCAGCGAGCGTATCCTCGGATACGGTGCGCGCTTCAGACGTCATCACGCTCTCTAGCCGGGTCGTCATCAGATCTCTCTGTTCTTCCACCGCCCGCCTCAAGTCACCGTCGGTGAAGACGCCCTTAAGGCAACGGTCCTCGTCTGCCACGGTACTCATACCCAGGCCTTTCGCTGTCATCTCGCAGAGGGTGTCTATGAGTGTGGCCGATTGGTCCACGCATGGAACATCATCACCCGAGACCATCACGTCAGCCACGCGAAGCAGTAACTTGCGCCCTAGCGCCCCGCCGGGATGAGAAAATGCGAACTCCTCTGCTGTGAAGCCCCGCGCCTCCAATACTGCGATGGCCAGCGCATCTCCCATCACCAATGCTGCGGTAGTGCTGGATGTTGGCGCAAGATTCAGCGGGCAGGCTTCGCTTTCCACTGAGGCCAAAAGATGGACATCTGACGCAAGAGCCAGCTCTGATTGAGCATCACCCGTGACGCTGATCAATGGCACGTCCATTCGCTTTATCAGGGGCAGCAGCGTGAGGATCTCGGCGGTGTTGCCACTGTTAGAAAGGGCAATGACACAGTCATTTGGCGTGATCATGCCCATGTCGCCATGGGACGCTTCACCTGGATGCATGAAAAACGCTGGGGTACCCGTGCTGGCTAAAGTCGCTGCTATCTTTCCGGCGATGTGGCCACTTTTGCCCATCCCAGTGACCACCACTCGCCCTTTGGTGGCGAGCAGGCGATTGCAAGCGTCGCTGAAACTCTGGCCGATGTGCTGCGCTAATGAGGAGACAGCATGCGCCTCCATCTCGATGGTGCGCTTGGCCGATGAAACATAGAAAGAATCTGCGTCGGGAGTCATAGGCTAGAGTGTTTCGAAGAGCCAGAAGTAATAAGCGATGTATAGCGCCAGCAGTGTGACGCCGGTTGCACGTGGCAGTCGGCCAACACCTCTCTCTCCATTCCAACCCCAGAGCGCCGCCAGCGCAAGCGCAAGGGTTGTGAGAAATACCATGACGAGATCGCGATGGAGTACCTCAGGCTCCAGCGAGAGGTCGCCCCAGAATCCGGGTATCGCCAAAACCAGAAGAATATTGAACATGTTGGAGCCAACAATCGCGCCGATTGCCATATCCGCCTGGCCCTTGAGCGCACTGGCGATCGACGCTGCAAGCTCGGGCAGACTGGTGCCCACCGCAACGATGGTCAGGCCGATGACCAGCTCGGAAATGCCGAGAGACAGGGCTACTTGCGAAGCGGACCACACCAGTGCGCGCGACGAGGCAACCAACACCAACAAGCCGCCTACGAAAGAGGCCCAAGCAAGGAATGGGGAGAGCTCCGGTATGGGCCGCGATTCGCCATCGTCGCCGGCACTGCGAGCAAGTTGCGCGATCCGGATAAAAAATAATCCCAGAGCCAGGAGCAACAAGAGACTGTCACCCCGGGAAAGCGAGAGATCGCGAAGCAACCATCCTGTAAACACGACAACCACTAGCAAGAGTGGCAGGTCGATAGTAGTGGCACTGCGGCTGATTGCGATGGGCATAATGAGGAGTGTCACACCCAAAACCAAGCCCACGTTCGCGATGTTGGAACCCAAAGCATTGCCCACGGCGAGGGCGCCAGACCCGGATGCGGCGGCCATCACTGAAATCAATATTTCGGGCGCTGAAGTGCCCACAGAAACCACTGTCAGGCCTATCAGCATAGGCGTGAGGCCCGCTCGCTTGGCAATTGCAGCAGCGCCGTCCACGAAGCGATCTGCGCTCCAAACCAGTGCTAACAAGCCCATTAGAATGACAGCTGCATGCCAAATCACTAATTATGTCCTTTTTATGTCCTTTGTTCGCAGTGTGTGCGGCAGTCTCAAGCGCCTCGATCGGGTATCATCGGGTCCGCGAGGGCGTGAGTGCCCCTCGGGCATCAAGTGGTCGAACAGTCTAACCCAGTCTTTCCCTGGGCAGGGCTAGTCGTATTGGATTGAACAGGCCAAGTGCATGGCGCTGCGACCCACAAGCGAATAGGCCAACGAACACTCAATGGAGGATATTTTGAGCCGAACGATCGCATGGACACTAGGTATTTTGCTTTGTTGCACGGGGAGCTTTACCGTTTTGGCACAAAGCGAAAATCCAGGCGCTAGCAATTTGGGGCCCGCGGATGTTATCGCTCACGTGACTGCCGACGTCATGAAGATTGTGTCCGAGGCCAATACCTACTTTGATGAAGATCCAGATCGCTATTTCCGTGAAATTGATGCTGCGCTCGCGGAGCTGGTTGATTGGCGTGGTTTCGCTACGGCGGTCATGGGGGAGTATTACAGTCGCGGCCGGACACTGGATGCAGCAGGAAGAGAAGCGCTGAAGCGACAGCGCGATGATTTCGCCGTCAGACTGAGAGAGGGATTGATTAGAAGCTATGCCAAGGGATTGCTGGCATTTGGTGGCGCCAGAATGGAAGTGCAGGGCGTGGAAGCGTCCCCACAAAGTACCCGGATCGCGTCGGTAACCCAGCTGGTTTACGGCGATGCCGATCGGGTCTATACGATCCGGTATCAGATGGGCCAATACAAAGACGGTATGTGGCGACTTCGAAATTTGATTATCGAGACCATCAATCTCGGGGAAATCTATCGCAACCAATTTGATTCTCTCGCGAGACAAGCTGAAGGCGATCTCGACCGTGTGATTGGAGAATGGAATGCGGTGCTTGCAGAGCCGATCGAGGAGGTAAACCGTGACTGAAGAAGAGCTGGCGGCACTGTTACGCAGCGCATTTCCTGAGGCGCAGATTGCTGTCTCCATGAATGGGGGCCATGTTGATATTGCCATTGAAAGTGCAGAGTTTGAGGGCCTCAGGCCGGTTGCGCGGCAGCAGAAAGTCTATGCACCTTTGTCAGGCCTTATCGCTGACGGAACGTTGCATGCGGTTAACATCAAGGCCCACACCCCCGGCGGCGGCAGTTAGCAGAGCGATTGTTTTGGACAGTTTGATGATTCGGGGTGGAGTGCCCCTGCAGGGAACGCTTACCGCGGCGGGCTCCAAAAACGCGGCTCTACCCATACTCGCGGCAACATTGCTTACCGACGAGGTCTGTAGCCTGCGTCGAGTGCCTGATTTGAGAGACGTGTCCACCATGCTTACCCTGCTTGCGAGCCTTGGTGCAACGGTGGAGCGACCCGAACAGGGGCTGGTGACCGTGAGCAGTGCGTCTGTCTCAGAGCGCAAGGCACCCTACGATTTAGTGAAAACCATGCGTGCCTCAATACTCGTCTTGGGCCCATTATTGGCCCGGTTCGGTCAGGCGGAGGTGTCCTTCCCCGGGGGATGTGCGATCGGTAGCAGGCCTGTGGATCTGCACATCCAGGTGCTTGAAGCAATGGGTGCGAGCATCGAAATCCGCAGCGGTTACCTGATCGCCGCGGCACCGAACGGTTTGACTGGTGCAGAGTTCGAGTTTGATACGGTGACAGTCGGGGGAACCGAGAACGCGGTGATGGCGGCCTCATTAGCGCATGGGGAAACGGTACTGAAAAATGTAGCGCTGGAGCCTGAGGTAATGGATCTCATCTGTTTTTTGAATGCGATGGGTGCCGATATCGAGGGGGCGGGGAGTGATACGCTGACGATCCGCGGACAGCCCGCTCTCCATGGGTGCACCTATACCGTGATGCCTGATCGCATCGAGGCCGGGACTTATTTGGTGGCCGCTGCTGCTACTCGAGGCAGTATTCGCATCGATGGTGTCTCCGCGGGTTCACTTGGCAGCATCGTCGATAAATTGCGCACTGCGGGTGCGCGTATTGAAGAAGGAGACGACTGGATTGCGCTGGATATGGGAGGTAATCGGCCCAGAGCAGTAGACATTGAAACCGCTCCATACCCTGGTTTCCCCACAGACATGCAAGCTCAGTTTACTGCGATGAACGCGGTGGCTGAGGGAACTGCGACGGTCAAGGAAACGATCTTTGAGAACCGATTGATGCAGGCCCATGAGATGAAGCGGATGGGCGCCGATATCGTGATAGACGGCGATACAGCCCGGACAACCGGTCGTGAGGCGCTACAGGGAGCGCCTGTCATGGCCTCGGATTTGAGGGCTTCCGCCAGCTTGGTCATCGCTGGTTTGGTGGCATCGGGGGAAACCCGTATCGACAGGATCTACCACATAGATAGAGGGTATGAAGATATAGAGGGTAACCTTCAGGCGCTTGGTGCGGATATTCGAAGAGAAAATCGGTCTTCTACATCGTGAAAAGAATATGAGAATTGAACATAGCTTGACCATTGCCCTGACCAAGGGTCGAATTCTGGAAGAGGCATTACCGCTGCTGGCGGCAGTGGGTATTGCGCCAGTGGAAGATCTGGTTTCGAGTCGTAAACTCATAGTCCCGACCACTCTGCCCACGGTCAACCTCGTCGTGCTGAGAGGGGCGGACGTACCGACATACGTCCGACATGGTGCTGCCGATATAGGGGTTGCCGGCAAGGATATGTTGCTGGAGTTCGGAGACGCGGGCATCTATGAGCCGCTTGATCTGGGTATTGCGCGATGTCGTCTGATGACCGCGGCCCCTGAAAACAGCGACAAGTCGGCAGTGACGCGACGTCGCATTCGCGTCGCCACAAAGTTCCTCAATGTGGCGCGCGCGCATTACTCGCGCAAAGGAATTCACGCTGATCTGATTAAGCTCTATGGCTCCATGGAGTTGGCACCACTGGTGGGTTTGGCGGATGAGATAGTCGATATCGTCGATACGGGAAAAACGCTAGCAGAGAATGGCATGGTTCCTCTTGAGTTGATCGCCGAGATTTCTTCCAGACTGATCGTTAACAAAGCTTCGATGAGGACACGTCATAGTTCGGTACAGGCTTTGATCGGGGCGCTCTCTGAGATCGTTTCCCAACAAGGTGCGCGAAAATGAGTGATCAGAAGATTGCCCGTCTGGATGCGGCGTTGCCTGATTTTCCCGAGGCATTCGACAGATTGTTGATCACTCCTTCGGAGGCTGACTCGGATTTGGCAGGTGTTGTCGCGGGCATTATTGCCGAGGTCGCAACCGAAGGGGACTCAGCGGTGGTGCGCTTCACCAATCGGTTCGATGATCGGAATGTCGCCGGAATGGAATCGCTTCAACTGCGTGATGAAGACATTGAGCACGCGTGGGCCTCCATAGATGATGGTGTTCGCCATGCGCTGATTCACGCGGCTGATCGGATACGCGACTTCCACGAGCGGCAGCTCGCGCACAGCTGGGACTACGAGGACGCAGAAGGCAACCTGTTGGGACAGAGGGTTTCTGCTCTGGACCGGGTGGGGATCTATGTCCCCGGTGGGCGTGCCAGTTATCCTTCTTCAGTGCTGATGAATGCCATTCCAGCGAAAGTCGCTGGGGTGTCCGAGATTATTATGGTGGCGCCCGCTCCCGGGGGAGAAATCAACCCAGTGGTCCTGGCCGCGGCCAAACTTTCGGAAGTCGATAAGCTTTTCAGCATCGGCGGTGCGCAAGCGATCGCCGCTCTGGCCTACGGCACTCAAACCATCCCGCGCGTTGACAAGATAGTCGGCCCTGGAAATCGATACGTGGCGGAGGCCAAACGGCAGGTATTTGGACGCGTGGGTATCGACATGATCGCGGGCCCCTCCGAAATTCTCATTATTGCTGACGGCTCGGTCAGTCCAGATTGGGTGACGCTAGATCTGTTTGCTCAGGCAGAGCATGACGAGTGTGCTCAGGCTATATTGATATCTCCCGACGACCGATATATCGATGCAGTGGCCCAGTGTATTGAGACGCGACTGTCAACCATGCCCCGGCGAGACATCATTGGTGCTGCGCTGGGTAATCGAGGTGCGCTGATAAAAGTGGCTGATTTGGGCGAGGCAGTGGAACTCAGTAATCGCGCGGCGCCAGAGCACCTGGAGCTGGCTGTGGCGGATCCTGACGCTCTGCTTGGAGGTATCAAGGCCGCCGGTGCGATTTTTATGGGCGCGATGTCTTCGGAGGCGCTGGGAGATTATTGCGCGGGACCTAACCATGTTTTGCCAACAGCGGGGTCGGCGCGGTTTGCCTCGCCATTAGGCGTATACGATTTTCAGCGGCGCAGTAGCCTCATCGGAGTGTCTCAGTCGGGTGCGCGTACCCTTGGCCAGACGGCCGCCCTTTTGGCTGAGGCAGAATCACTGGGCGCGCATGCAGAGAGCGCCAGAGCGCGGTTTGTCAGTCCAGATTGAGTTACGGTCCAGCGCCGCGCGTGCCCACCACTGCCTCTAATTCGACGCTACTACCCCCTCTCTCGAGACCAATACGCAAGAGGTGGCCTGGGCGAAGGCGCGCGATTTGGAGCATCGCTGCTCTGCCATCAACAACGGGTTCATCATCCATTGCCACGATGATGTCTTCGACAGCCACGCCAGCCCGTTCAGCGGGCCCGCCAGGCGCCAAATCGGTCACAATAAGGCGCTGCACGGGTACTCCCGACTGACCTTCCGAAAAGATCACATCGACGCTAACCCCCAGCCAACCCCGGATTACCCTGCCGTATTGGACAATGTCCTCCAGCACGGACGCTGCGAGGTCACTCGGCGTTGCAAGGTTGATACCAATGCCCGGGGTTTCCCCTGCCGTATCGCCACCCGCGGTATAGATCAGGGTGTTGATGCCGACTAACTGCCCCTCAGTATTAATCAGTGCGCCACCAGAGCTGCCGAGATGAATGGTGGCGTCTGTTTGGATATAGTTTTCATAAGTGGCCAGTTGTAGCCCAAATCGGCCCATTCCCGAGACGATGCCCTGAGACACAGAATGCCCGAATCCGTATGGATTGCCGATGGCCAGTACGACGTCACCGACCGCTACATTGCCGGTTTCCGCTACGCTGATGGGGGTGAGATCGGGCAGGTCAATTTTGAGAATGGCGAGATCCGTCTCCGGATCACTTCCGACGACAGAGGCGGCCGTCGAACGCCCGTCCGCCAGCAGAATTTGAATCGCATCAGCTCCAGCGATCACATGGTTATTGGTGATGATGTGGCCGTCGGCTGACAGAATGACACCGGATCCCAAAGATCGCTCGATTCGCTGTGGGCCACCGGGGTTCGATCGGAGGCGCCGCAATATGGGGGAATTCAACTCCGCATCCCGGCGCGCCTCAACCAGCTTTGCGGTGTAGATATTCACCACAGAAGGTGTGGCAAGGGACACGGCCGCTCTATAGCTACTCTGGGCCCGCTCGCTGCCAATCTCGGGGCGCTCAAGCACCCACTGATTTAGAATCAGTGCCGCAGCAAGTACGCCGACCAGAGCCGGCCATAGCAATGCGTTGATGTCGTGTTTCACAGATCCCTCCACCCCCATTGTAAATCATGGTGTACGCGTTATTCTCCTTTTCCATGTCACCGCGGTAATCAATTTATGGCCTGCACGAGGGAAGCGCTGAGCGCATATCTGGAGGACTTACTTAAGCCGCATCAGTTTCGGGACTACTGTCCTAACGGGCTTCAGGTAGAGGGAGCCCAGCAGATAGCGCATTTGGTCACCGGTGTCACAGCCAGTCAGGCGCTAATCGACGCTGCTATAGACGTTGGAGCAGATGCCGTTCTCGTTCATCACGGATATTTTTGGCGATCAGAAGAAGCAGCCGTGATTGGGATGAAAGCACAGCGTCTCCGGACGCTCATGCGAGCTGACATCAACCTTTACGCCTATCATCTGCCACTCGATTGGCATGGAGAGCTCGGCAACAACGCAATGCTCGGCAAGTTGATGGGCGTTGAACAGCCGGCGCCGCTGGATCCTGCGGATCCCAATCTCCCGCTGTTCATGGGCAGTTTGCCAAAACCTGTTGGATTGCAAGCGCTGGGCACTGAATTGGCAGAAAAGCTCGGGAGAACGCCCCTGATAGTCGGCCACAGGGAGGTGCAAAAGCTTGCCTGGTGCACGGGTGCTGGACAGCACTATATCGATCGGGCGGTTGAAGCGGGTGCTGATGTGTATATTACCGGCGAAGTGTCCGAGCAGACCATTCACGTGGCTCGAGAGCGCGATATTTGTTTTGTCGCCGCAGGGCATCATGCGACCGAGCGTTTCGGGGTTCAGGCTGTGGGAGAACGCGCAGCAAGCGCCTTGGGTTGCACCCACGAGTACATCGAAATAGAGAATCCCGCCTGATTCAGGCGGCGCTGTTTGATTTGTCCAGACCGAAGGTCTCTGAGAGTTGGCCTTGCTCATCAGGCTTTTTGGGCGCGTAGTCCAGCGGCTGTGCAACTTCAACAAGGTGCGGTTTGTCTCCGCTCGGGCTCTCCGGTCCCGACAATGCCGCTTCTGCCATTGTTACGTGCTCGCCGCACAGTTGTTCTGCGCCGGCGGCGAGGTGGGTGTATACCGCTCGATAGTCATCTGTGAGTTTGTGGAGTAAATCAGCCGTCTGAGAAAAATGCTCAGATACCTCTGCTTCATAGTCCGCTCGACTCTGTTTCGCCTGATCAAGCTGAGTTTCCAGTTCCATTATCAGGCGGCGTTTGTTATCCCCGCGAGACATGAGTGCTGAGTACCAGCCCAGTGCACCACCGATAGCTCCGCCTAGTATCAACGCGACAATCAAATTGGTGAGTGAGTACATGCTAATCCGCCTTTGGCCATCCCTATGTGGTGTCTGCCTCAATCGTTCCCCGAGCGGGCCGCGCGGGCGGCGTCGCCGGGCAGACAACCTAGTGTACTCCAAGCCCGCCGCCACGTCGTGTCATCACTCACCGAGGTTGGGCTGGGCTGCGAAGAGACATTGGAACTGCTGCGGCCGTGTTACTCTTCGCGGCGCTCGTCACTTGCTGATTAATCATGAAAGACCAATTGACACCCCTGCAGCGCTATCAGCGTGATATTGATTCAGGTGCGTTGCTCCCTGATCCGGCGCAAGCGGCGCTGGTGGTTGAATTGGACGGTCTCAGCCACCGTCTGGCGGCGCGCGCCGAAGCAAACGAAAAATTGTGGACACGGTTTAAAAAGCGGTTGGGCGGTATTCAGGCGCCCGAGCGAGGCCTCTACGTATGGGGTGGCGTTGGCAGGGGAAAAACCCACTTTGTAGACGCCTTTTTTGAGAGCCTGCCTTTTGACAGAAAGCTGCGGATTCACTTTCACCGTTTTATGCAGCGCGTTCATGCCGCGTTGACGCTGCATAGTGGCACGCCCAATCCGATGGAAGTGGTTGCCGAGGACATCGCCGCCGAGGCGCTGGTGCTATGTTTTGACGAGTTTTTTGTCAGTGATATTGGTGATGCGATGATTCTCGCCGGTCTGATAGACGCGCTGACTCGGCGCGGCGTGACGTTGGTTGCGACATCCAATATCCCACCGACTGACCTCTATCGCGACGGTTTGCAGCGCGCGCGTTTTCTCCCCGCAATCAAACTGCTGGAGACGCATCTTGATATCATGCAGCTGGATTCCGACACTGATTATCGTTTCCGCACGCTCCAGCGGGCAGATCTCTGGCACGTGCCCCATGACGGAGCGGCCACCGCGGCACTCTCGGATTATTTTGAGTCTTTGGGCGGGGTACCCAACAGCGAGCCCTCATTACTGGAGATCAATCATCGGCAGCTCCGAACCTTGGGGAGAGGGCCTGGAGTCGTGTGGTTTTCTTTCGGGACGCTTTGCGAGGAACCGAGAAGTGCTGCAGATTTTGTGGAGATTGCGCGGGAGTATCATTCGGTAATCATTGAGCAGATTCCGCGCTTGTCCGCGGAACGTGAAGACGCAGCGAGGCGATTCATCAATCTGGTGGATGAATTCTATGACCGTAATGTGAAACTGATCGCCACCGCAGACGCGGCGCCTGAGGCCATATATTCGGGCAATAAATTGCGATTTGAGTTCGATAGGACCCTATCTCGATTGCAGGAAATGCGAACTCATGAATACTTGCGCGCAGAGCACAGACCCTGATGCCAGGGTGGCAAAATAACGGTTGAAAGGCGGGTTGCTGTCCAGTACCATCCGCGCTCCTTTTTTAACACCGCCCTTGAGGCTTTGGTCATGAAAACATACAGCGCAAAAGCCGGCGACGTGCACCACGATTGGTTCGTCGTAGACGCTGAGGATCTGACGCTCGGCAGGCTCGCCACTGAGATCGCGCATCGGCTGCGTGGCAAACACAAGCCTGAATATACGCCTCACATGGACATGGGTGATTACATCGTCGTGGTTAACTGCGAGAAGGTTCGCGTGACTGGCGCCAAGCAGACCGACAAAATGTACTATCACCACACGGGATTTCCGGGTGGGATCAAGTCAGCGAGTTTTGAGCAGTTGATCGATAGAGCGCCTGAGCGCGTTCTCCAGCGAGCGGTCAAGGGCATGATGCCTCGCAGCCCGTTGGGCCGAGCCATGCTGAAAAAGCTGAAAGTTTATGCGGGCCCCGCCCACCCACATGCGGCGCAGCAACCGCAGCCACTGACGATCTGAGGGACTCTCTATGGCGACTGCACAATACTATGGAACGGGCCGAAGAAAGACTTCGACAGCTCGCGTTTTTTTGCGAAACGGTAGCGGCAATATCGTAGTCAATGGACGGCCTGTAGACGAGTATTTCGGACGGGAAGTGGCGCGCATGATTGTGCGGCAACCACTGGAGCTCACCGAAAACGTGTCCAATTTCGACGCAAACGTTACAGTAACTGGCGGCGGTAGCTTCGGTCAGGCGGGCGCGATTCGGCATGGCCTTACCCGTGCGTTGCTGGATTATGACGAGAGCTTGCGCGGGGCGTTGCGAGCAGCTGGCTTCGTGACCCGCGATGCGAGAGAGGTCGAGCGCAAGAAAGTGGGCCTGCGCAAGGCTCGCAGAAAGCCACAGTTCTCAAAGCGTTGAATAACGGCGCCAAGGCTATCGAAAAGACTCGTTCCGACGGGTCTTTTTTTTGCCAGCCTCGCGGTTCCAATGGTATACACATTCTGAATGGCTCGAGCCCGGCCTTGGAGCTCGGAATCAATATTCTCAGGCAGGTTAGCGCGCTGCATGAGTGAGACAGAGCGCCTTTGAACCCCATTTTCTCTGCGTCGGTCAGGGGGTGAAGCATGCATTACGTCTACTTGTTAGTCGCCGTAGCCCTAGAGGTGTGTGGGACCATGCTTCTCCCGCTGAGTGAGAATTTTTCGCGGCCTTTACCCACCGTCAGTTTGATCGCGTGTTATGCGGTCTCGTTTTACTGCCTAACTTTTGCGCTCGACGCTTTACCGATTGCTGTGGTGTACGCCACATGGTCCGGCCTAGGCATTTTTCTCATCACGCTGTGTGGTTATCTCTTATTTCAGCAGGCGCTGGAATGGCGTGCGATAGTGGGGTTGATACTGATCGTGATGGGCGTGGTGCTGGTCAACGGCTTTGCGCATGCGGACTAGCGTGCCGGCTACTCTAGTTTGATCTCCGCGGGCATCAAGCGCGTATTTCAACTTGCTGGCGGCGGACGCGACCATTACACTTCGCGCGCTGAATTCATCTTGCTTGCCAAGGCCTAGAGGCTTGGCCTCGCCATCTGGTGTTCAGATGGCGTGCCAAACAGGCCTTGGTAATTCCGGAGACGCGCAAATATGACTGACCATTCAGATTCGCAGGGTCACAACTCTGATAACAGCCGAACACGGCGCCGGTTTTTGACAGCTGCAACTTCCGCTGTGGGATTGGGAGGTGTTGCGGGAGTGGCGGTCCCTTTCCTGGGATCTTGGAGTCCATCTGAAAAGGCCAAGGCCGCGGGCGCTCCCGTGCGCGCTGACATCAGCAAGCTCGAGCCCGGCCAGATGGTTGTCATTGAGTGGCGCGGCAAGCCCGTTTACGTGCTGCGCCGAACGCCAGAGCAGGTAGCGGGGCTTGTACAGCTCAACGATGATCTGAAGGACCCTCTGTCAGAATCGTCTTCTCAGCCCGACTACATTGCCGGTGAGGCTCGTGCATTAAATGAGGAATACTTGGTTTTGGTGGGGCTGTGCACTCACTTGGGGTGCGCGCCCAAGTTCCGTCCCGAGGTCGGGGCAGCGGACTTGGGTGGCGATGAGTGGCTTGGCGGCTTCTTTTGCCCTTGCCATGGGTCGAAATTCGACCTCGCTGGCCGTGTCTACAAAGGTGTGCCGGCCTCGGCCAATCTGGAAATACCCCCCTATTCATTCGAGAGCGATAACGTATTGGTTATCGGCGTAGACGCGGAGGTGGCGTGATGGAAAAGGCACTCACAGGACTGGTTGCCTGGATTGACGCACGTCTGCCCTTGACGCGCGCGTGGAACACCCACATGGGTGAGTACTACGCTCCGAAGAACTTCAATCTTTGGTATTTCTTCGGCGTGTTCTCATTGTTGGTGCTTGTCAATCAATTGCTCACGGGCATTTGGCTGACGATGAACTACACCCCGTCGGCGGAAGAGGCGTTCGCGTCGGTGGAATACATTATGCGTGATGTGGATTATGGCTGGCTGCTCCGCTACATGCACTCAACCGGGGCTTCCGCATTTTTCATCGTTGTGTATCTGCATATGATGCGCGCGCTGATGTACGGATCTTACAAGAAGCCCAGAGAATTAATCTGGATATTTGGCATGCTCATCTTCATCGTGCTGATGGCGGAAGCCTTTGTCGGATATGTGTTGCCTTGGGGGCAAATGTCCTATTGGGGAGCGCAGGTCATCATCTCTCTGTTTGGCGCAATTCCGGTTGTGGGTGAGGACATCGTGACCTGGATCCGGGGCGATTATCTTATTTCGGGCATTACCCTGAATCGTTTCTTCGCACTGCACGTTGTTGCGCTACCAATCGTGTTGTTGGCGCTGGTTGTTCTGCATATCCTCGCGCTACACGAGGTAGGGTCAAACAACCCGGACGGTATCGAAATCAAGAAGAACAAGGGAGCTGACGGTGTTCCTTTGGACGGCATCAAATTTCACCCCTACTACTCCGTGCATGATGTGCAGGGTATCGCGGTTTTCCTGTTCTTTTTTTGTGGCGTGATATTTTTCGCTCCCGAGATGTCAGGCTACTTCCTCGAATACGCCAACTTTGAGGAGGCCAATGGCCTGAAGACCCCCGAGCATATTGCGCCGGTGTGGTACTTCACCCCATTCTATTCGGTGTTGCGAGCGGTCCCCGATAAGTTCTGGGGGTTCGTATTTTTCGCCATATCGGTCGTCATCCCGTTCGCGCTGCCGTGGTTGGACCGAAACCCGGTGCGTTCTTGGCGCTACCGAGGTTTGCTGAACCGCGTCATGCTGCTCGTATTCGTGGCTTCATTCATCATCCTAGGAGTGCTGGGAGTGAAGGCGCCGACACCAGAGCGTACGATTCTTGCGCAAATCTGCACCATTTTTTACTTTTTGTTTTTCCTTGCGATGCCCTGGTGGTCGCGTCTGGATCGGACTAAGCCGGAGCCAGAGCGAGTGACCATGGACGGAGGAATGGGTTTTTGGAAGGGCATCGGTACCGTCGCCATTGTGGGCGCCCTGGCATTTCTTCCGCTCAAGGTCGTGGGTGCTGAGTCTGCTTACAACTGCGGCACAATGTCTTGCGATCCTTTTGAGGCAGACGCAGGCGACAAGCCTTCATTGCAGCGTGGCGCGGCTTTGTACGCCAACTATTGCATGGGTTGTCATTCTCTGCAGTATTCCCGGCACAATCGCGTCGCGCGCGACCTGGGAATCCCAGAGGATCTTTACAAGGCCAATCTCGTCTTCGACCCGGAAATTAAGCTTGGCTCGCTGATGACAAACAGCATGGACAAAGCCGAGGCCAAAAAGTGGTTTGGCGCCACGCCACCTGATCTCACACTGATATCGCGGGCGCGCCAACCAGAATGGCTTTACACCTACCTGCGTGCGTTTTATCAGGACGAGTCGCGTCCTTACGGGGTCAACAATCGCGTATACCCAAATGTCGGCATGCCCCATGTGCTGATGGAGTTGCAAGGCTTGTCGGCGTGTTTCGATGTATCCGGTGCGGCCTCAGCAAAAGCGGAGCAATGCGCTACGACGGACCTAGTGTCTGCCGGAGCCATGTCACCGGAGCAGTTTGATGGTGCCGTTTACGATTTGGTCAACTTTCTGGCCTACACCGCCGAGCCGTTTAAAGCTGATCGCATCCGGATTGGTACGTACGTTCTGTTATTCCTGGTCGTGTTTTTTATTTTCGCGTGGTTGTTGAACCGCGAATACTGGAAAGATGTGCATTAAAAGCGCGCTAAGTTGGGTGAGTGCGTTATTCACCCTCAATTGAGTGGTAAACTACGCGACCCTTTAGCCAGTTGAAAACCTATGTCTGATGATGCCTCAGGGATCGTATCCAAGCGATCCTCCATGACGTTGTTCTCCGATAACGCCAGCCACTACAGCCATCGTGTGCGGTTAGTGCTGGCTGAGAAGGGCGTAACCGTGGAATTAGTCGAGTCTGAAACCGGTGCCGTTCCTGCTGAGTTGGGCGATTTAAACCCCTACAACACCATGCCAACGCTGGTCGACCGAGAGCTCGTTTTATACGAATCTAAGGTCATGATGGAATACTTGGACGAGCGTTTTCCTCACCCTCCGCTTTTACCGGTGTATCCGGTTGCCAGAGCCGAGAGCCGGCTGTTCGTTTATCGCATAGAGCGTGATTGGGCCAGCTTGGTGGACGCGATTCAATCGTCAAGAAGCGACAATGTGGTGAAGAAATCAACCAAGGAGTTGAAGGAGAGCCTCGTAGCGGTGGCGCCCATCTTCGCCGAGAAGCCGTTCTTTATGAGTGATGAGTTTTCTCTTGTAGATTGTTGCGTGGCCCCTATACTTTGGCGCTTGCCCTCTCTCGGCGTGGACATCCGTCCAAGCAAACAGTCCAAGCCGCTGTTTGACTACATGGACCGGTTGTTCAGTCGAGAGGCATTTCAGGAGAGCCTGTCGGTGCAAGAGCGGGAGATGCGCCCCTAGGGCCCTAACCCTCCTTGAATTCCAGCCGGCCCTATATCATCCGCGCTATTTACGACTGGATCGTCGATAACGGTTGTACACCGCACTTACTCGTCGATGCCAATATAGAGGGGGTATCTGTGCCCCCTGCCTACGTGACAGATGGGCAAATTGTATTGAACATTTCTCCGAGCGCGGTGGTAGAGCTCGAGTTGGGGAATGAGCGCGTATTATTCAACGGTCGTTTTAGTGGTGTTGCGACCGATATCGCTGTGCCAATCACCGCCATCCTTGGCATCTATGCTCGTGAAAACGGGCAGGGCATGGTTTTTGAGAGTGAAAGTGAGCCGGATGACCCACCCGAGCCTCCACCCGGCCGCTCCAAGCCGAGCCTGAAGGTCGTCAAATAGCGGGAGCGGGGATAATTTCGAATAGCTTTACCACTCGCTCGGCACCGCTGACTTCGGCAGCTTCTAGGGCCACTCGGTCGGCTTCTGCTTCGGTAAGGAGCCCCATTAGGTAAACCACGCTGTTCTCTGTGACAACTTTCACCCGAGTTCCCGGCGTGTCGGAACTGGCCAGAAGCTTCGATTTAACTTGTGTCGTGATCCACGTGTCGTTAGTGATGGTGCCTGCTGTAACTGCCGGCCCAATTTCGAGTTCGTTATAGATTCTTCTGACATCATCCACTTCGCGCACGACATCCGCGGCGAGGGTCTTGAGGTCTTCTGAGGGAACCTGTCCCGCCAGCAAGACGAAGCCGTTGTAAGAAACGATAGTGAGGTGTGCATTGTCGTAACCCTCACTGGCTGCATTAATGTTGACCTTTGCTTTCGTCTCAATGCTTTCGTCTGCAACCTGCTGTGCAAAGGTGCGCTCCCCGTCGTCTTCTTCGATGGGGCCGGCACCTGCGCTGGACATAATTGCACCGCAGCCACTGAGACAGGCTACGGCGAGACTGAGTAGGAGTAGGGTAACTAGTTTCCGCATGCGTTAATCCTCCACTGGTCCAAAGGTAAAGGTTTCAATTAATCGTGCCAAGCAAACGGCGATGCTGTGGTTAAGCGTGAGTTGTCGTTCGACATTCTCATCTCCAGAGGAAATGCTCAGACCAGGTCCCCGCTGCCCAACCCATATCGTTACCACCTGTCGGTCGTCGGCTACCGTTTGGAATCGTTGGATATCGACGTCGCTCAGCGTTGAGGCAAAGACGATCGCGACATCCCCTGATTGGCCGAGCGCCTGAATCTGCTGGCTGGCCCATGTTCCGCCAGCTTCAACCGAATCAATATGGTGCGCAGCGAGTTCGACAACAGGCAGGCTAGGACGCTCTCTCAGAACGCCACGTTGCAGGAGACTTGCCAGTGCCACTGCGCTGGAACAATCCGACGCCAAGCCACAACTGAACAGTTTTTTTTCAGCAAGTATGGCTTCTGAGGAGAGCAGAGCCGCCTGTGCAATCTCCTCGGCGATGCTGTCCACCGACAAACTGGTGTGCTCCAGTTGTCCTCGGAAAAAATTGGCGATGATAGGGTAGGTGTCCAAGTTGATGTTCTTTACCCGCAACAATTTTTAATTAGGCAAATGCCGCTTTGATCCACAGTGGGTTATCGATTGAACTGGCCGCATCATAAGCAATTACGTCAAACCGGCAAGGATGTGCAGACCACGCCGGGTGAAGCTGGAGAAAGCGCTTTGCGGACTTTAACAGTTTCTCCTGCTTTGCACGCCGGACGCTATTGATGGCGCCCCCAAAACGGCGCGAGGCTCGGAAGCGCACCTCTACAAAGACCAGAGTACTTTGGTCTGACATGATCAAGTCGATCTCGCCGCAGCTAGCAAGGTAATTGCGTGCCACCATCGAGAGGCCTTGACTGACCAGAAACAGCTCTGCGCGCTGCTCCCACTGCTGGCCGATGTTTCGCATAGAATTGTCAAGTGAAGCCTGTAAGGGGTCAGCGTACACCAGCACGACGGACCTTTGCGCCATCGAAAGTGGCCAGATCAGAGGCTCTTTCAACATTGCCATTGCCCTGACGCCGCAACAATCCGGTCTGCCCTTGAAGAATCCAGTTATCGGTGGCGAGTGCTTGATGCCAATGTTGACTCAGCAAAATTGCGTCGCTACCCAGAGCTCTCAGTCGGGTGAGTCTGTCGGGCCTATTGGGTGGTAGCATGCCCGGCGACTCCACGAACAGCACGCCATTAAGGTCTCGGTTGCGGGTACTGTCTATCCCGTCGTTGATGGCAGAGGTGGCGTAGACGGGTGAGTCCCCGGTCATATGGAAGATGAGTAAAGGTCTCCAGGCTCTTGCTATGGCAGGATCACTGGCCAGCATGAAAATACACTCGAAGTCGCTGCGCCCTCGGCCCCTAGCATCGACAGGGAGGTCAAATGCTTTCTCAATGGCGGTGATTCGCTGATCACTCGAACCCGAGCCGAGCAGTTGTCCCATCGAGGTATTGGCCTCGGAGAGGTCCTCGATAACGAGTTGCCCTCGGATCTTACCGCCCAAGCTGCTCCAGCGACGTCCAAAAGCATTCAGTAATCGGACGCCGCGGTCGTCAGCACCAGAAATAACAATCGCGTTGCGGCAAGCGTGCCCAAAGGCAACCTCTGCGATTTGAGCGGCTTCATCCTCAGGCGCAAGGCTGAAGCTGAGCCAATTGTCCGATACGGAACCATCTGCGACCGGTGATTGATTCAGTGCAATGATCGGAGTGGAGAATTGCGACAATTGTGAGAGGTCAGCTACTTCCTTTTTGGTGAGCGGCCCTATAACCAGATCCGCACCCTGAGCAATCGCCGCGTTATAGGCGCTACGCGCATCGCTGTAAGCGGCAGAGTTCAGCGCATCGAGACGAGGGCGGTGCTGTGGGTCTGGATAGAGCAAATAGAGTTGTTTTACTGCGCCATCTAGTACCGCTTCGCCCGCGGCTTCCAAAGCACCTTCAAGTGGCAGGATCGCCTTTATGCTGGTGTCAGAGTCTGCGTTAAGCCATTTTTTAATATGTTCCGGCGCCGGCGGGCGCAGTTGATTTATGGGGCGGGAGGCCTGCCACACTCTCAAGTCGCCTTGTCCGCGGCGGTAGGCTTGTTGCATCTCGAGCCAAGCACGCCAATCCGGATGGAGCTTACGCTCAAGTTCCCGTGAAATCTCCGCTCCATCAGCTCGCATGAGGTAGCCAAAGAGACGCTCACTCGCCATGTCGTCTCCGTCTGCCTCGAGATCTAAATTGCTTTGTTCCAAGACCCCTTTGGCTGCCTCCAGCCATCGGCCCATAGCAGCCGATCTGCGCTCTCTTTCGGACAGTACGAACGGAAGCGCAGCTGAATTGTCGGTTGAGAGCGTACCCAGAAGCTTATCTGCCTGCGCTACATCTCCCTCAAACCAGGCGAGGCGGCTGTCAATCGCCATTAATGTTGATGCATCGACGCTCATTGCCAGTGCTTGGTTGCGTTCGTATCTGGCCAGCAGGAGTGATTGGGTCCTGGCAATTTCCGATACTTCAGACAGCAAGCTGAGGTCCAGTCGCTCTCCCTCGATAGGCACCGGGGATGTCTCTGGCGCTGTCGGGTCACTGCCTCTCTGCACCATTTTTGGGGGGGACGAGGTGCAGCTGGCAAGTACCAGCAATAAAAGGGCGACAATACCCAGATACGGTCGTGAAGGGGATTCAGAGTGAAAAGAAGCGGACAACAATAGGGTGACCTGCTGAACTCATCGCGGCAGTATAGCCCTAAGTGGGGGCGGATGGCCCCCTTGAGGAGTGATACGAGTGCCAGCCTGCCTATACATTGTTGCCACGCCCATTGGCCATCTGGGTGATATCACTCTCCGCGCTATCGAAACCCTCAGAGATGCAGACTTGGTTGCCGCAGAGGATACTCGGCATTCAGAACGCCTACTGCGCCATTTTGATATTGATACGCCTCTGGTCAGCTATCATGATCACAGTGGCGCGAGTGACCTCGACAGGCTATTGCGACATCTCCGATCTGGCGCGTCACTTGCACTGATCTCAGACGCAGGAACACCGCTGCTTTCAGATCCCGGTTACCGGCTTGTGGAGGCGTGTCATTCAGAGGGTATATCGGTGACTCCTGTTCCCGGGGCGAGCGCAATGCTGGCGGCTGTGAGCGTGTCAGGTTTGCCAACCGATCGTTTTCATTTCGAGGGCTTTTTGCCGGTAAAGGCGGGACAGCGTGCGGCGCGCCTGCGCGCCATAAAATTCCTGGAATCAACGCTCGTGATATTTGAATCCCCAAGGCGCTTGCCGAACTCGCTGGCGTCACTGCTATCGGAGCTGGGGGATCGAGAGGCAACTCTGTGTCGAGAGCTGACAAAAGCCCATGAGACGGTTCGACGCGATCGGCTATCGGCGTTGCTGGATTGGGTCGGTGCAGATCCAAATCAACTCCGCGGCGAAGCAGTGCTTCTGGTGAGGGGGTATCAGAGGGAGGCGGGCGACATCAGTCCTGAAGCGACCGTGTGGTTGGAGAAATTGGCACTAGAGTTGCCGCCGCGCCGCGCTGCCGCGATTGTTGCGGATTTAACCGGTGAGCGAGCCAGAGATCTCTACCAACTGTTGCTGAGTCGGCAAGCTTAGATCTGCGCTTGTTTCGGTGCGGTACAGTGGTTAGTCTTTGGCGCGAGTTGGTCGGGCGATCGCTGCCACATCTGTGGCAGAGGAAAGTCCGGGCTCCAACGGGTCAGGGCGCCAGGTAACACCTGGGGGGCGCGAGCCTACGGAAAGTGCAGCAGAAAGGAAACCGCCTGTTTTCAGGTAAGGGTGAAAAGGTGCGGTAAGAGCGCACCGCGCGGTTGGTAACAACCGTGGCGATGGTAAACCCCGCCCGGAGCAAGACCAAATAGGGATCCGATGCCGTGACCCTCGGCGGATTCGGGTAGGTCGCTTGAGGCGAGCGGTGACGCTCGTCCCAGATGAATGATCGTCCTCGACAGAACCCGGCTTACAGACCGACTCACTCTATGCCCCCCGTAAAGGGGGGCTCCTTTATTTTTGCGGCCAGACTGGCGGCCGCTGTCTTGACCCCTCACGGTGCCTTTCACGGTGCCTTCGAGGACCTTCATATCTATACCAATTAAATTTTAAAAAAAATAAATTAATAATAAAAAAGAATATAATGTCAGGGAATTCCTGCGAACACGATTTAATAATCTGTTTTATAGACTAATTCTTTTGGCAATTGCTGGCCTGCATCCTGGCCTCCAAACCCTTCTAAACCACTGAAAATGCTCGTTTTTTCTTCCACAGGTCGTTGACCTCGCCCAAATCGTGAGCGTATAGTGGCAAATTGTGGAATAAAGTGGGTAATCAGCCCATTTTGTGGGAAAAGTAGGGGGCTTTGGCCGCGTCGACATGTTCAGGGGCGTACAACACATCAATCTGGATGCCAAGGGCAGAATGGCCGTGCCCGCGCGTCAGCGCGAGCTTCTCTCTGTCCTGAGTGACGGTCAGGTGGTCATCACAGTAGATACCCAATCACCTTGCCTGGCGCTTTACGCCTTGCCCGAGTGGGAGCGAATCGAGCGCGATGTGCAGGCTTTGCCGGCGTTGAATCCCGCAATTAAACGCTTTCAGAGGTTGATCCTGGGATACGCAAGTGATTTGCAGCTCGACGGTAATGGACGGGTTCTGTTGCCACCGGCGCTCAGAGAATACGCGCAGCTTGAAAAGCGCTCTGTGCTCGTGGGTCAGGGGAACAAGTTAGAGCTGTGGTCGGAAGAGTTGTGGCTGAGGGAGTGTGAGGCCGCTCTGATGTCTGACTCCGATGGGGAGCTCCCGGCGGAGCTGATGCAGCTCAATCTTTGATGAGCCGGGCACATCAACCGGTTTTACTTGAGGAGGCGATTGCAGCATTGATGGTGGCGGCGGACGGCGCATATGTTGATTGCACTTTTGGGCGGGGAGGCCACAGCTCCCGCATCCTCGAAGCGCTGTCGCCACAGGGTTCTTTGCTTGCCTTGGATCAGGATCCCGATGCGGCAGAGGCAGCCGCAGCCTTTGCGCAGCGGGACGCGCGATTTCAATTTCAGGCAACGAATTTCCGGTCGCTCGCGGGGTACGTGAACCCGGGCAGTTTGCAGGGCGTGTTGCTGGACTTGGGTGTGTCCTCGCCGCAGTTGGATGATCCGACTAGAGGGTTCAGTTTTTCACATGATGGGCCCCTCGACATGCGCATGGATCCGGCGAAGGGGCAATCGGCGGCCCAGTGGTTGGCAGAGGCTAGTGAGTCGGAAATCAGTGCGGTGCTGCGAGAGTTGGGTGAGGAGCGTTTTGCCCGACGGATTGCGTCCGCGATTGTGCACGCGAGAGAGACTGCTCCAATAGAGCGGACTGCGCAGCTCGCGGATCTGGTAGCTGCCGCGAATCCGCGTTGGGAGCAGCACAAACACCCGGCTACGCGTAGCTTTCAAGCCATCCGGCTTCATGTGAACGGGGAGCTCGATGCACTACGTGAGGTGCTCGACGCCATCTTGACTGCACTGGCCCCGGGTGGGCGAATGGTTGTTATCAGCTTTCACTCTCTGGAAGACCGGATAGTGAAGCGCTTTATCCGCGATCAGGCCCGCGGCAAGCAGTTGCCGCCGGGTGTGCCGGTTCGACATGAGGCGAATCAGGCGGCGTTACGACCTGTCGGAAAAGCCGTCTTCCCGGCAGAGGCTGAAATCGCTCGCAACCCGCGATCTCGCTCCGCCATTCTTCGAATCGCGGAGCGCGTCTGATGAGGGGCGCGTCTGTGCGATCGATTGCGACCATGGTACTCATCGTTTGTGGCTTGATGCTGTCGAGTTTGGCCTTGATCGCAAGCACTCACAGCGTTCGCGAAGATTACGCCCGTTTACAGATGCTTGAGCTTGAGCGTTGGCAGTTGCAGGAGGACTACACGCGGCTGTTGCTGGAAATGAACACATGGGCGGCGCCTCATCGGATTGAGCAACTTGCGGGTGAGCAACTCTCAATGCGCCCACCCGATTTAAGCCTCTCAAAGGTGGTTTCCCCGTGACTGGCTCGCCGTCAAGCACATTATCTCCCTGGCGTTTCGGCCTGGTATGCGCGTTGCTCGCTGCATTGTCCGTGTTGCTGGTCGCACGGCTGCTGACGCTGCAGGTTCTTGAAGGTGGCCGGGGGACTGCTTTTTTAAGGGAGCAAGGGGCCATGCGGGCCGTGCGAACCGCAGAGATCCCTGTCTACCGCGGATTGATTGAGGACCGTAATGGCACCCCGATTGCAGTGAGTTCTCCGGTGGTTTCTCTCTGGGCAAATCCGCAGCTGCTGCGCGACAGTCCGAGGCTGGAGGAGCTCGCATCAATGCTGGCGCTTGATGTCAGTGTATTGAGAGAGAAGCTGGCCTTTTACGGCGACAAGCAGTTTATGTATCTGGCCAGACACCAAACTCCAGATGCGGCACGCCAGATACTGCGGGAGAACTTTCCCGGTGTCAGGGGAGAGCGGGAATATCGCCGCTTTTACCCCGCCGGTGAGGTGACAGCCCAGTTACTGGGTCTGACAAACGTTGATGGCAGAGGTATTGCTGGCATCGAATTGTCATATGAGGAATGGCTTCGAGGCTCGCCTGGCAAGAAACGCTTTATCAAGGATCTGCATGGCGAGGCAGTGCGCGACATAGGCGTCATTAAAGAACCCCATCCGGGCCGTAAGCTCACCCTCAGTGTGGATCTGCGATTGCAGTATGCGCAGCATCGAGAATTACAGCGAGCGATGAAGGAGACCGGTGCCATTGCGGGTTCTGCTGTCACGATAGACGCGTGGACAGGAGAGGTATTGGCAATCAGCAACTATCCGGTGTTTAACCCAAATAGTCGCGGAGCACTGGATTTTGCTGGCGCGCGCAACCGGGCCGCCACGGATGTTTACGAGCCCGGCTCTACGATCAAAACACTCACGCTTGTGGCGGCTCTGGAAAGTGGCCAATTCCAGATAGACAGTTTGATCAATACGTCGCCGGGCCGGATACGAGTTGGGTCCAAGGTATTACATGATCCCCGCAACTATGGAGAGATGACAGTCTCCGAGGTCATCGAAAAATCGAGTCAGGTAGGCGTTACTAAAATGGCTCAGTCGGTGGGACACGAGGCGATATTAGACGTTCTGCAGCGGTTTGGTTTGGGCGAGACGACAGGCACCGGTTTTCCGGGCGAGCGCGCTGGCTTGCTACCGAGTATGTCGCGATGGAGCGACATCGAGAAAGTGACGCTGGCCTTTGGCTATGGTTTGAACACCACTCCGCTGCAGTTGGCGCGTGCATACGCGATATTCGCTAATGACGGTATTCGACGTCCCTTAACGTTGTTGAAGCAGGACCCAGAAAACCTGACCGAAGGAGAGCGGGTCATCGATTCTTCGGTTGCGCAACACGTTATCGAAGTATTACATCGAGTCACAGGCCCTGGCGGCACAGCGACGTTGGCGCAAGTTCCGGGGTTCTCGGTAGGCGGTAAAACCGGCACCGTGCACAAAGTTGGAGATGCCGGTTACCTAGACGACCAGTACGTTGCGCTGTTTGTCGGGATTGCGCCGATAGACGCGCCCCGATATGTCACTGCTATCTTGGTGGATCAACCTCTGGGCGATCACTACGGCGGTGGGCTAGCCGCGGCCCCGGTTTATTCGCGTATCACCGAGGAAGTGCTTCGCATCCGAAATGCTCGACCTGAACTGGCCGAGTCGCCGTCATTACTCGCTTCGGTGGTTAACGAGTGATGATGGGTCTTCGCGAACTGCTCGCAGATAACGGCGCGCCCGATATCGCGGTGGCGGGTATGACGCTTGA
Organism: Halieaceae bacterium; assembly: GCA_038106565.1. Lineage (GTDB taxonomy): Bacteria > Pseudomonadota > Gammaproteobacteria > Pseudomonadales > Halieaceae > Luminiphilus. The sequence continues at coordinate 58,857 of JAYOEE010000004.1, forward strand.
CAGCCGCTTGATTCGGCCGGGTGATGCCTTTGTTGCAGTCCCCGGGACAAAGGCCGATGGAAGGGAGTTCATACAGGAGGCCCTCGAGCGGGGTGCCTGCGCGGTACTTGCTGATTCTAGGTGGCACTCAGAAGTGGCGGATCACCGGGTCATCCTCATCGAGGGGCTCAAGGATCGACTGGGAGCGTTAGCTGATCGGTTTTACCGCTCGCCATCGAAAGATCTGAAGCTACTGTCGGTAACCGGCACTAACGGTAAGACCTCTGTGGTTGAACTGACGGCGCAGCTGCTTCGAACAACCGGGCGAAAGGCGGGTGTAGTGGGTACGCTGGGCATGAGGTTGGATGAAGCGCCAACAGAGGCGGTCAATACGACTCCTCATTGCATCGCTTTGCATCAACAATTAAGAGTCTGGCTGGATCAATCTGTCCGCTGGGTGGCCATGGAGGCGTCAAGTCATGCGCTCGATCAGGGGCGATTGGACGGTCTGGCAATTGATGCTGCCGTATTCACCAATCTGTCTCGGGATCACCTTGATTACCACGTGACGCTAGACGCCTACTTCGCCGCGAAGGTGAAGCTCTTCCAAGACTTTGCGCCAGGCGTCCAACTTTTTAATGCGGACGACGAGTTTTTGTCTCGCCATAGCGCATTGTGGGGTGAAAACGCGCTGGGTATATCCTGCGAGGGGTTGAGTACTGCTGTTCAGGTAAGCGTGACAGCTGTGTCGCCGCTGGCATTTGATCTCCGCACGCCATGGGGCGTAGCGCAAATTAAGTGCCCCCTCTCCGGGCGATTCAATGCGTTTAATCTGACTGCTGCGATTTGCCTCTTGGCCGCATCTGGCATTTCATTTTCGGAAGTGATCGGTGCGGCCGAGCAGGTCATGCCGGTGGTCGGGCGCATGCAAAAATTGCAGCATGCCGCCGACGTATCTGTCGTCATTGATTACGCGCATACGCCTGACGCTCTGGAACGGGCTCTTTCCACGCTGTCAGAGGGCGGTGTGACGGGTCAGATATGGGTGCTGTTCGGCTGCGGCGGAGATCGCGATCGGGGTAAACGAGCGGAAATGGGGTCCGTCGCTGCCCGTCTCGCTGATTGCCTCGTGGTGACCAGTGATAACCCCCGGACCGAATCTCCGGACGCCATTATTGAAGACATTATCGCCGGCTGTGAGCATGCGCCATTACTTGTGGAACCTGACCGCGCCGCCGCAATCGGCCTTGCCATTTCCCGCGCCGCCGCCGGCGATATTGTGCTGATTGCAGGGAAAGGTCACGAAGCCTATCAAGAGATCGATGGAAAGCGGCACCCATTTTCTGACGAAGCGCACGCGCTGAAACAGCTGGACCTGAGGTTGGCAGCATAATGATTTCGGTACCTCTGGAGACATTGGCGCAGCGGACCGGAGGTCATCTGATCGGACCTTCGCTTCTTCTCAACGGTCTGGCTACGGACAGCCGAGAGGTCAGGGCGGGTGATCTGTTTGCGGCAATAAAAGGCGCGCATGTCGACGGGCATGATTATGCAGTGGCCGCGATGGAGGCGGGAGCGGCAGCGCTTGTCACCGAGCGACAGCTCGATGGCCTCTCGCCGCAGTTGGTGGTGGCAGACGTGCTGGACGCATCGGGCAGGTTCGCACAATTAAAGAGGCAGTCTTTTAAAGGGACGGTGGTCGCTGTCACGGGGAGCGCGGGCAAAACTACCACCAAAGATCTGATCGCTGCAGCCTTATCCTCCGCCGGCGCTGTGCACGCGACTGTGGGTAACAAGAATAATGAGCTAGGCGTGCCGCTGACGCTCGCAAGGCTTGATGCGGGCCATCAGTTTGCCGTGGTCGAGATGGGCGCGGGTCGGCCAGGCGATATCCGTTATCTCTGCGAACTGGCCTCGCCCGACGTTGCGGTGTGCCTCAATGCATCTGCTGCGCACCTTGCCAACTACGAAAATATTGATGCCATCGCCAGCACCAAAGGTGAGATCTTTGAAGGTCTGGGTAATGACGGGCTTGCGGTGATCAACGCTGATCAGCCCTGGCTGGGGCAGTGGCGAGCGCAGGCAGGTAGCGCCAGAGCAGTCACATTTGGCATCGAATCGGCAGCTGACTATCGAGCGGTTGATATCGAATATCGCGGCCTGTCGGAGATGACGTTTCACCTAGTGACTCCGCTTCTCTCACTGCCGGTTAGGATGAAGTTGTCGGGTTCACAGCACGTCATGAATGGACTCGCCGCGCTGGCGGTGGCGATCGAATTAGGCGTTGAACCCGAGACAGCGGCGGAAGCGGTGGCGCAGATTAAGGCAAGCAGCGGACGGGGTCGGGTTTTGCCAAGTCGCTTCGGCGGACGCGTTGTGGACGACACCTACAATGCCAATCCCGCTGCCGTTCGCGCAGCGATTGACGCGTTGGTAAGAGAATCGGGGCATCGCGTCTTGATTCTTGGCGCCATGTTGGAACTGGGTGAGACCAGCGCAAACCTGCATCGTGACATTGGCTGTTATGCGAAGGCGGCGGGTGTCGAGCAACTGATTGTGGTCGGCGATGAGGCGTTACCTGCAGCGGACGGGTTTGGAACCGAAGCATTCTGGTTCGCGGATCAGGAGGCGCTGGCAAAAGATTTTCCGCGCTTACCTTCCCCTCACACCGTCTGGGTGAAGGCATCCCGCGGCGCCGCGTTGGAGCGCACGGTCGATTGGTTAGTGTCTGGGGAGGCGGCTGAATCATGCTGATGTGGTTGAGTGAGCAGTTGCTTTTTATCGATCCGGGCTTCTCAGTCTTTCAGTATCTGACGCTCAGGGGGATTCTGGCCGCTTGCACAGCAATGGCTATCTCGATGCTGGTAGGGCCCGTGGTCATCGAGCGTCTGAACGTGCTACAGATAGGGCAGACCATACGAGAAGAAGGGCCCTCATCTCACCTTCAAAAAGCGGGTACCCCCACAATGGGTGGTGTATTGATTCTGGTAGCCGTGCTGGGTTCCACCTTGCTGTGGGCGGATTTGGACAGCCGCTACGTTTGGGTGGCATTGCTCACAACCCTTGGTTTTGGCGTCATAGGTTGGGTCGACGATTATCGTAAAGTGGTTCGCAGGGACACCCGAGGACTGCCGGCGCGCTGGAAGTACCTATGGCAGTCTCTCTGCGCCTTTGGCCTAGCGTTGTATCTTTTCGACACAGCCGTCCTGCCCGAAGAAACCACGCTGTACGTCCCGTTTTTCAAGGACGTTGCGCTGGCGATGGGCGGGCTATTCGTTCCCCTCTCTTACTTTGTCATTGTTGGTGCCAGTAATGCAGTGAACCTGACAGACGGGCTCGATGGCTTGGCGATCTTGCCTACGGTGATGGTGGCAACGGGACTGGGAGTGATCGCCTATCTGGCTGGGCACATTCAGTTTGCGGACTACCTCAATATCGCTTACCTGCCGGGTTCGGGCGAGCTGATGGTTTTCTGTGGCGCCATTGCGGGGGCAGGGCTGGGCTTCCTCTGGTTTAACACCTATCCGGCCATGATATTCATGGGTGATGTGGGAGCGCTGGCGCTTGGCGCCGCTCTGGGCATCGTGGCGGTGATGGTTCGACACGAAATAGTGCTTTTCATCATGGGCGGGATCTTTGTGTTGGAAACCGTGTCAGTGATGATTCAGGTCGCGTCCTTCAAGCTAACTGGGAAGCGCGTCTTCAGAATGGCGCCAATCCATCATCACTTTGAACTCAAAGGGTGGCCCGAGCCGCGTGTCATTGTCCGTTTTTGGATTATTACGGTGATGCTCGTGTTGTTCGGTCTCGCCACGCTTAAGTTGCGTTGAGGTGACGTTGACGATGTCTTCCACCATAGCCAGCACCGAGAAGCGAATGATTTTTGGACTCGGCGCCACGGGGCGCAGTGTTGCTCGGTGGTGGAAGAGGCAGGGAGTGGCTTTTGTTGCAATCGACACGCGCGACGAGCTGGCAGCCGAAGCCGCGGGATGGCCCGAAGTCGACGGCAATGTCCTTGCTTGCGGTGACGTAGATCCTGCTCTTGGTGATGATATTACCGAGATGATTGTGAGCCCGGGCATTGCTCTGGAGCACCCTTTTGTCGCCCGTGCGAGACAACGTGGCTGCCGTATTAGGGGTGACATCGATCTTTTCATGGAAGCGGTCAGTGCCCCTGTCGTAGGCATCACGGGATCCAATGGCAAATCCACGGTGACAGGGTTGCTGGGTGACATGGTGTCCGCCTGCGGCCTGAGGGTAGCAATTGGCGGTAACTTTGGTATCCCGGCCCTCGATTTGCTTGAGCGGGACGCGGACGTGTATGTGTTAGAGCTCTCCAGTTTTCAGCTCGAGCGCGCTGAACCGCTTGGCCTTGAATCAGCCGTTGTATTGAATATTTCGGCAGATCATTTGGATCGTTACCCTTCGCTCGTTGCTTATCACCAGGCCAAACACCGTATTTTCGGACGTTCGAAACATGTCATTGCGAATCGAGACGATCCACTCACCATTCCACTGATGTCTGAGGGTGCCACCGCCGTTTGGTGGCGGGTTGGCGAGCCGGACCTGAATGAGTTTGGATTGCGGAGCATTGATGGTGCGATATGGATCTGTCGCGGTAACCAAAGCCTGCTTGCCACGACAGAACTGAAGCTGGTAGGTCGGCACAATTACCACAACGTACTGGCTGCACTAGCGCTTGGAAGCTCGCTGAAGTTGCCCGTTGATGGCTTGCTGAGGGGCGCACTAGGCTACCGCGGTCTCCCGCACCGCTGCCAGTTTGTTGCCTCCATAGATGACGTGGCGTTTATTGACGATAGCAAAGCCACCAACATCGGAGCGACGCTGGCCGCGCTTGAGGGTTTAGCTGGCAATAATGATGTATGGCTCATTCTTGGTGGGCAGGGTAAGGGCCAGGACTTCAGTCTGCTGAGCGCTGCTGTGGCCGAAAAGTGTGCAGGCGTTCTGTTAATTGGCGAGGCCGCCACCGAGATCGCTCCACATCTCAGTGGCGTGGCAACTGTTCTTAAGTCGCCGTCTCTTGAGGTTGCCGTGTCTGAATCCGCGAGCGCGGCCCGACCGGGGCAGACGGTGTTGTTGTCGCCCGCTTGCGCGAGCTTCGACATGTTCCGTGACTATGTTGAGCGAGGTGAACGCTTTCAAACCGCAGTGAGCAGCTTGGAGGTGGCGGCATGAAGCATGATGCACCTCCCTCGCTCGTATCTGGCGACGCGTTGCTGTTCGTATTGGGCGCTTCACTCATTTGTATTGGATTGGTCGCCATTGCGTCCGCATCGATTGAGTATGGCGACTTCCATTTTGGTAATCCGTGGTATCACACCGAGCGTCACGCGCTGTATCTCTCGATTGGCCTCGCCTTGGGCGCGCTCGCTTATATGGTGCCGACAGAGTTCCTCCAGCGCTGGTCACCCTGGTGTTTGTTCGCGGCTTTTGCGCTTCTGATTCTGGTGCTGTTACCCGGCATTGGTCATGAGGTGAATGGCGCGCAGCGTTGGCTACCCATCGGCCCTGTTTCGTTGCAACCGTCGGAGTTTGCAAAGTTTGCGTTGGTGCTCTACACGGCGGGATTTTTGGTGAGGCAGGAGGAAGCGGTTCGCTACCACTGGCAGGGGCTTGCCAAGCTGATCGCTGTTCTCGCGATTGTCGCCTCACTGCTGCTTTTTGAGCCTGACTTTGGTGCCACCGTGATCGCGGTCGGTACCGTTGTCGGGATGATGTTCCTAGCAGGCGCCCGTCTCACCTACATTCTGCTCATGGTGGCGGTTGTCTTAATGACCTTCGCTGGGCTCATCGCCGCTGCGCCGTATCGACTACAGCGCCTCACGGCATTTCAAGATCCTTGGGCGGACCCCTATGGAGCGGGATTTCAGTTGATCCAGTCTCTGATCGCGTTCGGACAAGGTGAGTGGCTGGGTGCGGGGCTCGGCAATAGCGTACAGAAGCTGTTCTATCTACCAGAAGCACACACCGATTTTGTTTTCTCAATTTGGGCTGAGGAGACAGGTTTTGTTGGCGCGTTCGTGCTGATTGCGCTCTTTACCGCACTGGTCGCGCGAATTTTGCAAACCGGTTGGAAAGCGTCGCAACTGGATTGGCCTTTTGCCGCCTATGTCTGTTTCGGTGCGGCGTTGATTTTCTCGGGTCAGGCGTTCGTCAACATGGGTGCCAGCACGGGTTTGTTACCTACGAAGGGGCTGACTCTCCCGTTTGTTAGCTACGGCGGATCAAGTCTGGTGATGAATTGCGTGTTACTCGGCATTGTTCTTCGGGTGGCGAGGCAGGTCAGTGCCAGCGAATCAGGCGATGGTGTAACGACCAGAGGATGGGTGCGCGCATGACCGCATCGCAAGCACATTCGGTTAGAGGCAGAGCATTGATCGCCGCGGGGGGCACGGGCGGGCACGTCTATCCTGCTCTCGCTGTGGCACTGGAGCTCGTATCCCAAGGGTGGTCGGTGGATTGGCTGGGCACAGAGCGAGGCATCGAGCAGCGAGTGGTGCCCGCAGCGGGTTTGCCCTTGCACTATTTGACTGTATCAGGGTTCCGAGGCAAAACACTCATAGCTCGTCTCAAAGCACTTTCTCTGTTGGGCATCTCTTTGTGGCAGTCGCTGCGGATTCTGCGTCGCATTCAGCCCGATGTGGTGTTGGGCATGGGTGGGTACACGGCCGGTCCCGCGGGCATCGCCGCATGGCTGAGCCGTCGTCCCTTGGTGGTGCATGAGCAGAACGCGGTCGCGGGTACGACAAACCGGTTGTTGGCGCCGCTGGCCAAGCGGATTCTGGCGGGCTTACCGGGTGGGTTCCGTAGCGAGCGCAAAGTCGAGACGGTGGGGAATCCTGTCCGTGCCGGGTTGGCAGTCATTGACCGGGTTCATCTGGACAACATGCCCCAGTTCACACCTGAGCGGCCGCTTCGCATATTGGTGCTCGGAGGAAGCCTTGGTGCCGCGCCGCTCAATCGGCTCATCCCCTTGGTGGCGAGTGAGATGGGGATCAGAGGAAGTCTGGACAAAATCGCCATTTGGCAACAGTGCGGCGAGCGAAACCGTCTTGAAGCTAAGCAAGCCTGGCAGGACGGTCAGTCTGCAAGCGTTCGGTTGGACGATTTTATTGAGGACATGACGAGCGCATATGCTTGGGCCGACTTGGTAATCGCCCGCGCAGGCGCACTTACCGTATCTGAGCTAGCCGTCACAGGAACGGCTTCAATCTTGATTCCGCTGCCGCAGGCCATCGATGACCACCAAACAAGAAACGCGGAAGTACTGGCAGCGTCTGGTGCGGCGGTCTTACTGGCGCAACAAGAGGCGACGCCAGAGCGTGTCGCGGATCTGCTGGAGGCATGGATTGCGTCACCGCTTTCCGTCGCCACCATGAGTCGCGCGGCACTGGGATTGTCCCGGGCAGACGCGACTGATCGCGTTGTTACCGTCATGAAAGAGATTGCTCATGCAAGCATTTGAGCCGAAAACCGTCGTCGCCGGCATGGGCCGAACCCGCCAAATTTTCATGGTGGGCATTGGCGGGGCGGGTATGAGCGGCATAGCCGAGGTTTTAGTGGGCCTCGGCTATACAGTGAGCGGGTCGGACCAATCGGAGAGTCCGGCGCTTGACCGACTGAGAGCTTTGGGCGTGACAGTCTTTATCGGACACCATGCTGAACACCTCAGCGATGCTGATGTCTTGGTCGTGTCGTCTGCTATTCCACCTGACAACCCCGAGTGCTGCGCTGCGCGCGAGCGCCGCATCCCCGTTGTGCCGCGCGCAGAAATGTTGGCGGAGCTCATGCGATATCGCTTTGGAATCGCAGTCGCTGGAACTCACGGAAAAACGACTACTACGAGCTTAATTGCCTCGATTCTGGGTGAGGCAGGTGAGGATCCCACTTTTGTAATCGGTGGACTGCTGAATCAGGCTGGTACGCACGCGCAATTGGGTGGCGGGCATTACCTCGTCGTTGAGGCTGACGAGAGCGACGCGTCTTTTTTGCAGTTGCAACCGATGATGGCCGTCGTCACCAATATCGAGGCCGATCACATGGAGCACTATGAGGGTGATCTGGCGCGGTATGTCCAAGCCTTCGATGGCTTCCTGCACAATTTGCCATTTTATGGCTCCGCCATCATGTGCCTCGACGATCGTGGCGTACGGAATCTCGTGCCTGACCTGACAAGGCGCGTTGTGACCTATGGTCGCCATGCAGAGGCAGACTATCGCCTCGAAAACTATCGTGGCGATGGATTGCATAGCCAGTTTGATCTGATCCGCCCCGAGGGCCAAGAGGCACTGTCGCTGCGGGTCGCCATGCCGGGATTACACAACGCGCTGAATGCTGCAGGTGCTGCCGCTCTGTGTAGTGAGCTGGGTATCGATAAATCTGCTATTCAAAAAGGTCTTGCCGAATTTGGTGGAGTGGGGCGGCGGTTTTCCGATTTGGGCACAGTCCAGTGGGCGGGCGGCCGCGCGCGCTTGATTGATGATTACGGTCACCACCCCACTGAGCTCGCTGTGACGCTCACTGCAATGCGAGAAGCGTTCCCGGGTCAGCGACTGGTAATGGTTTATCAGCCACATCGTTACACCCGGACCAGAGATCATTTCGACGACTTTGTGTCTGTTCTCGGCGAAGGCCAATCACTCATTCTTTTAGAGGTCTACTCGGCCGGAGAGCAGCTTATCGACGGCGCGGATTCCCACGCATTGGCGAAGGCGATTCGAAGTCGTGGCATGGTGGATCCGATTGTGGTGTCGGACCAGAGCCAGCTGGCTGCGGTGTTGATTGGCGTCCTGGAGGACAACGACATCCTACTCATGCAGGGAGCGGGCGACATCGGTCGATTGGCCACGGCGCTCGCCGAGTCCGAGAATTTGGAGGTCCTGCTGTGAGTAATCACGCTTTCAGCAACGAGACGTTTGCAGTCTTGCTAGGGGGTTCCGCCGCTGAGCGGGAGATATCCCTGGAGAGTGGCGAATGCGTCGCGACGGCGCTAGAGCAGACTGGTGCGACGATTCTGCGCATTGATCCTGCTGAACTTGACTGGTGGCAGCGTCTGTCTGGCGCATCTTTCGTGTTTAACCTTTTACACGGTCCCGGCGGGGAAGACGGAACGGTACAAGGCCTGCTGGACCTTATGGGTTTGCCGTATAGCGGATCCGGGGTGCTGGGATCAGCGCTGACTATGGACAAGGCACGTACCAAGTTGCTGTGGCAGGGAGCGGCTCTGCCCACTCCCCGGTTTGCCAATTTGTCTGTCGACACCGATTGGGAACGCGTCGCCAAGGAATTGGGCACTGTTTTCGTTAAGCCTGCGCTGGAGGGATCCTCCTTGGGTATGACGAAGGCCCGCGGCGCTGAGCAGATCGCCGAGGCGTACCGCATTGCCGCTAACTTCGGTGGCGAGGTCATAGCAGAGCAGTTTATTGAGGGCCGCGAATACACGGTAGCGATATTGGGAGATCGCGCGCTGCCCAGCATTCGCATCGAAGTGTCGGGCGATTTCTATGATTTCGATGCGAAGTATCGATCCGATGAGACGCGATTTTATTGCCCCTCGGGACTCTCAGAGAGCGATGAGACGGAGCTTTCCGAATTGGCGCTTGCGGCATTCCGACTCACCGGTGCCGAAGTTTGGGGCCGTGTGGACGTGATCCGAGAGGATTCAGGCGGTTGGCAATTGCTTGAGGTCAATACGGTCCCCGGTATGACTACTCATAGTCTGGTACCCATGGCAGCGAAAACAGCAGGTTTGTCTATGATCGAGGTGCTGGCCGAGATTTTTGCTGCAAGCAGGAGCTCGCGAACTCATGGCTAAGGGTACCGTACAGCGCCGCAGAGGGGCGCACCGCAAACAAGATGCGGTGAGCGCAAAGCATCATTCCTCGACGCCGCTAAGAAAATGGATAAACCGAAGCTTGCTGGTGCTGGGGACGATGCTGATCAGTGCGGGCCTCTACCGTGGCACTACGATGCTCGGAGCGCATCAGGTAGAGACACTGACCATTCTCGGGGATGTTCATCATATCGATCCTCAGGCCATCCAGCTTCGGCTCGCACCGAGAATTGCTGAGGGATTTTTCTCTGCCGACCTCCGGGACTTGCGGCAAGAGCTGGAGTCATTGCCATGGGTTTATCAGGTGAACACTCGCAGGCGCTGGCCAGCCGAGATCGAGGTTTATCTGATCGAGCAGCGTCCACTTGCGCGCTGGGGTAACAGTGGATACCTCAATCACGAGGGGCAGTTTTTTCAGGTGGCACATGAGACTCGGTATGACCATCTCCCCTTACTCAATGGACCTGAAGGCAGTGAGACGGAGTTGATGCGTCGCTATCAGGTTTTGGCAGCGCTGCTTGAGCCAGATGGCTTGACGATTCATGCCATTTCTCTCGATACGCTCGGGCAAGTGTTGATTCAGTTGGATGAAGGACCCGAGCTGATGTTGGGTGCCAGCGAAATGGCACATCGAATTAGACGGTTTAGGCAGATTTGGGAAGCAGCGTCGCCCCGGGCGCCTATCGCGAGAATCGATTTGCGATACGAGCACGGAGCGGCGGTGTCTTTTGCTGATAGCAGAGTGGTGATGCGATCGACGGATGGCGGGAGGCAGGGTTGATGGCGAATACAGACAGCAAACAGATGATCGTTGGCTTGGATATCGGCACTTCGAAGGTGGTTGCGGTCGTGGGCGAGGTTGATGCCGATGGTGATATCGAAGTTGTAGGAATCGGTTCGCACCCCTCGCGCGGCATGAAAAAGGGTGTCGTTGTGAACATCGAGTCGACCGTGAATGCGATTCAGCGAGCGGTAGAGGAGGCCGAGCTGATGGCTGGGTGTCAAATTCACTCCGTCTATGTCGGCATCGCCGGTAGCCACATCCGGTCCGTCAATTCACATGGCATTGTCGCCATTCGGGATCAGGAGGTTTTTCAGCAGGACGTTGATCGTGTGATTGACGCGGCGCAGGCGGTTGCAATTCCGGCGGATCAGAAAGTACTCCATGTTTTGCCGCAGGAATATGTCATCGACAACCAATCGGGCATTCGAGAGCCGCTTGGCATGTCGGGTGTGAGACTCGAGGCGAAGGTTCACCTTGTGACTTGTGCGGTGAATGCGGCTCAGAACATCGAAAAATGTGTTGAGCGCTGCGGTCTGACGGTGGATGGCATCATCCTGGAGCAACTGGCTTCGAGTTATTCAGTGATTACCGAGGACGAGCGCGATCTCGGCGTCTGCTTGGTCGATATTGGCGGCGGCACCTCAGATATCGCGATCTTTACCGATGGTTCTATTCGCCATACTGGAGTGATTCCTATTGCGGGTGATCAGGTCACCAATGACATTGCCATGGCATTGCGGACTCCAACCCAACATGCCGAAGAAATCAAAATTCGTTACGCCTGCGCTCTAAGGCAACTTGCCGGACCCGAGGAAACAATCAAGGTGCCCAGCGTCGGTGACCGGCCTCCGAGGGATTTATCGAGGCAATCTTTGGCGGAGGTTGTCGAGCCCCGCTATGACGAACTGTTCACTTTGATTCAGTCGGAACTCCGGCGCTCTGGTTATGAGGAATTAATTCCGGCTGGTGTGGTGCTAACGGGTGGCACCTCAAAGATGGAGGGTGCGGTTGATCTGGCGGAAGAGATTTTCCACATGCCCGTGCGGGTAGGCGCACCCCAGTACGCAAGGGGCTTGCACGACATCATTCGCAATCCGATATACGCCACCGCCGTGGGCCTGCTGTTGTATGGAGCCGAAGAGGTTCATGAGGGAGCTCGTGAGGAGCGCGAGGCAAAGAATCAAGGGTTGAGTTTTGCTGGGCGAGTCAAGGAGTGGTTCGCGCGGCACTTTTGAATTGATTGCAGTTGAAACGAGGGTCCGCAGTTTGGATCTTTTAACTTAAGGGGAGAAAGTCATGTTCGAACTAGTAGATAGTGCACCACAAAGTGCCGTGATCAAGGTGATCGGTGTCGGTGGCGGTGGCGGCAACGCCGTCCGTCACATGATTGATCATCAGGTGGAAGGTGTTGATTTTATCTGTGCCAACACAGATGCGCAGGCGCTCTCGGACATCAGTTCGAAAACCGTCCTGCAGTTGGGTGCGGGCATTACGAAGGGACTGGGCGCTGGCGCTAATCCTGAAGTAGGTCGGGCCGCGGCGCTTGAAGACCGGGATCGGATTGCCGACGCTTTGCACGGCGCCGATATGGTCTTTGTCACCGCCGGTATGGGCGGGGGCACCGGCACGGGCGCGGCCCCTATCGTGGCTGAAGTCGCGCGTGAACTGGGCATTCTGACGGTTGCCGTGGTAACACGCCCATTTGGTTTCGAGGGTAGGCGGCGTTTGTCGACAGCGGAAGAGGGCCTTGCCCAAATCGCCCAGCATTGCGACTCTCTTATCACGATTCCAAATGAAAAATTGCTCGAGGTACTGGGATCCAATACCTCTTTGCTCGATGCTTTCAAAGAGGCTAACGACGTGTTGTTGGGCGCTGTTCAGGGTATCGCGGATCTGATTATCAGGCCGGGGTTGGTCAACGTGGACTTTGCTGACGTGCGTACCGTGATGTCAGAGATGGGATCTGCAATGATGGGAACCGGCACCGCTGTCGGGGAAAACAGAGCTCGGGAAGCGGCAGAGCGCGCCATCAACAGTCCTTTGCTAGACGATATCGACCTCAGTGGTGCGCGCGGGATCCTCGTGAATATCACGGCAGGTCTGGATCTGTCCTTGGGAGAGTTCTCAGAGGTTGGCGCAACGATTGAAGATATCGCCTCAGAAGATGCCACGGTTGTGGTGGGTACGGTTATCGATCCCGAGATGACCGATGCCTTGAAAGTAACCGTAGTGGCGACGGGGCTCCGTAGCGTCGACGCGCGACCCGCACTGACCGCTGTTGAGGCAACGGTGCCCAAGCGACCCGCTACGGTCGGCGCAGATTATGACGATTACGATCTGCCGCCCAACGTGCGCTCACGCGCGCCAGCGACACATGGTCAGGCTGCGCTCAAGATGGATGAGGATCTGGATGAGCAACTATTTGATGTGCCAGCATTCCTGCGCCGGCAAGCTGACTGAGAGGGTGTAAAGGCCCCATTCGTGTAAATAATGAAGGTGGCAAGGCTGGAATGCGCTAGCGCGCCCTAGTATGGTTTGCCCTCTGCAGAGAGGAAAAGTCATGCTGAGACAGCGTACCCTGCTTGAGTCGATTAAATCGACGGGAGTAGGGCTACATTCCGGTCAAAAGGTGGAGATGACCCTGAGCCCGGCGCCAGTTGACGCTGGGGTGGTGTTCCGCCGCATCGACCTCAGTCCGGCCCGGGAAATCCCCGCCCGAGCCGACTGGGTTGATGAAACCGACCTGTCTACCAGCTTGGGTACTGGAGAGGGCCAGGTCACCACGGTAGAGCATTTGCTCTCGGCGTTGTGTGGTCTGGGCATAGACAATGTCTACATTGACCTCGACTCCCCCGAGGTGCCCATTCTGGACGGCTCGGCGGGTCCTTTTGTTTACCTAATTCAGACAGCAGGAATTCGCGAGCAGTCGGCTCCCAAACGTTTTATCCGAGTCACTGAGACTGTCGAAGTCAGCGACGGTGACAAGCGCGCAATCTTGCGTCCTTATGATGGATTCAAGCTGAGTTTTTCAATCGATTTCGATCATCCGGTTTTCCTTCAGCAAGCGAAGCATGCGACAGTTGACCTCGGCGGCGAGGCGTTTATGCGGGAAGTGAGCCGCGCAAGAACCTTCGGTTTTGTGCATGAGTTTGAGTACATGCGTGCCCGAGGCCTGGCGCGGGGTGGTAGCGTCGATAATGCGATTGTGATTGATGACTACCGCATTTTGAATGAGGGAGGTTTGCGCTACGACGACGAGTTTGTAAAGCACAAAATCCTCGACGCGGTAGGTGACCTCTATTTACTGGGGCATCAACTGATTGGTGAGTACGAGGGTGTCAAGTCGGGCCATGCGCTGAATAACAGGTTGGTCAGAGCACTGCTGCAGGCAAAACAGTCTTGGGAATGGGTCACTTATGAAGAGGTCGCCGATGCGCCTATTGACTGGTCTATCCCGGCTGACCTGCAACTGGCGTGATGCATGATGATGCGGCGCTCGCAAACAGAAAAGGTTTCCCGCAGACACTGGAGATGGCATAGTTGCCGCCCGGTTTTTGGCGATATTCAATCGTGAAACTCATACTTCTCAACCGCCATGCGGCCTCGCGGACGATTGAACTCGGTAAAGGGTTCTGGGCATTCGTGTCTGTTTGCGTCATCGGGTTGCCCATAGGCCTCGTTGCGCTCAGTTACCAGATTGGATTCGGTGAAGGTGTCGAGTCTGAGCAGGCGTCTCGTGTGACCTCGCAGGAGCAACAGGCCACCGAAAGAGCCGAGGCGCTCGCACAAATGGGGGCAGAGGCGCAATCAAGATTGACGGCCATGACTCGCCGACTGGCTAGTTTGCAAGCGCACGTGACCCGTCTCGATGCGCTGGGGAGTCATCTGACCGAATTGGCGGGACTAGATACGGGCGAATTCGACTTTTCTGGCCCACCGGCTCTTGGAGGTCCGGCTCAGCCGCTCACCCTCACCGAGTCGCCCGATGTAGCTAATGTTGATTCGGAATTGAGTGCACTGGATGCCATCTTCGCCCGTCGCGAAGCGCAATTCGACGTGCTCGCCGGGTTACTCTCCTCAGAGCAACTCAGGACTGAATCCACGCCTGCAGGCAGGCCCATCCGTAAAGGATGGCAATCCTCTCCATTTGGCAATCGCATCGACCCGATTACCGGTCAGCCGGGTTGGCATGAGGGAACCGATTTTGCCGGACGCGAGGGATCCGACATTCTCGCTGTCGCCAGCGGTGTTGTCAGTTGGAGTGGTTACCAAAGCGGCTATGGCCTGATGGTAGAGGTGTCGCATGGTGACGGCTTGAGCACGCGCTATGCACACAACAAAGAAAATTTGGTCGCTGTTGGCGATCTAGTGCGACGCGGAGATGTCGTCGCGCTCATGGGTAGCACGGGACGATCTACCGGCCCGCACGTTCATTTTGAGGTGTTTAAGTACGGCCGTGCAGTTGATCCGGCCACGTACGTTCGCCGCACCCACCGCTAAAGCAGCGCTCGGGCGCAATCGCGCCGCAATCTAATTGATTACCTCGAAAACACTTTCGTGAGACTCCTATGTTGATCGCAACAATGAAAAAGATATTTGGCACTCGTAACGATCGAGAGCTGAAGAAAATGGGAAAAGTCGTTACCCGAATTAATGCGCTCGAAGAGGCCATGCAGGCACTGGATGACAATGCACTTCGTGGCAAAACCGCGGAATTCCGATCTCGGTTACGCGATGGGGAAACGCTGGACCAGTTACTCCCGGAGGCCTTTTCGGTCGTGAGAGAGGCCGGTGTTAGAGCGTTGGGTATGCGTCATTTCGACGTACAGCTAATCGGTGGTATGGCATTGCATGACGGCAAGATTGCCGAGATGCGAACCGGGGAAGGAAAAACCCTCGTAGCGACCCTGCCCGCCTATCTAAACGCTTTACCCGATCACAGCGTGCACTTGGTCACGGTCAATGACTACCTTGCGCAACGTGACGCGGCATGGATGGGTCCGCTTTACGAGTTTCTGGGTTTATCGGTAGGCGTGGTCCGTTCAGGACAGAGCGCGGAGGAAAAGCGGGCCGCCTACGCATGTGACGTTGTTTATGGGACCAACAACGAATTTGGTTTTGACTACCTTCGCGACAATATGGCCTTCAGCAAGAGCGATAAAAGCCAGGGTGACCTGGCGTTTGCTATTGTCGATGAGGTGGACTCCATTCTTATTGATGAGGCCCGAACGCCACTCATCATCTCGGGCGCGGCAGAAGATAGTTCGGAGCTCTACAAGACCATAAACAGGCTCATTCCCAAGCTCACTGTTGAGGTTGAGGAACAGGAAGGCGATTTCACAGTCGACGAGAAGCAACGAAGCATCGAACTCACTGAGAGTGGTCACGAAAAGGTCGAGGGAATGCTGATTGAGGCCGGTTTGTTGCAAGAAGATGATTCGCTCTACGCAGCGACCAATCTGGGGTTGCTACACCATGTGCATTCAGGTCTGCGAGCCCACGTTTTGTTTCAGCGCGATGTCGAGTACATCGTGCAGGAAGGACAAGTGGTGCTTATTGACGAGCACACTGGCCGAACAATGCCGGGAAGGCGGTTATCTGAAGGTCTTCACCAGGCGATAGAGGCCAAGGAAGGTGTGCGAATCCAGAGCGAGAGCCAAACGCTGGCATCGACCACCTTCCAGAACTTTTTCAGACTTTACGACAAACTGTCGGGCATGACCGGCACGGCGGACACCGAAGCGTTTGAATTTCGTCAGATTTATGGTTTGGACTGCGTAGTGATTCCCACCAACGTTCCGATGCGCAGAGACGACCTCAATGATCTGGTTTACCTCACTCGAGAGGAGAAGTTCGAGGCGATTATTGAGGACGTCCAGGCTTGCATCGAAAGCGGCGCGCCCGTCTTGGTCGGCACTGCCTCTGTCGAAACCTCTGAAGAATTGTCCGCGGCTTTTCAGAAAAAAGGTATTGAGCACAAGGTTCTCAATGCAAAGTTCCATGAGCAGGAGGCCGAGATCATTGCGCAGGCGGGTCGCCCCGGTGTGGTGACGATAGCAACCAATATGGCTGGCCGAGGGACGGATATCGTTCTGGGTGGGAACCTAGAGGCTGAACTCAGTGCTTTGGGCGATCAGGTTGACGATGCAATGCGCGAGCGCGTTACTGCGGAGTGGCAGGCACGACACGATGCCGTGATTGATGCGGGTGGACTGCATATCCTGGGCACCGAACGCCATGAGTCGCGCCGGATTGATAATCAATTGCGTGGGCGTTCGGGCCGTCAGGGAGATCCTGGTGTGTCACGCTTCTATCTCTCCCTGGAAGACAACCTAATGCGCATCTTCGCCTCCGACAGGGTCAAGAGTTTTATGCAGGCTTTGGGTATGGAACGCGGTGAAGCGATTGAGCATCGGATGGTTTCCAACGCGATTGAAAAAGCCCAGAGGAAGGTAGAGGGCCGCAACTTCGATATCCGGAAACAGTTGCTGGAATATGACGATGTTGCAAATGACCAGCGACAGATTATTTATCGTCAGCGCGACGAACTGCTCTCGGATGAAGACATCGGTGAAACCATTACTGCGATTCGTTCGGATGTGGTCAACGAGGCCATAGACGGATTCATTCCGCCGATGAGCGTAGAAGAGCAGTGGGACGTTCCCGGTTTGGAAAGGCAGTTGGAAACTGAATTTGGGCTCGCGTTGCCTGTCAGTCGATGGTTGGACGAGGACGACGGCCTTCATGAAGAAACCTTGCGGGCGCGGATCGTAGCGGAAGTGCAGGGCGCCTATGACGCCAAAGCGGCGGGAATTGGTTCGGGTATGCGACAGCTCGAGAAGCAGATCATGCTGCAGGTTCTCGACACGTTATGGAAAGAGCACCTGCAGGTCATGGACCAGTTGCGTCAAGGCATACACCTGAGAGCCTACGCCAATAAAAACCCCAAACAAGAGTACAAGCGAGAATCTTTCGCTTTGTTCGAGGGCCTGCTTCAGCGGCTTAAATACGAAGTGATTCGTTTTTTGAGCCATGTTCAAGTCCAGCGATCGGATGAGGCTGCCGCGATAGAGGAACAGCGACGTCGAGAGGCTGCCAAGCAACAAATGGCGTTTGAGCATGCCGATGCGAGTTCGGCGAACGCGACGCCTGATTCCGACTCGTCTCCCGCGCAGCCGCAACCGGTCACCCGGTCGCAGCCCAAAGTGGGAAGGAATGACCCCTGTCCTTGCGGGAGTGGAAAAAAGTACAAGCAATGCCATGGTGCCCTGACCTGATGGGTGCCTCAGGCCACACTGGCACCAGCAACAGGCTGTTATCTGGGCGAGGTGTAAAGCAGTGACCCATCCGGTGAGCGGTATACGATTGGGAGTAGCGCAGGCGGGCGTCAAAACCGCCAACCGAGATGATTTGGTGCTGATTAATCTCTCGCCAGACACCCGCACTGCGGCGGTATTTACGCAAAACGCCTTCCGGGCCGCTCCCGTTGTGGTTGCGGAAAGACACTTGCGCGCCAATGCTGGACGAGCGAGCTGGTTGATGATTAACACCGGCAACGCTAACGCGGGTAACGGTATGCAGGGAATATCGTCTGCTGAAAGTTGTTGCCAAGCTGCCGCAGCGCTGACGAAAGCACGGGTAGATCAGATCTTGCCATTTTCTACCGGGGTTATTGGGGAAGCCTTGCCTACTGACGCAATCATCGCTGCTTTGCCACAGGCTATTGGTGATCTGTCGGAAACCAATTGGAGCCGCGCCGCTTCTGCGATTTTAACTACCGACACCCGACTTAAATTGAGGAGCAAGCAATTCGAATTAGAGGGCCGCTCGTGCACCATTACGGGAATGTCCAAGGGTGCCGGCATGATCTGCCCGAACTTGGCAACGATGCTCGCGTTCGTGGGCACGGACGCCAGAATCGATGCCGCTACACTAGACAGCTTGTTGAAGAAGGCAGTTGCAGACAGCTTCAACCGAATAACGATCGATGGAGATACCTCCACCAACGATGCGGTCACCCTCTCGGCAACAGGTGACAGTGGTATCAGGATTGCTACTGACGGCCCACACTATGATCGGTTTGCGGAGGCGTTGACGGATCTTATGATCGACTTGGCTCACGACATTGTCCGAGATGGCGAAGGTGCCAGTAAATTTGTCGAGGTTAACGTATCGGGCGGCAGGACTTCAGCAGAGTGTGATGAGGTAGCCCGAACCATTGCCCACTCTCCGCTGGTGAAAACGGCCCTGTTTGCGTCTGATCCAAATTGGGGACGGATATTGGCTGCCATAGGACGCACGGGGCTGGATAATTTTGATACCGATTCAGTGGTGCTCCGAATCAACGGCATAGTGATCGCGGAAGCGGGTGCCCGCGCGGCGTCCTACCGCGAAGAAAAGGGCGTGGAAGCCATGCGGCCCCGTGATTTGAAGGTTGAAGTGATGCTGAATCGCGGTAGCGCATCGGCAACAGTCTGGACCACCGACCTCTCATACGACTACGTGAAAATCAATGCCGAATACCGCACTTGAAAACGATATCGTTACGGTGGCGGTGGGCGTTTTAAGGGATCCCGAGCGTCGAGTGCTCGTAACGCGCAGAGCGCCTCACGCACATCAGGGGGGGCTGTGGGAGTTCCCAGGAGGCAAACTAGAGCCGGGTGAGAGTGTTTTGGAGGCGTTGGCGCGAGAATTGTGGGAAGAGCTTGGTATCGAAATCGAGGGTAGTGAGCCGCTATTGAGCGTTGAGCACGATTATGGCGACAAGAGAGTGAGGCTGGACGTCCATAGCGTGTTGCGGTGGCGTGGGGAACCACGAAGCCTAGAGTCGCAGCCCCTTGCCTGGCAACGACCCGAGGATCTTTTAGGATGGGAGTTTCCAGCGGCCAACGTTGCAATACTGGACTACTTAATCGCGGCCTAAGCCCCGGCTGCTCGATTCAACAGCGTTTCGTGTAAAAGCGCTGCTCTATCATGCAAAGCGCTTAGATCACCACTGTTATCGACCACGATATCCGCCAGTTCGAGGCGTTTCTGTCGACGCATTTGCGCGGCCATAATTTTTTCGACCAGCGCTTTATCGTTTGCGTCTCTTGCCATGGTGCGCTGGATCTGCATTTCCTCGGGAACGTCTACTACCACACTGATATCCACCATTTCCGATTGGCCGCTCTCCAGTAACAATGGTGAGCTGAGGACCACGTAGGCCGAGTCTGCGCGTTGAAGTTGATCCCACAGCGCCTCGCGAATTTTTGGATGCGTAATGGACTCGAGTAGTAGGCGTTTTTCTTCATCCCCAAATACTAGCTGGCGCATCGCCGCTCGATCGAGGTTGCCATCTTGAGTCAGGTATTGTTCTCCAAAAGCATCGATGATGGCTTTGAGGGCGGGCGTACCGGGTTGCACGACCTCCCGTGCGACGCGGTCTGCGTCAACAATTACAATGCCTTGCTCAGACAGCCAGTCGGTGAGCGCGGTTTTGCCGCTTCCGATCCCGCCTGTGACACCTACCCTCAACAATTTACGGCACTACCACGCGAAGATATTCAGTGATCAGCGTATCGCCATAGAAAAGCATGACTAGGCCGGCGCCAGCGAGGTAGGGGCCGAATGGTAACGGAGTGTCTCTTCCTTTGCGCAGAACGATCAGGACCACGATACCGGATAAAGCTCCTACCAGAGATGAGAGCAAGAGCATCAGCGGGATCGCCTGCCATCCAAACCACGCCCCAAGGGCGGCGAGTAACTTGAAATCACCATAACCCATCCCTTCTTTCCCGGTAGTGAGCTTGAACAGCCAATAAATGCACCAGAGGCAGCCATAGCCGATGATGGCGCCTGTGACTGCCGATGAGAGCGGCGCCCACGTTTCAAAGATGTTGACGGTTAAGCCAAGCCAGAGAAGCGGCAGGGTCAGGCTGTCCGGTAGTAATTGCGTATCCAGATCAATAACGGTTAGGGCAATCAAAGACCAAACCAAGAGCAATGCGCTAAAAGCCTCGGCTCCAAAGCCGAACTGCCAGCCTATCAGGGCAGAGAGCACTCCACTGATGAGTTCGACCAACGGGTAGCGGATGGAAATCGTCGCGCCGCAGTCTGCACATTGACCTCGAAGCAGCAACCAGCTGAGAAGCGGAATATTGTGCCACGGTCTTATCTTGGCATCGCAATGAGGGCAATGCGAAGCAGGATGCGAGAGGCTGATGGTCGTTTCAGAGGGCCTGGGTTGGCCCATTATTTCACTGCACTCGCGTCGCCATGATTGCTCCATCATTTTGGGCAAGCGCAGAATGAGCACGTTGAGAAAACTCCCAACGATCAATCCGAATAACGCACAGAGCAGTGCGAAGTGAATAGGTTCAGAGAAGGATAACGTCATTGCTTTTGGTTTGGTCTCGGCCTACGTTCAAAGCACATCATCGCTGATCATATTACGGATCCGAGCAAGAAGATGGGGAGATACATGGCGATCATCAAGCCCCCGACCAGCACGCCCAGTATCGACATGATCATGGGCTCCATTAGAGAGCTGAGGCTGTCTACCGCGTTATCAACCGCTGTTTCATAGTGGTCCGCAACTTTGCCCAGCATATCATCGAGAGAGCCCGATTCCTCGCCAATGGCGGCCATCTGCAACAGCATGGTAGGGAAAATGCCAGTTCCACGGATCGCATTAGCGAGCGTGATACCTGCGGTGACGTCGTCCTTGATGCGCTGAATGGCTCTGGCATAGACAGCATTGCCCGCTGCTCCAGCAGTGGATTCAAGCGCGTCGACCAAGGGGACCCCTGCCGCAAAGGTGGTGGAGAGCGTGCGAGAAAATCGAGCGATGACAGCGTCGCGGACCACTCCGCCAATCACGGGAAGCTTCAGAGAAAGCGCGTCTACTCGGCTTGCGAAACCTTTTGAGCGCAGCTTCGCCTGCGAAAAGGCGTATCCCGTTGCAACGAGCACACCCAAAAGGAGGCTCCACCATTCCTGCACCCACTCCGAGATTTGTAATACGAACAGTGTGAAGCTGGGGAGCTCCGAGCCAAAGTTTTGAAATGTCTCGGCGAACTGTGGCACAACTTTAATGAGCAAGACTCCGGTTACGATAATGGCTACGACGATGACTGCTGTGGGGTAGGTGAGCGCTTTTTTTATCTTCGCTTTTAACGCCTCGGTTTTCTCTTTGTAAGTAGCAACGCGGTCAAGCATGATCTCGAGCGTACCCGAGTTTTCTCCCGATGCCACCAGCGAGCAAAACAGGTTGTCGAAGTGTTTGGGATGCCGGGCAAGGGCGCCTGCAAGTCCTGCGCCTGAGGATACGTCGTTGCGAAGCGTCAAAATGAGGCCTCGCATTTTTTCATGCTGCGTCCCTTCAGCAATGATGTCAAAAGCCTGAACCAGCGGCACTCCCGCTTTCATCATGGTTGCCAGCTGACGAGTGAATATAGCGATGTCTGCCGGTTTGATTCGTTTGTCGCCAAAGAGATGAATCGCGGATGATTTTTTCTTGACCCGTTTTGCGGCGACTCCTTGCTTACGCAGTTGCACGCGAGCCAAAGCGGCTGATGCGGCCATGAGTTCGCCGCTGGATTTGCGGCCATTACGGTCGATGCCCGACCACGTAAATAGCGTGTTCTCGGTTGCCATCAGATGTTTCTCTGTGCTGTAACGTTACACATATCAGTCGGTGGTAACGCGGCTGATTTCGGCCAGGCTGATTAGCCCCTGCGCACATTTCTCAAGTGCTGATTGGCGCAGGTCATTGAACCCTGCCTCTCGAAAAGCGAGATCCAGTTCCATGGAGTTCGCGCCATCCAAGATGGCAGAGGCAATGCTTTTGGTGATCTTTACGACTTCATAGATACCCACTCGCCCTTTGTATCCATCTTTACACTTGGCGCATCCAACAGGTTTGTTAATACGAGCTTGACTTAACAAATTGGGTGTAAAGCCAAGCTCGACTAATGCTTCGGGTGGAACGTCGGTTTCTGGTTGAGCGCAGTGTGCGCAGAGCCTTCGCGCCAGTCGTTGCGCAATAATGAGGGTGACCGAAGCCGCTATATTGAAGGCAGGAATTCCCATGTTGAGCAGCCTGGTGATTGTCTCGGCAGCGCTATTCGTATGAACGGTGGAAAGTACCAAATGGCCGGTCTGAGCGGCTTTGATAGCGATTTCGGCTGTCTCAAGATCGCGAACTTCCCCGACCATAATCACGTCGGGGTCTTGCCTGAGAAACGAGCGTAATGCTTCCGCGAAATTGAGGCCTACCTTTGGATTTACCAGAACTTGATTGACACCCTGCATGTTGATCTCGACGGGATCTTCTGCGGTGGATATGTTGCGCTCCGGTTGATTAAGGATGCCCAGGCCCGAGTAGAGTGAGACGGTTTTGCCTGACCCAGTTGGGCCCGTCACCAGAATCATCCCTTGCGGTTTTTGAAGCGCCTCTTGATACAGCGCCTGTTGATCCGGCTCATACCCCAACGCCTCGATGCCCATTTGCGCGGAACTGGAGTCCAGTATCCGTAGAACAATTTTTTCGCCGTACAAGGTTGGCAGTGTATTGACCCTGAAATCGATGGCCCGCCTTTTTGACAGTTTCATCTGTATCCGGCCATCTTGCGGCATCCGGCGCTCTGAGATGTCCATTCTGGACATGACTTTGAGCCGGGCCGCCAAGCGGGGTGCGAGATGATGGGGGAGAGAGACAACCTCGCTCAGCACGCCGTCGGTCCTGAAACGCACCCGATACTGTTTCTCATAGGGCTCAAAATGAATATCGGATGCGCCGTGCCTGATCGCATCCAGCAGAATCTTATTCACAAATCTGACAATAGGGGCGTCGTCAGTCGGGTCATGAACGTCATTTTCTTCATCATCGCGACTCTCCCCAAACGCGAAATCATATTTGTCCTCCCCGATCAGGGAGGCCATGTCTCTATCGAAGCTGTTTGATTTCTCGGTTAATTCCGAAATCAGTTGATTGAGATGTTGATCGTCCACCAGCACCGCTTCGGTGTTGGTGCCAGTCGCAAATTTGAAGTCATCCAGAGCAGCTTGATTGAGAGGGTCGGATAGACCGACAAAAAGTCGATTCCCGCGGCGATAGAGCGGTACCGCGAGGTGTTTCTCCATGAGATCGGTGTGGCTGTCATAATCCAGCAAGGTGTTTCGGTTAAGCGCGGTGAGATCAAATACCGGCATGCCGAACTCGATCGAGGCGCATTCCGCCAGAGCTCTGCTGTCAACGCCCAATTGATCGACCATGTAGCGCACCAGTGAGATGCGCTGGTTTTTTGCGTTTTGGTTCGCTTCTCGAGCCTGATCCGGGGTCAGAATGCTCTCTGCCAGGAGCCGTCCCGCGAATCCTTTGACGGAAGAATCAATGGAGCCGGTCGCTGGTAGGTTCATCTTGTTACATCCTGATTAAGGTACGCACTGCGTAGCGTTTTTGGACGCTGAGCGGAGTGATGCATGGCCGTTACGTGCGTTGCATCACTGTCGACACCGCAAAAGCAATACCGAGGAGGTTATGAAAAGATTGCGCGGGCGACAGACGGCGGTCCCAGTCTGCACGCCCGCGCAGAGTACTTCTGTATCAGCAAAGACCAGCGGCGACGCAGGTCCCGCCTTCTTCCCAAACAACGGGCGGTACTACGCCGTTGGGCGACAGTTCATAAGTTACGCTGTCCACCGCTTGCGTTCCCGTAGCAATAATCACCCCATTCTCCACGGTGACACTCGCGACAATGCCGGCTGCTTCTGCAGCGGGTGGGAGACCGCAAGTGGGGTCAGTACCTGCGGCTGCATTCAGATCGCTGAGCGCCAGGGTGTCGGCGCCGTCAGCGAAGCAAGAAGCAGACGATTTTTGGACGGCCATGGCAATGGCGGTTTTGTAGGGGGCGACCGCAGAAATGACCTCTGCCATTTTGGCTTTCTTGGTATAAGTCTGGTACGCCGGTAGGGCGACTGCGGCCAGAATGCCAATGATGGCGATGACAATCATTAACTCAATGAGGGTAAATCCTT
>JAYOEE010000005.1:0-2118 GCA_038106565.1 Halieaceae bacterium
CGCGCAACTGTTCCTCGTCGCCTTTGCGAAACCCCACATGGATTTCGCGAATGAGACCATCGCGATCAAGCAGATAGCCCGAAGGCATTCCGGCCACGGAAAAAGCTCTTCCGGAATCACCCGTTTTGTCAATGAGAACGGGGTAATCGACTGGATAGCGTTTAAGGAAATCGAGGGCGTCTTCGTCGACATAGTCCACGCTAATGGCAACGATGGAAAAGTCTGACGGATCAAAATCCTTCTGCAGCCGATTCAGCGCAGGCAGGGAAAGGCGACAAGGTCCGCACCAGCTCGCCCAAAAATCAATGTAGGTGACTGTCCCCAGTTGGCTCTCGGGCGACAGTCGGCCGTTACCGTTGGCGATTACTGGTAAGTCCCAAGCGGGTTGGGGGAGCGGGTTCTCGAGTACCACATGAGCGCGGCGTTCCGCCCAGCCAGAATGCGTCCAGAGTGCGGCCGCGCATAGGGCGAACAGAAGGGCGGGACCGCGAGCAGTGAGGGAGGATGTCAGCAAAACAGCGAGACCCGCTTAGCGATTGCGGCCCAGCCGCTCGTGGGCATCAACCCACTCATTAACGCGCGTTGTTTTATCAACCCGCGCCGCACCAGATAAGGATAACTCTCCTGCCACGACAAGTGCGGCAGCGATTTCACAGAGCTTGAGCGCCTTTCCCTTGCCCTCGCAGCCCAGCATTCTCAGGCATTCACGCTGGGTGGGGAGGGAGGTACCCCCGCCATATGTGGCCATGATCAGCGCGGGCAGTGTGATAGAGAAATAGAAATCCCCTTTACTGGTGGCGCGCTGGTAGGTGGTGCATTGATTGGACTCGCCGATATTTGCCACGTCCTGGCCCGTTGCGAGGTAAAGCGCCGCGAGCGCATTCGCCGGATGGTTGGCATTGTTCGAAGAGTTGGTCAGGATCGCAGAAAGCGTCGAAATCTGCTGGCCGTAGGCAATTTGTTCAGGTGCGACCCTGAGGTGTTTCATCAGGATCTCTCGGGGCACAGTAATTTCGGCGGTCACGCGCCTGCCACGAGTTTTGAGCAGATTCACCGATGACGTTTTCTTCTCGGTATCGAAGTTACCCGATAGCATGTAATGCAACATTTCCGGTCGCTGTTCGTGAATCCATTCGCACGCAATGAAAGTAGCGCGGCTGACCATGTTTTGTCCCGCCGCGTCCCCTGTAGAGTAGTCAAAGCGCGTAAAGACCATGCTGTGCGCGTGATAACTCTCTATCTCATGGAGCTTGCCCACTGACGTTGAGGTTTCGGCTTTGGCTTTGATGGCCTCAAAGTTATCTTTGAGCCAGAGTTGAAAATCTCGAGCCTGCCTGGAATTCCGGAAAATGAACACTGGAGATCGTTGCATTGATTCCTGCGAGACGGTTGTTAGCACGCCGCCCGCCTCGTGGATGACTTTCATGCCGCGGTTGTAGGATGCCAGCATGGTCCCCTCAACCGTGGCCATAGGCACATAAAACTCGCCTTGAGCGTGCTCACCGTTGACCAGCAGGGGGCCCGCTACTCCGATGGGAATTTGCGCGACTCCCCAAAAGTTCTCTATGTTGCTCTCCATTTCGTGGGGATCGAAAGAAAACTGCTTGGTGTGATCAAGCGTGACGCCCGTTTGCGCTTCGATAAAGCTTTGGCGCTGGTCAATGATGTCTTGGCTATAGTCATCCTCTCCGCTACGGGGAATCTTGTTGCGATCGTTCATAAGGCACTAATCCGAGCTTTTGCGTTGTGATATTCGGACGTAAGTCTATCGACATAGTCGGCAGTTGTACCTAGGGTCTTGACTGCCCCAATGCCCTGGCCACAGCCCCAGATATTTTTCCAGGCCTTAGCATCCGTATTGCCGCCAGAGCCAAAATCCATCTGACTAACGTCACCCTCTGGCAGGTTGTTCGGATCAAGGCCAGCTGCTGCTATGGATGGCTTCAGGTAGTTGCCGTGAACGCCAGTGAAAAGGCTGCTGTAGACGATGTCGTCGGCGTTGTAGTCTACGATCGCCTGTTTATAGGCCTCTTCGGCATTGGCCTCTTCGGTCGCGATGAAGGCGGATCCGATGTAGGCGAGGTCGGCACCCATCGCCTGCGCGGCAAGAACGGCATC
>JAYOEE010000005.1:2218-6491 GCA_038106565.1 Halieaceae bacterium
CGTGTATTGGATCCATGCACAATCTGGTTCACGGCAAAGGGGGCAGAGGGTTTGTCGGGATTGGCTTCATCGTGGGCAGAGAGCTCAGAGGTGATTCTTTGTAGCCACTCCTCGAGTACGGGCTCAGGCCGCGCATTGAGCGCCGGAAAAGAGCCAACGACGCCGGCTTTGCACTGAGCAATCACCAAATCAGGATTGGAGATAATAAAGAGTGGTGCGCCCACCACGGGTAGTCTTAGCGTGTTGTTCAGTGCGGGTGGCAAAGCCATTACTTATACTCCTGAGTGACGGGGTCTGGGTTTAGCGGTTCGATCGGCAGCTGAGCTGCAAAGCAGCTGTCTGCTGGGTTCACTGTGCATTGGGAAACGCATCCCGCATAATGTGGGCGCGCGCAAAAAGTTTCGGCATGCTATATGTCAATAGTGTGCCGCGCAAGTGCGAGAGTCTTGGAGCAAGTCTTTTCCATGTATCACCAGTACTTCGGTCTCTCAGAGCAACCATTTTCCATCGCGGTTAATCCGCGTTACTTATTCATGAGTGCGCGGCATCGCGATGCGCTCGCGCACCTGTTGTACGGAGTAGGCACCGGCGGTGGATTCATCTTGCTTACCGGGGAGGTGGGAACCGGGAAAACCACGCTGAACCGTAGCCTGATTGAGCAGTTACCCAGCGCGACCGATATCGCCATTGTGCTGAATCCTGCATTGAGTGCTGCTGAACTGCTTGCCAGTGTGTGCGACGAATTGGCTATCGATTATCCAGCAGGCACTGATAGCCTGAAGGTGCTCACCGATGCTCTGCACCAGTTCTTGCTCGACAATCACGCCAAAAATCGTCGCACGGTTCTCATGATTGATGAGGCACAGCATCTCAGTTTTGATGTGCTTGAGCAGATTCGATTGTTGACCAATCTGGAGACTGATGAAAAGAAGCTGCTGCAGATTATTCTGATTGGGCAGCCAGAGCTGGAAGCCACCCTCAGTCGGCCCGAGCTGAGGCAGTTAAATCAGCGAATAACGGCTCGATTTAAGCTCACCCCACTGGATCGGGAAGAAACTGGCGTGTATATCCGGCACCGTTTGCAAGTAGCCGGGCTTCAGGGCAAACAAACTTTGTTCAGCGCTGCGGCGCAGCGCGAGGTGTATCGCGTGAGTGGAGGTATCCCCAGGCTGATTAACCTGGTGTGTGATCGTGCGCTCACCGGCGCATATGGACGTCATGCTGACGCTGTTTCCCCCTCGCTGGTTCGCGAAGCGGCTCGAGAGGTACTTGGAGAGGCTCAGTTTGCAAATGGCAGAGGCGATAGGGTGGCCGGTCGGACCAATGCGCGACACACTCTAATGTGGATCGCGCTCCCCATCGCGGCGCTTATCATTTACATCGCGAGTGACTTCGGCGCGAGTGTTCGACTAGATTGGCTCGCGCTTGATCAGCAAGAGGCAGTTCACCAGCTCGGCCAAACGGCTGCCAAACCGACATCCGATCCCACCAACCCAGGTTGGCAGCTTGAGCCCGACAGGGCTGAGCGCGCCTTTTGGGCGCTCTGGTCCGAGTCGCCACTGCTTCAGCCCTTGTGTGATGCGATCGCGCTGAAAGGTTGGCGTTGCGAAACCGGACAGGCGGCAGTGTGGGACAGCATTTTGGAACTGGACCGCCCGGTGCTGTTGGCGCTTCGTCGAGCCGATGGCTTCGCCTCATTCAGTGTGCTCTTGGATATCCGTGCAGATCGAGCTCTGGTATGGAACGGGTTGGCCACGTGCGAGACACCCCTGCGAGAGCTGGCCGCGAGCTGGCTGGGAACCTATCAATATGTCTGGAAAAGTCCGCCAGGTTGGAAGGGGCCGCTGATATTGGGTGATACAGGTCCGTCGGTGACATACGTTGTGGAAGCGTTCGCGGAGCTCGACGGCTTGCCTGCGCCACCGCTCGAGGTTTTTACACCCGCTCTGGAGCAAAGAGTGAGACTGTTTCAGGCCTCGCGGGGGCTGAGCGTGGACGGTGTGATTGGTGAGCGGACGCTTCAAGCGCTCAATGACTCATTGGGCCGACAGCCCTCCGTTCTGCCCCAAATTTCCGCGGCCCGCAGAACGATTGGGGGTGAAGCATGTCTTTGATCCTGGATGCGTTGCGGCGCGCAGACGGCGGCGGTTTGTCACCATCTCCTGAGGTGGTGCAGATCACCGAATCTCGTGCCTTGGCCCCTCGATATGTCGTCTTAACCGCGCTGGCAGTCGGGGTGGTCGTGGGTGGCGCAGTGATGATGTGGCTGGATCCAATGGAGCCCGCGCCGTCATTATCCAATGCGGCACCCCGGCCGGAAGCAAGTGCGCCAGTTCGCATTGATGATGGCGCAAGTTCGCCCAAGTTGATCGGCGATAACGGCATCCAGCCTGCGCCTGCAGCAACCCGGCTTGAACCCCGGTTGGCGTCAGCGGCTAGCGCATCGGCTCCCGACAAAGCGTCGCTGGCTACGCTCAACAAGGAGATGTGGAGCGACGCTGCGCGAAGTGAACCCGGCTTGTCGGCGTCTTCTGTGGTGTCTCCTGTAAATGACGGGGGTGAAACCTCGCCAATGGCACCTCCTGAGCCCGCCAGCCCCAATGCGGCGGAGCAGGCCTCCCGCTCAATTGCTCCGCCCATTGATCTCGCTGGCGCTATCGAGCGGGCTGCTCGTGAAGTGGGTGACGTGCCCCTGACACCCCATTCTGCGCCGTTGCTGGAGAATCTCTCGCAACAGCAAAAGGACCAGATTCCGACGATCGTTTACGTCGCGCACGAATTTTCGGAGGTGGGTGCGCGATCCGTGACGCTGAACGGCCGCCGCCTACTCGTTGGGCAGCGCGTGGACGGGATTGAGGTTTTAGAGATACTCAATGACAGCGTTGTGCTGAGGGCGGGCGGTATCGAGTTTAGACTCAGGGCGCTGAATACCTGGGTTAATCTGTAGATCCTGGCTCGTTCGATCTGCCGAAAAGAAACGAAGCCATGGCTTGATTGACGTCGCGCTGGCGCATGAAGGGCTGCATGATTGAGCGACCGATTTCGTTGCTAAAAAGCGGGACGTTGGCCCCGGTATGCTCCTCACTAAATCCATTGTTGGTGGCATAGTTGATGCGCATCATTCCCCCCTCGGGGGTGCTTACTCTTGCAGTCATGCCGGGGGAGTAGATAGGAATGGGATAGTGGCTATACAGACTCGGTTCCGGGAGTATTTGCGCGGCTTGCGCATGGTCGGCTGTCACGATGATCAGGGTATCTGGGTGCGTCTTGGCAAAGGTGGTGGCGAGTGCCAGCGCCTCTTCGAGCTGTGCGATTTCCCCGATTGAGCCACAAGGATTTCGCTTGTGACTCTGCTTGTCTATCGACGCAGATTCAATCATCAGAAAAAAGCCCTGTGAGTTGGAATGGGCCAGATGAGACAGCGCTACTTTCGTCATATCTGCAATAGAGGGTGTATCACCATATTCCGGATTGGGCTCGCAAGACATGGGCTCTGGCTCGGTCGTTTGGCCCAGATAATCAGAGATCTGATGCAGCCAACTGGTCTCAGTCGGCTCAGCAATGCGCCCGCCAGCGCCGCGCCATCGTACCGGCAAGGTCTCTTCCGCGAAGACCCCCAACAAACGGGCCGCGGGGTCGGTAGCAGTAAGTGCGGCGGCCTGTGTAATAACCTGAAAGCCGCTTGTCTCCGCCAGCGCGCTCACGCTGACTCCATCAGCCGTAGTTTGGCTTACGAACTTTTGTCCGCCGCCTAGCAGTACATGGGCGCCACTCACAGCAAGTTGCTCGATGATGGACCCGGGCCCACCATTTTCCCTTGCGTCCTCCGGACAGGCGGGCTGAGGCATGCCGTAATAGGTGCTGCCCAGCACTTCGTCAGGGCCCTCGCAGCTTCGTGCCGATACATGTGACAAAAATGACGCGGGTGTGGCATCCGTGATGGAAGAAGTTGTAACCAGTCCAACGCGGAATCCGGCCGCCAATGCCTGCTCTGCGATCGTCTCGGTGTCCTCATCCTGAATGTTCGTTGCAATGCGCCCAATGCTAGTGATCGTGCCCGTTGCCAGAGCCGTGGCAGTGTTTGCCGAATCTGCTACGTAGATGGGTAGGCCGTCCTGGGATAGCGTTTCCACCTGCACCGCTGCGCGGAATGCAAGTTGATCTACGCCGAGTGCGTTGCTCATGCCTGCGAGATAGTTGCGGCCCATGGTTACGTGCTGATCATCAAAGCCATCGCCGATGATCAGAATGACGTTTCTCATCTCAGAGGCCA
>JAYOEE010000005.1:6591-9809 GCA_038106565.1 Halieaceae bacterium
TCTGGCGCTGATACGGCGTGGATGCTGACTTCGACCGCCCTCGTGCTATTCATGACGATCCCAGGGCTCTCGCTTTTCTATGCGGGGCTGGTCCGGGTGAAAAATGTGCTCTCTGTGCTGATGCAGTGCTTTGCTCTCACTGCATTGATGTCGGTGCTGTGGTTTGTGATCGGTTACACGCTGGCTTTCGGCTCCGCGGGCGTAGAACAGGGTCCCTGGATAGGTGACTTGGGGAATCTGTTTCTGGCGAAAGTGTCGATGGACAGTACCAGCGGCACCATCCCCGAGACCTTATTTGTGATGTTTCAACTCACGTTTGCGGTCATTACGCCAGCGCTCATCGTCGGTGGTTTTGCCGAGAGAATGCGGTTTTCCGCCATGTTGATATTCAGCTCCGCTTGGCTCCTGCTGGTCTACGCGCCCGTTTGCCATTGGGTGTGGGGAGGTGGCTGGTTGGGAACAATGGGATTGCAGGACTTCGCGGGAGGTGCCGTGGTGCACATTACTGCGGGGGTTGCGGCATTGGTTGCGGCGCTTTCCCTGGGTGGGCGTAAAGGTTTTGGTCAGACAGCCATGCCGCCGCACAACCTCACCATGACGGTCACAGGTGCCGGTATGCTCTGGGTGGGTTGGTTTGGATTCAATGCGGGTTCTGCAGTGGCAGCAGATAGCAGTGCAGCGATGGCGATGTTGGTGACGCACTTGTCCGCTGCATGCGGCTCACTTGCGTGGATGACCATGGAATGGGTGCGTCACGGTAAGCCCTCGGTGCTGGGCATTGTCACTGGAATGGTAGCGGGACTTGGCACTATTACGCCGGCGTCTGGCTCGGTAGGTCCCGCCGGTGCGGTGGTGATTGGGCTGTCAGCAGGTGTGCTGTGTTATTTCGCAACCATTACGCTCAAAAATCGCCTTAACATCGACGACAGTCTGGATGTATTTCCTGTGCATGGGGTGGGGGGGATGCTAGGTCTCCTCATGGCAGGAGTTTTCTGCTCACCCGCGCTGGGGCTTTTCAGCGGAAACGGGTTTTCCGATGGCATAGACAGTATCGGCGGTCAGCTGGGTGTACAGATCACAGGTGTGATTGCGACCTTTGTTTACACTGCTGTAGTGAGCTGGCTACTGCTGAAAATCGTGGATGCCATGGTGTCTCTCCGGGTTGATCAGGAGGAGGAGACTGCGGGACTCGACATCGTGTTACACGATGAGCGAGGCTATGATTTGTAATGAGGCTGTCGCGCTATAGCAGGTAATGTTTTTTATGTAGCCGGAGCCGCGTCACACGGCGCTTAGCACCATCGTGATCCCGAGTTTGTGAACCGCTGGTGCGCTTTGCTCAACCTCCCAGATAGTCAGCGGATGATTCTCCCCCCAGGCTCTCGGGTAGGTCAGGGTGAGCGTGTCGTCTTTAGCTGACAAGCTGAGTTCAGGGATTTGCTCCAGTACTTCCACATGTTTGAGTATCACAGCCAAGCGCAGTAGCACCATCATTCTGGAGACACTGGCTCGCCGACGCTTGGCGATGGGATCCAAGATCTCGGGTCTGATCTTGCCTTTTAATCCGGATATCAGCGCTGCCATGATCTCCTGATCTTGCTGGGCGAACCCGGGCAGGTCCGTGTTGAGCACGAGATAGGCTGAGTGCTGAGAGTAATTTTTTTGTGATACGGCAACGCCTACCTCGTGCAGCGCTCCCGCCCATTTTAGGAGTTCAACTTCCTCGCTAGAGAGGCGCCACTCGCCTCGGGTGGCAGTAGCCAAGAGCTCCACTCTGTGACTGACCAAATCGGCGACGGTTTGGTCAACGCTATAGCGCTTTTGCATCGCGACGATAGTGCGATTTCGCACGTCTTCATGCGTGAATCGACCGATCAGATCATAGATCACGCCCTCTCGCAGCGCTCCCGCAGAGGTCCTCATCTCCTGAATTTGAAGGCCGTCGAAAATGCCCATGGTAATAGCCAGTCCTGCCGTGACCACGCCTTTGCGCGTTTCACTCAACCCCTCCAGGTCTATATCCTCGACCCGTTTGAAAGCGAGTAGTTTTTTCTGAAGCTGATTCAGTGCATCTCTGTCTATGCCCGACTCTCTCCACCCTGCCGTAGCAATCAGGGTCTCGATGGCGCGCAGGGTGCCTGAAGAGCCGACGGCTTCCTGCCATTGTTCTCTGTGATAGTTGCGTCGAATGTGGGAGACCTCAATGCGGGCGCGGTGATAAGCGGCGTCGAATCGTTCTCGGTCAATGCCCCCGTCAGGAAAAAATGTTTGCCCATAGGTGACGCAGCCCAGCTGTAAGCTTTCCAGTCGAGTGGGTTCGAATCGCTCGCCGAGAATGAATTCGGTACTCCCCCCGCCGATGTCGATCACCAGGCGAGTATTTTCGTCGTCCGATAGGGTATGTGCGACGCCCAGATAGATCAGGCGGGCCTCTTCACGCCCATAAATCACGTCGACTGGTACGCCCAAAATTTGCTCGGCAGGGTCGATGAAGTCCTGACGATTTTTTGCACGTCTTAAGGCGTTAGTTCCAACGACGCGAATTTTACTGGGTGCCGTGCTATCGATGAGCTGCTTGAAACGCTCGAGGCATAGCAGGCCGCGTTCAATTGCGGCGGCAGTAAGTTCGGGCTTGCCCGCCGTCTCGCCAAGTTGAACTTTCTCCGCCAGCGCGTGTATCGGTTTTAGCTCGCCAAAATCGGGCTTGGCAATAATGAGGTGAAAAGAGTTGCTGCCAAGGTCAATCGCAGCCAATAACTCTTCTGCACTGTCCGCAACGTCAGTCATTGGCGGCGCCCGATAAGGCTATAGGTAGCGAGGCTGTTTCGGTGTAATAGATTCGCTGAGGCCTTCCGGTCACTCGCGTCATCAATTCGTACCCAATGGTTTCTGCGTGGGGCGCTACTGAATCGACAGCAGGGCTATTTCCCCATAAGGTTGCGGCCGCGCCAACCTCCACTCCTGAGCAGTCCGTGACATCTACGGTCAGCATGTCCATCGATACTGTCCCTGCCAATGGAGCCAGTTGGCCATTTATCGCGACGGGCGCGCCGTCCTTCGTGGTTCGTGGATAGCCGTCGCCATAGCCAACTGGCACCGTTGCAATCACGCTATCGCGCCGCGCGACCCAACGCCCACTGTAACCGACGCTATCGCCCTTCCGAATGTGCCTGAGCGCGATTACGGAGGACGCGAAGTGCATTGCAGGTTTCAGGTGT
>JAYOEE010000005.1:9909-46056 GCA_038106565.1 Halieaceae bacterium
CGAAGGTAAATCGGCGGGGGCAAAGCCAAGTCGATGCATTCCGGTGTCGGCCTTCAGCCAGACACAGCGCAATGTCTTGGACTGACTCGATAACCACTCCACTTGCTTGGATTCGTGAAGCACCGGCCACAATTCAAGCTCAATGGTTGCGGCCATATCACTTGGAGTATGGGGGCCTTCCAGTACAAGAATAGGTTTGCGGATGCCGGCTTGTCTGAGTGTGGCAGCCTCCTCGGTGAAGGCTACAGCGAAAGCGTCCACCTGGTGCTCGATATGTGTAGCGACTGACGTTGCACCATGCCCATATGCATCGGCTTTGACGACCGCCATAAAGGCGCGACTACCCAGCTGTTGCCGCAGCAGCGCTACGTTGTCGCCAATAGCTCCGAGATCGATGTGAAGCGCGGTATTACGAGGCATCAGGGGCTGTCAAAGCGATGTCGATGGAAGAGTTTTTGTGCCGCAGACCAGAAGGGGCCTGGCTTGCCGTCGGCGACTACGTTGCCATCGACACTGACAACGGGAGCGAGTTCTTTGGTCGATGAGGAGAGCCAAATTTCTTCCGCCTGCATTACTTCCTCACGTAGCACAGGTCGGACTTCGACGGCCCAATCTGTATGGTCTGCAAGCAGCTCAAGGCACTGTCTTCGCGTGACACCTGGCAGTTTTTCATGATCCAGAGGAGGGGTCAGGATTTTGCCTGCCTGCACTACAAATACATTGCAGGCGGCAGCCTCGGTCAGTTCGTCGCGGTCATTGAATAGCAAAACTTCCTGGGCGCCTTGGCCGACGGCTTCCATCATATGGAGAACATTGCCAAGTAGTGCGGTGGATTTGATGTGGCATCGACCCCAGCGCTGATCCAATTGCGTGACGACAGTAAATTGTTGGGCGGTCTCAGCGGTGCCGTCAGAAGGTTGGTTAATGGGGAACGTGTAAGCGAAGATTGTTGGACTGCTAGGCTCCGAGAACGCGTGCTGTCTTTTTTCTTCCGGACCGCGGCTGATATGGAGATAGATTCCCAGATTGCCGCTCCCGTTGGTCCCGATGAGAGTGTGCACCATTTCAATGAGGGACTCGTCGGAGTGACCGCAGCTCAGCTGGATACACTCCAGAGAGTGGTGTAACCGCTCGAGATGATATTGCATTGCCACTGGCTTACCGTCATAGCTGGGTATCACTTCATAGACGCCGTCACCGAATAAGAACCCCCGGTCCATCGGGGATATCCTGGCTTCGGTTAGTGGCATGAGCTCGCCATTAAGATAGGCCATGGTCATGACAACTTCTCCCCCGATAGCATCGATATGATCTCCTCGAGCAGCTCGTTACCGGCCCCCTCGGCAAAGCCGTCCTCTGTCGGGGTCGGCTGTCCCGTGACCCCGTCTACGGCGCCGGCCTGGACAAGATAGCCGAGGTCTCTGCGAATATCTGCCCCGATGTTTGGGCTCACTCCCCGCAATGAGTAGGAGACCGCGCAAAGCGCGTAGGCTGCCCAATTTGAAACATCGGCCACAATCAGCTCGTCACAGCGGCTGACCGCCGGACGCACGGACAGTGAGGCCAGCGCTTTCATTGCGGTTCCCATGCCCAACTCGTTGCCACCGTCTCCAATGGCAATCGTGGGACAGGGTGCCAGCTCAAGGTAGGGCTCCGCTCTCGCGCAGTTTTCAGAGATGTCCCTGCCTGCCATATTGTAGTAGCGGCCGTCTTCGGCCGCACCGGGTCGCTCGATACTAATGAACAGGTCTGGCGGTGCGTCGCTGTAAAGTTGCTTCACCGTTTCCGTGACTTCTTGCAGTGAGCCCGCGGCCAGATCGAGGCAACGAAACTGAGTCGACAGTGCTTGCGTTAGCGCCGGCTCAGATAAGATGGTGGGCATGAGGTCCCACTGCTCACACAGACGATAAAGCGCCATCGCGCCGGCCGGCCCGTCCGTCTCGAAGGTGCCCGCTACCGGAAACCCAGTCACGATATACACCCGCCCGGAACACTCTGCAATGAGCTCAGCCGCACGTGAGAGATATCCCGGGGCGAGATACCGGCGAATCCCGTCCATACCTCGATGATTATGTCGAACGAGCACGGCCTCGATACCTGTGGTGTCTGTGGTCTCCAGTGGCGGCATCATCTCTGTCTTGGCTCAAGCTTTGTTTCGGTGTAGTGATGCTCCAGCCAGCGAATCCGGTCTGCTTCTTCGGGGCTTACTGCGACGAATCTTACGCGTTGCCCCGGTCTTGATTGAGCAAGTCGCTCGCAGTCCCCGGCGATGACCGCACCTGCTTTAGGGTAGCCACCCACCGTCTGTCGATCATTCAGCAGAATGATGGGGTTGCCATCAGGTGGAATTTGGATTGCGCCGTGGCACGTCGCCTCAGACAGCAACGCGCGTATGCCTGTTTGCAGCGTGGACCCCTCTATCGTTACGCCCATTCGATTGGCCTTGGGAGTCACTCGAAAAATCTGCTCGACAAGTAATTTTTTTGCCGGATCTGAAAATTCACCGTATTGAAAACCGGTCACGAAGCGAAGCGTAAGCATATCGCGAGAGTGGGTTCTGGACAGCCCGGGATCCGGCGACGGGTGATAAAAACCCGGATCGCCGAGGGGAAGGATATCTCCGTCTCTCAGATATCCGCCGTGTAGCCCGCCAATGCCCTCTCTGGGTGATGTGCTGCGGCTGCCGAGGCAGGGCGTGGTATTGATCCCGCCGCGGAGATGAAGGTAGCTGTATACGCCGGAAGTGGACGCGCTCATGGCAACGAGCGCGCCGGGGGGCACGGTGTGCACTGCGTTGTGATCCACGATGGCGCCGTCTATTGCGAGCGTGACGGGTGCTCCTGTCACCAAAAGTGAGCAGTGATCGGTTGGTTGTACCTGCAGTTCACCGTAGGCAAACTCCAACGCCGCTTCATCTTTCTGGTGCCCCAAACGGTGCTGTCCAGTTCTCAGTGCGGACCAATCCATCGCTCCTGAGGGCGGAATGCCCTCGCGAAGCTGTCCAAAGCGCCCGCCGTCCTGAACCGTCGTGGCGATTCCTGCGCGCACTACTAATAGCGCCCTCAAAAGGTGCCTCCCAGGGATCGATATTCCGCCTCAGACACAGGTTCGAAGCGTATTGTGTCCCCAATTGAGAGGGCGGAAGCCGGGGTGGCAGTCAGATCAAATAGCGTTAATGGGCAAGCGCCTATCAGTCTCCAACCGCCCGGCGATTCACAGGGGTACACAGCGGTTTGCCTGTCCGCAATGGCAACAGCACCTCTGGGTACCCGCTGTCGAGGTGTGTCCAGCCTTGGCACAGCGAGCGCTTCCGCGATGTCGCCGAGGTAGCAGAACCCGGGCGCAAAGCCCGTTGCGTAAGCAAAATATTCCGCGCCACAGTGTAAATCGATGACAGCCTGTGTGGTGAGGGACTTGCTGTCAGCGACCCACTCCAGGTCTGGCGCAACTCGCGGGTGATACAGAACTGGTAGAGTGATGGTATTGCCGCCGGCCGTATTGGCAGTGTCGAGATTCTGGACGGCCTCCGCCTGGCATATGAGCCAGTCGGTTGCCCGGTCACGCTCAAAAGTGAGAGGGCGATAAAACAAAGTGAGTGTCGAATACCCTACGAGGCTGTCTATCAGGGCATCGGCAAAGGCCTCCCGCGCGGCGGTCTGAATGGATAGCAATCGGTGCGTGAGAGCGGGTTGGGGTGATGCCGCAAAGGCCAGACGCAAGCCCAGATCACCCGCTGGCCCAACTTCAAACTCCATTCACATCGCATCCAGCGCGGTTCGGATGGCCTTGATCATTTTGATTGCCCCGGGCGTGTCTCCGTGCACACAAAGCGTGTCAGCGTTGACGGGAATGCGCCTGCCGCGTGGTGTTTTCAGCTGATCTGTGGCGATCTCTGTGGCCTGTTTCGCCGCGGCCTCCACGCTGAGTAGCGCACCGGGCTTGTCTCTGGGGATCAAGAGGCCGCGGCTGGTGTAGCCGCGGTCTGCAAAAGCTTCGTAGCGCAGAGTGAGGCCATGCTCAACCGCCAGCTGAATGGTTTTGCGGTCTCTCGGCGTTGCCAGAACAACTAACTCCAGGTTCGAGTGCCAGCTCGAAACCGCGCGCATGATGTCATTCATGACGCTCTGGTCAGAGAGCATGGCGTGGTAAAGAGCACCGTGTGGCTTCACGAAACTGACCTTGGTGCGGTGGGCGCGAGCGATGCCGTCCAGCGCGCCAATCTGATAGTGAATCAGATCGATGAGCTCCTGCCCCCTGATGTTCATCTCCCGTCTCCCGAATCCCTGCTTGTCCGGATAGGAAACGTGGGCGCCCACTTCGGTTTGATGGCGGCGGGCGAGTGCAACAGAGCGTCTCATGGTGCTGGGGTCGCCAGCGTGACCGCCACACGCGATGTTCGCCGCATCGATCAGAGGCATGATGGTTTTATCGTCACCCATCTCCCAGGGTCCAAAGCTCTCTCCCATGTCGCAATTGAGGGTCAGTACTCGTCTCATTAAAAGATCGCCAACTCAGAGTTTTTCAAATCGGTCACCAACATGTGCCCGGGTTCGTGCGTGATGGCAACGGGTAGTCGCGCCGCCTCAAGAGCAACCTGTGGCGTCACACCGCAGGCCCAAAAAACAGGTAGGTCATTTGGATAAATCGATACCGCGTCACCGAAGTCCGGCTTGCTGAGATCGCTTATGCCAATTTGCGCTGGCTCGCCAATGTGAACTGGTGCGCCATGGACCGATGGGAAGCGCGAACACACCTGAATTGCGCGGATAGCATCCGCCGCGGGCATAGGGCGCATGCTAACCACCATGTTGCCGCGAAAAGGGCCGGAAGGCGCGCACGGTATGTTGGTGCGATACATCGGCACGTTGACTCCCTCGGCCACGTTTCGGATTTCAATCCCGGCGTCAGTGAGTGCCTCCTCGAACGAGAATGAGCAACCCAGCGCGAAGGCGACCCAGTCGTCTTGCCACAGGTCCCCAATGTCGGTGGGCTGGGTGCTCAACTCACCATCTCGCCACACCCGGTATTGCGGTATGTCAGATCGGATGTCGATGTCATGCCCTAGATCGGGAAGCGAGGGGTTTCCGGGCTGGGGACTCATTGCCAGCAGGGGGCAAGGCTTGGGATTACGCTGGCAAAATGTTTGGAAAAACGAAGCGGCGTCAGCCGGCAAAATGACGATGTTGCATTGCACACGGCCGGGGGCAAGCCCAGACGTTTGTGCGCTGAACTCAGCGCTTCTGCAGCGTGCTCGAATAGCTGCAGGTGAAAGGTCTGGCTCAACCGCTACCATCTCTACTCCGAGCTTGTATGATTATTGCAAATGATAATCCCAAACGAGGAATAACATGCCGCATTTTTCTGCTTTTGCATCCGAGACCCCTGATCGGCCAGCGTACATCATGGCGAATTCAGGGGAGGTCGTCACCTACGACGAATTGGACCGACGGTCCAACCAGATAGCGCATTTGCTCAGGCAGTCTGGAGTCCAGCGCGGTGATCACATCGCCATGATGATGAAAAACTGCGTAGAGTTTTTACAGGTGGCTCAGGCGGCAAACCGTGCAGGCGTGATCTTCACGCCAATCAGTACGCACCTCAAGCAAGACGAGACGGCGTACATCATTACAAACTGCAAGGCCAAATTGTTTGTCGCCTCGGCAGCGCTGGCAGATGTGGCGACCGAAGCGGCTGCCGCATCAACTGGCCTTAACCGCTGCCTGAGTGTGGGTGGTGAAATAGCGGGCTTTGAAGTGCTCAGCGAGCAGATTGCAGATCTTCCGGAGACACCTATCGCAGATGAGTTCCTGGGCGCGCCTATGCTGTACTCCTCTGGAACGACCGGAAAGCCCAAGGGCGTTTACTGGGCGCCGCATGCCGAGAGTATCCACACTGATCATCCGATGTCGGGAACTGTCGGAGCCTACTTTGGTTTTGGTGTGGACACGATTTACCTTTCCCCAGCGCCGCTCTATCACGCTGCGCCGCTGCACTACAACTTGATGGTGCTGGGCTTGGGTGGAACATCGGTCATCATGGAGCACTTCGATCCTGAGCAGTCTTTGAAGCTGATAGAGGAGTACGGCGCAACGCACAGCCAATGGGTGCCGATTATGTTTGTTCGGATGCTGAAACTGCCCGAAGCGGACCGGACGCAATACGACCTGAGTTCCATGAAGTGTGCAATTCATGCCGCGGCGCCCTGTCCGATCGACGTTAAGGAAGCCATGATTGACTGGTGGGGTCCGGTGATTGTCGAGTATTACTCGGGTAGCGAGGGGAATGGATTCACTATTATCGATTCGGCTAATTGGCTCACACACAAGGGATCAGTAGGTCAGGCAATTATCGGTGAGCCGCGAATTTTGGGTGAGGACGGGGAAGTATTGGGGCCGGGCGAAGTGGGTGATGTTTACTTCGCCAATAGCCGGCCCTTTGAATATTTTGATGAGCCAGAGAAGACCAAAAATGCCTTTAACGAGCAGGGTTGGAGCACGATGGGAGATGTGGGGTATCTGGACGAGGAGGGGTTTCTTTACCTCACCGATCGCAAAAACTTTACCATCATTACAGGTGGCGTGAATGTTTATCCTGCTGAGATAGAGGGATTGCTCATTTCTCACTCAAAAGTGGCTGACGTAGCGGTGTTTGGCATTCCTCACCCCGAGTTTGGTGAAGAGGTGATGGCGGTGGTGCAACCGCTCAATTGGTCCGACGCCAATGAAGAGACGGAGATGGAGCTCATAGAGTGGATGCGAGAGCGCCTTTCCACGGTCAAAGTGCCGCGCAAGATCGATTTTCTGGAGCAACTTCCACGCATGGACAATGGCAAGCTGTATAAGCGACACCTTCAGGATGCCTACCGGGCAGGATGAAGATCGAATCTGTCAAGCTAGCGCATCCGTAGGAGAGCCTCTATTCTAACGACAGGGCTTGTATGTAGCCGCCGTCAACTGGGAGAGCTAATTGACGCTCAAAGCTGAGTTACGCGCACTCGAGAATCAAATGGATGTTGCCGATTCCTATGAGGAGTGGCTCACCGCGGCGCGGGCCCATGATGCCCTTACGGGTAACGACGAGTGGCGTCACGAGGAGCCGTCCGATCTCTACGACCACGCGCAGATCCGTTACCGCCTGG
Organism: Halieaceae bacterium; assembly: GCA_038106565.1. GTDB lineage: Bacteria > Pseudomonadota > Gammaproteobacteria > Pseudomonadales > Halieaceae > Luminiphilus. The sequence continues at coordinate 17,048 of JAYOEE010000005.1, forward strand.
ATCGACTGAGAAAGTTTCGTAAACGCAAAGATTGGACCGGTCTGCTTTATGCCCTCAACGAGGGTATACACGGCAATATGGGCGGAATGGGGAAAAGCGTCCTTTATAAGAAAGCGAAATCAGGCACCAAGGTACTGATAGAGCAGTATATTCAGGAAATTGACGAGGCGCTCAGGTTGTTGGCTGAGCTGCCGGACGATCAGATTCCCACTCAGCAAAAGCTGGATTTTTTCTACCGCAGTAACGTCTGCTACGGGCGCTCGGCCCTGATGTTAAGCGGTGGCGGCGTGCTGGGTTTTTTGCATGTAGGTGTTGTGAGCGAACTGTTGCGCCATGGTTTGCTGCCCCGTGTCATATCGGGATCTAGTGCTGGGGCGATTGTTGCCGCTGCTCTGGCCACGCATACTGATAAGGAAATGGCCGCGCTGGACTTAATAGGTCTGATGGAGTCGGGCGAATCGGCAGGTTCCGGGGTCATCAGGCAATGGTTAACGGGCGCGTCAAGCCGTCTCAGTGTCGAAGATACAGAGCAACTGATTGAGGCGACAGTGCCGGACATGACCTTCGCAGAGGCCTATGCAAGAACGGGGCGACAGGTCAGCATCACTGTTGCGCCAGCCGAGCCCCATCAGCGCTCCAGACTGCTGAATGCAGTCTCCTCACCCAACGTGTATCTTCGTTCGGCCGCCATGGCTTCCTGCGCGATTCCCGGCGTATTCCCCGCCGTCATGCTCAAGGCAAAAAACGAGCGGGGAGAGGCACAGCCCTACTTGCCGGCACGACGTTGGGTGGACGGATCCGTAGCCGATGACCTGCCTGCAAAGCGCCTTTCGCGATTGTTCTCAACCAATCACTACATCGTGAGCATGGTTAACCCGATTGCTCGGGCATTTTTGCCTCGAGATGACAGAGCGCGCCCGGTAAGACAAGCGGCCACCTCACTGGGCATGGGTATCGGTCGAGAGGTGCTCAATTTCTATCGCGGTGTTGCACAAAAATACGGAGAAAACTGGCCAAAATTCAATATGATGATGCATAGTGCTCATGCATTACTTGACCAAGAATATTCAGGCGATATCAATATCGTGCCCAAGTTCCGTTTGCAGAATCCGCTGCACCTGATCAAGCAGCCTAATGAGAGTGAGCTACGGGCATTGGTGAAGGAGGGTGAGCGCGCCACCTACAGCAGAATCGAATCAATCAGGCGTTGCACGCTGATCTCGAGGACGTTGGAAGAAATACTTCACCGATTCGAGTACGGAGATTTGCGCCCTCAGCCCGGGTCGTATCGGCGCCCCAAAAGTTCTCGCCGTCGGCCGCCGCCAACTGCAAGCCAGATGAAAACGATCAGGGCGGAGGCGAGGGCCGCTAAAGCGAGGGATGAGGCGGGGCGTCCGAGGTCCCGTTCGGCAGCCTCGAGGAAAAGTGCGCCGGCCAAAAGTGACGCGGCCTAGGCCCGACCATTCAATCTTTGGGGATGCAGGCAGCACCTAGGGCGGCGAGAGGCCCGACCATGATTGCCCTGCTATCAGCCTCGGCGCTCGAAGCGGTGCCAATTTGTGCCCGCTTCTTGATGCCTTGCAGAATGGCAGCGATTCTGAAAAAACAAAACGCCATGTAAAAAGGCCAGTTGTCGATTCCCGTTCGCCCGGTGCGGCGACAATAGGCTTCGATATAGGCTTCATCCGAGGGTAAGCCCAATTCTGACCGGTCTAGCCCCGCCAGACCCGCTATACCTCCGTCTCGGGGGAACTGCCAGGCCATTAGTTGGTAAGCCAGATCAGCAAGGGGGTCTCCCAGGGTAGATAGCTCCCAGTCGAGAATCCCGATCACACGGGGCTCTGTGGGGTGGAAGATCATATTGTCGAGGCGGTAGTCTCCGTGCACCAGCGCTACAGTCTCCTGACCCTCGGGGATGTGTGCGGGCAACCATTCGATTAAGGCCTCCATGTCCGCCACAGTCTCGGTCTCGGATGCGCGGTACTGTTTTGTCCAGCGCCCAACTTGGCGGGCATAGTAGTTGCCCGGCTTGCCATAATCACTAAGTCCAACGGCGTCAACATCTACCGAATGCAGGGTGGCGAGCACGCGGTTCATCTCATCATATATGGCCGTGCGCTCTTGATTGTTCACTTCGGGCACCGCTGGGTCCCAGAAGATGCGGCCCTCGAGATGCTCCATGACATAGAACATCGATCCGATGACGCTGTCGTCTTCGCACAACGCCACGACCTGAGGCACTGGAACCTCCGTGTGCCGCAGTGCATCCAATACACGAAACTCTCGATCCACAGCGTGAGCTGAGGCCAGCAGTTCTCCAGGCGGCTTTCTGCGGAGCACATAATGACGGTCGCCCGCAGTCAGCTTAAAGGTCGGATTGGACTGTCCGCCAGCAAATTTCTCAGCGCTGAGCGCGCCGTCAAAGCTTGGTATTTTCTCTCTGAGCCAAGGCTCAAGCCGGTTCAGCTCCAGTTCCTGTGCGCTCATGACTTCCCTCTGCTGGCGATACGCATCCAGCGGTCAATGTGCGCTGGAACCCCTTACAAACTATCGGCATTATAAATGTCAAAACAAGCGTGGCGATAGCTGGCCGTCGGGATATCGTTAGGGTATCTTGCGGAGGTTTTTTGTTTCAATGCCGCCCGGACGCGGCGAAAAGGATACGGGGGCTTTTCAAAAATGACAGATGAAGTCATGGCGCATTATCGCCGGGCTGTTGAGATGGTGACGGCGCCCGACGCGTTCCTCGAGCTAACCACCATTGAGGTGGGCGGTAATCAGCTCAAGGCCTACAAGCATGCACCGGGGTCCATGCGCGATCTGTGGATGCTGGGTCAAGGCTACGGTGACCAAGAATATATTGTGTACGGAGAAGAGCGCTACACCTTCGCTCAAGCCGGGCAGATAGTGGCCAACTTTTCTGCATGGTTACAGGGCCAGGGCATTGGTTCCGGTGATAGGGTGGCGATCGCACTGCGCAATTATCCCGAGTGGATTTTCGCTTATTGGGGTGTCATTGCAGTAGGGGGTGTGGTGGTCGGCATGAACGCCTGGTGGGTCGCAGACGAAATGGCCTACGCGCTGAGTGATTCCGAGCCCAAGATACTCATAGCAGATGATCAGAGACTGGCGACTTTCGCCGATATTGCAACCGACTTCCCGGACCTAACGGTAGTCGCTGTTCGCGAGCCGTCCTCCCCGGTTGTAGCGGTGCCTTGGGAAACCGCGGTGAGTGAAGTGGGTGAGCTACCCACGACGCCCATCGACCCCAACGACGATGCCTGCATTTTCTATACGTCGGGTACAACCGGACGCCCCAAGGGCGCACAGCTGACCCATCGGGGTTGCGTCCATAACATCATGAATGTTGCGGCAATGGGGCAGATATTTGCCAGTACGCAGGCGATGAACCGTGGGGAGAAATTGGATGCTCCTGTTTCGGCTCCTGCGGCCACATCGCTGGTTGCAACCCCGCTGTTTCATGTCACTGCTAACAACTGTGTTATGCATGGAGCAACCATCAGCGGCGGCAAGATGATACTCATGTATAAATGGGACCCGGCTGAGGCACTGAAACTGATTGAGCAAGAGCAGGTGAATACACTGAGTGCCGTGCCGATGATGACGCGCGAGCTACTGGCGCACCCAGACTTTCACAATCACGATACCTCCAGTTTGAACTCGCTGGGTGGAGGTGGCGCTGCCATGCATCCAGACCTGCCCAGTAAGGTTATCGAGACGACTCAGCGTGCCAAGCCTGCACAGGGCTATGGTATGACCGAAGTTTGCGGTATTAGCACATACACCACGGGAGACCTTTTCCTGGCTCGCCCGCAGAGTTGCGGTCCGCTTGTCCCCACGCTGGAGGGCAAAATTGTGAGCGATACCGGAGAAACCCTTCCGGTTGGTGAGGCTGGCGAGCTATTGGTCAAGGGTGCGCCCGTGATTAAAGGGTATTTGAATCGCCCAGAAGCGACTGCGGAAACGATCGTGGATGGCTGGCTTCACACTGGCGATATTGGATACTTCGATGAGGATGGTTTTCTCTATCTTGTGGATCGTGCCAAAGACATGATTTTGCGGGGTGGGGAGAACATCTACTGCGCAGAGGTGGAAAGCGCGCTTTACACCCATCCAGCGGTACTTGAAACCGTGGCTTTTGCTGTAGCCGATGACCGTCTCGGAGAGGAGGTGGGCGTAGCGGTGCACCTCAAGCAGGGTGCGATGCTTGATGCGGCGGGGTTGCGAGAGCATATGGGTGCGCGGTTGGCAGCTTTCAAAGTGCCGAGGTATATCTGGTTTCTGGCAGAGCCACTTCCTCGCAACGCCAATGGAAAGTTTCTGAAAAGAGAGTTACGCGAGGTGCTGGATCCGGCGTCAGCAGACTAAGACGGGCTGGCAAACGCCTTGCAAGGGCGCACGGGTTATGACCTTTTCGTTACCTGCCGTGTAACCAAAGGCTCAACACAAACATTCCAGTGGGCCGGATGGCGGTGAGCCCCGGCGTCGTTGCCCAACGTTGCCAACCTGCCGGGGTGCTGGATGGCGGCGGCTATCGAAATGAAAATTGAGCGTCGATGAAAAGAGGAGTTTGACATGCTCGCTAGGCAGTTTACCGAAGAGCAAGCCATGTTCAGGGAGGCGTATAGGCGGTTTCTCGCTGAAGAAGTGGTGCCTCATATGGAGCGTTTTCGGGATCAGGGTGTGGTCGATCGCGAAATTTTCAAGAAGGCGGGAGACCAAGGGTTCTTGATGGTCTGGCCTGAAGAGCGCTTTGGCGGTATGGACGATTACGATATTCGTTGGGAGCAAGTCATCATCGAGGAGCTGGCCTACGCTCGTTGTAGCGACTGGTTTGGGTCTTTGCACAGCCGCATTGTTGCGCCCTACATCACTCGGTTTGGGTCCGAGGACCAAATACAGCGCTATATCCCCAAAGCCGTCTCTGGTGATCTTATCCTTGCCGTAGCCATGACTGAGCCGGACGCTGGAAGTAATCTGGCTGGAATGCGAACGCAGGCCACAGAGCACGACGATTATTGGATTTTGAATGGGCAAAAGACCTATATCTCCAATGGCATTAACTGCGATCTGGTCGTGGTAGCGGCAAAAACTGATCCACAGAACAATCCCCATGCCATGACGCTGTTTCTGGTAGAGGCAGGGTGGGATGGATTCGAGAAGGGTCGCAATCTCAAAAAGCTGGGATTGAAAGCGCAGGATACTGCGGAGCTTTTTTTCAACGACGTTAAGGTTCCCAAGAGCAACGTGCTGGGCGAAGCCCACAAGGGTTTCTATTATCTGATGGAAGGGCTGGCCGAAGAGCGGCTTCTAGGGGCCATGGGTTACCTTGCCGCAGCGCAACTTTCTTGGGATTTGACGGCAGATTTTGTGCGTGAGCGTGAGGTGTTCGGCAAGCCACTTGCCAGCATGCAAAACACGCAGTTTAAGATGGCTGAGCTCCGGGCAGAGCTGGATATTGCGCAATGCTTTGTCGATCAGGCTGCCTTGGCATTCAACGCCGGAACGCTTTCTGCGGAGGATGCAGCAGCAGCAAAACTCAAGACGTCGGAGTTGCAGCAGAGAGTTGCTGATGAGGGGCTGCAACTTCATGGCGGCGCCGGTTTCATGGACGAGTATCCGATCAGTCGACAATCTGCCGACGCGAAGATCGCTACCGTATATGCAGGAAGTTCTGAGATTATGAAGCTCATCATTGGCCGACATTGTCTGGGCGACCATTACGATCCCTTTAATCAACGCAACTTTTGAGGAGTCTCAAGAATGGGATCCCTGAATGGCTACACCATCATAGAGCTCGCGGGTATCGGGCCCGCACCGATGGGAGCGATGCTCCTCGCCGACATGGGTGCGAATGTCATTCGCATTGAGCGGCCAGGCGCGGTTGACCCCAAGCTTGCAGAGCCGATCAGTGGTCGCAACAAAAAGTCCGTCGTGCTCGATTTAAAGCAAGCGTCCGGTCGCGACGCCTTGATGACTTTGGTAGAGAAGGCGGATGCCTTAATCGACCCGTATCGTCCCGGTGTGTGTGAAAAGCTGGGGTTTGGTCCAGAGGCATGTCTGGCCCGCAACCCCCGCTTGGTTTTTGCGCGCATGACGGGTTGGGGACAGACCGGCCCGCTTGCAAAAGCCGCAGGGCATGATTTGAATTACATCGCGATCACCGGTGCCTTGCATGCCATTGGTCGAAAGGGCGAGCGTCCCGTAGTCCCTCTCAATCTTGTGGGCGACTTCGGAGGCGGAGGCATGTTACTGGTAACGGGTGTCATGGGCGGATTGCTTGAGGCCAGTAAGTCAGGGAAGGGCCAGGTGGTGGATGTGGCTATGGTGGATGGCACGGCTCAACTGATGTGGATGATGCAGGGTTTTCAGCAACTTGGAGCCTGGAATGCCGAAGAGCGAGAGGCCAACCTCTTAGATGGCGCCGCTCATTTTTATGACACATATGAGTGTTCCGATGGCAAATATGTGGCCGTTGGAGCCATTGAACCGCAATTCTATCAAGAGTTGTTGGCTCGCTTGGACATAACCGACCCGGCCTTTGCCGCACAGCAGGATGTCTCTCAATGGGATGCGCTTAAAACAAAGCTGGCAGAAGTATTCAAAACCCGTACACGAGACGAGTGGGACGCTTTGATGACGGGTAGCGACGCTTGTTTTGCCCCTGTGCTGACTATGGTGGAGGCGACACAGTATGCGGCGAATACTGAGCGGTCGGTGTACACGTCTGTGGAGGGCCTGACGCATCCAGCTCCAGCTCCGCGTTTTAGCCGCACGCCCTCCGAAATCAGGCACGGAACGAGATCACTGGGTGCCGATACGGCGACTGTTTTGCGAGACGCGGGTATCGGGGATTCGGAGCTAGAGGCGATGCTGGCCTCGGGCGCCGCGGTAGCGGCCGATTAACTGGGATAGGGAACGTAGCATGAGTGATTATGAAACCATACTGATCGAGCGAGAGGGCCGCGTTGCCCGAGTGTCCTTTAATCGACCTGAGAAGCTCAACAGTTTCAACGGTACATTACGCAGGGAGTTTGCGCGTGCAGCGCAAGAGGTCAACGCGGATAACGACATTTGGGTGGTGATTCTGACCGGCGCCGGAAGAGCTTTTGGCGCGGGCGCCGACCTGACCGACACATCTGAACCGATGCCAAATGGGGGAGAGGGCGTAGAAGACCAGCTCAACGCCGAGTATAAGCCCGGTATTTTGGCGATACATCATGCCAGAAAGCCTTGGATTGCAGCCGTCAATGGACCTTGCGCAGGGATATCTTATTCCTACGCGATGGCTTGTGATTTGATGGTGATGGCAGAGAGCAGTTACCTTTACCAGCCATTCGTGGGTATCGGTCTGGTGCCCGACGGTGGTGCAACTTGGTTACTGCCTAACTTTGTCGGGGCAAAGCGCGCTTACGAATTGATGGCATTTGGCGAGAAATTGTCAGCAGCCAAAGCGGTTGACTGGGGCTTGGCGAATCGTGTTTTGCCCGACGAAGCATTTTCGGAGCACGCTATGACGTTTGCCCAGGAATTGGCAAATCGGTCCCCGCTTGCTTTGCGGTACGCGAAAGAGGCCATTGCGTTTGGAGCATCTCATAATCTGGCAGACACCATCTCTAAGGAGGCCGCGTTGCAGGCTTTTTGTATTGGAAGTGACGATGCAAATGAGGCGATTAAAGCTTTTTTCCAGAAGCGGAGCCCGGAATGGCGGGGTCGATAATTACGGATGCCCAAGAGCAGTAATGCTCCCGAGCCAAGGTCTGGCTAGGTAAAAGCCAGTGAGCAATCGCCCATGCCTTCTATGGAGACGGTCATCCTGTCTCCTGCCTCTATCGGCTCGAGTGGGACGAGACTGCCTGATAAAATAATGTCGCCGCTGTTGAGCGTGATCCCGAATTGCCCGAGGGTATTTGCCAGCCACGTGACGCAGCGAATCGGATCGCCCATCGCGGCAGAGCCAAGCCCTTGCGAAATGACAGCATCATTCTTGGTCACGGTCATACGGCAGTCAGACAACGCTATCTTCTCAGGATGGATGGCAGCCTGCTCGTTAATGGCAAAGAAGCCGCATGAGGCGTTGTCTGCTATCGTGTCCTGAATTTTGATTCGCCAGCTTTCGATGCGCGAGTCCACAACTTCAAAGCAGGGTACTACGGCTTCTGTAGCCGCGATCACATCCGCATTGGTAATACCTGGCCCCACAAGATCTTTTTTTAAAATGAAGGCCAGCTCTCCTTCAGCTCTGGGTTGAATCAGGTGATCTGAAATAGGCATCTCATCTTCATATCGCATTGCGTCGGTAAGGAATCCGAAATCGGGTTGACGCACGTCCAGCATGTCCATTACTGCCTGACTGGTCACACCGATCTTTTTGCCTACCACGTGTTCGCCTCGGGCAAGTCGTCGCTCGAGCAGATGTAGCGATATCGAGTAGGCATCGTCTATGGAAATATCTGGGTGAACGCTGGTGAGAGGCTCGATTGTGGTTCGGGTCTGGAGCGCAGAGAACAGTTGTTCAGCTATCTGTTGAATCGTCTCGGAGTCCATACTTCAAAGCCCGTGCGCACTAGTTACGATGAATGATGCCCACGCAGAGTACGCGCTGTGGGCGCTGAGTCAATTGCCGATATGCGCAAAGGCATCTCCAGTGAGCGAGCGTTGCTCTTTGTGGCGGGAAATTTATGGGTAAATTAGCCCAAAGGGAGGACGCGCTCCCGCACAAAATAGAACAGCATTGAGAAAACAGTAGAGGAACTGTCTGTGGCAAGAGTCAAATGTGCCCTCATCGGATCCGGGAATATCGGTACCGACCTGCTTTATAAATTGATGCGCAGTGAACTGCTTGAGCCAGTATGGATGATTGGTATTGAGCCAGAATCCGAGGGCTTATCTCGGGCCCGCGATCTCGGTTTAAAAACAACCCATGAGGGCGTGGACGGCGCGCTTTCACACTTAGCGGCAGACGGCGTACAGATCGCTTTCGATGCGACCTCTGCCTACGCGCACAAAGACAATTCGGAAAAGGTCAACTCGCAGGGTGTATTTATGGTTGATCTGACCCCTGCGGCGATTGGGCCTCTATGCTTGCCCTGTGTGAACCTCCATGATTTGGGGGCCACCATGAACGTCAATATGATTTCCTGTGCGGGTCAGGCCACCATACCTATCGTGCACGCCGTTAGTCGCATCCAATCGGTGGACTACGCAGAGATCATCGCGAGTCTCGCGTCAAAATCCATTGGTCCGGGTACCCGGGCTAATCTCGATGAGTTCACTTACACCACGTCTAGTGCAGTGTGTGAAGTGGGAGGGGCGAGACGTGGAAAGGCACTTTGCGTGATTAATCCCGCGGAGCCGCCAATGATCATGCGTAACACGATTTACTGTATGACCGATAGCGATCCGGATCAGGCGCGCATTACCGATTCATTGATGGATATGATTTCTCGCGTAGAGGAGTATGTGCCTGGATACAAGCTGGTAAACGGCCCGGTTTTCGAAGGACGTAAGATAGGTGTTTTTATGGAGGTGGCCGGGTTGGGTGATTATTTGCCGACCTATGCCGGTAACCTCGACATCATGACTGCGGCAGCCTGTCGGACTGCTGAGATGTATGCGAAGAAAATCCTGAGTGGAGAGCTTCACTTAACTTTGGAGGCGATATGAGCCAGTCAGATCTATCAGGACGGCGGATTCTGGTGCATGACATGTGCCTCAGGGACGGGATGCACGCCAAGCGGGAGCAGATCTCTACAGAGCAAATGTCCAGCTTTGCTGCAGCGATGGAGCAGGCCGGTGTGCCCATGATTCAGGTGAGTCATGGTGCGGGATTGGGGGGCAACTCTCTGCAGCATGGATTTGCTCCTCACACTAACGAGGAGTACTGGGATGCCGTCGCGCCGGTGCTGGACAAGACGATAATGTCTGTTCTGCTGATTCCGGGCCTTGGCACCATGGATGAGCTTCGTTCCGCCTATTCTCATGGTGTGCGCAGTGTTCATGTCGCGACTCACAGTACCGAGGCCGATACCTCTCCGCAGCATATTGCTTGCGGGCGCGAATTGGGCATGGATACCTCGGGATTCTTGATGATGGCCCATTTGAATAGCCCAGATGGACTCGCTGCAGAAGCGAAAAAAATGGAGTCCTATGGAGCGCAGACCGTGTATGTCACGGATTCCGCTGGCTACATGTTGCCAGAGGATGTTACCCAATATGTTCTGGCGCTTCGGGATACGCTAGATAGCGGAACAGAAATCGGGTTCCACGGCCACAACAACCTTGGCATGGGCATCGCCAATTCAATCGCTGCGGTGAGAGCTGGGGCTTCCCGCATTGACTGCTCTGTTGCCGGGTTGGGCGCAGGAGCCGGCAATACCCCGCTCGAGGCCTTTGTGGCCGTGTGCGATCGCATGGGAATAGAAACCGGCTGCGACATGTTTGCATTAATGGATATGGCCGAGGATCTGGTTTTTCCGATGATGGATCATATTGTTCGGATTGATCGGTCCTCACTGACGCTTGGGTATGCAGGTGTCTACTCCACGTTCCTGCTGCACGCCAATCGTCTGGGGGAGAAGTATGGAATTGCCCCGCGAGATATTCTTCTGGAATTAGGGAGGAAGAAGATGATTGGAGGACAGGAGGATATGATCGAAGATACTGCTCTTACTATGCTGAAAGAGCGCGCTGGCGTGTCTCCAGAGTAATCTGGAGAGAGGCTTATTCCTTCGGACGGCTGCTTGCCTAGAAGGTTTGCAATTGGTTGAAGGAGAGGCACAATCGTTGCGGCGCCCTTTAGGGCCTATCTACTAATTTGTTGAGGTTCGCCAAATGACGCAGGTTCGATTAAGCCCTTTGCGCAGTGTGATCGCGGTGGCACTCAGTTGGGTTTTTATCTGTGTCAGTACGACGCAGGCGCAGGAAAAGCGGCTGCTATGGGGCGACACCCACTTGCATTCAACCTACTCATCGGACGCTTTCACCAACGGTAATCTGACTGCCACGCCCGACACTGCCTACCGCTATGCGAAGGGTATGCCGGTAGTGCACCCCGGGCACAAGGCGCGCGTGCAGATCGGTACGCCACTGGATTTTCTCGTGGTATCTGACCACGCCGAGTATTTGGGAGTCATTCGAAGCCTGTACTTCAATCCGGTTATTCCCGAGGGCCTGACATGGAAAGAGCAGCTCTGGACCCGCTTTGTCCAGTACCTGGTCCGTGATGCAATTGATGAGCAGTCGGGGAGAGAGCTGTTTACTTCCATTCTCCCCAAGCCGGCCGACAATGCGGTCAAAGCGATGGAGGGCTGGGAGGATGACCGAGTCAGTGGGCTGATTCCGCGGCAGCCCACGGCTGAGGTGGATACCTGGAAACTGATTACCGATACAGCGGACGCCCACAACCAGCCAGGAGAATTTACCGCGCTGATTGGTTGGGAATATTCGCTCATACCGGGAGGAGCCAATCTTCACCGGATTGTCATGGCCGATATCAATGCCGAACAGGCACAGACGTTTGCGCCATTCGGATTCGACGACAGCTCATTTCCCAGCGACCTATGGGCCTGGCTGGAGAAAACCAGCGCGTCAACGGGAGGCAACTTTATTGCCATTCCCCATAACTCAAATATTTCCAAGGGCTCTATGTTTGACGTGCGCGATATCCGCGGTGAGCAGATCGGCGTCGACTATGCCGAAATAAGGCGTTATTGGGAGCCCGTTGTGGAGATAACACAAATCAAGGGAGATTCGGAAGCTCACCCGGTGCTCTCGCCAGAGGATCCCTTTGCCGATTTCGAAACTTACCCGTATTACATTCAGCGGGAGTGGACCGATTACGTACCGCAGGCCGGTGACTACGTTCGCAGTGCATTGAAAACTGGCCTTGAGTTGCAGCGCGAGCTGGGGATAAACCCCTACCAGTTTGGAGTGATCGGCTCGACCGATGCGCACACTGCTTTGCCATCGGCGGAGGAAAACAACTTTCACGGCAAAATGGCGACGGACTCGATTCCTTCGCGTAAATCCGGTGGATGGTCTGATGATGCGCGAGGCACATTTGGATGGGGCATGAGCGCTTCGGGTTTAGCGGCCGTTTGGGCTACAGAGAATACGCGGGAGGCGATTCTTGCGGCCATGCGCCGGCGCGAAGTTTACGCAACCAGTGGCCCCCGCATAGGCGTGCGAACATTTGGTGGCTTGAACCTGACGGAGGCAGCGCTGGCGGCTGCACGGTTCCCGGATAACATTATGGATCGTGCGGTCCCCATGGGCGGCGAGATCATGGGAGCCGGTAGCGAGGATCAGCTGACCCTTCTGATTGAGGCGCACGCTGATCCAGCGGGTGCCTATCTTGACAGAGTGCAGGTGGTGAAGGGCTGGGTGGATCAGCTCGGTGAAAGTCACGAGCGGGTCTACGATGCGGCGTGGGCGGGAGAGGATCGGCTGCAGGCAGATGGAACTCTCTCGATCGTGGGTAATACCGTGGATATGAACACTGGCGAGACGGCCAATACTATTGGTGCGCCAAGCCTGCGCGTGGCCTGGCAAGACCCGGATTTTAACCCGGGTGAAACAGCTTTTTATTATGTACGAGTGTTGCAGATTCCGACCGCCCGGCACTCGCTATTGGATAAGCTGGCTCTGGGCGATCAGAATATCGACACTCGTAGGCCGGATACCATTCAGGAGCGTGCTTATACCTCGGCGATCTGGTATCGCCCTTGAGTCTCTAGAGGGCGACGCACACGCGAAGCCCTTCCATAATCGGTTTGGCCTGTTGCAGCGCCTGACTACACGCAGCGCGCTGAGCCGTTATTTCGTCAATGTCGTGGCTGGTGATGGCAGGGTTGATCGATTGGAGGTGCGACAGACGGCTGGTTTCAGATTCAAAAAATAGTTCGGCTGCCTTTAGTGCAGCGCTGGAACGCTCCTTAGTCGTTGCCAGCGCGCGTTCATCAAGCTCTGGGAAGAGCGAGTCCAGAATTGGCCGAAGCTTGCTCAGAGCGGCCGCGCTGGTGGCGCTCGGAACAGATTGCAGGGCCTCGCCCAGAAATTCTCCGCTCAGCTTATCGCCGATCTCTTTTCCCTCTTTCGTCACCAGCATACGTAGTGGCGTTTGGTCCAGAAATTGTCCGATCTCGAGATGGCGTGGCGCCAGACATTCTGTGCGATAGAACACCTCTATCAATACGGTGCCAGCAGGTATGCCGCGGTGGGAAAAAGTTCCCAAACTGGCTTTTCCCACGTCGCTACCCAGGAGCGCTGTCATTGACTCAACGATTACTGGGTGCTCCCAAGTGAGGAACATTACGTCATCTCGGCTCAATGCCGTCTCTCTGTGGTATGTCGCCGTAATCCCTTCCTCGGGCAGGCCCGGAAGTTGCCCTGTAATGAGATTCTCTGTGGGCCTTACCAGATGAAGGTGCTCTTCAAGATATTCTTGCTCGATCCCAACGCGATCGAACAAAAGCTCTGTAAATTCATAAAGTCTGTCAGCAGATTCGCGTTCCTCAAGTTTGGCAATGATTTGTGCCCCTGCGCTCTCATTATGCGAGTGACGTTCAAGCAACCGGTCTCTGCCTTGCTGGGTTTCACGGGTCAGTTGTTCACGCCGTGCCTGGGTTTCAGCGAGGAGCGGCTCACGCGGTTGATCAGCGCACATCGCTGCCGCCAGCGCCGTCTCAAACTCGCTGTACAGTTGATGGCCGACCGAGCAGGTGGTGGAGAACGCATCCAACCCTGCATGGAGCCAGTCGAAGAGCACATGCTGTGCGGTGCTTTTCAGGTAAGGAACGTGAATGTGGATCTCGCTACCCTGTCCTATCCTGTCGAGTCTCCCAATGCGTTGTTCAAGCAGATCGGGGTGCGCCGGCAAATCAAAACAAATCAGATGCTTGGCGAACTGAAAATTCCGGCCCTCACTACCGATTTCCGAGCATATCAATGCCTGCGCGCCGCCAATTTCTTCTGCGAAGTAGGCGGCAGCTCGATCCCGCTCTACGAGGCTCAGGGCTTCGTGGAAGGCCGCGCAGCGTATCCCGGCTTTGAGGTGCAGATGATGTTCCAGCGATAACGCAGTCTCCCGTCGGGAACAGATGACCAGCGCTTTTTCGGGTCGCAATGATTTTAGTTTCTGCTCAAGCCATGACACTCTGGGATCTTCTTGTAGCCATTCGACGTCGGGTGTGGCCGCTTCCGGGTGCAGATTGGCCGTCAAGCTTTCATAAAGTGCTGGCTGTTCAAGGGGATACTCGTGCAGAAGCCGCGTGGGGAAACCCGTAATGCTGCGGCGGGAATTTCGATATAGCACGCGACCTGTTCCATAACGATCGAGCATTTGTTGGATTTGCGTTTCTGGATCGGTGTGGTCGTCGATTCCGCTGGGAAGCGTGGGTTTCAACCCGGCCTCGATCTGTTCGATGATGTGATTCCAGTGGGCGAACTGCGCTTGTTCAGCTTGAAACTGTTCAAAATCCGGGAAACGGTTCGGATCGATGAGTTGCAGTCGCTCAAAGTGGCTTTCCAGTCCGGCCTGCTCCGGAGTCGCCGTAAGTAGCAGTAGCCCGCGTGATTTCTCGGCCAGTGAATGTATCAACTCACCCATTTCCGATCTGGGTTCGCTGAGCCCGCTTAAGTGGTGCGCCTCGTCCACGACCACCATGTCCCATGGCAAGTTGGCGACGACCTTTCTCAATGCCTCATCTCCGGCGAACAGATCAACGGGGGCGATGACCAACGCGTGATCGGCAAATTCCTCTGCGGGGTCGGCATCCTCTAGGCGAGTTCGGTTAAGCAAGGAAAACGCCATATGAAATCGGCGCTGCATTTCGATAAGCCACTGATGTGTCAGTGTCTCGGGTGTCAAGATCAACGCCCGTTCCACGCGTTGCCGCAAGATCTGTTGGCTGAGGATTAGACCCGCTTCGATGGTCTTGCCCAATCCCACCTCATCCGCCAGCAGCACCCTTGGTGCTGATCGGGACCCGACGTTCGAGGCAACATAGAGCTGGTGAGATAGCAGGGCGGTGCGTGGGCCGAGTAAGCCGCCCAATCCAAAACCCTCGCTCGCAGCGCGGTGCGCGAGCGTTATCTGCCGCAGATCAAAGTCGCTGGTTTTGCTCAGCTGGTTATTGAGGAGGCGTTCAGCGGGAGTATTGAGCTCGATGTGGGCGTCGAGTTCGGTTTCGCGAATATCATGAAGTTCGCCGGCGGCATCCTCGCTTTGATAAGTCAAAACGCCTGACTGCTCGCTGACGGTTATCACCGTGCACTCCAGACCATCAAGTCGTGTAAGCCTGTCGCCTGATTTGAGCATCAAGCGGGTGAGAGGGGCGCGATGGGTTGCGTATACCCGCTCTTCTTCTACGGCAGGGAAATGTAGCGTGACGCGTCGCTCGTCGGCTTGGGTAACGATCCCTAAACCGAGCGAGCTATCAGCATGGCTCACCCAGCGCTGACCGGGGAAAAATATATGATTCATAGCTTAAAAAAAGAGTTGAAGGCTGGTTTGGCGCGCGAGTTGCAAAAACTGTTCGGTTTCCAGCGACTTGATCGAGGCAATTTTCTCTGCGATCAGGGGCAGATATTTCGGGGCGTTCGGCCGGCCCCTGAAGGGGACAGGGGTAAGATAAGGCGCGTCAGTCTCAAGCACGATTCGGTCGGGTGGTGTGGCGGCAACCGCTGCGCGGACATTGTCAGCATTGCGAAATGTAGTAATGCCATTGAAGCCAAGCACGAATCCCTCTGCTAAACAAAATTCGGCTAGCTCGAGAGAGCTTGTAAAGCTATGAATAACACCTTTTCTTGGCAAGGCGCGGGAATGGTTTGCCAGGATGGCTCGGGTGTCCGCGTCTGCATCCCTCGTGTGAATGACGACCGGAAGGTTTTGTTCAGCTGCTATCGCCAGCTGCGCGTCGAAGGCGGCAGCCTGAGCCCGGTGATCCGAGTGTGAGTAGTGATAATCGAGTCCTATTTCTCCTACTGCGACAGTACGCTCGTCCTGGCAGCCTTGTCTGACGCGCTCTCCGACATCGGTGTGCCAGTCTTTAGCCTCGTGGGGATGGATGCCCTGTGTGCACCAGACGGTTTCGTGGGCCGCCGCGATCTCGCGGACCGTATCGAGATTGCTCGTGGAAACCGAGATCGTCACGACGCGTTCAATGCCATTCGCTTTTGCGGCATCGAGCGTCTCCTGTAAGCTCTCCTCGTCGAGGTAGTCCAGATGGCAGTGCGTTTCGACAATGGGCGTGTCGAAGTGCGGGATGACTTTAGTGGGGCTCTGATTCATGGGGCTACAGCTTCACGGGGGCGCGAAGTATCGCACAATTCGGCATGCAGTCGTCAGCGGCTGTTATCCCCGATGGACAATACGAAAGCGCATCGACTGCACCGTTTCGATAATTTCCTGCCACAACCACTGGTGAACCGATGAGTGTTCAGTTCGCTTGTGCGCAACGAGCGAGTACTGCACATTGAATGTCATCTCAATGGGCAAGGTTAGCGCGACGATATCCCTCGTCGCGCCCTCATTGCGCGCAAGATAAGCGGGACAGATCAGAAGGTAATCTGTCTCGCGAAGAATCTCAAAAGCGGTCAACAGGTGCGAGGTCTCCAGAATGCCTCGATCGCTCTCGAATAGCCCCCGCGCCATCATCTGCCCACCGATTAACTCCTCTCTGTCTGCCACATACAGGGCTATCTGAGGGTACTGTCGGATCAGGGCGCCCGTGAGCGTTTGCTCGACAAGGGGGTGTTCCTGTCTTACGAAAATCGCTAGCGGAGAGGAGGCGAGTGGTGAGACCGCATATTCATCGGAATACTCCTCACGTTGGATCTGAATCGCGAAATCGAGCTCGCCGTTGGCAAGTTTGTCCAGTTGTCTTTCAGCGCGAGTGATCGTGCGTAAGCGCAAGCGGGGGGCACTCGACTGCAGTCTGGCGAGCAGAGGCGGCAACAGTGTAAAGCCAACATATTCCGAGATCGCAAGAGTGATCTCGCCTCGATATGCATCGGGCGAGAAGTCGCCTGCGTCGAGCAAGCCGTCGATCTGCCCCAGGATAGTCTTGAGCTCTGCGACCAACCCCAGCGCTCTGGGTGTGGGTTGAATGCCGCGCTTGCTTCTTACAAAGAGTGGATCGTCGAAGGTTTCACGCAGTCGCCCGAGGGTCTTGGACATCGCGGGTTGGGTAATCGACAGCCGGTCGGCCGCTCGCGAAACACTCCCTTCCTCCAATAAAATATGCAGGGACACCAGTAGGTTGAGATCAATTTTTGCAAGCCTTTGGAGATTCACGATGTTGCCTTATAACAGTGGGGACTGTATCTAATCACGAAAATACATTAGAGGTAATGATATATCTACTGCAATATGCCGACCGGTTCTGAAATACACAGGATCGCCCTCTCCCTTTGGGGCGAATTCCTGCCAGAGTCCGAAACAGCCTCTGCCCGCCCCACGGGGCGGGCCTTTTTTAGGCTATATTCCTCTCTCTTACTTTGCCATGGGCCCCATACCAGTGAAGCTTCTGGTGATTCTGTTTTGTTACCTTGCGGCGCCGGCGTTCGC
Organism: Halieaceae bacterium; assembly: GCA_038106565.1. GTDB lineage: Bacteria > Pseudomonadota > Gammaproteobacteria > Pseudomonadales > Halieaceae > Luminiphilus. The sequence continues at coordinate 34,638 of JAYOEE010000005.1, forward strand.
TGATACACCCAAGCCCTTTGGGCTGGAGGTGCGATACGCCGAGGATCACCCCGTCAATGGGCAGCACTCACAGCAACAGAAGGAGATCCTGCCCGGCGACCTCGATCGTGCCGAGTTTTCCTTGTTAAACATGGAGAGAGAGCTGGGGCCCTATCATCCGGATCTCGCCTCACCCACGCTCGAAGTTGCCGCGCTGGCTGTTCAAGCGGAGGAATTTGAGTTGGCTGCCCGGCTGTATGATAAAGCCCTGCACAATGCGCGGGTTAACAACGGGTTGTATGGCGATCAGCAGCTTCCGATTTTACGAGGCTTGCTGAATCTCTATTTACTGTCAGGCGATAGAGAGGGGTTTGAGGAGAGGGCGGCGTATCAATTGCGATTGTTGGGGTCGGGATTGCCGCCATTTGAAGAAGCTGAATTGGAGGCCGCCGCGCAATTGTTCGACATCAGCTTGGATGCCCTGATGGACGTGCCATGGGAGGGTCGGGGAAATGAGATACTGGCCTTCCATGATCGCTTCGATTCGATGACCGATGCGGTATGTGCTGACCCCGAAGTGAGGGAAGCGTGGTGTGCTCCGCTCTCATTCCGTCTGGGTCAGTTTTATTATGTGCTGGAATACAAGTTAGACGTTTTTGTCGATGATTCCAGATTTGAGCCGCGCTACACCGATCCAGAGTGGCAGTCCATGGGCAGGGAGCCTCGCCTCGAGGCGCTTCAACGGCGCCTGTTTCGTCAAGGCGAGCAGAATTTTTCGCGTCTCGTAGAAGCCACGCCAAGCGACCATGACGCGTTGTCCGCGCTAGCAGATTGGCATTGGTTCTACAAAAAACGGTCCAGAGCACTCGAACTTTACCAGAACGCTTGCAGACTTCAGCCGGATCGATTTTCCCTTCCGGGGCCATTACCCGAGTATCCGGCCATAAGGCGGTTGATTGCCTTTGAGCCTGATTCACAATCGGGGCTTGTCACGCTTTCCGTAAACGACCGCGGGCAGACGCGAGATGTGCGGTGGGTTGAGGAGTCTCAGGAGCGGCCTGGCAGGCTGAGGCGCGTCATGCGTAACACCGTGTTCCGACCGGCTTTGAACAACTGTCAGCAGGCAATGGAAGCCGAGGACATTGAGCTGGAGTTGGTGTTTCTAGACTAGCTAATCGTTATGAATTACCAGTAGCGCTCCAGTGGCCTTCACGGTGCCTGTCAAACGCCAGTCCAGAAGTTCGCCGCCATGTCTTTTGATGGCCCGCGCGGCCATTTCATGGAAGGTAGGGCGTTCAGGATCGCCTATTACAATGGTTCCCACTCCCGCATCAATTGCCCGGTCGATCATTCTGTTAACGGGTTTCACCAACTCGTCCCAAAAACAGATATCGCCGCCAACCAGTACATCGACCTTTTCTAGGTCCTTTTTGCGAACCTTCTCGAAGCGTTGAACCCAAGGCTGCGTTGCCACGCCATTGAGTTCCGCTACCGCTTCCAGATACGGAAACACGGCGGGGTCAGCGTCCATGGAGATCACTTTCGAGCCCCACTGCTTGGCGCACCAGATGCCTGTCACTCCCCAGCCGCAACCTGCGTCGAGAACGCGTTTCGTTCGCCCCGGCGGATTTTTCTTTAAGTAGTCGATGATGAGGCAGCTTGACTTCCACAACTTGGTGCCGTGGATACTGGGCTCATGGCCCGCGCGCTTTACTGCTCGAATACTGGGATGGCTTGCATAGGGCATCGCGACACCGCGGAAGCGGCGTAATTTCTGCGCCGCTGCTGACGACCTTTTCTTCTTGGATTTCTCGGATGCGCTCGATTTTGCGGGTGCCATGTCTGTGCTCGCGTCTAAGTGGAGCGCGAGCTTAGCAAACCTGCGTTGGGGTGTGTATCAGCGTTTTGTTACTTCTTCAGCCTGCAAGCCCTTCGGGCCCTCGACCAGGGAGAACTCCACTTCCTCGCCTTCATTCAGGCTTCGGTACCCGTCCCCCTGTATGGCGCGAAAGTGCACAAAAATATCGTCCGGCCGGTCGGCCATGGTGATGAAACCAAACCCCTTGGCATTGTTGAACCACTTAACGGTTCCTACGTGGCGGTCTGACATGACTGATTGCACCGCTTTAGAGTTATTATCAGGTACAGGTGTATCAGGGCTTTAGGCGGAACGCAACTCCTCAATCTGGCTTCGTTGCTGTTTCAGCGTAGCGAGGGAGAGCGAGGCCTGTTGTAGTTTGTCTCTTTCAGCGCTGACTACTTCCGCGGGCGCCTTTTCGGTAAACGCCTGATTACTTAACTTTTTATCGAGCCGATCCATCTCGGAAGTGATTTTGCCGATTTCCTTGTCCAGTCTTGCCAGCTCGGAATCGATGTCTACCACGCCCGCCATCGGAACCCTAATTTCCAGTTCCCCATATAACGCCATCAGGCTTGGCGGCGGCGCCTCTGTCGCACTAAGCACGTTGATGCGTGCCACTTTTGCGAGCTTGGAGAGAAAGGCGGCATTGGTTTCCAGTCGCGCCCGATCTTGCTCGGTTGTGTTCGCAAGATATACCTGAAGCTCCGTCGCCGGCGGGATATTTGCTTCTGATCGGATCGTTCTGATCGCTATGATCACACCCTTCAGCCATTCGATCTCGGCCTCAGCGGCGGGGTCGATGTGACCAGAGTCCCGTGTTGGCCAGGGGGCTAGCATAATGCTGTCTGCTGGCTGCCCGGTGAGTGGGCTGACGCTCTGCCAGATCTCCTCGGTTAGAAACGGCATGAACGGGTGCATCATTCGGAGCACTTGTTCCAGTACTTCCAGCAGTGTTTTACGAGTTCCATTTGCTTCCGCGGCGTCAAGGCTTTTGTCCCACAGCACGGGCTTTGATAATTCCAGGTACCAATCACAGAATTCATTCCACATGAAGTCATAGAGCGCCTGTGATGCGAGATCAAATCGGTAGCTGCCGATAGCGTGGTCCACGGCTTCTAGCGTTGCCTCCAGCCTGCTTCGGATCCAGCGGTCCGCCAGTGACAGTTTGTGTGTCGCATCTTTAAGGTCATGCCCCTCGGTATGGCTCAGCACGTATCGGGCGGCATTCCAGATTTTGTTGCAAAAATTTCGATAGCCCTCCATGCGCCCTAGATCGAACTTGATATCTCTCCCGGTCGAGGCGAGCGAATAAAAAGTGTATCGAAGGGCATCGGTACCGTACCCCGGGATGCCATCGGGAAACTGCTTGCGCGTCGCTTTTTCAATTTTGGCTGCCAACTGCGGCTGCATCATATTGGCAGTGCGTTTGTCGATAAGTGCTTCAAGTGAAATCCCGTCAATCAGATCGATGGGATCGAGAACATTCCCCTTCGATTTTGACATTTTCTGGCCTTCGCCATCGCGCACGAGTCCGTGCACGTATACGGTATGGAAAGGCACCTCTTCCATGAAATGGAGGGACATCATGATCATTCTGGCCACCCAGAAGAAAATGATATCGAAACCGGTGACGAGCACTGAGGCAGGATGAAACGTCTTCAGATCGTGATTGTCGTCTGGCCATCCCAACGTAGAGAATGTCCAGAGCGCCGATGAAAACCAAGTGTCGAGTACATCTTCATCCTGGGTCAAAGTGACGTCGAGCCCAAGATTATGGGCGGCTCTGACGTCTTCTTCGCTTTCAGCTACATAGACATTACCGTCTTGGTCGTACCAAGCCGGAATGCGATGGCCCCACCATAGCTGCCGGCTGATGCACCAATCCTGAATATCGCGCATCCAGGCGAAGTAGGTGTTCTCCCATTGCTTGGGTACGAACTGAATGTCGCCATCCTCTACCGCCTTGATCGCGGGTTCAGCCAGCTTTTTTGCATCGACATACCATTGGGGTGTAAGCCAGGGCTCGATGACCGAGCCGGATCGATCTCCTCGTGGCACTTTGAGGGTGTGCGGTTCAATTTTCTCGACCAAGCCATTTGCATCAAGCTCTGCTATGACCGCTTCGCGGGCGGTGAACCGGTCCATTCCGCGGAATCGCTCGGGCGCCGCTTCGTTGATGGCCGCGTTAGCTGTCAAAATGTTGATTTTGGGGAGTCCGTGACGCTCGCCCATGGCGTAATCGTTGAAGTCGTGTGCCGGGGTGATCTTCACACAGCCCGAGCCAAAATCAGGATCAACGTATTCATCGGCAATGATAGGAATGACGCGATCCGTAAGTGGGAGGTCGATCGTCTGTCCAATCAAGCTCTGGTAGCGCGGGTCGTCGGGGTGAACGGCAACCGCCGTATCGCCCAGCATGGTTTCAGGTCGAGTCGTGGCCACCACTACGTGCCCTGCACCGTTGGTGAGCGGATATCGCAGATGCCAGAGGAATCCCTGCTCTTCTTCCTGCACCACTTCGAGATCCGATATGGCGGTATGAAATTGGGGGTCCCAGTTAACGAGTCGTGATCCCCGGTAGATAAGTCCTTTTTCGAACAGAGCGATAAACACTTGTTGTACTGCTCGAGATAAGCCAGGGTCCATGGTGAAGCGCTCGCGCGCCCAATCTGGTGATGTGCCGAGTCTTCTGAGCTGCTGAGTGATCGCTCCGCCAGACTGCTCTTTCCAATCCCACACCCGATCTATAAAAGCGTCACGACCAAGCGTCTCGCGTGACGTGCCCTCGGTTTCCAGTTGGCGCTCCACAACCATTTGCGTGGCGATACCGGCGTGGTCGGTACCCACTTGCCAAAGGGTGTTGTCACCGCGCATGCGATGGTATCGGATCAGGGCATCCATAATGGCCTGCTGAAAGCCATGCCCCATATGCAGTGTGCCAGTCACGTTGGGGGGAGGGATCGGAATGCAATAGGCGGGTCCCGTTCCTGAAGGGGCAAAGTACCCTGATGATTCCCACTTTTTATACCAGCGCGCTTCGATGTCTGCGGGCGAAAAATTTTTGTCCATGGTCACGTGCTGTCAGCCTTTATCTGTGCAGCGAGAGTTATAGATCGTACTTGGCCAGCGGGTAGCCCCGATCGCGATAATACCGCCACGCCAGCCTCGAAGCGCTCAATGCGGCTTCATCGGGTGAGACAATCTCCGCAAGACGTTGGAAGCGGGCGAAAAAGCCCGGCACGCTAGCCGTGGTGTTGATGAGTACATCACTTTCCTCAATTGGAGGCTCGCTCCACCCAATGGTAACGCGCTCCGTCGTGCTCGAACCTAGCAAGGCGTGCGGGATAAAGCTCTCCGGCCGAAAAGTCCATAGTGCTTCATCGAGCTCATGTCCTTGTTGTTCATCACCCACATGCACGAATACGCGATGTCCCCGGGAAAGCGCTTTCTCCGTGAGGCGAGCAACGGCAGCATTTATGGTGAGATTCCCGCTCTGGGGCAGGACATAAAAATCAACTTGCGTCATAGCGCCCCAGCACGCTCTCTTAAATAGTTGACCAGCAGTGGGACGGGACGCCCGGTGGCGCCTTTGGGCGCGCTCCTAAAGGCCGTTCCCGCAATATCAAGATGCGCCCACTTATAATCTTCTGCAAATTGAGCGAGAAAACACGCCGCAGTGATGCTGCCCGCGCCGCCAGTACCAATATTGGCGAGGTCGGCAAAGGGGCTCTCTAACTGGCGATGGTATTCCTCCCAAATTGGGAAGCGCCAGCCTCGATCATAAGTTCGGTCTCCTGCCGCCAACAAACTCTCAGCCAGCTCGTCGTCATTGGAAAATATGCCGGTAGCTTCCTGCCCAAGGGAGATGATGATGGCGCCTGTGAGGGTGGCTATGTCGACGACTTCTACTGGAGAGAAGCGCGATACGTAAGTAAGCGCATCGCAGAGAACTAGACGTCCCTCAGCATCTGTATTGAGGATTTCAATGGTCTTGCCAGAGAGGCTGGTCACCACATCGCCCGGCTTGGTCGCGCGTCCGCTCGGCATATTCTCCGCCGCCGCAATCACTCCGACGACGTTGATAGGAAGTTTCATTGTGGCGACCGCGTGGATCACACCAAAAACCGATCCGGCTCCACCCATGTCAAACTTCATCTCATCCATTTTTGGGCCTGGCTTTAAGCTTATTCCGCCGGTATCAAAAGTAATGCCTTTACCCACTAGGCAGTAGGGTCGGGATTTGGCGGAAGCACCCTGATACCTCAGCGTAATAAGTTGTGATGGTTGCTCCGAGCCGTTTCCCACTGACAGCAATGAATGCATGCCCAGTTCCGTCATTTTGCGTTCGTCGAGGACGGATGCCGAGATGCTGGAGTGCTTGCGCGCCATCTTGCGCGCCTCGCTAGCCAGATAGCGAGGCGTACAAATATTCCCGGGCAAATTGACCAGTTCTCTTGTTAGGTTGGCACCTTCGCCGGTTGCCCGTCCCATCAGCAGAGCGCGTTTGGCGGATGCAAGGGAACACAGCGTGCCCGGGGAGACCGCGACACGCTTGAGGGTCCTCGAGGGCTTTTTCCGATGGTTCAAGGTGTGACTGTACTGATAATGGGCGAGCATCAGCTGCAAACTGAGTTGCTCTAGCAGGCGCTCCGCGGCCTTGGATTTTTGTGTCATACCATTCGCCCACACCACCGCGTCCTTCGCGGTACTGGTGACCAAAGCCTTCGCCAGCGTCTCTGCGAGTTTTTTGTCCGTGGCAATGGTCTGCTGCTCACTGTTTCCTGCGCCTATGAGCAGTACCCTCTGAATCGCAGCGGTGCCCGGTAACCAGCAGTGCGAGCCCACATTGGCCGCGAAATCACCGTTGCTCATGGTTCGCGAGAGTGAGTTGTTGAGCAATTTGTCCAGTGCCTTGATTGGTGCAGGCATCGTCTTCCGATCCGGGACGAGCACGACCAGAGCCGCGGTTCTGATCTGATTGAGGCTGCTTACATTGCGAGCGGTGATGGTCAGGTTGGTCATGACGAATCCTAGTAAGAAGGGAAAGGACGATTAAAACGGGCGCTAGTGTATGATGCTGGCGCACAATACGGAACAACTCACTCTAGAGCGTTTCTAATCAAATAGCTTATGCGCATCCTTACTTACCTCACGCGAGATATTCTGCTGCATGCGTTGGCGGTCAGTTTTGTTCTGTTTCTGGTGGTGTTCGCAGGGAGGTTTATCCGTTACCTCGCCGAGGCTGCGGTCGGATCCCTGACTGGGGACGTGTTACTGCCAATTATGCTATTCAAACTTCCCGGCTTCTTCGAGATGATCCTACCGCTTGGATTATTCATTGGCATTTTGCTGAGTCTGGGGCGGTTGTACGCGGAAAGCGAAATGGTAGTGCTTCGCGCATGCGGGGTGGGGCCTGGCAGGTTGGCTCTGTATGTCATGGTTCCAGCTGTGGTGGTGATGGTAGTGGTGGCAATCCTGTCGCTTTACGTCGCGCCAGAAGGTTCCGCAAGAGCGCAGGTGTTGATCGACAATCCGCGTTCTGCAGAAGGACTTCATATGCTGAATGAAGGCCGATTCAGAAAGCAGCGAGGCGGTCATTATGTGACGTATGCCGAGCGCATCGACGACAGCGGTCTCATGCACAATATTTTCGTGTTTGAGCGTCAGCCCAGCTCGGGCGATCGGCTGTACACAGCCACCTTCGCCCGGGAGGGCGAGATCATCTTCGACGCTGAAACAGGTGGTAGATACCTCGAGCTACGAAGTGGTAGTCGTTATCGGGGATCGCCCGGCCGAAAAGAATTGGAAGAGGTTGTCTTTGAGCGCTATGGCGAGCTGATCCCTGAAGCCGAGAACAGTTTGCGTCGCTCCGGCAAGGTCGACTCCATCCCAACAGCCACGCTATGGCAAAGCAGTGAGCCGAAATTGCAAGGTGCATTGTGGTGGCGACTGTCCTTGCCGCTAATGGTGCCTGCCTTGGCCGTCATCGCGCTTGCGCTCAGCCGCACAGACGCGAGACGCGGACGTTACGCGAAGGTGGGGCCCGCAATGGTGGTGTTGTTGATCTACTTTCTGGGGCTGACTCAGGGGCGTGGTTTGATAGAGGCGGGGCAGGGGCCCACGGTGATGGTAACCATTCATGCCGCGTTTGCGGTAATCGCGCTCGTGCTTTTGCAGTGGGAGCGGATCAGCAAGCGTTTTGGGGTTGTCCGTGTCAAAACTTGAACGCTACGTTGGCAAGGCTGTGTTAATGGCAACCTTCGGAGTGTTGATCCTGCTCTCAGGGCTTGACGCTTTGACGGCAATCATCGACGAGGCTAATGACATCGACGAAAGCTATCGTTTTGGGGATATTCTTGTATATGTCGGTTATACCCTGCCTCGACGCGTTCACGAATTTGTTCCGTTCGCCGCGCTGATCGGTGCGTTGATAGGTCTCGGCAAGCTGGCTGCGGCCAGTGAGTTGGTTGTGATGAGATCCGCCGGCGTGTCCATGGCGCGAATGGCAGGGATGGTACTCAAGCCCGCCCTGCTGATAGCGCTTTTTGGTACGGCTATCGGTGAGTTGATTGCGCCCCACACAGAACAGCTCGCGATGAGCTATCGGGCTCTGGCTCAGCGGTCGGAGTCTGCGGTTGCGGGCCGCTTCGGGGCCTGGAATCGTGATGGAAATACGTTTGTGCACGTGGATGCTGTTCAGCGCGGAGGGGTTGCCTACGGGATTACGCTTTTGAGCTTTGATGATGAGCGTCGGTTGCGCAGCGCCTTGACGGCTAATCGGGGCACCCATGCGGGTGATCATTGGATGCTTGAACAGGTGAGGCAAACGAGATTGGAGGAGAACGCTACAGGCGTGCAGGAAGCCACACTATGGCGCTGGGATACGGCCATTACCCCGCAGCTACTCACTCTGGATGTGGTAGCGCCCGAAACGCTGCCACTGATCCAGCTCTGGCCGTATGCGCAGTATTTGAAAGAGCAGGGGATGGTATTTGCCGATATCGAGTTGGCCTTTTGGCGCAAACTACTGCAGCCGCTGGCGACAATGGGTTTGGTGCTGGTCGCTATGAGTTTTATCTTCGGGCCCCTGCGCGAGGGGACCATGGGCGCCAGAATTTTTGTGGGAGTGATCGTGGGTGTGGTGTTTCGGATTAGTCAGGATTTCTTTGGCCCGGCAAGCCTGATTTTTGGTTACGAGCCGTTGCTGGCGGCGTTGGCGCCTATTGCGGTCTGCTGGCTTGGCGGTGTCTGGTTTCTGTGGCGTAAGACCTGAGCCGCTACTCAGGCTTGGGTACCAGTTCAAGGTGCGTAGCGGAGAGACTATCGTGCCAATATTTGTTGGCCGGTGGCACCAGTTTCCAGAAGAAGCCAAGACCAAACGCGGCGAGGGACACGACAGCGCCCAGCAGGCGGATAATCACCTGTTTCCAGGTGACGCGACTGCCTGAGTCACTTGTTAGCTTGATGCGCCATGCCTGCATGCCGAGCGTCTGGCCACCTCGGCGCCAAAATGCGCCAAAGAAACAGATGAGTATCGCGGCCCAGCCCGTCCACACAACCCCGGGGGGTACGGACTGCTCATATATGCTGTCGACTGGACCCCAAATAGATACCCATAGGGCGGACATCGCCATAAACAGTGGGATAATGAGCAAACTGTCGTAGAGCATAGCGAGTGCGTGCCGCCATATGGGGGCGGGAGGACTGCCCGCATCGGAATTGGAGGTTGCAGTCATAAGTATTCCGTTAGGCACATGCCGCGCGTAATCCTGCGTAAAATAGCATGACCCCGAAGCAGATCACGATCATGAAAGTAAGCGAAGAGATGTCTAGTGCTTTGATGGCGGAGTTCGCGCCATCTTTTTTGCAAGTAGAGAATGAGAGCCACAGGCACAATGTGCCGCCGAATTCCGAAACCCATTTCAAAGTGACTTTGGTCAGCGAATCGTTCGCAGGTCAGAGAAGCGTGAAAAGACATCAGGCGGTTTATCGGGTTCTTGCCGACTGGTTAGCTGGCCCCGTTCATGCGCTTGCCCTCCACACTTACACCGCAATCGAATGGGAATCTCGCGAGGGCGCTCCGGATTCGCCCGATTGCAGGGGAGGCACTGGGTTGTGACAAGTGAGGCGACGCATCCCGAGCGAGTTGTTGTAGCGCTCTATCGTTTCGTCAAGCTCGAGGATTATCAGGCCTTGCAGCGGCCCTTACTCTCAGTCTGCGAAGAGGCAGGCGTGAAAGGAACGTTGCTGCTGGCGCACGAGGGCATCAATGGCACGATTTCCGGTTCCCGACAGGCTGTGAACGCTGTGATTGCTTGGCTGCGTTCAGACCCTCGTTTAACAGACCTTGAGTGGAAGGAGTCTTTTCATCTTGTTGATCCTTTCCATCGCATGAAGGTGAAATTGAAAAAAGAGATCGTGACCATGGGGATCGAAGACATCGATCCGACCGTTTGCGTGGGTCGCTATGCCACGCCGCAGGAGTGGAACGCGCTGATAGATGATCCGGAGTGTCTGGTAGTGGATACTCGCAACGACTACGAGGTCGCCATCGGCACCTTCAAGGGTGCGGTCAATCCCGCCACTCAGAGTTTTCGCGACTTTCCTCAGTGGGTTAAAGATAATCTGAAGCCCCAGCAGCACAAAAAGATAGCCATGTTCTGTACTGGCGGCATCCGTTGCGAAAAATCGACTTCTTTCCTTCTGTCCGAGGGGTTTGAGGAGGTGTGGCATCTGAAGGGGGGCATTCTCAAGTACTTGGAAGAGGTGCCTGAAAGCGAATCACGCTGGGAGGGCGAGTGTTTCGTGTTCGATTCCAGAGTGGCGGTAAACCATCAGCTGGACAAGGGAAGCTTTGATCAATGTTACGCCTGCCGCCATCCGATTACTGATGAAGACAAAGCCTCAGAGTATTACCAGAAAGGGGTAAGCTGCCCACGCTGTTACCACTCGATCAGCGAAGAACGCCAGATGCGGTTCAAAGAGCGACAAAAGCAGGTAGAACTGGCGGCCTTGGGAGGTTACCGACATATTGGCGGGCCTCCCCCTCAAAGGCAGTTGTCAGCGGGCGCTGCCGAGCGCCCTGACCGTACCAAGAAGTAGATGCGAGGGGTAAAAGTAGCTGACGCTTGTCTCATCACCCGCTGAGATCACGCCATAAATGCGGTAACTCCCGCTTGCGGTACGACCCAATATTGGTCCGCCTGACGCGCCTTTTTTGGCGATGCATGTGGATGCTGTGGCCGATGTGCCCGCGTTTTGAATTACCCGGCAATTTGGGTCAAGCGCCAGCTGCCGGTGTTCAAACGCCGTCTCTTGCGCGCCGGCGAGTTCTGAAGTCTTCGTATATCCGGCCGCCACAAGCTGCGTGTTATGGTGCATGCCCTGATCGGCAATCGGGATCCAGCCAGAGTGAGTGAGCGCTCGGAGGGGGGTCAGTAATGCCCAGTCCTCCGACATCGATCCTCCCGTCTGAATAAGCTGGATCTGGGATTTGTCGTTGCTCCCCGTATACGCCACTGCCGGCGGGCCGATGTTAGAAAAACCGTCAAAACAGTGCCAGGCGCTCAGCAGAATGGG
>JAYOEE010000005.1:46156-52103 GCA_038106565.1 Halieaceae bacterium
TGTTTGGTTTTACGCGGATGTATCCCCGGAGTGACCGAATATTCGGCATGCTGGTGTATCCTCCCGCTTCTTATGCTACCAGTCAGCACCGGGCGATAGGTTAATCAGGAGACGCGTTTTGCAGTATTCGCCCGATCAGTTGCGAACAGGCCTCACCCTTGCGGTGGTCGCAAACATCATTTGGGGTGTGGCAGCGCTTTATTGGATCGAAACGCAGCCTGTTGCCCCCGTTGACGTCGTCGCCCATCGGGCAGTTTGGAGTTTCCCGATCGCGCTGCTGATGCTGATGATCGTGGGTCGGGTTCGTGAAACGCTCGAGTTGTTCAAGTCCATGGCCACGCTGGCTTGGAGTGTATTGGCGACGCTGCTGCTCAGCCTCAATTGGGGGGTTTTTGTCTACGCTGTGACTGAGGGTCGTGCGACCGAGGCGAGCCTTGGTTATTTCATGTTGCCATTGCTTACTGTCATGGTAGGCAGTTTGGTGTTCAAAGAAACCTTGGGCCGTGCGCAGCGAGCGGCAGTTGCATTGGCGATTGCCGCTGTGGTCCTGCAACTCGTGGCATACGGAAGCCTGCCTTGGATCAGTCTGGTCGTGTCCAGCTCTTTTGCCCTGTACGGCGCTATACGGAAAAACATCAGGGCGGATACGTTGCAGGGCCTGTTTTTAGAGACGTTGTGCATGGCTCCCTTTGCGATTGTATGGTTGTGGCTGACTAACGGTGCAGGTATGGGTGCTCACGGCATCAAGGTCGATCTTTTTTTGATGCTGGCGGGCGTTTACACGACCGCACCGCTTTTGACCTATGTTGCCGCCTCCCGGCTCCTGCCGCTCAATGTAGTAGGTTTAACTTCCTATCTTGGGCCCACGATGCAATTGTTGGTGGCTCAAACTGTACTGGGGGAGGCCATTGACACGGTTACCCTGATTTCCTTTGCGCTGGTTTGGGCGGGCGTTTTGCTCGTATCGAGCCAGGGAATCGTGCGCTTGTGGCGGCGTTTTAGGGGGTTACGTCGGTGACAGAGAACGCGAGCAACTCAGGGCCGGTGCGACTGCATCCTCAATGGCTTGAGCTATTGTCCTCTGAGTTTCAGCAACCCTACATGGTCGCGTTGCGGACCTTTCTCCGCGCGGAAAAGCTTGCAGGAAAGGTCATCTATCCACGCGGCGGCGATTTTTTTTATGCATTGGATGCAACGCCACCATCGTCGGTGCGGGTGGTGATACTGGGGCAGGATCCTTACCACGGCCCGGATCAGGCCCATGGCCTCAGCTTCTCCGTTAAAAAGGGGGTTAGGGTGCCTCCGTCTTTGAGCAATATATTCACCGAGTTAGAGTCAGACTTGGGCATAAAGCGACCCAGTCATGGTGATCTGACTGGTTGGGCGATGCAGGGAGTGCTGTTACTGAATAGCGTTCTATCGGTAGAGCAAGGGCGTGCAGGCTCTCATCAGGGCAGAGGGTGGGAGCAGTTCACCGACGCAGTGGTGTCGGCGTTAAACAAGAGTGAGCGCCCGCTGGTTTTCATGCTTTGGGGTGCGCACGCGCAGCGCAAGGGTGCGGCGATTGACCAGCAGCGCCATTGTATCCTCAGGGCGCCACATCCTTCGCCGCTATCAGCTCATAGAGGGTTTTTCGGTTGCCGCCACTTCAGTCAAGCCAATGCGTTCTTGGGCGCGCAGGGCCTTCAGTCCGTGGACTGGTCGTTAGACGGATGACATGCCGCTATCGATTGCAAAGCAGTCGGCTGATTGCGGACCATCACTCGCCCTGCGGCCGCTGCCGGGATGAGTTCGATCAATAGATGCTGTGTGTCGGGTGTTCCCACTGCGTTGACAATGCTGCCAATCGTTTTGCCCTGTTCGTCTGTCAATACAGTGCCAGCAGGCAGAACGCCAGTGCCGCTCGAGACTTCGGCGCGATGTAGCCGGCGTTTTGGCGTGCCGCGATAGTGAAGACGAGCGATGATCTCCTGTCCCGTGTAGCAGCCCTTAGTAAAGCTCACAGAGCCGTCTAAATCGTAGTCGAGATCCTGAGGAAGGTAAGCGCCGATGGTTTCCATCTCGATTCGCGCCCGTGATGTCTGCAGATCGACCTCGGCAAGAGACACTGGCGCGGCAGGCACGTGGGCAGCGCTGGCATCCAGCGGGGGCAATCGCCAGTGTTCCAGGAAGAAGTCGCCGCGAGAGAGTTGAATGCTGATCAGTGACTCCCCTTCCCAAGTCAGTTCTGCGCCTACTGGGTGCACAGAGTCTGCATCTCGGCGCTCGCAGGCCACCAGCCAGTCCGTTTGCTCGAGGGTGGACTTGGAGAAGGCGAGGTAGGGCTTAAGATGCTCGGCAAGGTGTGTCATAACCGCGCGTCGTCCCCTCAAAAGTACGGTGTCGTCTTGCACCACGACAGCTAAAACGTCTGCCAGAACCCGTCCTTTGGGGTTGCAGAATGTGGCAAACAGATGCTGACCCGGTTGCGCGCTTTCAAAGTCGGCTGTGGTCTGACCCTGAAGCACTTTTTTCGCATCCGGGCCAGTGAGACGCACGACGCAATCCGTCTGATCGATCGAAGGGCTGGATGTTGCTTGCGGCGAATGGGTCACGTTGCAATACGCTCTGATAAAGAAAGCCTATACTACTCGATCGGCATGTGAGATCAGATACTCGGTATGGATGAACGGGAAGAGTGGAACAGGGCGCGGTGGGCCAGTCGGCGAGGGCTTTTGGAGCTGGATCTGCTGTTATCACCGTTTGTTGAGCAGCGTTTTCAGTCTTTGGAACCCGAACTGAGGCAGTGCTACCAAGAGATGCTCTTCCAAGACGATCAAGACCTGCTCGATTGGATCATGGGGCGCTCTCAAGTAACAGCCGCGGCTTTCACTCCTGTCATCATGGCGATCAGAGCGCACCATCAATTAGATCAATAAGGGACCGGATTTCTCCATCTTAGTGGCTATAGGCTGGCAGCTTATCTAGTGCCCCATCCAGAGCGCTTTCAGGCTTGAAGTTGGGTGGCAATAGCACTGAATCGCGTGCTTCGATAGATTGCTCCGGATGATCTGAATTGAAGTGGAGGCCTCGGCTCTCTTTTCTGTCCCCTGCGCACTGAACCATCAGGCTCGCCACCCTGGCCAAGTTTCTCAGCTCAAGGAGTGGGCGAGTGATTTGAAAACGCGCATAGTAGCCGGTGACTTCACTCTCTAGCAGCGCAATCCTTCTTGCAGCCTGCTCAAGTCGACGTGATGTTCGGACTATACCGACGTAGTCCCACATGAGACGCCTGAGTTCTTGCCAGTTGTGCTGTATCACCACCTCCTCATCCGAATCTCGCACGCGGCTGTCGTCCCATGGAGGCAACTGCACTTCTTGAATCCTCAGCGACTGAGCAATGTGTTCAGCGGCAGACTGGGCGTAAACAAAGCATTCAAGCAGTGAATTGCTAGCCATTCGATTCGCGCCGTGCAGACCGGTGCAAGCAGATTCGCCCACCACATAGAGACCAGGCACATCAGTGGCGCCAAATTGGTCTACCACCACTCCGCCGCAGGTGTAGTGTGCGGCGGGTACCACGGGAATCCGATTGCGCGTGATATCGATACCCAGTTGTAAGCAACGTTCGTAGGCCTGTGGGAAGTGACGAATCACAAAATCAGCGGGTCGATGGCTAATGTCGAGATAGACGCACTCGGCACCCAAGCGCTTCATTTCATGGTCTATGGCTCTCGCCACAACGTCTCTTGGTGCCAATTCTCCCCGCGGGTCAAAGCGTTCCATGAATCTTTCACCATCCTGAAGGTGAAGTGATGCGCCTTCGCCTCTCAGGGCTTCGCTTATCAGAAAGGACCGGCTGTCAGGATGAAAAAGGCACGTAGGATGAAACTGGTTGAACTCCAGATTGGCGACGCGGCATCCGGCCCGCCAGGCTGCGGCGATGCCATCGCCGCTAGCCCCGTCAGGATTAGTCGTATAGCGGTAAGCTTTGCTTGCACCTCCGGTCGCGAGAACGACAGCGTTCGCGTGAAAAGTCTCGACAACGCCGCCGTCTGCGCTCAGCAGGTAGGCACCGCAAACGCGCTCCTCTGCCAGAATCAAGTCGACAAGGCAGCGGTCCATGAGCAGGTGAATGTTATCGGCTTCGGCGACCCGACTCGCGAGACTCTCTGAAATAGCCCGGCCTGTTTGGTCCGCAGCGTGGATCACTCTGCGGTGGCTGTGACCACCTTCCGTGGTGAGGTGGAATTCTCGAAATTCTGCATCGGTCTGATCTTCTCGGAGATCAAAACTGACGCCTTGTGAGATCAGCCAATCGACAACTTGACGGCTGCGCCTGACGGTGAAATTCACGGCCGGCTCATGACAGAGTCCCGCCCCGGCGCTGATCGTGTCCGACACGTGCGCCTCCACAGAATCTCTGTCGTGCAAAACGGCAGCCATACCGCCTTGCGCCCAAAACGTGGATCCTGCCCCAAGTTGGCTCTTGGATACCACGCCCACCCTCAAATTACTGGGCAGTTGCAGCGCCAGGCTGAGGCCTGCTGCGCCGCTGCCGATAATTAGGACGTCATAACGGTGAATAGTGGGCATGTTTAGTTGGCCGCTGGGTGGACGCGCGTGCGGTATAGTGACGCTAGGATTGTAATCTATCGGGAACTTTTTGCCTTTGTCGTGTTCTTATATGGCGAAGGCTGTCCGTAGGGGCGGGCCCCTGAGTATGTGTAGCAGAATTAAGACGCGGTTGTGACAGGCTCTGACACAGATCAGCAACTGGTTCAGAGGGCGCAACGCGGTGAGCTGCGAGCGTTCGATTTACTGGTCCTGAAATATCAGGGGCGCATCGCAGCACTGGTGAGTCGCTATATTAGCGATCCCGGAGAAGTAGAGGATGTGACGCAGGAGGCGTTCATCAAAGCGTACAAGGCGCTGCCAAAGTTTCGTGGTGACAGCGCCTTTTACACTTGGCTATATCGTATTGCTGCCAATGCGGCCAAAAACTACTTGGTGGCGAGAGGCAGGAGGCCGACCGGTGAGGCCTCGGTAGAGGACATTGAGTCATTTGAACACAGTGGTTTAGTGTCCGAGGTCAGTACGCCCGAGGCGGTTGTGATGGGTGAAGAGCTGGCCGCAGTGGTCGAATCCGCGCTGGAGGCACTGCCCGACGAGCTTCGCGCTGCGCTTTCCCTGAGGGAGTTTGAGGGTCTAAGTTATGACGACATCGCTGAGGTATTGGGGTGTCCAGTGGGGACGGTCAGGTCACGAATTTTTCGAGCTCGCGAAGCGATTGATTCGCGGGTAAGAGAGCAATTGGAAGGGAGTTTAGGCATCAGATGAAAACACGGGATGATGATCTGGAGGCGTTGTCCGCCCTTATGGACGGAGAGACTCAAGAGCTCGAGCTGCGTCGCCTGCTAGGCTCCATCGATACTGATCCGGCATTGCGAGAGCGTTGGCGTCGGCAACAAATGATCAGCGATATCATGAGCAAGAGGCCGCTCACCCATCCGGATATGGATGTCTCTGGTCGAGTATCTGACGCGTTGAGTGCTAAATCATCCGTATCGCGTAACCCCATTTGGAGTGTCGCTGTTGCGGCGTCTGTCACACTGGCGGTGGTGATGGGCGGTCAGCAGTTGTTGTTGCCTACAGGTACGCCTGCCGCGCCCTTCGCTGTCAGTGAGGTGGGCGGCGCGGTTGTGCCGATTGGTGGTGCGCAACCCGTACAGGCCAGCCTAGACGCGCAGCCTCTGCAGATTAGTAGCCAGCGCTCGGTACTGGATAACCGTCGATCAGCTGAGGCTGCGGCAACCTACGAGCGGCTTGCCACGGATCGCTATCGAAAGCTGAGTGTTCGACATTCGGCAGAGTCTGCGTCTGCGCACCCCTCTCCCTTCATACCCCAAGCCCGGGTGGCAGAGTTTATTGACGAGGCATCCTCTGAGGAATGATTCCTAGTCCGAAC
>JAYOEE010000005.1:52203-56665 GCA_038106565.1 Halieaceae bacterium
GCAGGGCGATTGTGCGATCTTCTGGAGGTGTATGCGCCTTCGGTAGAGCCCGGTCGGGTGATAGCAGGCCGCTCAACCCAACGGCTGACCCTCAAGCCCAAAGATACCCTGCGTCTAGGGCATGTTATTGATGTGGATCAACGGACTGGAGTGGTGCTGGGGATGCTCACAGTGGCCGCCGATGGGAAAGCCTTGGAGCGGTACGAATTTGCACAAATTAACCTGAATCCTGTTGAGGCGGACTCGACCCAAAACGCCCCCTCCGCATTGAGCCAGAAGAAATCTAGATTGGGATCTCAAGCCACTGTTTTGCCCGGTTATTTTGTTATTTCAGAGGAGGTATCGAGGGGGAGTTTCGTGGTGAGCGACGGGCTGGCGATGGCGTCGGTCTTTGTTGAGCCGCTCCCCCTGTCGGCTCCCGTTGGAGAGGGGTTGGTGACTCATGGTGCCACTTTGACCTACACGAGAGGCGTCCGGACCGCTGCAGGGGGTATGCTCATCAGTGTTCTTGGAGAGATTCCTTTGGTAACGGCAAGGCTATTGGCTGATGCGGTGCGGCCCTCTGGGGACGGCCCCTGATGGGTTGGCTGGTCGAAATGGGTCGTGTGGTCGCTGTTGAGGGCGACGCAGTGTGGGTCGAGGCAGACAGGAGCTCCGCTTGCGGTCGTTGCGCGGCAAGGGCTGGATGTGGCCACGGTGCGATGTCCGCATTAATGCAGAGTGGAAAAGGGCTGGTCAGGGCCTTGTCTGGCGAGCTATTGGCGGCTTCTGATTGTGAAATCGGTGATCAAGTATGGATTCGCGTGCCCGAGATCACGCTGTTGAGCGGAACATTTTTCCTTTACGGCATCCCGTTACTGGTGGCCACAGGGTGTGCATTGGGGTTGGCCAGTTATGGTGATATGGGGACTGCCATTGCGTTTGGCGTGGGCCTGATCTCTGCATTTGCTATCCTTAAGCTTGTCGGGTATCGAAGGGGCGGCACGCTTCCAGGCTTTTCCGAGCCTAGGCTTGCGGGCAAGGCGTCCAACGATAGTGGCCTAGAGGCCGAAACGCTCGCTACAAACTAATTAAACGTGTGAATTTACTTGCTGGAGTTCGGCCATGATGGTGCGTGCCTGTTTGATCTTTTTCCTTGCTTTGTCGGTCGTGCGTGGTGCCAATGCCGATCTGCCAGACTTTACTCAAATTGTGGATGCCTCCGCGCCTGCGGTGGTGAAGATTCTCGTGGAGTACGAATCCGATCAGACGCAGTATCAGGATCAGATGGAGGAGCTGCCTGAGTATCTAAGACGGTTTTTCGAATTCCGCGGAGGACCACCTGTACCCAGAGAGCGGGCAGGGATGGGCTCTGGTTTCGTCGTGTCGGAAGACGGTTATGTCGTTACCAACAATCATGTTGTGGACAATGCAAAAAAAGTGGTGGTTCGCTTGTCCGATCGTCGGGAATTCGATGCGGAGGTAATCGGCGCGGACGCTCGCTCTGATCTCGCCGTTTTGAAAATTGATGCGCGGGATCTCACCGCGCTTTCTCTCGCAGACGATACTGAGGTGAAAGTGGGCCAGTGGGTGTTGGCAATTGGATCCCCATTTAGCCTCGATTTCTCGGTTACCGCCGGCATCGTCAGCGCGTTGGGAAGGAGTTTGCCCACGGAATCTGGCGATAACTACGTGCCCTTTATACAAACAGACGTTGCGATCAATCCGGGCAATTCCGGCGGGCCGCTCTTCAATCTCGAAGGCGAAGTGATCGGAGTGAATTCGCAGATATTTACCCGCTCGGGTGGTTCGATCGGCTTGTCCTTCGCGATTCCGGCCTCGGTGGTCAAGAATGTGGTGGGACAGATTCAGGCTAACGGAATGGTGGAACGTGGATGGTTGGGAGTCAGTATTCAGGACGTGGATAGGAATCTGGCCGATTCCTTTGGACTGGACAGGCCTCGTGGGGCGCTCATTGCGCAGGTAGGCAAGGAGTCTCCTGCAGAACGAGGCGGACTACTCTCGGGAGACGTAATCGTCCAGTTTGATGGCGAGGACATAGAAACCTCCGCTGACCTGCCCCACGTTGTCGGACTGATTGCGCCGGGAACCCTCTGCACCGTCAACATTATTCGCGATGGTAGCGAGCAAACATTGGAAGTAGAGGTGGGCGGTTTGTCTGCCGATCAGGTGGCGCGTGTCGATGCAGGCGTTTCTGAGGACGGCGCACTGGTTTTATTGGGTATGAGAGTCGCGCCCGCCGATTCCGCCGTGCTCGCGGAGATGGGGTTGGCTGGCGGCGTGGTGATCACAGAGGTCGAACCCGGATCCGCTGCAGCTGCATCGGGAGTCAGAGAGGGGGACATCCTCACGAGGTTTGGTAGTACTGCCGTGACCCGCATGCGTGATCTAGAGGAAGCGTCCGAAGGCTTAACGCCTGGGGCGTCGGTCCCTTTGCGGCTCATTCGGGGTGGAAGTCCCTTATTCATCGGTATCCGTATTCCTGAGACCCAAGAGTGAAGCGGCACTGCTAAAAATAACGAAAGCGGTTCGTCGCAAGGGCCGCTCTCTTTGCCGGCGACATGCTAAAATAGACGTTCTGATCTGTGAGGGGCCGCAATTCTGCGCCCCCGTTTTTTTATTGAGGTAACTGCGCGTTGGCTGAACTCAGTCACATACGAAATTTTTCGATCATCGCACACATCGATCATGGAAAATCGACGCTGGCTGATCGCTTTATTCAGCATTGCGGCGGGCTCTCAGAACGTGAAATGGCTGCGCAAGTGTTGGATTCCATGGATCTCGAGCGGGAGCGCGGCATTACGATCAAAGCGCAGAGTGTGACGCTTGACTATATTGCGCGCGACGGTGATCAGTTTCAGCTGAATTTCATCGACACGCCAGGCCACGTCGATTTTTCCTATGAGGTCTCGCGCTCGTTGAGCGCTTGTGAGGGCGCCCTGCTGGTGGTCGACGCCGGTCAGGGTGTGGAGGCGCAGTCGGTCGCGAACTGCTACACCGCGATTGAGCAGGGTCTTGAGGTGCTGCCTGTGCTAAACAAAATGGACTTGCCCCAAGCTGATCCCGACAAAGTGAAGCAGGAAATTGAAGAGATCATCGGCATCGACGCCACGGAGGCGGTTGCCACGAGTGCCAAGACTGGTATGGGAATCGAAGATGTTCTGGAGGAACTGATACGACGGATACCTCCGCCAGAAGGAGACCGAGACGCGCCATTGCAAGCACTGATTATCGACTCCTGGTTCGATAATTATCTGGGAGTCGTTTCACTGGTTCGGGTGAAGCAGGGGCAGCTTGGTAAGCGGGATCGGTTTGTTGTGGCGTCTACTGGCAAACAGCATCAGGCCGATATGGTCGGTGTTTTCACACCACGAAGAACAGAAACCGGTGTGCTGATGGCGGGCGAGGTGGGTTTTATAGTAGCCGGCATCAAGGATATTACTGGAGCCCCGGTAGGCGATACGCTGATTTCCGCTGCGCATCAGGACACGCCGGCTTTGCCCGGCTTCAAGCGGGTGAAGCCCCAGGTTTATGCCGGTATTTTCACCGTCAATTCGGATGACTATGAGGATTTTCGGGACGCGCTCGGGAAGTTGACGCTCAATGACGCGTCGCTCTTCTACGAGCCAGAGACGTCTGATGCGTTGGGCTTCGGGTTCCGCTGTGGCTTTTTGGGCATGCTGCACATGGAAATCATCCAGGAACGTCTGGAGCGCGAATATGATCTTGATCTCATTACCACGGCGCCCACGGTGATTTATGAGATTGTTAAGAAAAGCGGAGAGGTGGTTTACGTGGACAACCCCTCGAAACTACCTGATGTGGGCGAAATTGAGACGATGCGTGAGCCCATTGCCCGGTGCACCATTCTGACTCCTCAGGAGTATCTTGGCGCGGCCATCACCTTGTGTGTAGAAAAGCGGGGCACTCAGGTTGATTTGCAATTCCTTGGCCAGCAGGTTCAGGTTATCTACGACATCCCTATGGCAGAGGTGGTTTTGGATTTCTTTGATCGTTTGAAGTCGGTGAGTCGCGGATATGCCTCGCTAGATTACGGTTTTGAGCGGTTCGAGGCGGCGCCTCTGTCTCGCCTTGACGTGTTAATTAACGGAGATCGCGTTGATGCATTGGCGATCATCGTGCATCGCGACCACCTGCAGTCTCGGGGCCGCTCCCTCACTGAGAAAATGAAGGAGCTGATTCCACGGCAGATGTTCGACGTAGCCATTCAGGCGGCAGTCGGAGGCAAAATCGTGGCCCGGCAAACCGTGAAGGCTTTGCGTAAAAATGTGACCGCTAAGTGCTATGGGGGAGACGTGACCAGAAAGAAGAAATTGCTGGAGAAGCAGAAAGCGGGCAAGAAGCGGATGAAGCAGGTGGGGAACGTCGAAATCCCACAATCTGCTTTTCTCGCCGTGCTGCAGGTTGATGGCTGAGGATGGTTCCGGTAGAGGTGTATGGT
>JAYOEE010000005.1:56765-63256 GCA_038106565.1 Halieaceae bacterium
GAGGTGTATGGTCGTTGTGGGAGTAGCCATCACCCCAAGTTGCGAGAAAACTTATGAATATTGATTTCCCGCTCCTGCTTGTCATTATCGTGGTGGGTAGCGGCGCCATATGGCTGCTAGATAGTCTTTTGTTAGCGCCCGGGCGCGGCAGAAAGCGTGACGAGCTGGCTCTGCAATATCCCGGGCACGAGGTAGAGGGATCGAAAGCCGCACAAGCCTTTGCTGAGACCTGTGCTTTGGAAGCGTCAGAGCCGGCGGTCGTAGAGTACGCGCGCTCTTTCTTTCCCGTTCTTGCTGTTGTGCTGATTTTAAGGTCCTTTCTTTACGAACCGTTTCAGATTCCCTCTTCATCCATGGTGCCCACCCTTGAGGTCGGGGATTACATTCTGGTAGATAAATATTCCTACGGTCTGAGATTGCCGGTAACGCGCACCAAAATCCTCGAAACCGGCGCGCCTGAGCGTGGCGATGTCATGGTGTTTTTTCCACCACATCAGAATGACACCTACTACATCAAGCGCGTCATTGGTAAGCCCGGTGATCGCATTGCGTATCGCGACAAGCAGCTGTTTGTAAATGGCGAGCCGGTTCCTCAGGAGTGGCTTGCAGAATTGCCAACCGGCCGATACACGATCAGGATGGGTCGGGAAGAACTGCCCGCGTCGGATGGACACCTAATGCAAACCGATGACCGTCGGGGAGCGCGAAATTTTTCTGTTGTGGTTAAGCCTGGCCACTATTTTATGATGGGCGATAATCGCGATAACAGTAGCGACAGTCGAGTGTGGGGCCAGGTGCCCGAGCGCGACATTGTGGGTAAGGCGGTCGCCATCTGGATGCACTGGGAGAATTTTCTCAGTGTGCCATCTTTCTCGCGATCCGGTGCTATCGACTAGAGCAGCTAGGAGGGAGATCTTGGTGCAGAGGCAGCGCATAGCAGGATTCGTCAAGCACCAGAGAGGGTACGGTTTTTGGGAGGTGGCAGCCGGACTCTTTTTGCTCGCCGCACTGATGATTGTTTTGCTCAGGGTGACGCCGGGATATCTCGAGTATCTCTCGGTGAAAGATGTGGTGGCGCGTGTGGCGGCTGAGTCCCAAGCCAATGAGTCGACGGTAGTTGACGTAAAGCTGCAACTCGCAAAGCTTCTAAAGACTAATCAAGTCACTGGCATCAACATCGATGATATAGAGGTATACCGTGAGCGCGGGATCATCATTATTGATGCCCGCTATGAACTCCGTTTCCCCCTGTTCTGGATCTTCGATGGCGTCATGAAGTTTGACGATCTGCTTTTTGAGTCTGACCAAAAAGGTCAATCTTGAGCACTCTCACCAAAGTTTCTTTGACGACATTGCAACGTCGCTTGGGTTACGAGTTTGCTGATCAAGACCTACTGACTCGGGCGCTCACGCATCGTAGTGCCGCGAGTCAGCACAATGAACGGCTGGAATTTTTGGGCGACGCGTTGATTGGCTTAAGCGTAGCGCAGTTTTTTTTCCAGCGGTTTCCCGAAGCAGACGAGGGAGCCTTGAGTCGTTTGAGGGCCAGTGTGGTCAATGGCGCCTCTCTGGCAACCATAGCGAAGCAGTTGGAGCTTTCTGATTTTCTGATACTGGGCGAGAGCGAGCGCAAGAGTGGTGGTCGCCATCGTGATTCAATTTTGGCGGATACGCTCGAGGCGCTGGCGGGTGCTGTGATGCTCGACGGGTCTTTTTCCGAAGCCCAGTCTCTCGTCGTTACTTGGCTTTCCACTTTATTGGAAGCGGCGTCGCCCACCGCTGCGGTTGACGCCAAAACAAGGCTTCAGGAGTGGTTGCAGGCGAGAGGTGAGCCTTTGCCCGAATATCAGGTGGTTGCGGTTTCGGGAGAGGATCATCAACAATCCTTCCGCGTTCAGTGTGCGCTCACTAAAAGGAACCTAACCACCGAGGCGGTCGGGACGGCGCGCCGCCGAGCGGAGCAATCAGCAGCCGAGCTCATGTTGAGCAAGGTGGCCGAGTCCGGCAATGGCTGACACGCGATGCGCAATGGTGGCGATTGTTGGTCGACCAAACGTGGGCAAATCGACTTTGCTCAACCATCTTCTCGGTCAAAAGCTGAGCATCACATCCCGTAAGCCTCAAACGACACGGCAACAGCTCCTCGGCGTGAGAACAGAAGGTGACTCGCAGCTCATCTTTATCGATACCCCGGGTATACATCTTGGCCAGACCAAGGCGGTGAACAAGCTCATGAATAAATCTGCGGCCTCGGCGATGACCGAGGTCGACGTCACTTTGATGTTGTGCGACAGGACGCGTTGGACGGATGAAGATGAGCTGGCTTTAGAGTGGGTCTCTCGTCAGGAAGGTCCCGTTGCGCTGCTGATCAACAAAGTTGATTTGTTGCAGGACAAGGACGCATTGCTTCCCTTCACCACCCATCTGTCTGGCCGGGTGGATTTTGATGCAGTCTTCCCGATTTCGGCGTTGCGCAAGCAGGGCTTGGAAGATCTGGTGCATTACATCAAACGTCTTGCCCCCGTTGGCCCCCATCTCTTCCCGGAAGATCACGTTACCGACAAGACCCAGCGCTTTCTCGCAGCAGAGTTGGTGCGTGAGAAGATCGTTCGACAGCTGGGGGATGAGTTGCCTTACGCAACCGCAGTAGAGATAGAAGATTTTGCCGAGGATGAGCGCGGCATACTGCATATCAACGCCCTGATTCTGGTGGAGCGGGCAGGGCAAAAGAAGATTCTGGTCGGCGAATCGGGTGAGCGACTAAAATCAATTGGCACTGCGGCGCGAAAGGATATGGAGCAGGCGTTCGATTGCAAAGTCATGCTGAAGCTGTGGGTCAAGGTGAAGGCGGGATGGT
Source organism: Halieaceae bacterium (assembly GCA_038106565.1). GTDB lineage: Bacteria > Pseudomonadota > Gammaproteobacteria > Pseudomonadales > Halieaceae > Luminiphilus. The sequence goes on from JAYOEE010000005.1 coordinate 59,623, forward strand.
CCGATGACATGAGAGCACTCAAGACGTTGGGTCTCGATCCGCTGGGTGATACGTGACTGACCTGCAGCCCAGCTGGGTCTTAGGGCGAAAAAACTACGGTGACAACGGCTTGTTAGTGGAGTTTTTCACTGCCGTTGACGGCCGCTGCGGCGCTGTCGCCAAGGGGGCTTTCAGGCGCAAGCCGGGCGGTAACCTTGCCGCTCTTTTGCAGCCTTTTCACCCTCTCTTGATCAAGCTGTCCGGTCGCGGTGAATTAAGAACACTCATATCTGCAGAAGCACCTACGCCGGGCTATACGCTCCGGGCAGAAAGCCTCATGAGCGGCCTTTACCTCAACGAATTGTTGACGCGAGTGCTACCGCGTTTCGATCCGCATCCGTCCCTTTTTGTTCATTATGGCGAGACCGTGGAGGGGCTCCAGGCGGGGCCGCCCGATCTGGCTCTGCGTCGATTCGAATTGGTCTTGTTGGCAGAGCTGGGTTACCGTGTCGATTGGGCGGTGGATGAACTCGGCGATCCCATCACCGAAGCCGCCCTGTATCGGTATGAAGCGGGAAGGGGGTTTGTCGCAGTGCCGGCGGCGGAGTCGCTGGATCAGCGGCAGGGAATCAGAGGCATCAATTTGTTGTTTATAGAGCAAGCGCTTCAAGAAGGGCAGACGCCGGATTCGGTGTCGCTGAGTATCATGAAAGCGGTGACAAGATCTGCTGTGTCCGCATTGACTGCAGGGCGCCCGATACATAGCCGCAACATTCTGCGCTCCCTGAGAAAACCCTCAACCCTCTCTTAGATCGATCTGGTTGTGTTGTTATTGATGCATGCGTGCTGCGATAGATCTGTATTGGCTATCCACTTCGGAGCGAGATGATGATAGACGGAGGCGACTATCCCACAGTCGAAGACACGGTGGGCAACACGCCATTGGTGCGGTTGCAGCGTTTGGTGGGCGATACGACGAACACGATTCTGTGCAAGCTTGAGGGCAACAACCCCGCGGGCTCCGTAAAAGACCGGCCGGCAATGAGCATGATTTCCGAGGCAGAGTCGCGCGGCATGATCGCGCCGGGCGATACCTTAATTGAGGCGACCAGCGGTAATACTGGTATCGCTTTGGCAATGGCGGCTGCGGTTAAAGGCTACCATCTTCGTCTCATCATGCCTGCGAACCAGAGCGAGGAGCGCAAAGGCGCCATGCGCGCGTATGGCGCCGAGTTGATTGATGTGTCTCCAGAAGAGGGAATGGAGGGGGCGCGGGATCTTGCACTCGCGATGGAGGCTCGAGGCGAGGGGATTGTGCTGAATCAATTTGCCAACCCTGATAATCCGGCCGGCCACTTTTCCTCCACTGGGCCAGAGATCTGGGCGCAGACTCAGGGCAGGGTCACACATTTTGTATCGTCAATGGGTACCACCGGCACGATCATGGGGGTCTCTCGGTTCCTCAAGGATAAAAACCCCCAGATTGAGATCATCGGTCTCCAGCCGACAGACGGGTCTCAAATTCCCGGTATCAGGCGGTGGCCAGAGGCTTATTTGCCCAAGATTTATGAATCTTCTCGTGTCGATCGCGTGATGGATATCAGCCAGGCGGAGTCTGAGATGATGATGAGGCGTCTCGCTCGCGAGGAGGGTATCTTCGCCGGCGTGTCGTCCGGGGGCGCGATCGTCGCAGCACTGCGGATCAGCGCGGAGGTCAGAGATGCCACGATTGTTGCGATTATCTGCGATCGGGGTGATCGCTATCTCTCCACTGGCGTTTTTCAGGCTTCCGAGTCAGACGCGCCGCGCTCTCTATCTGGGTCGGACTAACCCGCCGAGGCAGTTATGAGTGTTCAAGACGCTTCAGTCGATCAATTGCACGCGCTTCTCGAGGTAATGGAACGGCTACGGGACCCGCATACGGGGTGCCCATGGGATCTCAAGCAGGATTTCTCCTCGATCGTGCCGCATACCATCGAAGAGGTTTACGAACTGGTAGATGCAATAGAGGCGCGCGATTTTGAGCAGGTTGGTGATGAGTTGGGTGACGTGTTGTTCCAGATTGTCTTTTACGCTCAGCTTGGGAAAGAGAGGGGTTTATTCGACTTTATGGGAGTCGTAGAGCGATTGACTGAGAAATTGGTGCGCAGGCACCCACACGTTTTCGAGAGCCAATCCGCTGGAAGTTCGGATGACCTGGCGATCAGTGAGTCGCTCGTCAGAGAAAATTGGGAGCACATCAAGCAACAGGAGCGCTCGGAGAAAAGATTAAATGGCGTGCTTGATGACGTGCCACAGGCTTTGCCCGCGTTGATTAGAGCGCAGAAGCTACAGAAGCGCGTAGCGAGGGTAGGTTTTGATTGGCCAGATTCGAGCGGTGCGTGGGCCAAGGTAGATGAGGAGATGCGTGAGCTGACGGAGGCTGTGACAACCGGCGATTCGGTTGCAATCGAGGCTGAAGTAGGAGATGTGTTGATAGCGGTTGTGAACCTTGCACGACATCTGGGCGTAGATGCTGAGACAGCCGCTCGTCGCGCCAACTCCAGGTTTGAAAACAGGTTCAGAGCAATGGAGCAGTCTGCCTCCGAGCAGGGTGTTGCATTAGACACCGAGCCGCTGGAAAAGCTTGAAGAGCGATGGCAGGAGGCGAAAAAGCGGCTCGCTGGAGACAGGCTTGCGAGTTCGGCAGACGGTGTGTAGCGTGTCATTAACAACTGCCGCACATTGAATCGCCAAAATATAAGAGAGCTCTCGACTATGCGAATCATTCTTCTAGGTCCTCCGGGCGCGGGTAAGGGCACGCAGGCCCAATTCATTTGTCAGCAATTCTCCATACCGCAGATCTCTACAGGAGATATGTTGCGAGCGGCGGTTGCCGCGGGTACCGATTTGGGGAACCAGGCGAAAGCGATCATGGATGCCGGCGGCTTGGTATCGGATGACATCATCGTCGGTCTGGTTAAGGAGAGAATTACCGAAGCTGATTGTGCGGGTGGATGCTTATTCGATGGTTTTCCGCGCACTATTCCGCAGGCTCAAGCCATGGTTGATGAAAACATTGCTATCGATCATGTAATGGAAATCGCAGTGTCGGACGAAGAGATTATCAAGCGGTTGAGTGGCAGGAGAGTTCACCCCGGATCGGGCCGTGTCTACCATATTGAATTCAATCCGCCAGCACAGAGCGGTGTGGATGATGAAACGGGGGAGGAGTTGATACAGCGAGATGACGATCGCGAGGAGACGATCAGAAAGCGACTCAGTGTTTACCATGAACAAACCCGTCCGCTCGTAGATTTTTACAGCAGACTGGGGTCGGTGAATTATCATCGACTGGATGGGGTAGGTGCGGTCGATGACATCGCGAAACATATTTTGAGCGTTTTGACTTAGTTGTGAATAGTGACTACTACCTTGTCAATAAATATAAAGCTTGATAGCGTTGTAAATGAGGCTGGGCACATTAGGAGGGACTTATGGCCGCTGCGAAGAAAGCAACAAAGAAGAAACCCGCTGCTAAGAAAAAAGTAGCAGCTAAGAAGAAGGCACCTGCCAAGAAGAAGGCGGCTGCTAAGAAGAAGGCACCTGCCAAGAAGAAGGCAGTAGCCAAGAAGAAGGCACCTGCCAAGAAGAAGGCAGCTGCTAAGAAGAAGGC
>JAYOEE010000005.1:63356-68552 GCA_038106565.1 Halieaceae bacterium
GCTGCTAAGAAGAAGGCACCCGCCAAGAAGAAGGCGGCTGCTAAGAAGAAGGCACCTGCTAAGAAGAAGGCAGCTGCTAAGAAAAAAGCACCTGCTAAGAAGAAGGCAGCTGCGAAAAAGAAAAAGTAATCTGCATTGGCGCCGCGTTTGGGAGTGGCGTCAAATAACAAAGCCGGCCATTTGTGCCGGCTTTTTTATTGCCAGCGGTTTGTTGCAGCCCCGCGAGATAGTTGGTTGGTGGCATGAGTTTCTTGAGGCGAGCTAGATGACGCCGATTCTTTATCACTATCCCATGTCCCCTTTCTCCGAGAAATTGCGTCTGGCCCTCGGTATGAGGAAACAGGAATGGTGCTCTGTATTGGTTCCCGCGCAGCCGCCGAGACCCGTTCTCGACGCGTTACTTGGTGGTTATCGACGGATTCCGGTGCTGCAGTTGGGTTCGCATTTTTATTGTGATTCACGCCTGGCCTATAGCGCATTGAATGACGGGGTACCTCAATCCAGTAAGCTTGAATCGCAAGATGAATCGTTGCGCTGCTGGGCAGAGCGCGAGGTGTTTTTTTCGGTCCTAGTGGCCGCACCGCAAATGAAAGTGCTCTCCTATTTGGTGGGGCAGCTAGGGATGATAGGAATGGGCCGCTTTATGCGTGATCGTATGCAGATGATGCAAGACGCGACAATCGTACTTCCCTCAAAAATCGAAGCCAGAGAGCACATCACTCGCTACGTGTCGTGCATCGCTAGTCGCCTCGCTTCGATGCCAAATCTGTCGGGCGCGAAACCGGGATACCTCGATCTGTGCTGTTTTCACCCTCTATGGATGGCTTGTCAGATTGACAGCCAGTGCCGCCAGGATTGGCCTTCAACCGTGGTCGATTGGATGGAGCGGCTAGCCAAGATTCCAAGAGACCCGCCTACGCGCGCTTCGGATCATGCCGTGATGGACGCCATTGCAAGTGATCAAGACAGGGTCGTAGGCGAGGTCAGCGAGCCTTTTCTTCCCGGCGCTTCGGTCGTTCTGAAGCCACTTGATTATGCTCGAGACAGCACAGCCGGCGAATTGATCGCGTTGGATGATGATGGCGCTGTGCTGCGCCGTCGGATCGAGACCGGGCACGATGTTTACCTCCATTTTCCGCGGGAGGGTTTTGTGCTCCAGGCAGCTTAGGCACCGTGTTGCTCTGAGCGAGAGGCTCTTTTTTTTCTCCATTGAGATGGGGACTCACCGGTCCAGTGTATAAATGCCCGCCGAAAGTTAGAGGTATCCGTAAAACCAAGAGATAGCGCCACCTTGTCGATGGAGGGCTTGCCTCTGCTCAAAATGTATTTGGCGCGCTTGAGGCGTACCTTGTCGAGCAGCATTTGAAAAGTCGTCGACTCTTCTTTTAAGCGTCTTCGATAGGTTCGTGCGCTTAAATTCAGCATGGCAGCCATCTGATCCAGCTGTGGATACTGTCCTTGAAGTCTGTCCAGCGCAGTCAAAGTTCGTTCAGAGTAGCTCGCTGTGTCTGAGAGGTCTGCAAGTAGCCTTGCGCACTCGGCTTCATACAGTGCTCTGAGTGTTTCGTTGGAAGTGGGCAGCGGGTGATTCATGAGTGACCTTGGCCAACTCAGGATCGCTTCCTCCGCGTTGAATCGTACTCCGTCACCGAAGATCTCATTGAAAGGGGCAATATTGGGTGGGGGATTGTATGGAAAGTCGGCTTGGAGATCCGGAGGTGGCATTTGTAGCAAATCAGAGAGCGTCTTTTGCGCAGCAGAAAAAATAACCTCGTAGGAAAATCGCGTTGATGCAGAGGACGATTCCACCAATACCTTTATGCCGACGCGGTCAGTTAGAGTGTTTGCATACTGAGAGAGAGACGCCTCGCTGCCAGTGAGTAACTGACCGTAGCGTATCAAGGTATCGGATACCTCTTGCAGGTCTGAGCATGCCATGAGCGTCTGGCCGACCACGGCATGTGCTCCCAGATTAAGCTGTTGTCCAACCGAAATCCCTAAGGTGGGATCTCCCATTACCCGCAGGGCATTGGCAATGACGCGATCAGCCTCTCCGCTTTCAACACGGGCCCCCTGATTGATCAGCGCTTCAACGGATATCCCGGTGCCCTCACACAAGGCTTCGGTGGCATAGCCTCTTGCGTTGGCGTACCCAATGAGAACAAGCAGATATTGGCTCGGTATTGACGCTTCCATACCTCGATTTGGCCATAATTGACCTTTAATTGGCAAGTTAGCACCTTGAGTCACGCGCCGGGTGATAAGAAGATGGCAGGGATTTAGGAGGACAGCCCGTTATGAAGATTGCCTGGAGTGAAAAGACGCCGAGAAAAATTCAGCAATTCGCCAATGCGGATTATCCCTCTGGCAATCCTGATCTTGAGGATGTGCTAACGAGTTCGGACGTTGATCATGTTGCTCAGATATTCCAAACACCGCTTACCGGCGCGTATAACTGGGACTATGCGGTGCAGGACGACCGGATTAAAAAGCTCTACGAGCTTGGGAAGCAGCTTAACTGGGATCCGCAGATAGACATCGATTGGGATCGCCCATGGCCTGAGGAAGAACGTCAAGCAGAGTTGATGAACCTGCATGACTACCCGCCTTATCTTGCCTTGTCGGACAAGGATAGAGATGAATTTTGGCTGCATATGAATGCCTGGTCGCTGTCACAGTTCCTGCATGGTGAGCAGGGTGCGCTACTGGTAGCCAGTCAGTTGTGTTCTTGTGCTCCTACCTTCAATGCCAAACTGTATGCGGCCTCGCAGACCTTTGACGAGGCTAGACATGTTGAGGTGTTCAACCAATACATTCAGAAGCGGATCGGACTGATGTATCCGATTAATACCCACCTCAACAGTATCATCGACAAGATCCTCACTGATCCGCGATGGGATCTAAAGTTCATCGGTATGCAGATCGTAATCGAGGGTTTGGCACTGTCGGCCTTTAACACGACCAGGGAGACTACCCCGGATCCCGTGCTCAAGGACATTGTTTACCTGGTTACGCGAGACGAGGCGCGGCACGTGACTTTCGGAGTGAACTATCTTGAGGAGTACGTGAAAACGCTGACCGATGAGGAGCGTGAGGAGCGGGCGCTGTTTGCTTTTGAGGCCTGCGCCATCAGCCGCGAGCGTTTAGTCGCCACGGACGTCTTTCGTCATTTTGGCTGGGATGTTGAAGAGAGCCGACGGAAGGTATTGGATGGTTTTGTCATGTCCACCTTCAGGAATCTTTTGTTCCAGCGGGTAGTGCCGAATTTACGGCGCATTGGTCTACTGACTGACAGCGTGCGTCCCAAATTTGAAGAGTTGGGTATTCTCGGATATGAGTCCATGACAGATGATGGCGACATTGATTGGGCAAAGTTAGAGCGGCCCCTGGATACCACTGAGGCACAAAGTCACGAGCAAAGCATGCTCGCAGCGTTTCACGAGGCTTTTGAAGCGGATCAGATGGCGGCAGGCTAGAATGGGGCCATGGCGGGTACATGGCGGGTATTAGCCCCGCTCTTTGATATTTTTCAAGACAGTAATAAAGGACACTTAGCAGTATGACCGTGATTACATTCGTACAGTTTGATGGCTCTGAGCGCATGGTAGATGGCGACGTAGGGCTGTCGCTGATGGAAACCGCTCTTAAGCATGACATCCCAGGGATTGATGCAGATTGTGGCGGCGGCGCTATCTGCGGCACGTGCCACTGTTTTGTCGAGGTTTCCGGGGAATTGGCAGCGCCGGATTCACAAGAGACAGCCATGCTTGGTTTGCGTCCGGATCGCGCTGACAATTCACGGCTCGCTTGTCAGATTGTCGTTACCGAAGGGATGGCGGACATCACAGTCCGGCTCCCCGAGTTCCAGATGTAGCGTAAAAACAGCTTTAAGATCTGTTCATAAATATATGAAAAGGCTTGTATTATGAATGCACCTGTCGTCGTTTCGAAGCCTGATTATCATGGTATAGACATCACGGAGCTTGATGTATCAGATCCTCGCATGTTCCAGCATGACTACTGGCATGACTTATTTGCGAGATTGCGAGAAGAGTCTCCAGTCCATTTTCAGCCGGAGAGTCCAGCAGGGCCTTTTTGGTCGGTGACTCGCTACGAGGACATTGTTGCGATCGAGCGTGATACCGACACATTCTCATCTGAGCCCTCCATAGCGATCCTCGACCCAGAGCCAGACATGATCCTGAAGATGTTCATCGCGATGGATCCGCCCGAGCACGACGATCAAAGGAGGGCGGTACATCACGTGGTGGCACCGCGTAATTTGAAGGAGTTTGAATCGCTCATTCGCGAGCGGACTATCGAGGTGCTTGATGGCTTGCCGGAGAACGAACCTTTCGATTGGGTAAAGATGGTGAGCCGTGATCTCACTACCAAAATGCTGGCGACGCTATTTGATTATCCATGGGAAGAGCGAAACAACCTGACAGAATGGTCGGACATGTTCACTAACGACGAGAGAATCACGGCTGGAGAGGGTGTTCCTCGAGAGGTCATCGTCGAACACATGACCGCATGCTTGCAGCGCTTCACTGAGCTCTGGCACGAGCGCAAGGGTGACGGTAAGGAGGCCTTCGACCTGATACGAATGCTACAGTCCGATCCGAACACAGCAAACATGGTTGATGATCCGTTGACTTACATGGGCAATATTATGTTGCTCATAGTCGGCGGCAACGACACCACGCGAAACTCAATGTCGGGCGGTGTGGTCTTTCTGAATCAGTTTCCTGACGAAATGGCCAAAGTGCGCGGCAATCCCGCACTGATTCCTTCCATGGTGTCCGAGATCATCCGCTACCAGACCCCATTGCCGCATATGCGACGCACCGCTACCAGAGATGTTGAGTTCAGAGGCCAGACTATACGCAAAGGTGAAAAAGTGGTGCTGTGGTTTGTGTCAGGAAACTATGACGATACTGTGATCGATCGCCCGGAAGCATTTTGGGTTGACCGTCCTAACGTCAGAAATCATCTGTCCTTCGGTGCGGGGATACATCGGTGCATGGGTAATCGGCTAGCTGAAATGCAGTTACGTATCCTCTGGGAAGAGGTGCTCAAGCGTTTCGAGAAGGTGGAGCTCGCGGGTGAGCCCGAGCGAACATGCAATTTGTTTATTCGAGGTTTTACACGATTACCTGTGCGCGTCACACGATTCAAGCGCTGATATCGAATCGC
>JAYOEE010000005.1:68652-82548 GCA_038106565.1 Halieaceae bacterium
GCATGCGACCGAGAGGCCAGGCAGCTGCTGGGGCCTCGGCGAAGCAGTGTTTTTCCAGTTCCACCGCGGCTGGCCCTCGAGCCAGCTTCATATGCGGCCATAAATGCGGCGAGCAAAAAACACTTCGAGCGTGGCGTGAGCAAGCAGGCGTTCTACCTTTTGCCGAAAATCCGTGAGACGGAAGCGTTGCTGTCGCGCAGCGACGTAAACGGAGCGGCATGGATGGAGACGCACCCGGAGCTTTGCTTTGCCGGACTCAATGGCGGTGTACCAATGCAAAACAACAAGAAATCCGAAGAAGGTAATGATGAGCGCATCATGGTTTTAGAGCGTTTTATGGGTGGCGTATTGATACATGATTTAGTGGCAAAGTTTTGCGCGAAATGGCCTCGTTCCAGCTATCAGCGGGATGATGTGATTGATGCGCTAGTATGTGGCGTCGTGGCAAAGCTTCAGCCATCCCAGCGATTGTTCCTTCCCGCGACTGGTCCAGAATATGACGACACCGGGCTCCCCATGCGGATCTGCTATCCGAGATCGGGGTCAAGCCAGAGTGCGTGAGATGAGGGTTAAATCTGATGAGTGGCTCCCTTTCTAGGCAGCGCATGCTAAGGCGTTGGCACCGACGTGTTGCGGCGGTGACTTCAGTTCAGCTATTGCTTTGGACTCTCAGCGGCCTGTATTTCGCTTTTATTGATATCGACTACGTCCGCGGGCACCAATTTAAGCGGCCTGCTCCACAGAGCGAAATCAATCTCGCCGATTTCAGCGTGCCATCTACCGTGGCCAATCAGCTTGTGCTCGTGGAACGGCGTACCGGTGAGAAGGTGCTCGCTGTTCACTCCGCAGAGGGCGTGCAATGGTTAAGCAAAGAGGGAGCGGCGCTTGAGCCATTAACTGAGCAAGATGCTCTGGCGCTGGCCGCCGAGCGCACTGTCATGTCGCCGGACAGTGCCGAATGGATTGATCAGAATGTGGCGGGCAGTGAATATCGAGGGGCGCCGTTGCCGCTTTGGCGGCTTTGGGATTCTGCGAACCCTGACCGCATCGCCTATATGGATGCGCTGTCAGGGCAGGTGGTAGCCGTTCGCCACGAGGCCTGGCGTTGGTGGGACTTTTTATGGTCACTGCACATCATGAGCTATGGCGACCGTGACACCATTGGTACGTTATTGCTCAAGCTGTTCTCTGTTCTGGCGCTCGGGACCGCTGTCTTGGGGTTATGGTTGTTGATCTACACTCGCCGAGTCACGAGATCTCAGTAAACGATTAATACCCAGAGGTAGGCGAAAAATACGCCGCAGATGTAGGCGCCCCAAGCGAACGCGAGCAGCCATTTATTGATTCGCCTGAGCCGCGCACAGGCAGCGGCTTTTTCGGGATCCAGCGGGCAGGGCGCGTTGCGTTGTTGCCACCACAAGCCGGTGCTGATCATCATCAATAGACCAGACACCAGAAAAAGCACGTCCTTGTGTGCAGATAGCCACATAATTCCCGGGATAGCCGATGTCAGTCCGGCCATGACAGCGCCGGCACCGATAGAGATCAGCAACGCCGGTAGTGCGCAACACAGAAGGGTTGACGCGCTACCAAAAAGCGCCAACGTGGGCGCGATGCTGTCTCGCCAATCGCCTCTCATGACGCGTTGCCTAACGCCTCATTCCCTCGCCGAATACCGGCTACACGGTAACCGGCTTGAACGGCCAAGTCGGCGATCATTTCATCGCTCAAGTTTGCCCCTGGCGCCAGCACAATACTCAGTGCTTTGGTATCGAGGTCGACATAGATCGCAGCCACCTCATCGCGTTTACTGAAGATCTTGTTCATGGCGATGGCGCAGAAGTCGCACACCACGCCCAGCACATCTGCAACGATGGGCTCTCCGCCCTCCGACAGTGCCGCCTCGATATCTTCGGTTCGGGTGAGTCGCGCTACCGCTTGGGAAGAGGCCTCAGCGTGACCATCGTGATGCTGATCTGCCTGCTCATGATGCGCATGGTCGTGATGGTCATGATTCATTTCCATTGAATCGTGCTGTTGCTCATGCTGGTTGTGATCATGGTGCTCTTGCGCGGTCGTTGTTGCAGCAAACAGCGCAGCGGCGAGTACGGCGATGAGTATTGAAATGATGCGCATGGTCGACTCCTCGTGCTTCAGAAGCGGTAGGTAAAATTGAAAAGCGGTTGGTTTACGTTCAGGTTGTAGCCAAGCTCGACGAGCATCGGCCCTTTGAAAAATCTCACCAGAGGCGTGGCTGTGACGGTGTCCTGATCCTCGGGGCGGTGGTCTATCTCTAACATCAGCCAAGTGTGGAGCTCGCCGCTGTCGCCCTCGTAGGGAGCAAAGCCGGCTCTAACGGCCTGCATAAATTGGTCGCCGAAATGCCCTGCGTCAAGATACCGGTTGCGATAGCTCACAAATAACGACCGCGTTTCCCAATCTGCCATCACGCCACCGTACACAGCGGTTTCATCGGAGAGTGGGTTGCCATGAGTGCCTGAGGCGCTGCCTATGCCGCCATGGAAGTAAAGGTTGCCCTGGTAGTCTGCGCCGAACCACCTTTTAGCCAGGAAAGTGGGATGGATACTGTTGATTACAAAATCCATGTCTCGATTAAACTCGGTTCTCAGGCCAATGGACCATTTGGGGGTGGGGGTATAGTGCGCTAAGGCAGAACTGGATTGGCGGTCTGACTCCTCTATAACGGTCCAGCCTCCCGCGTAAGATACGGGCCTGGCAATGGCAATCTCGCAGGTGAGCAAGCCGGCTAAGGCGAAGGCCCAAGATGGACGGTGTTTCACTTCCTGCGGCCTGTCAGTATGGATACCAGCTCCGTGACTTTCTCTCTGCGCTCGCCCGAGCCGCCCGCATCTAAAGCATGCTGCACACAGGTATCAACATGATCATCGATGATCAGTGTTTCCAAGCTGCTTAACGCGGAGCGGGCTGCCTGGGTCTGCCTGACAACATCGATGCAATAACGATCGCCTGCCACCATTTTCCGGACTGCCCGAATTTGGCCCTCTATCCGAGCGAGTCTGGCATCGGCTTTACGTTTTGTTTCTTGTCGCATTACGGGTGTTCCCTCAGGTCAAATACCCCACGGGGGTATGCTTGTCGAGTTGAAGACGATATACCCCCAGAGGGTATAAGGTCAACACTGGCACAAGGCATTGATACAGCGGCCGCATGATGCGGCTGGAGGCAACGGACCCGGGTTACAGGAGGCGCTAATCTTTGTGAGCACTTATCGCGTATAGCTAACGACTTGGAGGAATTTGCTATGAAGGGCCATCCCGTTGCTTTTTCGCGAAGCGTGATCACAGAGCTGATGGTGCCGAGCTACGCTAATTTTGGTGGGAAAGTGCATGGCGGGACCCTCATGTCGCTGATGGATAAGTTGGCCTATGTGTGTGCCAGCAAACACGCGGGCAACTACTGTGTCACCGTGTCAGTCGACAACGTACAGTTTTTACGGCCCGTTGAAGTCGGCGAAGTGGTATCGCTAATGGGTTCTGTGAACTATGTGGGAAAAAAATCTCTAGTGGTTGGCATCAAGGTCGTGGCGGAAAATCTGCAGGAGGGTGTCAGTAAGCACACCAACACCTGCTATTTTACAATGGTCGCCAAAGATACCGATGGCTCAACAGCTGAAGTGCCTCCACTTATTCTCGAGAGTGAGGAAGATGTCCGCCGATTTTGCAGCGCGTTGCAGCGGCGTCGAATTCGGGAGGAGGGCGTGACGTTTATGAATGACTACAAAGCCGCATTTACTGATCACTTTGCGGTGGCTGATTTGCTTGAAGCAGAGCGATGTATATTGGCTAGCTCTCTGATCGAGTCAACGCCGGCGCACTAGGTTCCCTGAGTTTTATGATGACGAGCGCGCTCAGGCACGCTAGCACTGACATGCCTATTAGCGCAGTCAGATAGTCGCCCTGCCACTCCCGTGCAAATGCGACGGCTCTGGTGCCGAGGGCGCCACACAGCGTGTCGATTAGAACAATCAGGGCGAGAATTCTGCCGTAAAAAGGACCAGCGTAGTGCGCCGCAATTAACACTTGTATGCAGGTAAATGCGCCGCTGAAGCCGAGTCCGGCTAGCACGGCGTAGGGGTAAATCAGCTGCTGCTTTGTCAGCGTAACCTCGCTCAGTAAGAACAATGACAAGGCCAGAGTTAAAGTCGCTGCGGCCATGACCTTGTGCAAATCAAACCGATCAGCAAGCAGACCGAAGCCCAGTTTTCCGAGAACGGAGCAAGCAAAGAACAGGCTGAACACAGTAGGTAACAGTCCTTTTTCTAGGCCTACGTCACGCGCTAAAAAAATAGATTGATGCTGTGTCAGCGCGATAATGATGAACCAAAGGCTGCCCGTTGCAAAAACAACGGCCAGAAAACGGCGCTCGCGCACGATCGATAGTAGCCCTGCTTCTGAATTGGGCCTATTCTGATAGGCGTCGGCAGCTGATTGCAGGTTCCCTTCCTTGAAGTGACGGCCATCTCGCAAAAGGAGCAGCGCGCTAAGCAGCATGGTGACTCCTACTCCAACCCCCGAGAGCAATACGGTATGTCGCCACCCCAGGTGCTCTAGACCTATCCCCACAGCGAGGGGGAACATCGCCCCGCCCAAGCTCGATGCCATAAGCAGAATGCCTGTTGCGCGTCCGCGGGACTCTGCGAACCAGCTTGTGAGCATGACCATATTCGAGACGAGGCCGCAGAGAGACAAGGCGATGCCCAGTACCGCGTAGATCGCAACCAATTCCCATAACGTATGGGTAGTCGAGTAGCCGAGCAAAGCCAGGCTCAGTAGCAGGCTACCCAGAGTGATGATGGTTCTCGATGAGTAGCGGTCTAGAAGCCATCCGGCAGGGGGCGAGGTAATCGCGCCAACAATAAAAAATATCGTGGCAGGAAGTGTCACTTCGCTCTCCCGCCAACCGAATTCTTCCATCAACTCTGGATAGAGGATGGGAAGCGTGTGAAGGGTAATGCCGTTCGAGGCCATGTAGACCAGAAAAAGGCCGCTGAGTACGCTCCATTTTTTTGGGTTGTCTGCGAGCATGGGGCATTTTCCTGTGATTAGTGGCCGACAGTACACCAGGGTGGTGGTTCAGGGAATCTGCTTGGCACGCGCAGCATGGGGCTCGTACCCAATTCTATCCCGGGGTTGCTGCATAATCTTTGCGTCCAGCGATGGCGCTGAATGTTAAGGTGTACGCGCTGATCAGAGAATGAAAGCGAGGTGGGTTATGCCTTCCGCGGCGCCGCATTTTGACATAGGTATTGTGGGTTCAGGCATTGCCGGCTCCGCGCTGGCTGCCGCGTTATCCGGGAGCGGTTTGCGCGTAGCGCTACTCGATCGGCGGGAGGGTGAGCTCGACTCTGCTCGAGGCGATCACATACAGCCCGCGATTCAACCGATTCTCGAGCGTTGGGGCGTGCTCAATAGCCTATTGCAGGCTGGTGCCGAGAATCGAGTAGGTACGCGATGGTTTGATGCCGACGGAAATCACCTTGTCACCATTGGCGTTCCGCATCACCCCGATTGTGCCTCGGCTTTTCTCTTTTTAAATCACGAGCGAATCGGCGATGCGTTGCTGACACATGCCGTTAGTGGCGGCGCCGTCACTATCAGCGGCGTAGCAGAATGGTCACTGGATCGTATTCATGATGGCTGGCATATCAGCTGGCGGGGAGTGAGTGGAGAGGGGCAGTTTAGCTGCTCGTTGTTAGTGGGCGCAGATGGGACGGCTTCGTCAGTTCGGTCCAGATTGGGTATTGAGATTGATCGACATCGATATCAGTATCCCATCGCGGTTTTATATGGCCAGTTGATGCAGGTGCCTGAGCCCAGGACGCTCGATGTGCATCTCTGCCGCGAGCGCATGGTCTCAATGATCCCCAGAACCGGTGGCGGCACCAAAATCGGTTTTCCCATTGCTGCCGAGGAGCTATCAACCTGGCGTAATCAGCCCGAGCCGGTGCTGCATGAGCAGCTCAAGCGCTGGTGTCCTGATCTCGAATTCGAACGGCTGGTGTTTGGCGCTATCTATCCGCCAGTATCACAACAGGCCAAGCCGTACCATGGGGAGGGTGCCGCCGTCCTCATTGGGGATGCGCGTCACGCCATGCATCCCGCGCGGAGCATGGGAATGAACACCTGTTTCAGGGTGGCGGATCGGTTGGCTCGGTTGCTCTGTGAACTCCGAACAGGCTTTAAAGAGACAGAGGTGCTGCCAATACTGCAAGCGTTTGAAACACAATTTAGCGAAGAGGTCACTCGTAGACTCGTGGAGAACCACGCAGCGGGATTGCAGATGGATACGATTGATGGAGATGGATTTCCTGAACTGGTTGCACAGTTGCGCGCTGCAGCCGGCAATCCAGCGATAAGCGATGCCATGGCGCTAAATGCCGCAGGCGTCTCAAACTAACCCATGTGCGGCCGTTACACGTTGTCGATATCCAACCGACCGGAACTCAACCGTCTGGGCTTGCAAGCAACTGACAGATACAACATCGCCCCCCAATCGCAGGTAATGACGGTGATCGAGGATCACAAATTTGACATGCAGCGCTGGGGCCTGGAGCTTGCCATTGCGGGTGGACGTCGCGTTGTCAGTAATGCGCGCTCAGAAACCTTGTTTGAGAAGCGGAGTTTTCGGTCGCTGCCGCGATGTGCTTTCATAGCAGACGGCTGGTATGAGTGGCAAAGGACCAACGAGGTGAGGCAGCCCTGGTATCACCACATGGAGGGGCGCCTCCTTTACTTTGCCGGAGTCTACGAGCCCGACAATGGCTGCGCGATTGTTACGGAGTCCGCTGATCAGCGCATTTGTCATATCCATTCCCGCCAACCCATGTTGTTGGATACAGAAGATTTGGAGCTATGGATGCACGAGGGTGCACGCCCCGCGAGGCAGTTAGCTAGCCTGATAGATTGCTATCCCGTCTCGCGAAAAGTGGGCAACGCGCGAATTGAAGGACCTGAACTGATCCAGCCTATTTCCCCTCTAGAGATGCTTGAGGGGCAGACCCACGATCTTTTTGACTGACACGAAATGGTCGTTTCATGGGCGGAGACCGCGGGCTACTATGACGGTGCGATAGCGAATGGAGTCAACGTGGTTGGAGCGCAATGATTGATAGCAACTGGAGGGCTGGCTGTGAAAATCGGTAGTTTCGTGCCTGAGCAGGCTGCGTCCGTGCTCTATGCGATGGCGGGAGACGACTGCTCGCTGCATCATGACTTGTCGAAGCTGACGCCCAAGCAGCAGGTGGATCATCAGGAAAATCAGGTGCTGACCTGCGCACTGCAAGTTGCATTGACCGGTCTGGGCAAGCCGAATGATTACGTCGCACTTTCGGATCCCTTCGTCGAGCCTGAATGGCACAACATGCTGCACCAGTACGCTGAATCTTTTCGCGCTATGGGGTTGGAAACCGTGCCCGAGTGCAATTGGCAGTATCACCCGATGAATGGCTACTACGAGAGTGTTGCCACCAAGCCGCCTGCGGTAGATCTGCTTAACTTATATATGATCAGCGGTAGTAATGCTCCGCTTCACGCAAATGCCGAAGCGCTGCGGATCAGCCGGAACGTGAATTCAAAGTTGCATTTTGCTGAAAACGCGCCTCTGGCTGGTATCCCGGTCCCGCACACACAAATTTTTCTTAAGCAAGACATCGCCAATGGCGCAGCGAACGACTTTTACGCCGCTCACCCGAACGGGGTGATGGTGAAGTTACTCGGCTTGGCGGGTTCGAGAAACGTGTTCCCAACCACGTCGGCCGCCGATTGCCTTGAGCAGATTGCCGAATATGACGGCGGCATCGAGGTGCTGCTTCAAGAAAAGCTTGATACGCAGTTGTGGCAGGAGATGACCGTAGATCTCACGATTACACCTGATACGGTTGAAATCAGTAATGTCAGAAAAATCCTGTTTGCCGGGGGTAAATGGGTTGGAAACTACATTGCGCCCGACCTGGTCGTGTCTGATGCGCATGCCGAAGTGCTCATTGCTGTGGGAAATTATGCGCGCGCGCAAGGGCACGTGGTCGAAGAGGGCGTGAACTGCGGTATCGATTATTTTATCAAGGGCGATGAGGTCATTGTTACCGAGATCAATGCGCGGTGGACAGGGGGTCTGTTCCCAGCGGAGTTTCTGCGCCGGCTACGGGTAAGCCAGCCCGCCGTTGCATTCTTTGACATGATTCCCTGTGCTCATCGCGACGCGTTTATGGCTTTTCAAGCGAAGCATCTTTTTCCATCGACGGGGTCGTCCTTTGGTTACTTGCCAATGGGCTTTACGCCGTTTGCGATGGAGATTGATGGCGTCGAATGTTTTATTGTGTGGCAGGTCGTTACTGGCGATTTTGGCGCCTTTGTCGAATCGCGAGACGCTAGTTTGCCCGCGGCAAGCTTTCCCACAGCCACTTTGATACTAAAGGAGTCTCTTTCGTGAACCGCGTTGACCTAGCAACTCTGGACTTTTTCAGTGCCGAGGTACAAGAGTGCCCGTTTCAGATTTATCGACAGTTACAGGACGAAGCGCCGGTTTGGCAGATGCCGGGGACGAATGTTTTTGTTGTAACCCGCTACAGCGATATTCGCGACATTATTCGTGACCCGGCCCGTTTTTCGAGTAGCTTCGGTGCTCTGCTCAACGCCGGCTCCTCGAACAAAGAGGTAGACGCCATTTATGGGCAGGGCTACGAAATGGTCGAAACGTTGCTCACTCAGGACCCACCGCGTCACCGTGTCTATCGCAACCTGGTGAATAAAGTCTTTTCAAATAAGCGCATCGAGGGCATGCGAGACTACATTCAATCCATCACGGATGAGCTGATCGATGCGTGGATAGATGACGGAGAGGTCGATCTCATGAACCGCCTCTGTGTCCCGCTACCCATTTATGTGATTGCAGACCAGCTTGGGGTGCCTCGCGCGGAGCTACCCCTGATCAAGAAGTGGTCGGATGCATCTGCAAGTCGATTGGGTCGTCTCGCAGATGCGGAGCAGCAGATTCAGAACGCGAAAGATATCGTCGAGTTCCAGCATTATTTCGCTGACCTGATTGATCGAATGCGCGAGAGTCCCGAGGACAACATTATTTCTGATCTGGCGAACAATACGATCGACGAGGGCCGTCTGCTGACCAAGCCCGAGGCCTTGGGCATGATTCAGCAGATTCTGGTTGCAGGCAACGAGACATCAACCGCTGGAATTGCTGGTGGCGTGGTCTTGCTCATCGAGAATCCTGATGAGCAAACAAAGCTTCGTAATAACCCCGATTTAATTCCGGGTGCGGTGGAGGAGATTCTTCGGCTGGAGACCCCCACGAGTGGCATGTGGCGCACGGCGACGCAAGATACGGAGGTTGGTGGTGTGCCCATTCCCAAAGGGGCATTTCTCATGGTGCGTTTTGCTGCGGGTAATCGCGACGAATCGGTCTTTTCATGTGGCCACGAAATGAAGGTGGATCGTGATAACGCGAGTAACCATCTCGCCTTCGGCCAGGGAACACACTTTTGCCTCGGGGCCCAGTTGGCCCGTAGCGAAATGCAGATTGCGCTCGGCAGCTTGCTCGCGCGAACGGATAACTGGGGGTTGGTCGAAGGAAAGAATACGCTGACCCACAATCCTAATGTATTGCTGCGCGGTCTCAAGGATCTTTATATTTCTTTCGATAAAATTAATTAGGATCGAACGGCGAAAGGGTTGGAGTGATCTATGAATAAGCCTGTATTCCCAAGCTATCAGGAGTTGCTGGACGAAGAGGCGGTCAGCGTCCCCGAGGCCTTGCGTATGGATACCCAGCCTGATGTCGCCAACGACATTATCGCAACGGATGTGTGGACGGATCGAGGTATTTTTGAGAAGGAAGTCGAGCACCTGTGGCCAAAGGTTTGGCAGATGGTATGTCGCGAGACCGCACTGCAGAAAGCAGGGGATTACTACGTCTATGACATCGCTCGGTATTCAATCCTGCTGGTTCGTACTGAATCCGGAGAGCTGAAAGGGTTCCACAACTCCTGCTTGCATAGAGGCCGCGCACTCAAGTCAGGAAAGGGAACCAGTCGCGAGCTGCGGTGCCCCTACCATGGCTTCTGCTGGCACCTTGACGGCCGCTTTAAGGAGGCCTACTGCGACTGGGAGTTTGATCAGGCGCAGCTCGCGGAGCTGACACTGCCAGAGGTGCAGGTGACAGCTTGGGGTGGCTGGATCCTCATCAACATGGATCTGGAGGCACCACCTTTCGAAGAATACGCCTCGGTGCTAACCGAACATTTTAAGCGATGGACCCCTGAAGACCGCTATGTGTCGCTTCATGTTGAGAAAAAGATCGCTTGCAACTGGAAGATCGCCATGGAGGCGTTCATCGAGTCTTACCACGCCATTCAGACTCACCCCCAGATACTGTCCTTTACCGGCGGCGACAATTCTCAGTACGACGTGTTTGGCGACCATCTGAGCCGCACTATCACTGCGCAGGGTATTCCCAACCCCGGGCAGGCTGACCGATACAGCGTACAAGAATCGGTGGAGGCCATGACCGGCCCGGGTGGTTTTGAGCGGGCGCAGGAACTCACGGGCTTAGATGCAGATACGATTACGTCGCGGCAAGCTATTGGCGCGGTGCGCAAGGAGGAGTTCGCTGCGTTCATGAGTCCGGAGATGCTCGCGACAGTGACGGATGCCGAGACCATGGATTCTATTCTTTACCTCGTTTTCCCCAACTTTGCGCCATGGGGAGGTTTCCAGAGTCAAATCACCTATCGCTACCGCCCGGATGGAATGAATCCGGATGGTTGCATCATGGACATCTACTTGCTGGATGGCTTTGCGGCGGATCAACCGAGGCCAGCTGATGCAAAGACCATTCGGCTCGACTACGACCAGAAGTACGCCGACGCCGACGGCTTGGGGTTGCTGGGCGCGCTGTTTGATCAGGATGCTGGTAACTTGCCTGAGGTCCAGCGGGGGCTGATGGCGTCAAAAAGTCGAAAGGCGATTACGGCCAGCTATCAGGAGCTCCGGATCCGGCACTTTCACCAGACGCTGGCGCGTTATCTAGCGGTCGACGCCTAAGGCGCCGCAATCTGTAGTAACCGTAGTCTGGGGTAAAAAGGGTCGGGCAAGCTTCGCCTATCGTCTATTACTAGTAGCTGAATCCCATGCTGGGTCTGCCGTCTTTTTCGGTTGCCGTGGCAAAGCTTGGTAAGGCTTTCATCCGCTCGATCCACGCCATGCAGTTCGGATGATGGACTGAATCGATCATGCCGCGCTCTGCGCCAACAATCAGGTTGTAGGCAATCAGAAAATCAGCTGCCGAGAGTTTTTGCCCCCCAAACCAGGGCGCTGTAGAAAGATCAGCTTCGGCTTTGTCGAGTAATCGAGTGAGGCGCGGTTGGATGAAAAGCGAGTTGAGGCCCTCCACATAAAGCTTCACAAACGGCCTCATAAAGAAGGGCAACTGCTTTTGTGACAATGTGAGTACCACATTCATCAACTGCAGTGGCATCAGGGATCCCTGCGTGGCATGCCACCAGAACAGGTATCGGTCCCGATCGGGCGATGTGGGCTCTGGCCGCAGCGTCTGATTCGGCGTGTTGTCGAGAATGTGGTCCATGATGGCGCTACTTTCTGCCAGCGCGAAGTTCCCTTGCGTCACAACCGGCGCGGTGCCCAGAGGGGAGATGGCCTTGTATTCGTCGGGTGCCGCTCGCGTTTTGGCATCTCGGTTATACACGATCAGTTCGTAGGGCGTACCCAGCTCTTCTAGCATCCACAGAACGCGAAAAGATTGCGAGTACTCGAGGTGGTGGAGGGTCAATCTGTCTGTCATAGCGCCGGCCCGGCTACAGTTCGTTGCTATATACCCTCAAGTCGGAAACTTGGATGAGCGTCCGCGCAGAAGTCGCGTGATGTGTGATGGGGGCCTCCCCGCCAGGACTCGAACCTGGAATCACCGCTTAGGAGGCGGTAGTTATATCCTGTTTAACTACGGGGAGAGGGGCGAGAGTTTACAGTAAAGCGGCCCGCTTTTGAGAAATGGCCGGAGTCGAGCGGTTGCAACCGTTCTCGCTAAGTCGCCTGTTCAAGCAAGTAATTCACCACCTCAGGCGCTGTCCCCCTAAATATTGGAGGGGTATCGCGCTTGGATATCTGGTAGGCGTACATGGGATCGTAGTAGTCCACCAGGAGCCGTTCGATCCAGGTCTTGTGGGCTTCGGGCTGTCCCTTTCCGTGGCTTGCTATCGCGTCAGAGAGTTGCAGGCTGATTGCCTTGTGGCGCTGGCCACCCAGCCGCTTGTGGATGCGGTGCATCGCATCCAATAAACCCGCAGCGAAGTGCTCAAAGGCAATCTCTGAATCGCCGTAGACTGCCTCCAACTCATGGAGGTTGCTGAGAATATAATTCTCGTAAGAGTGTTGAACGCGATCTTCCAGACTCGCCTCCAGTTGCACCCAGTCTGCACGTTTTCGAGCGGCCAGCAGTGGCTGGGGTAGTGCACACCGACCGATAAGATGACCCTCGTCCTCAACGATGAATTGTTGTGCGAGGCTTTGCTGGCGCTTTAGCAGTTCAACGCCGAGGGCCAACTCAAAGCTGATCTGTGTGGGCTGCTCGGACACCCGCTTCCCAAAAGCGGAGCCCCGATGATTGGCTAGACCCTCTAGATCTATACTGCCGGGAATGGGATCGCCGTTGTATCCCTCAGTTAACACTCGGGTTTTAGCGACACCTGTCTGACCGCCGAGCAGGAGTAGAGGGGTTGAGGTCAGGAGCGCCTCCGTTCGCGCGCTCAGCCAACTTCGCATGCGCTTGTAGCCGCCCTCAATGCGCGGGTAGTGAGTACCTTGCTCCAGTAGCCACTCTTGTGCAATTTGGGAGCGCATTCCCCCGCGAAAACAGAACAGCGCGCCATGCGGGTGGGCGGTAGCGAAGCGTTCCCATTGCGCGATTCGCTCAGACCGTTTTTCTCCACTCACCAGCTGATGACCAAGACGGATCGCGGCATCAGAGCCACGCTGCTTGTAGCAGGTGCCAATCGCCTCTCGCTCTGAGTCATTCATTATTGGCAGGTTCACCGCGCCGGGCACGCTACCCCGCGCATACTCAGCAGGCGCGCGGGTATCGATCAATGGCATTTCCGTGAGAAACACCGCCTCAAGATCAACTATCTCGGTCATCAAAGGGCTTGCAAGCTGATCCGGGGCGTTGTGTGGGAGGACGCGCTGAGCCTGCCTATTGGCGCGCTGTGCAGCCCCGCATCGCTGAGAGTGGCCTGCACGGCGCGAAGCGCATCCGGCGCGGTAGCTATCAGCAACCCGCCGCTTGTCTGGGGGTCGCACAATACTGCCTGCTGCTCAGTAGTGAGCGCTGGCAGCGAGGTATGACACGATTCATAGTTCCGATGCGACCCCCCGGGAACGCACCCCAGATCGATGTATTCGCTCAACGACGGAAGCAAAGGGAGCGACTGAAAATCGATCAGCGCATCCAATTTAGCCCCCTCGCACATTTCCATCAGGTGGCCGGCCAGTCCGAATCCCGTCACGTCGGTCAGCGCATGAACCCCTTCGATCCTGGCCAGCGTCGCCCCTACACTATTTGGTCGACACATCACTTCGGTCGCCAGTCCATGATGCGCGGCTTGTAGCTGCGCTTTCTTTTCCGCCGTGGTGTGGATGCCAATGCCGAGCGGTTTTGTAAGCAGTAAGTAGTCATCTTGTCGCGCGCTGCTATTTTGTTTGAGGTAGGCACGCTCTACGATGCCCGAAACAGCCAGTCCGAATATGGGCTCGGGCGCATCAATACTGTGTCCTCCCGCGAGAGGAAAACCGAGGCTCTCGCAGGCTTCACGTCCGCCCTGGACAACACGAT
>JAYOEE010000037.1:0-4521 GCA_038106565.1 Halieaceae bacterium
AAAAAATAGAAACCATCTCTTCTCATTTCTCTGCGATGCGAGCCAGCACGCGTGATAGGTCCAATAAACCTCCCAGACTGCGAGCAGAAGAATTAAAGCGATCATCGTGCAGTCTCCTGAAACCACGTGCGCCGGCAACTTTACTCGGCTGTTTGCCAGCTGTGGTCGTCAAATGGGTTGGCAACTAGGGCAAGTATAAATCCGCCTGGAATTTGCGCTAGCGCGCTGAATTTTTGCGAGGCATACGCGGCATGGTTGGCCGGCACGCCCAAAAACAAAAAATCTCGCTTTTCCGTAAGTCACTCCCTCTTTCCTCAATGACCGATATTGCCGTTCGGGCAGCGTTACGCCCTCCAATGCATAGCTACGCTGGCTGATCTCAAGTGTGGTGCGAGCAAGATGGCCGATTTGACCTTTGCTGAGATCGCGTGCTTTTTGAGCGGGGTTGACGCGGGCTATAAATAAAATCTCGCTACGCAGGTAATTACCGAGCCCGGCCAGAAAGGCCTGATCCAGAAAGATCGAGTTGAGCGCCCTGCCAGAGAAGGCTTTGCTTTGAAGCCGCTCAGCCACCTCCCGCCAGGTGAGATGAGGGTTGAGTATGTCGGGACCAATGCGTCGCAGGAACGGGTGGTCTTCGATCTTTTCTGTTTTCCAGACACTGATATCTGACGCGCTGTAGAGTAGGGCGCTGTGCCGGTCTGTGTGGATGGCCAATCGCAACTGACGATTGGTTTTGGGCAGCTTGTCGCGTTTGACGATCCGCCACACGCCATAGAGTTGGTTGTGTGAATAAATGGTGAGACCCGAATCAAAGTGAGTGAGTAGCGCTTTGCCGCGCGTTTCGAGCGCGGCGACGCGGCTGCCCGTCAGCGGCTTTGCGAACTTCTTGAGAGGCGGTAAACCAAAATGAATCGCTTCAACAATCTTGTCTTTCAGCACCGCCTCAATTTTATCGGCTGCGCGTCGTATTTCTGGGCCTTCAGGCATGCATGAAATAATCTTTGAGCGTTAATGTGAGCGCGAGCTTTTCCTGGCCTGCGACAGTGGATGAGCCAAATTAACCTGGCCCGCCAGCAGGGCGGCGGTGTGGCAAGCGCGCATTGTAAAAGGTTTGCTGCGTCATCGGTTCAGTGAATGCAAAAAACGAGAACCAGAGTACGCAGCTCACCTGTGTGCAGGGCGCTATCTCAATCAGCGGCCCCTTATGATCGACTAAATTACTTCAGTCTGGTTTCTTGACCCAAACCTGCAGCAGTTGCATCAAAATAATCGAAGCAATAAAGGCCATTTGAATGGGATTCATATCGGGAGCGTTGCCCGCTTCAGCAATGAAGGCTTGGGCTGCTCCTGAGAGCGCCTGCGTTTCTCCCACATTGGTCAGGCCGGTCGCAACATCCCGGAATAATCCATTGGTGTTGACCATTAAAGTGCACATGAACGCACTCACGCTGAGGCAGTAGAGGCTGACCAGTATTTTGCCAATCAGCGGTGCCCCGCCAGCGTACACATTGTTGGTCATTCTAAAGCCCAGCCAGGTCGCCACGATGTACCCCAAAAACCAAATGGCATTGCCCGACATAAAGGCCGATAAGATATTCCACATATCTAATTCAGACATACTTTCCCCCTGATTATTATTGTATCGAGACGGGCTCGCTGCCCGTCGTGTTCCAGTATGTCTCGGGAGCGAGCGCTGTCAACCGTTCGCTAGCGCTCTAGTATGCGGTGCTAGTCCTTGCAGAATACGTCGTAAATACTCGCCGTATTGGCGGCCATTTGGTTGAGTGCCACGCCAGCCTTAAAGGCCGTCTCCTTTGCCTGCAGATCATCAGCGTTGTGAGATTTCTTCATCGCTTGAGCGGAGAGCTTCAGGTATCTGCCCGAGGCCTTTTTGACTTTGTCGCACTGTTCCTCAGGCCATTGTGCAGTGGCCGAGCTCTCCGCTGCTTCCTGCGTGGGCTCACCGCAATCTCCGACGCACTGCGCCCGGGCGCTGAAGCTGATTACACTCGCGACGACCAGCAAGGCAGGCAATAACAGCGACGGTATCAAAGATGCGGCAGATACTTTTTGTGTGGCCATGAATGGATCCCTCATGAATCAGTGGGTTGGCTCATAGCTTCTATTGAGCTAGGAAATAAAACGATAATTCGCAACAACCGGTGACGCAATGCGTTAAACGCTATTTATCTGCCACTGTTGCCCAGTTCCGCCACGAAGTCCTTTTGCAGCGTTCTGGCACACAAAAGAAAACACACCGACGCTAATAAAAAGATGCTGGCTGTTGCCGCCATCGCATATTTGAGGCCGGTTGAATTTGCTGCACTACAGAGCGCCTGATCAGACAGGGAATGCAGTGCGCCTTTTACTTTGCAGGTCTCAGGCGACAGTAGTGTGGTGGGCTCCAGTATTAAGAGCTGCTGCTGCATGAATAAATCGCTCATGGCCCCGACAAAGTAGGGTCCGATGCCGTTGCCGATTAAAGAGACCAGTATCAGCAGTACGGCGATCGCCGTGGCGCGGGAGCGATTACTCACCACGCCCTGCCCGATGTTGTACTGGGCGCCCAGATAGCTGTAATGGCACACGGCCCCGATGCCCCACAGAACAAATACAGTCGAGAGGTCGTCACTGAAAAATGCGGCGGCGTAGGCCGGTACGGCTAAAGCGATACCGACTGCCGGTACCCAAGCCATGGCAGTAGGTGAGCGTTCGGTGAGTTTTTCGGTGATATAGCCGCCCAGAAAGGTGCCTATCGCTGCGAGCAGGGAAAGCGGCGCGCCAAACTGCAGTGCGGCGTCACGCACACTGAGTCCGTGTTCGCGCTGCAGAAAAGGCGCCTGAAAACTGATCAATCCGTACCCGACGAACGCGACGAGCGATGCTGCAATCGCCATCCACCAAAAAGAGGGTTTGCGGCGCAGCTCGGCGAATGTGTCGCTCCAACTTGGCGCTGAGTCGGCAGATTGCGTCGGCGGGTCGGAGTATCCTCTGGGGGGCTCCTTAATGGTGAGCCAGACGAGGAGGGCAACCAGCACGCCTGGCAAACCGACCACGACAAACGCCACCCGCCAGCCTTCGATATTGACCCAGTCCAGACCGCCGAACAGCCAGCCCAAGCCCGCGTTGCTGAGCCAGTTGCCCACATCGGCACCTTGCATTTGCGCAATGGGGCCGCCGAATACATTGGCCAGCACGCTGCCCAGAGTGACGCCCATGGAATACACCCCTAGCGCCGTAGCCCGTTTGCGCGCGATAAAATAGTCACCGATCAGCGAGTTCGCTGGAGGGGTGCAGCCTGCCTCGCCGATTGCCACGCCGATGCGGAACATCAGTAGAGAGACAAAGCCCACGGCCACGCCACACAGCGCCGTCATGATCGACCACAAGACAATGCACAAGCTGATGATGTGGACGCGGTTTGACCGATCAGCCCATAGGGCTATCGGCAAGCCCATGATCGCGTAAAAAATAGCGAAGGGCGGGCCGTATAGCAGGCCCCATTGCGCGTCGGTTAATTGGAAGGATTCGATGATCGGTTGTGCGACGACGGCGATCAACGTGCGATCGATGAAGTTGAGCGTGTACACCAACATCAACAGAATCAGCACGTAATGACGGTATGACGGACTGCCGTACCCTGTCAGGTGTCCTGATGCGGCATCACTCGCTGTCGGTTGCATTCGGCATCTCCTGTTGAAGGTGGTTGAGTGTAGCAGTCGCCAGCTTGGTGACGCAGAAATCTAGAGCTCGATCGATTTTGTTTGACCGTGAGCAAACCGGACAAAGGGAGCGGGCTGCTTCAACTGCTCAGCGGGCGCGAGCTGAATGCGTTGCTCGACAATATCAATCGCCCAACGCGTTACCGCAGGTAAATCCAGCGTCCGCGCTTCCTCGAGTGATAGCCAGTGAAGCTCGGTCAGTTCGCCACTGCCATCAGTGATGAGCTCGGGGTCATTGTGAAGGTGATCGTCATGAATCAGGAAAAACCGGGTGTCGAAACGCCGAGTGCGATAGGTGGGCGTAATGGCTCTGGCAATAAAATCCATATGCTCCAGGGGCGGTTCGACACCTTGATCAAGGTAGTCGCGCCATACGGGGTGTCGGGTGGTAAGGCTTTCTCTCGCGGGTCGACCTACGATTAGCCCCGTTTCCTCAAAAGTTTCTCTTATCGCCGCCAGCGCGAGGCCTCTGAGTTTTCTGTCTGTGATCTCTTTACGCGTGGATTTCCTAAGCCGGGCCATGACTGGCTTGCTGAGCGCCCCCGGCACCCTCAGGCGTTGGTCGATCAGATCGAGACGTCCACCCGGAAAGACAAATTTATTGGGCATAAAACGATGGCTGGCGGCCCGTTTGCCCATGAGCACTCTGGGCTCGGCGCCTCCCCTGACAATGATCAAGGTTGCCGCTTCTTTGGGACGCACCAGCCCCGCGCTGCTATCACGGTACTCTCCCGGGCCCCCGGGGGTTGTGCCATATCGGTGCTTCATAGTGGGCAACGCTGGAGTCTTGCGAGTC
>JAYOEE010000037.1:4621-22851 GCA_038106565.1 Halieaceae bacterium
CTCATCCAGTGCACGTTGCAGACCATGCGACTGTGGGCATAGGCGCGTCCCCTGGCCAAAACCGCTTCAGCTTTATCGGGAGCCAGTTGCGACAGAATCAGGGCCCAGCCCCAGCCGATGGCGCTATGGCCGCTGGGGTAAGAGCCATCGGTCTTCAGCAATTCCTCATCTTCAGGAGTACAGATTCCCTTGCCATTAATCAAAAAGGGTCTCGGCCGTTGGTGCGCTTTCTTGGCCGGATAGGTAGCGAGTCCGAGGTCAGTGAGGGAGCGCTGCAACAATCGGTACAGGGCCGGCGTGGTGGCTTCAGTGACATTTGCGCCCAATGCGCAAGCGAAAATGGACGCAGCAGCTGGGAAGTGAAGGTCTGCGTCTCGTGCAGCCATCTCCCAGCGCGGCGATCCCTCGAGGCTCCGTAGTGCTTCGCTGGCAGCGGTATCGGCCTGCTGGCGAGCCGAATCTTCTGTGGGTGGAGCGGGGACAAAAAGCGCGCTGTTAAGTGGTGGTTCACCATGCATGTAACCCTGCATTAATCCATGGCCGAGTTCCGGGACTGGTCCCAGAATGTCCAGCGTTTCTGCTCGCGACTGCGACACTGCCAGCGACGCGAAGAGCGCGGCCAAAGTAAGCAGTTTTGTCATGGGAAACCCCTCATCTCAATGTGCTAAAAAATTATAACTATTACTCTGCGCGACAACCTACTTGAAACCATGCTTTGCGGGTAAAGCATTAAGTGACATCTGCTTCGCTCGTTTGAGGGGGCGCCATCATTTCATCAAAGTGATGGATAAAGACGCCAGGCGCCTCGCAGCCGGCTATGCACAGCAAAAACTGAGCAACTTGCTGGGCATGAATGCTCCGATATCTTCTCCAGCGGCCAAGCATGCCGAGATCTGTCAGCGGGGCCAGCCACTTGAGCAGAGATTCGACGGGACGATTCTCCTGCCTGTCACCCATGAGTAGCCCGGGTCGAATAATGTCAAGCCGCGCAAATTCCAGTGCTTTAAGATCCTGCTCTACCTCCCCTTTGACGCGAGAATAAAACACCGAAGATTGGCTATTGGCCCCAACAGCCGTCACGACAATGAACTGAGGCACTCCTGCAGCCTTGGCGGCGGTTGCGAAGTTGAGCACCGCCTGATAATCCACCGCGCGAAACGCGTCGCGCGACCCCGCGCGGCGGATGGTGGTGCCCAGCGCGCAGATCGCGACATCCGCGGCCGGCAGTGACTGGAGTTCGCTAAACGAAGCCACTATCTCGTTAGCCACTTTGCCGGTGGGGCGCCGGCCTACGGTGCAGATCTCAAGCAATGATGGTAGAGCAGCTTGCAACACCTGGCTGCCAATGAGTCCAGTGCCACCCGCCAACAGTGCCTTCATCGCGTTACCGGACCGGGTGTGCCGTCGGGGAGACGGAGGCGCGGCAGCCAAAGCGTCACGGTATTTCCGCCCGCGGTGGGGTAAGTGTCCTTGCGGTTGCCCACTCCCAGGTGCTGAGGTCGACACTCACCGTGAAGTTTCCAAAATCTTGATGCCATCGGCCCGGAGACGGTAAAAGTGCCTCGCCACGCAGCCAAGTGGTGCCGTCCTTGTCACCCACGCAAGCGAGTGAATAATCCTCGCCGCTACCCATATTGCTGACTGTCGTGAGACTTCCCCGCTCACAATCTGTCAGCCAGTAGGCGCGGGCAACGATCTGCTCTTGCCATTCAAACGCATAAACGAGCATCTGGTTTGTAACGACCTGACGCAGGCGAACATAGGCCTCGCCATCATCCGCAATATCCCAACGCCATTGCGTAGGGCTCGCAGGATCAAAGTATTGCCAGTCGTCGAAATCCGTACCGTAGGTCAGTAATCTGTCGCGCTCGGCTTGAGTCGCTGGCGACGTGACGGGGGCGCCTATTCCTCCCATCAGAGAGAGTGCGCCCAGTCCGAATACAACCACGACAGTGCCCAGGACAACGAGTGTCATCAGTCCGGCAAGTAGTTTGTTCATGGTAGTGCGCTCACGATGCAGGCGATCCTTTCTCTGCGCGATGTTTTCTCAGCATGTCGTTCCAATCGCGGAAGGGGCCTACGAGGTTTTGCCAGAAAGAGCGATGGTGATCCTGAGCTTGCGGGCCCAGGCCCCAAGGGGTGTATTCGTCCCGCTCCGGAATGTAGAGCGTGCCAAACAAGCGATCCCAGATGCTGGTGACTGCGGCGAGGTTGGTATCGCGGTGTTTTTCGAGATAACTGTGGTGCGTGTGGTGCATCACCGGGCTGTGCAGCCATTTCGATAGCCAGCGGGGATAGTGGAATGCGACGTGGTAGTGGCGAAAGGAGCCGTTGAAGCCAAAGACTAGCGAGAAGAAGCCAATGTTAAATAAGGTCGCCTGAGTGATGCCACTCTCACATAACCAGCCGAATAGGCCGCCTGCAATGCCGTAAGACAGTGCGGCACCCGCGGCGTAGAGCGGTCCCTCCAGAAAGTGTTCTCGATATCGGGTGAGAGGGGTGAGCACCTCAGCCGAATGGTGGATCTTGTGGACAGCCCAAAGCAATGGGACTTTATGCTCTGAGTAGTGGATCAGAAAAAACACGAGGTCGTAGAGCAGCAAGGTCACTAGGCTATACAGTAGCATCCAGCCCATGTTGGTGTTGAGCGCCGGACCGGAGCCAAACAGGTTCTCGAGGAAGTTGATGACGAACAGCTCAGTGCCGGGAGAGATGCCGATGATAAAAGTCGTGAACCACAATGGCCTGAGTAATCGCTCGAAGATATAAAGCGCAACATCCACCCGAGCCGAGGTATGCACATAGATTTCCCGCGGTACCAAGAATTCAATGAAACCCATCTGACGCATGCGACCATCGGCGCCTTTCGCACCCAGACCGCCCCTTAACAGCCAGATCAAGGTGGCGATCGATAGCGTCAGCGTGAGTATGGGCCAGGTCAGATCTCTTGGCATATGCTCAGCGGCGGCGGATAAAGCCGCCGAAATCAGCTGTGAGATGGGGCCCTGTGACGTTTCCATGGTTTGAGTATACGGTGACTGTGTCTGCGGTGGGGAGTGGCTGAAACCGCGGATATCAGAACGCTAATCAAACGTATTGCCCCGATTTGTATCGTGTCAAAATATGCGGGTTCACCGCTGAGGAGTATCGATCCTATGGAGCCCATCGAGGGAAAACTGGTCAGCGTTTATCGGGGTGCCACCGGTACGCTCAGTAAAGCCGAGCAGAGCGAGTTGGAGTTTGCTTTCGACGGAATTGTGGGTGATCGACACCGTGGCCTGACCCGAAAAGCTTGGGAAAAGACGGACAAGCAACCGGGCGGCACCGAACGGAGAAACGAACGCCAATGGTCAGCGGTGGCTCAGGAAGACCTCGACCATGTATCAGAGCGACTGGATGTGATTCATCCGCTAACGGCGGGAGATGTTGCGGTCAACTTAAGCATTTCAGGCGTGCCCGAATTCTCCAGATTGCCGAGAGGTACCCTATTGAGCTTTGAAGGTGGGGTGGTGCTGATGGTGGAGGAATACAATCCCCCATGCAGTCGGATGAGCCAGTATCTTGCAGAGGGACACTCCACTCGAACGGGTGAGCCCCTTGGCGCGACCGATTTTATTGAGGCCTCGAAATTTTGCCGGGGCTTGGTGGGCGTTGTGGAGGTGCCCGGGATCGTGTCGGTGGGCGAAGCAGTTGTCGTGGCTCCTGAGGTATTACCCAAGTGGTTAAGGACAAGCGCCGCGGGGTGACGTTATTGGGCCAATGCGCCTCTCAGTTGGGCGATAGCTCGGCATAAGTTAAATCAGTCATTGTATTGGATACTTGGCGCATTATTGAGTTGTCGGACTCGATGCCATAAAGAGGGAGAGAGAATTCGATGGAGAAGCTACTGCAGTTTTATATTAACGGTGATTGGGTAGATCCCGTATCGACAGACCGGATGCCTGTGCTCAATCCCGCGAACCTAGAGCAGTTGGGTGAGGTTGCGTTGGGAAACGAGGCCGATGTTGATCGTGCGGTTGCTGCTGCCTCTGCCGCCTTCACAACTTTCGCGCTCACTTCAAAAGCCGAACGCCTCGATTTGCTGAAGCAAATCAGAGTTGTCAGTGAGCGGAGGTTTGAGGAATTGGCTCAGGCCATGCGGATGGAGATGGGTGCGCCAATTACGATGGCGAGGGAAGCCCAGGCTGATGCCGCGCTCGGACACCTTGATGGCTTTATCGAGGCGCTGGAGCAACTGGAGGAACAGCAGCGCTTTGAAAACGGCGAGGTATTGCTGCGCGAACCGATAGGCGTTTGTGGATTGATTACCCCCTGGAATTGGCCGATTAATCAGGTGGTGCTCAAGGTGCTCCCGGTGATCGCCACCGGTTGCACCTGCGTGCTGAAACCCAGCGAACATACACCTGTCTCCGCGGTCCTTTATGCGGAAATTCTCCACGAGGCCGGGGTGCCACCGGGCGTTTTTAATTTGGTTAATGGAGTGGGCCCCGTTGTTGGGGCCGCTATGTCTCGTCATCCCGATATCCAAATGATGTCTTTCACCGGCTCGACCCGTGCCGGTACAGCGGTAACGCGCGATGCCGCTGATTCGGTGAAGCGGGTGACGTTGGAACTCGGGGGTAAATCACCCAACCTGGTATTTGCTGATTGCGATTTGGAAGAGCGAGTCACCCAATCAGTGGCGGAGTGTATGTTCAATACCGGGCAGTCCTGTGACGCGCCGACCCGGCTGCTGGTAGAGCGCGGTTGTTACGATCAGGTTGTGGAGATTGCGACTCGCGCGGCAAAGGCCACACGCGTTGGAGATCCGACAGAAGAGGGCGATCATATCGGTCCCCTATTCGATCAAATTCAGTTTGATCGGGTACAAACCATGATTCAGGTAGGCATCGATGAGGGCGCTAATTTGGTAGCCGGTGGATTGGGGCGGCCTGAGGGATTTGAGTCGGGCTGGTACGTTCGTCCTACCGTTTTCACCGACGTAAACAACGATATGCGTATCGCGCGAGAGGAAATCTTCGGTCCTGTCCTGGCGATTATTCCATTCGACACCGAAGAGGACGCCATTAGGATCGCGAACGACACACCCTATGGTCTTGCGGCTTATGTTCAAACAGGTAATGCCGAGCGAGCGGCAAGATTGTCCCGCGCACTCAGGGCGGGTGCGGTGCACATCAATGGCGGCGCTTACGAGTACGGCTCGCCTTTTGGCGGCTACAAGGCATCGGGCAATGGTCGAGAAGGGGGAGAGATGGGTCTCGAGGATTTCCTCGAGACCAAGATGGTGCACGGGATGATCTAGCCCCTACGGGCGTTCTCAGTCGGCAGTGGTCTGCCATTCGTGAGTAGCGATTTTACCCTCGGCGAGCCCTGCTGACGTTTCAATCGCGACATCCGTGCCCGCTGTGCTCTGGCTGGCAGGAGCATAACCCAAACCCACATTGCATTTGAGGCGAGGGGAATAGGTGATGCTGGTCACATAGCCCGCGTCTTGGGCATCGCCTACCCGCATCGCATAGGTTTCGCGGGGATTGGCGATAGGTTCACCAGGCACCGCCAGTCGAACCATTCGCAGTCCGGGCCCTGTTTGAGCAATTTTCTCTAGCGCTTCCCGGCCGAGGTAATCGGCCTCTTTGCCCAGCTTAAAAAATCGGTCGAGGCCGGCTTCGATCGGATTGTTTCTCAGCGTCATATCGTTGCCGTAGGAGAGTAGTCCGGTCTCGATCCGATCGATCAGATTTGGGCAACCGGGACGCAGGCTTAAATCGCCGCCTGCTGACACGATGGCATCCCAAAGCCGCAGGCCCTCAGAAGGCCTTTCGAGGTACATCTCAAAACCGCCCTGGCCGCTCCATCCCGTGCGCGCGACCACCACAGGGGTGCCGGCAATTTGGGTGTGGATAAAGCGAAACGGTCGTATATCGGCTACCGGCTCGTCAATCAGCCTGTCCAGCAATACCTCAGCTTTGGGCCCCTGAATCGCTAACGGAAACACATCGGGGTCAGTGACTTCTACATCGAATCCTCCGCCCATCGCCAGGCCCTTGACCCAGAGCAATACGTCAGAATCCGAGATCGACAGCCAGTAGTGATCGGCTGCAAGGCAAAGGATAATAGGATCGTTAACGATGCCCGCGTGCTCATCGATCAACGGCGCATACATGCATTGGCCCGGAACGATGCGCGACAGATCCCGCGGGGTGAGGTATTCCACCAACTTCAGCGCATTCCTGCCCTTGATTTGCACCTGTACCTGGCACGCCACGTCCCAAATCTGAACGTGCTCCCGAAGATGCCAATAGTCGTCTTCCAACGACGCATAGGCGGTGGGCAGAGGGACATGATTGTAGACCGAGGCAGCGGTAGCGCTGGCCAGTGATCGAGCCTCAAAAGGGGATTTACGAAGCCGGCGTGACAACGAAAGCGCGGGTGTTTTCATGCGTTAATTCTCTCAATGCTCGACGGATTTTTTACGGGTTTGCAGGTGAGAATCGTTGATCTGCGTTAATTCACAGCGCCCGCATGGTGGGCCACCTCAACTGCCTGACTTGAGGTTGTGCAAAGTAGGGATCGACGAGAATATAAGCAAATGGACGCGCGGATGCACCCGGTTTTTTGAAGTAGGCAGAGGAATTACCACGCGTTAATTCGCTAATCTCAAGTCCAATTTGTACGTGATAAGTTGGTTATAAATGACTGACCTAATTGTAAAAAATTTAAAAGGATCATTTGAGTGGTCGTTCCCGGTGCCGATCGCCTATGGCCCGGGGCGATTGCAAGAAGTCGGGCAACGTGCCGTGCAAATGGCGTTGAACAATCCGCTTATTGTGACCGACCAAGGGTGCGCAGCGTTGCCATTTATAGGCACACTGCGGAAAAGTCTTGCGGATGCCGGCGTGGCCAGCGAGGTTTTTTCTGCCATCCCTCCCAACCCGCGCGATACCGACATCGCGCTTGCGCGCAGTCGTTACCTCGAGGGTGGGCATGACAGTGTGATCGCCATTGGCGGTGGGAGCGGCATGGATGCCGGCAAAGCGACCGCATTGACTGCTTACCACGACTGCGATTTGTGGCAATTCGACTTCGAGCGCGACCTGCCGGAACTGCCAGCGGATCATCAATTTCCGCCGTTGATCTGCATTCCGACCACTGCGGGAACGGGTGCCGAGACTGAAAGCACGGCGATGGTCACGCATACCGAGCGCGGACTGAAGCTTTGTGTGTGGCATCCGGAGCTCAAGCCCAGTCTCGCATTGCTGGATCCTGAGCTGACGGTGGGTCTGCCCTCATCTCTTACTGCCTGGACCGGCATTGATGCCATGGTGCATGCCATTGAGGCCTACTGCGTGCCGGATTTTCATCCCATGTGCGATGGTATTGCGCTCGAGGCGCTCGAACTGATCGCCCGCTATCTGCCTGTTGCCGTGAACGAGCCTGGCAATTTGACTGCGCGGGGTGGCATGCAGGTTGGCGCCTGTTTGGCGGGCGTGTCCTTCCTAAAGGGATTGGGTTTGGTGCATGCGATCAGTCACATGGTGGGTGCCGAATTTGACACCCACCACGGTTTGACCAATGCCATTGCGCTACCTGCGGTGCTCCGATTCAACGCCACCCATATCGCCGATAAAGTGCCTGCGCTGGCGCGCGCTCTGGGTGCTGAGGGCGGAGATTTCCAAGCTTTCTACGCCATCGTATGCGATTTGCTGGATACGCTGGCGATTCCCCGTTCGCTGTCTGAAATTGGGGTGCCCGCAGAGTCTGCGGCAGTGATTGCGGAAAAGGCCGTTTTAGATACGGCCGCGGGAACCAACCCGCGATCGGCGAGCATCGAGGAGCTGGAGCAACTGATTGTCGAGGTGATCACGGTAGGCAGATAGCGAGGCCGAATTGAGCTGCCTGAGGGCTCCATTTGTAACCGGAGCAGTCGGAAGCTGTGCAATACCGAGAGATATCGATACAGTGGGGCTTACTTACTTAAGGAGACGTCACCATGAATGAAGTGTTGCGTTTTGAGGATGAAGCTGAGGCATATGCTGAAATCGAAGCGATGGGTTATCACGCCATGGCTTTCGATTTTCCTGCCGAGGAAAACGACTTCCATTGGCACGATTTTGATTCAGTGGTGTACGTAACGGGCGGTGAGATCACCTTGTCACGGGAAAACGGCGAATCGATTACCTGCCAGCGCGGCGCGAAGATAGTGGCGACAGCCGGTGTAGTCCATCGAGAGCAGTCGCCTGGCTACAGCGCCATTATCGGATTCTCAATCGCGCCCGAGGCCATCACGCAGCCCGTGAACAAGCCCTTGCCAGTGACTTTGTAGTGTGAGGTAGCAACGGCGCGAACCTCAAGGGCTGATAGTGCCCGTATGCGTGCAGGATGAAGCTGGGGCTCAGGGGCCAATGGCAATGTATCGAATCGATCAACACCTCTGGTTGATGGTAAGCCGAACACGACGCGGTCTGAAGACCGTTCTCAGGCTGTGGCGAGCACTGCTGGTGGCTTTGCTTTTTTCCCCAATAAGCGTTGCAGATACCGTTTGGCCTGGAGAGCGATGGGCGCACGCTGACCCGGCATCGCAAGGACTCGACCTTCAGGTGCTTCAGGCGCTGGATGAAGAAATTCGGGCGGGGGAGCACGGTAACATCGATTCGATGACCATTATTCGCCACGGGCAGGTGGTTTTTGACCGACGCTATAAGTGGGATTACGTCGAGCAGCACAAAGGGCTCGTTTATCCGAGCCCACCGCCTTGGGATTATTTTAATGCAGCGGCGTATCCCTTTCACGGCAAGACCGATTTACACACGCTGCAGTCGGTATCAAAAAGCGTGATGTCTGCGCTGATTGGTATTGCTATCGCCCGCGGTGAGCTACCGGGCACCGATGCGACCTTGGGCGAGTTGCTACCGCATCGTGCATTTGCTGATCCCGCCGTCAAAGATGTTCGCCTCGAGCATGTTTTGACCATGACAGCAGGCATTGATTGGGAGGAGGAGGTTTCCTACTTCAGTATGGAGAACGATGCCACTGCGTCTGAGTCCATGGACGACTGGGTAGGGTACCTGTTATCAAAATCTCTGACGGTCGAGCCCGGCACATTGTTTGATTACAACAGCGCCTCGAGTCAGGCGTTATCTGAAATACTCGTAACCGCGACCGGTGTGCCAACCCATCAATACGCCGAGCAGCATCTTTTTGGTCCTATTGGCATAGCCGATTACCACTGGAATAGCGCGCCAGAGGGGTTTACCAACGCAGGGGGCGGACTGTTTCTCAGCGCGCTTGATCTGGCGCGCTTCACGCTACTCTATGCTCGGCAGGGCGAGTGGGATGGCGAGCAAATCATTCCAAGGGATTGGGTTGCTCGATCGACGACGTCATCAATACCGGTCTACCCGAATGATCCAGAGGGATGGGGCTACGGATACCAGTGGTGGATCTATCGGCATCACACTCCTTCAGCTCCCAAAATGTATGGAGGCTGGGGTTGGGGCGGCCAGTTCCCTCTCGTGATTCCCGACTTAGATCTGGTCGCGGTATTTACTGGCTGGAATATCAAAGAGGATGCCGGTTACGCCTACGCTTTCGATCTTTTTTACGATCGCATCGTACTGTCCACAGTGCGATAGGTGAGTCTGTACCAGACCTTTGCTAGATATCTCCTCCCGCGGCCACCCATCGTATGGCGTTCTCTAGCAAGCGCCGGTAGTGCTCCGACGCGTATGTCGCTGGCCCGTCGCCGGGTTGTAGGTAAGCAATCCGGCTTTGGTCATGCGTCTTGGTCCAACCGATGAGCGAAGAGCCCTCTGGATGGGGCCAATCTTCGTTGCAGAACATCTTCCCCGTAACCGCATGATAGGCGGAGTAAAAGTGATCTAGGTCAAAGGAATAGTCGCTACTCAGCAACGGAGTAATGTCGTTCTCAAAAACCTCGTACAGATAGAGCTCGTCGGTCAGCGGGAATCCCTCGCCCAGACCCGCAGCGATGGGGTGTTGTGTGTCCAATACGCCCACGTTGTGCGCGACATCATGTCGATACCCTGAGTCGAGCACGTCAGCATCATGGCACTTCGCGGGCCGATAGAAGAACCGGCCGCCAATCACTTCTCCATATTCGGGCCACAAAGGCCAGCCAGCGATGGCGTGATGCAGAAACACCATTCCCTTGCCGGCCGATAAAAGGTCCATGAAGCCTTTCTTCATCGCTTCCGGAGGTGAGATCAGTTCTGGGGGCTGGCTACTGAAGTCGATGCCGGGCATGTCGTAAAAGACCAAGACATCCCAGGGTGCGGCGGCCTCAGGGCTCAGAAAAGATTGCGCTGCCGGTTGCTCTACAAAGGTATGCCGGATGCCTTCGAAGGACTCAAACACCGCGGCAAAGGCATCCCGCTCGTAGGGGTGGCCTTTCACGGAGACCAAAATGTTAAGTGGACTGTGATAGTCGATGATACCCAAGCCAGTTACCTCGCTCTGCTAGCTGATGAGCATAGCGGGCTGGCTGTAAGGCCACCAGTAGTCTCGATGCCGCGCTGAGGGCCCTTACGGCGAGTTGC
The DNA here is from genome assembly GCA_038106565.1 of Halieaceae bacterium. Lineage (GTDB taxonomy): Bacteria > Pseudomonadota > Gammaproteobacteria > Pseudomonadales > Halieaceae > Luminiphilus. The sequence continues at coordinate 15,178 of JAYOEE010000037.1, forward strand.
TGGCGACCTCGGCGATCATTCGGTGGTAGTGCTGCACCGCAGGCTCGTTGCGACCGATCAGAAAACTGTCATTGGCGCCTGAGTTGAGAGCCCCTTGCACCGTTGCGACCAGCGCGTAGTCCTCATCTCGTACGGCCTGAAGCGTCATCTGACTAAATGTTTCAACCGCACTGGTTTCCTCCTCCGTCTCGGGTGCTTTAGCACTGAGAATCAGTTGGCGGGTCACCGTTGTCGTGCTGGTCTCGCCGGGGTAGATAAAGCCCACGAGGCATTGTCCGCCCAGAATGGCGGAGATCGATAGGTTAGGAAAAACGGAGTGCACTACGCGAATGAAAGCCTCAGGGCTGTCCCAGGATTCGGGTGGTGTGTCGTTCAATTCGCTGATATTTTTTCGCGCGAAAGCCATGCGCTGGTGTGCACCCCAGCAGTCGTGAACGAGCAAATTGCCCACCGTATGGGGCCCCACCGTTTTGCCGTGTACGCTGTCGTGGTGATAGACCTCCAGATAGCCATCCAGTGTGACTTTCCAACCCGAACCGTCGAGGAAACGCTCCGTATAAAGATGCCAGTCGGCCAGTTGTTGATCCGCCAGTTTTTCCGCAAACCCACCCAGCCAGTCATCAACGTCGAAGGAACTGCCTGGCGTTAAACAGACAAAGATCACACCGGAGCGCTCCTCGCAGCTGAGTTCTGTGAGTCCCATGGTCGCGCGGTCGACCTCGCCAAAGCTATCCTCGCCATAAACGCCAGTCAGCTCGCCTTGATTGCTGTAGGTCCATGCGTGATAGGGGCAGCTAAAGCGCGTCTGATGTCCTTTGTCTTTCAGGCAGACTTTCGCACCCCTATGTCGACAGACGTTGATAAAGCAATGCACTTTCTCGTCGCTGTCGCGGGTGATGAGCAGCGGCACCCCCATAACGCTTTGTGTTTGAAAGTCACCTGCTTTGGGCACCTCCAGTGAGAGCGCTACGGCGATCGGTGACTCAAAAAACACCGCGCGCCGCTCGGCCTGAAACCGCGTCTCATCGGTATAGGCGGTCAGGGGTATGCGCATCTGCGAGGGCGCCTGATCCGTGGTGCCCTCGTTAAAGTGTTGAAGCGCGCGTGATGCGAGTTCCAGCGTGTCAGACATAGGTCGCCCGCAGCAATAGCCTAAAGGGGTACTGTATCAGAACCGATAAGTGGCGCTCGCTGTGAACAATCTTGGATGACCGTGGGTGCCAATGATGATCTCGGCTGGCTCCGTGCCGATCAAACCTCCGAATCCAAAGTTGGGAAATGGCTCGAGATCGGTGTAGTAGCGCTCATCAAAGGCATTGTCGAGGTTTAGCATCAGCTCCCAGTTACCTGATGTGAGGCCAACTTGAATGTCCACGACGGTAAATTCGGGATTCTCTACCGTACCGCCGGAAGGTTTGCCGCCCTCCATCGTGCCGTTATGGCTGAGTTGCAGGTTGGCAATCAGGTCAAAATCTCCAAATGCGGGCATCTGAAAGTTCGCGGTGACGGTCGTGCTGTGCTCGACGATCTGTGGAGGCGTCTGTCCACCGATATTGGCGCTGCCGTCTGGCAGCACGGTATTACCATCCCACTCGGCATCGATGTATCCATACGCCGCAGCAATTTGTAAGTAATCGTTGGCTTGCCATGTCAGGCCGAGCTCAATGCCCGTTTGCTCCGAATCTCCAATATTCTCAATTCCGTCAATGAGTGTGCCATCGCCGCTTGGATTGGGAATAATGAATTCGAACTGGCGATTATCATAGTCAATGAAAAAGAGCGCGGCGGTGGCCTGAACACGACCGTCCGCCAGAGACCCCTTCCAGCCTAGCTCGTACTGGATAGCTTCTTCAGGATCAAATCCGGCCAGGGTTTTTTCACCGTTTGGCCCATATACGGGGGGTGCGCCGTCGGCAATACCCACCCAACCACCGGGCTCAAAGCCCTTTGAGATGGTTGCATAGGCCATTGAGTCGTTGCCGAAGCGCCGGGTCAGCGAGAGTTTTGGAAGAATTTCCACATCATCTTTTGATGCGGAGTGACCGATGTCGACCGCCTCTTCGTCAGACTCCCAGCGATCAATCCTCAAGCCCAGGCCCCACTCCCAAGCGCCCGTTTCATAGGTGACGTTACCGAAGGCTGCCAGATTGCCTTTTTCCTCGCGCCGTGTTTCGAAGGGTACTTCAAAGTGAACCGACGGATCGTCTGCCTCGAGAATGATCCAGCCAAAATCGAGGAAGGAATTCATGGTTTCTTCGAAATCCATGAGATAAACCCCGCCAACCCATTGCAGTGGCCCATCGGAGTTGGAGGAGAAGCGGAACTCCTGAGTAAAGACCTCCATGGTTTCGGGCCGGAAAGTATTGAAAAACCAGAGCTGTGTGAGATCGACATCGGTGTGGCGATCACTCTCTGTGTCGGTGTATGAGGTGATGCTCTTGAAGTCGAAATTATCGAATGCGACGTTAATCTCAAAGCGCGCACCGAACGTTTCTCGCTCGTGGGTCGGGTTGAGGTTAGTGTCCAGCGTAAACGGGTACTGCATATTCCCCGGCGTACCCATCTCTCTCGCCCAATTGTTAACGGGGCCGTCATACTCGTTATATCTGGCAGACGCCGTGATGCTCACTCGGTCAGTGATATCTCCGTGCAGAACCAACCTGCCGCCGGACTGTTCATAGGCGCCGACATCCTCGGGTTGATTCGAGTCCACGCCGAAAACAGGAGAGAGCGACCCAGGATTGGTCATGAAGCCGTCGTCTTCGCGGGTGAATGCAAAGGCACGCAATGCCCATTTATCGGATAGTGGGATGTTGATGTCACCCTCGATATCCCATATGCCTTGTTCGCCAGCCATCACTTTGAGCCTACCGCCAAGTTCCTCGGTGGAGGGAGTTTTGCTCACATATTTGACCGCGCCACCAATGTTGCTGCCCCCATATAAAACACCCTGCGGACCTTTGAGGACCTCGATGCGCTCAATGTCTCCAAACCTTGATGAGGCGTCACTAAAAAGCTGCACATCATCGAGGTAAAACCCGACGCCCTGTGTCATGCCGAATGCGCCAAGCCCACGGATCGTGACATTTGGGTAGCCATCTGTTCGCATAGAGAGATTAAGGTTGGGGACTGCCAATCCGATTTTATTTAGGCCTTTGATATTTCGGCGCTCCACTTCGAACGCCCCAATAGCAGAGACCGATTCAGGGATGTCCATAAGATTCTCATCGCGTTTTCTGGCCGTGACGATGACTTCCTCCAGCGCACTTGTTTGTGCATTGGCCAAGGGAACGCCATCCACGCCGGCGCCCAATGCCAGGGCACAGATAGCCATAGAGAGGCGATTTTTAAGGTGGTGTGGGTGTGCGGGCATGATCGATCCTCTTTTTTTTGTTAACACGGCAAGCCGTCTGGATGGCCAGACAGATTTGGTGGCTTTGGGAGCCAGTATAGGCGCGCAGGGTCTGGCTCCTTGTGTTTAGAGGGACAGCCGATTTTTCTCAGCGTGAAAGGATGAGCGCCTGATTGTTCTTTTAAATTGACTTGACGGGCGCCAGTTACTTGATAGTGTTTGTGAGAAGCAGTGCGAATAAGACTGATAAATGAACTGTTTACTGAAAGAATCCTGGGAATCTAGCAGTGTCCGAGATACCGATGCCTATGAGGCTTGGGTGGATAAGCTGATGTCCGCGCAAGGCTCAGATTGGTGTCCCGGCAAAACCCCTAGCGGTACGTTCAGTGCCTCGCTTCGCCACAAGGTGATAGGCGATATCAACGTTATAGAGAGTCGTTGCGACCCGTGTTCTGGGTATCGCACCGATAAGCATGCAGCGTTGGTTGAAGAGCCTTCGGTGATCTTGCTGAGCTACCTAGAAGGGGGTGAGCATATTGAATTTGGCGGTGAGCGCTATACGGTTGGCGCGGGCGACACCTTCGTATGGGACAGCTCAAAAGCCACGACATTTGAGGTGTATGAGTCGCTCCATAAAGTGGCCCTGGCGATGCCAGCGCGACTGCTCAATCACAGCACACTCGTGGCCTTGAATCAGATGCCCCGCAAGTTCGACCCTTCGTCGGGAAGTCGGTTCCTATTGAACAACCTGATCAGGGCCGTCGCTGATCGCGATTTTGATGATGCCGAGGTTGAGGCGGAGACCATTCTCGATGCGGTTAATGCATTCCTTTTGGGTGCCGCGCCGGCAGAATCTCATGCCGATAATAGTCTGCGGACAAGACAGCGGCACATGATCACGCGGTACATTGATCAGCATCTATCGGATCCCGCCTTGAGCGTCACTCAGATTGCCAATGTGCACCGAATTTCCAAGCGTTACCTGCACTGGCTGTTTCGTGATGAACCGGAAACGGTCAACGAATTGATTATTCTCAAGCGGTTGGCGGGTTGCAAAAAAGACTTGACGCGTTTGAATGGTGGCTGCCAGCAGGTAGGCCAGATTGCCTACGCGTGGGGCTTTTCAAATATCTCCCATTTCAGCAAGCGTTATCGGGCCCGATATGGAGAGTCCCCAACTGAAACGCGGCAGCGAGCGGTGTTTGCAGACTGTTAAGGCGCCACAGCGCCTTCAGTGGCTCAGGGTTCCGTGCTCACCGATCAGCGCCGTGATCGAGTCGGCATTCAGGATTTCTATCCAGTAACCGTCTGGGTCTTTGATAAAGGCAAGGCCTTTCATTGTGCCGTCATCAGGCCTTTTGACAAACTCAACGCCCAGTTGCTCAAAGCGTTCGCAGGCGGCACTGACATCCGGGACCGTAATACCAATATGGCCAAAGCCCCGGGGATCACTGTTGCCGTCGTGGTATCCCGCAAAGGCGTCATCGTTTTCGGTACCCCAATTATGGGTTAATTCAAGCAGTGCGCTCTGCTCGAAGGTGAATTGCGAGCGCGCTACAGGCTCTTCGGGTAGGGCGTGATCTGGGTGATTGGAGGGATAGCCCAAGAAATAAAGGGAAAACGACATTTCAGCGAAATCAACGCGTTGATAGAGCGTCATGCCGAGAACACGCTCATAAAAATCGAGTGAGATAGCGGGGTCTCGAACTCGCATCATTGTCTGATTGAGGACAAAACCTTCGGTTTCAGCGACTTGGTTTGCCATGTTTTGATCTCGGAAGAATGGCGAGCCTTCAAACTAAGCTCCAAGCGCGGGTATGACAAGTATCAGTTTTGCTGACGGTGCAAGGCGTTCTTGCCGTTAAGGAAAATGTTGAAGTGGTTGCCGCTCGCACCTTTTTACCTGAGACCGAATACGTTAGCTTAGCGCTGTAACCGGAAAGGGAGCACAGACCATGAGCGAAGGATCTTTAGCATTTAACCCCGATTTTGATCCCGACGGCGCGGAGGGTGGCGTTGATACCAACCTACTGCCTTGGTTGCCACTCAGCGGTGTGGCGGGTTTCTCCTTGAAACCGCTACGTGCCAGTATGGAGAGTGGCATGTTTAACCTGATCGTCCGATTGGAGAAGGGCACAGTACTGGAGCGCTTGCTTTCCCTGTCGGGCATGGATCTTCTGGTGCTCTCTGGCGCGCTCGACTACTCGGATGACGCTGGAGAAAGTCATCTGGAGCCTGGGATTTGGGGTTATCTATCCGCAAATACCTGCATGGCGCGTCTCTACGCGGCAGAGGACACCGAATTACTGGTGAACTGTTACGGCGCTTTCGCCATGCTCACGGCTGACAATCAGGTAAGCCGCCTGGTCACGAGCGCAGATATCCGACATATGGCGCTCAAGGCTGGCATCAGCATGGTGCCCAATACACTGGCAGAGTGCATGGTAGAGCGCGATGCCTACACGGGTGACGGGACGCCCTTGGCTATTGCCGGAAAAAACTCGGGGCACCTCGTTGCGAGCGTGACGACTGCCTCAGCGGATACGTTTCAGCACCCTTATTTTATCGACTGCCGGGCGGTGCCTTGGGTGGTTAACCCCGATCTGCCCGATATCGGCCTCAAGGTCCTCAGGGTGAGCCAAGAGACCGGTTACATCTCGGTGATGGTGCGCCATAATGGCGTGGCTGCGCCGCACAATCATATTGGTGGCGCGGATTTTCTGGTCTTGGAGGGCGCGCTGGGAGTGCGGGCGGGTCCGCCCGAGGGCTATGGGCCCGGCACTTGGTTTTATGAACCTTCCGGTGCCCGCCATGACGCGACGCAGCGCGTCTCTGATGACGATTTGATTTATACCGCGAATATCTATGGACCGCTGACCTTTGATACAGGGCCGGGCACGCCGGTTGTCGCGGTGCTGAGTTGGATGGAATACGTGGCCTTGGCAGAGGCGGGGGGTGCGAAATTAGTGGCCAATACCTTCACCGATGACAGCAGTCTGCTGGCTTGGGCACCGATTGGGCAGGCTTGAGTGAGGTGATCAAGCCTACGTTGGTGCTAACGGTTGCTAAAGCATTGGCTTAGTGCGCCTGAGCATATTCTTTCGGATAGCGGCCGAGTAGCAAGATAAGGATTACTGAGACGAGGAATAAGCCGCTCGCTATGCCATAACCCAAGTCATAGCTTCCCGTTGCGTCGTAAACCGAGGCAAAAATCATTGGCGCTGTGCCGGAGCAGACAGCTAGCGTGGCGTAGAGAATGGAATAAATCTTCGCGTAATGCGCCAAACCAAAGTAGCGTGCAGCGAGGAAGGCCATCAAATCAAGTTCGGCACCGGCGGCAAAGCCGATGAGGAATGCAGCCAACGCAGCGGCTTCCAAGCTTTGCTGGCCATGCAGCATCGCGGCACCTGCTGCAGGAATAGCCAGACAAAAAGCTGCTACTCCGGGAGCCCACAGCCGGTCTACCAAGTAACCCACTACAACGCGTCCGATAATGATCGACATGCCGAATACGCTTTGAACGGATGCTGCTTGCTCGCGACTGAAGCCATCGTCGGTGAGGGAAGGTAGCAGATTGGGGCCGATACCAGAGAAGCCCTGATAGGCAAATAAAATGGACAGCAGCAGTACCCAGAACCGGTATCCCCGTATTGCCTCACCCAAGGTTAGGCCACTCTCGAGGGAGGCGGAGATGTCAGACTCGGGCGACACGGCTTTGGTATGTGCATCGAGCGGCTTAAACAAAAAATACAGTGTCGGCCACGCGAGTAGCATCGGTACCATTGCCAGGCCAATGTAGGCCCCTCGCCAGCCATAATGGTCGGTGAGCCATACGGTGTAGTGGGGGGCCACGGAAGCGCAAATACCCGTGCCCGTCAGCGCCAAACCGAGTGCCAGGCCTCGCCGTTTAAAAAAGCTGGTGGCGATAGCCCGTGTCCATGTGACGGGAATGGTGCCGGCGCCCAGCAAGGCCATCATGCCGTAGGCAGCAAACAGCATCCAGAGATCGCCCTGAATCTGAGATGCTGTCAGCAGCCCGAGAGAGAGGCCGATCATCGATGGCAGGGCCAATCGACGCGGGCCGTATTTATCGTTTAGCCAGCCGATGAGCGGTGAGGTGAGTGCACCCAGACCAGAACTGAAGAGTATCGCCGCCTGAAACTGCGCACGGCTCCAGCCAAACTCCTCGGTTACCGGCGCTACCAGTGCACCGATGGAATAATACGGAAGCACAAAAGAGCTGCTAACGATGCCCATGCAGGTGGCCATGATCAGTGGCCAGCGTTGCGCCAGTTCGTTTTCCGTCTGGCTTGTCATGTCAG
>JAYOEE010000038.1:0-18394 GCA_038106565.1 Halieaceae bacterium
TGAAGCAATAGGACTTGAATTTTCACCCGATGGCGTTAGCATACGCGCCTCCCCTGTTTTGGGCCGTTAGCTCAGTCGGTAGAGCAGTTGGCTTTTAACCAATTGGTCGCTGGTTCGAACCCAGCACGGCCCACCAAAACAGCAAACCACCTCCGGGTGGTTTTTTTTATGAGTCAGCGTGATAGCCGCGGGAGTAGTCTCGATGGGCCATGACTGCTGGAACCGGCTAAACCCAAATTGGAGCAATCTGTGACGTCGACGTTTTATCCCCCTTTGCGCACACTCATGGGTCCTGGTCCTTCCGATGTGTCTCCCAGAGTGCTTGCGGCGTCGGCTCGTCCGACCATTGGTCACCTCGACCCGCTCTTTGTCGGTTTAATGGATGACGTGAAGCGGTTATTACAATTTGCGTTTCAGACAAAAAATGAGCTGACCATACCCTTATCTGCGCCAGGCTCGGCGGGAATGGAAGCTGCGTTCGTCAATCTCCTCGAGCCCGGTGACAAGGCCCTTGTTTGTCAAAACGGTGTCTTTGGTGGGCGAATGAAGGAAAACGTTGAGCGCTGCGGGGGGACCGCCGTGATGGTGCAGGACCGGTGGGGTGACCCGGTTGATCCCGAAAAAGTTGCTGATGCGATAAAGCGTAATCCGGACGCCAAGGTGCTCGCCTTCGTTCATGCCGAAACCTCCACGGGTGTGCGTAGCGATGCGCAGCGGCTCTGCGCCATGGCACGGGAAGCTGGCATGCTGACGATCGTCGATGCCGTGACTTCGCTGGGAGGCATCGACTTGCCCGTGGATGATTGGGGTGCCGATGTTGTCTACTCGGGTACCCAAAAGTGCTTGTCCAGCCTCCCGGGGATCGCGCCCATTACCTTCAGCCCAAGCGCGGTGAAGGCCATCACAGACCGAACTGAAAAAGTGCAGAGCTGGTTCCTCGATATGAATCTCATCATGGGCTACTGGGGTGAGGGCACCAAGCGGGCGTACCACCATACTGCACCGGTGAACGCCATCTACGCGCTACATGAGTCTCTTGTCATGCTGGAAGAGGAGGGCCTTGAGGCGAGTTTCGCGCGACACAAAAACAACCATCTCGCGTTGGTTGAGGGGCTCTCGCGGCTCGGCCTGAGTATGGCGGTCCAGGAATCATACCGTTTGCCTCAGCTGAACGCGGTCATCATTCCTGAGGGGCAAGATGACGCCGGGATCCGACGCAGGTTGCTGGAGGACTTCAATCTTGAGGTGGGCGCCGGTCTGGGTGAGCTAGCTGGAAAGCAATGGCGGATTGGCCTCATGGGGAGTAGTAGTAATCAGATCAACATCAACCGGTGCCTAACGGCGCTGGAGATCGCTCTGGAGAGCTAGGCAACCTGGTTTTTCCGGACCAAGGTCGGGTTACGGCGCAGCGCTGACTCCTCAATCCGTGTAGTCCGGCTCCTCTTTATCCAAAATTGCTCTGAGCTCCGCAAAGTGCCGCTCTGCTTGTTCAGGATATTCCGCTAGCTGCTGTGCGGTTTTTTCGGCGATTTCGTCAGACAGTATGCGCAGTGGTTGGCCGGTCCAAAGGGCTTTGATGTAGGTCTCGGCAGCGCGTTCGAAGTAAAACAATCGGTTGAAGGCGTCGGCCACATCTTGCCCGATCACCATCACCCCGTGGTTACACATGATCAATACGCTTTTTGAAGCGTCTGCGAGATGTTGGCAGCAGCGTTCGGCTTCTTCTTCAAAGGCCAGCCCGCCGTATTCGGTGTCAACCGCGTAACGATTAAAAAACATGGCGCAGTTCTGATCGATCGGCGGCAAGCAAGGGTCTTTTAGCGTCGACAATATGGTGGCGTGGATCGAATGCACGTGCAGTGCGGCGCGCGCATGAGGGCACTGGCGATGAAGTGCGCCGTGCAGCCCCCAGGCGGTAGGATCTGGTGCGTTCGGTTGATCCATAGTGCTGGGGTCGTTGGCATCGACGACAAGCAAATCAGATGCTCGGATGCGTGAGAAATGGGATTGGTTTGGATTCATCAAAAACCGAGAGCCATCGGCGTTGATAGCGACCGAGAAGTGATTGGCCACACCTTCATGGAAATTGAGCCTCGCTGCCCAGCGAAACGCGGCTGCCAGATCTTCTCGCTCGGCTCGATATTGGGCGCTAGTGTCCATTGAGGGCTGAGAGGAGTCGCTCGAACAGGATGTCATCGCGTGATTCTATCGCGTTGGCTTTGCCCGCAGTAGCATTGGTTTAGGGACGACGGGTGTGGAGCGTGCCCCGCTACCGTGACAATCCCAGAGAACGCTCTGTTGTTTCCACATCTCGCACCGGAGAAAAATCTGCGCGTTATACTGACCCCCACACTGAGAGATATGTCGGCAAGGGCCCACTCAATGCTAGCCTACTACCAGTCTGACGATGCGCCCCATCTCGTGGTCTCGGCGCTCGAGAAAACGGGTGCGGTCATTATTGAAAATCTGTTGCCCGAGGCAGTCGTAGAAGGACTGATTGCAGATTTACGCCCCGAGTTTGACCGTGAGGGGCATCTGTATCAGAACACATTCAATGGCCATCAGACGCTTCGTGTTGGTGGCGTGACAAAATATTCGGCGCAGTTTCCCCATTTACTGCTACATCCCACGGTATTGGCGGTGGCTGATGCAATTCTCAAACCCCATTGTGAGGTGTATCAGGTAGGCAGTACCACCGCCATTGAGATCCTGCCGGGCGAAAAAGCGCAGGTGCTGCACACCGACGGCGCCTGCTATCCAAGTCACTTATTGCCTTTCGAACTGCAAATCTCTGCGCTCTGGGCGTTGGACGACTTTACGGAAGAAAATGGTGCTACCCGCGTGGTGCCCCGAGAGAGCGGAATCAAGCATCCCGAGGAGGCGCTGGAAGAGCACGTGGTTCAGGCGGTCATGCCCAGAGGGTCTGTCATCATTTACCTGGGTTCTACCCTTCACGGGGGTGGTGCCAATCACAGCGACAGGGCCCGTAAGGCAGTCGTTAATACCTATTGCCTTGGCTGGCTGCGACAAGAGGAGAACCAATATCTGACACTGAGCCCGGAAGAAGTTGCGTCTCAGTCCGAGGAGATGCGAAGAATGCTGGGTTTTCAGGCTCACGGTCCGTATCTGGGAGTCTGGCCAGAAGACCCCGACGGCCGTTGGTACGAAACCTAGCAGTTTGGGGCTCCGCGCTGCTCAATGTCGGGCGCCGGTCGGTCTCGTCAGAGGGGTAGGTCCTGCCGCTGAAAGCGGCGGTGAAATACCGGATACAGGAGAGGCCCGGAGAGGATTGCGATGAGCCCGGCCAGCCCATACCAGCCTATCTCAATCCCGAGTACGTCAAACCGGTCCCGCCCGAAAAGTGTCACGCTGTGATCCACCATCGTGATTGCAACCATAAAGGTGATTAACGCCAAGGGAGGTAGCACCAGCAAGCAGAGCGCGTAGTGACCACCGGGGATTTTAAAGGGCCGATTCAAATTCGGTTCAACAATGCGCAGTCGAATCCCAGCCAGAAAGATCAAGCTATAAGCGCTCACGGTCAGCAAGACGTCAATAATGACCAGACTTTGAAAGGGACCGATGATCAGCACTGCATTGACAGAGGCGATAAGGAGTATCGCCGCAACCGGCGTGTCGTATCGCGTGCTGACTCTCGCGAGAACAGGGGGGAGCAGGCCGTCTTTTGCGAGCGTTTGAAGCGGGCGCGCACCGGACGCCATGTAGTCGAGATAAAGTGCCAGATTACCCAGCACTACAGAGGCCAGCAGTGCATTCCCCAGAGCAGTGCCACCGAGAATACGGCCGATATCAACAAATGAAACCTTTCCTTCACCGCTGTCCACCGAAAACAGTTCCCAGTGGCCGAAAGCCGCGATGCTTGACGCTGTGGGAAGCAGGTACATCAGCGCAACAAAAGGAAGGACCAGCATCAGTGCTCTTGGGATAATGCGCTGTGGATCCTCGATTTCGCCTGCAATGGTCGACATTGATTCGTACCCTGAATACATCCACATGCCAATACTGAGGCCGAGTATCAAGGCTCCGTCGGCACCCAGTAAGTCCGTATCCGGGGGCGTGATAGGTGTCAGGGGATTGAACTGCCAGTTAGCCAAACCGGTGACAGCTAGCGCCAGAATGGGAGAAATGATCAGGACCGCGAACAGGCTCGAACCAATCGCCACTACTTTGATCCCGAGAATATTGATCAGCGAGAAAGCAACGATGACTGACCAGCAGATGACATAGTAGGTTGTGTCACTAAAACCGATCTGATGCTGTAGATAGGTGGCGCTGAGAACGATGTAGAGTGAAGTATCGACCAGAATCGCAAGCGACCACCACCAACCGGCCTGAAACCCCCAGAATTCACCAAGACCTCGTCGGGTCCATACATAAAAGCCGCCATTATCCGGTATGGCTGAACCCAGCTCGCTGGCTATAAGTGCCATGGGTAGTGCCCAGACCACCGGTAAAGTGAGCAATAACAGGAGCGTCAGGCCAGGACCGGATGTGGATACCATCTCCTCGATCCCGAAGGACCCGCCGGAGACAAAGATATAGATCATGAAAAACGCGCTAAAAAGCGGCACGCGGGTGCGTTTCACCGGCGTTGTGGATCCCCCAATAGCGTTTTCGTGCGACAGGACATAGCCCCTTTATATTTATGCCAGCCGGTCAGCCCCGACCGGGGTTGGCCCGACACAGCATAACAAGGTCCCTGCCAAAAGTTTTGCGTGCGTTATTCAGCCTGCCATGAGTTGCCCGCGGCGGTTGGCTAGCTACCGGGGGGCGAGTTCAGGCTTGATTCCAGGGTGTGCAGATACCAGCGCACGAATTGTTGCAGCGTGAACTCAAACTCCGGGTGATACGGGCCCGGCTCAAAGAATCGTGAGTTCACGCCCGCGGCGTTGCGGGTGATGATGTATTCGTCCTCTAGCGTGGTGTGATGCCAGAGCCACGTTACTTTATCCAAGTCGTAATCTTTGCCCTCCTCGGCGTCTTCTCTTACGAACCACACCAGCTCCATATCTGTCTCGGTCAGGGAGCGGGGGATAAACCGATACAGCACACAATGATCGGGGTAGTTGAGCATGAAAGTCAGAGGCCCCAGTTGGAAGTCACCCGCGCCGCCGTCGTAATCCTTTATGTTGCCCATCAGCGGTGCCACGGGCTGGCCGTTTTCACTGCCAGTCTTGAAGCCGTCGAACAATCCGTAACGCATCGTATGCGCGCAGGCGCCGAAGCTCGGCGCATCCAGATATATTTGTGTGTGTTCTTTGGAAATCCCGGGGATGCCGGTAATTTCGTCCGCTCGCTCCAGCATCTTGGCAACGATGGGGGCGGATTTCTCCTGAAGATCTTTCAGCGTATGCAAACGGGCATAGGCGCGATGGGACGTCGCGCAGTGATAGCACTCCAGATAGTTCTCGATGGCGAGTTTCCAGTTGGCATCCACCCGATAGGTTTTCCGGTGAGCGACCTTGGCATGATCCAGATCATAGGCGCCCAGCGGCTCGCGAATATTCTCAAGCGACGCCAGCAAGTCGCCTGCCTCGGGGTCACAGTTGATGAACACCAAGCCCATATAGGTCACGCATTTGACCGGTTTCAGTCCATGGGCAGCCGAGTCAAAGTCAGGCATCACATGGGTTTCTCGTGCGGCTTTCAGAGAACCGTCAATGTTGTAAACCCAACCGTGATAGGGGCAAACATAGGTTTTGCGGTTCCCGACGACCTCCTCGCAGACCCTTGCGCCACGATGGCGACAGATGTTGTGCATCGCGACGATCTCGCCCGATTCGGTCCGCGCGACGATGATCGAATCCTCGCCAATTTCGACGAGTTGATAGTCACCGGCAGCTGGAATTTCGCTGGCGTGTAAGGCGTAAATCCAGCTCTTGAAAATGAGATGCGCTAGCTCCTGCTCATGCACGAGGTGCGAGCGATAGAAATAGGGATCCATGGCGTGGTGAGGCCGGTGCTTTTCGGCCTCCAGCTTGTCACGCATGCGCTCGAAGGAATCGTCTACGGAAGTCGCTATGGTATGCACGGCGTCTCTCCAACAATTGATGGCAGGTTAGTGGGGTGGAGCAGGCGTCTGCCAGCGTTTTGGCGACTTGAAAATGGGCGCGTCGATGACCTTGCAGGGCGCCAAAAGCCGTGTCCAGTGCAATTCTCGCTGGTAATAGATCTCTGCAATCAGCTCGTCGCCTACTGCGCCATGGGGCATCTCTATTTGCGCATAGGCAATGTTCGCCTTCGCGGTCGGGCACCATGCAGCAGAGGTGACCGTGCCGACTTGCTTGTCGCCTTTCAGGATGAAGGAATGCTCGGCAGGTTTGTTTCCTTCCACATCAAGCAGCGCAAAACGATAACGAGAGCCTTTGGCTTGTTCTCGCAGCAGTGCTGCCCGGCCGTTGAACAGCGGTTTGGAAAAATCGACCAGCCATCCCAGCCCCAATTCAAAAGGACTTCTCGATCGACCAACGCGCACGATCTCTTCGGCCGGCATGAAGTCAACCTTCGCCTGGAGGAAGCCTGCCTCAATACGCGCCAGCTCGAGCGCATAGGAGCCAATAGGCTTGATCAGGTAGTCGCGACCTAACTCAAAGAGTTGATCCCAGAGCGCTTCTGCGGACTCGGGGGGAACCCAGACCTCATATCCGAGGTCGCCGGTAAAGCCGGTGCGGCTCACCATCATGGGTCGACCTTCAAACGTGTAGTGGGTAATGCCAAACGGCTTCAACTGGTTGAGATCACTGCATCCCAGCAAAGTGAGCACCGTACAGGAGGTGGGTCCTTGAACGGCAAGCCCTGCTACGGCTTCAGATTCGTTCTCTATGGTGACGTCGAAACCCAACGTATTCCATTCGAGCCAATCGTCGGCACGCTGGTAGGAGCAAATACGATAGTCCTGTTCCCCCAGCCGGAAAATGGTGCCATCGTCCATTACTTGCCCGTTGTCGTCACACCAGATGGCATAGCCCACTCGATTGACACCGATCTTGGTAACGTCTCGGGTAATCAGGCGATCTAGGTAACGTTCTGCGTCAGGACCGGTTACCCGATACTTATTCATTGGAGAGAGATCGAACACCCCGGTGGTGCTTCGTATAGCGAAATATTCGAGCTCCACGTCAAAGTAGGCATTGGGAGTGGTGTACCCCATCCAATTGCCCCAATCATTCAGATCGCACATTGCTTCAACGCGCGAGTGAAAGGGCGTGGTAAGCAGCATGGTGTCCCGGCTGACGTTGCTCATGACAGCGCTCCTTGCTTGAGAATTTCTTTGGCGGCGTTGCGTCCCGGAAGACCCTGTAAGCCGCCACCCGGATGGGCGCCGGCGCCGCACAGGTACAGTCCACTCACGGCTGTGGCGTATTGGGTGGAGCCTGGAAAAGGGCGCATCATCAACGCTTGATCGATCGAGAGTTCGCCGTGGTGCCAGCTACCACCGGTCATTCCGTGGGAAGCCTCGAGGTCTGAAGGTACCGCCAGATCGCTGGCGATGACCAGCTCGCTGATACCCGGTGCGAAGGTCTCGAGTTCGCGTAGCAGCTGCTCGAGCAGCTGAGGCTTGCCTGCCTCCCAGCCGATGTCAGGGGCATAGGGAACGTAATGCACAATCGCCGACAGCACGTGCTGACCGGCAGGGGCCAGTGCAGGGTCCTCCAATGTGGGAATGCTGATATCGAAGGTATGTAAATCGCTCAGCTCCCGATATTTCATTGGGTTTAGCGCCGTTTCCATGCCATCCATCGAAGGCGTGATCACCAGGCGCTCAGTCAGTTGCGCCTCAGTGAGTCCCTTAAAACTGGGTAGCGCACTGAGCGCCAGATGGAGTTTGGCTGTGCCACTTCGTGAACGGTAATGCTCCACCCGTTTGGCCACGCCGGCCTCCATCTGGTGGTAGCCCAACAGGTCGCGGAAAGTGGTGGTGGGGTCTGCACTGGATATGACCAGCTTGGCTGATATCGTCTCACCTGAGGCGAGCGCGACGCCCGTTACCCGGTCATCGGTTTTCAAAATGTGGGTCACAGCCGCGCCCAGTCGCAGGGTAGCTCCCTGCTTTTCGGCCGCCGCGGCAAGGGACTGACCCAAAGCACCCATTCCGCCCAGGACCTGGGTTGTGCCGGTTTGCCCAAGATACTCCCCGGTGGCCCGATGCAGGTAGCTATAGACCGTATTGGGCGAGCGCGGTCCCATATTGGTACCCGTGATGGCATCCAGGGCAATGGTGCTTTTTAGGGACGCATTGGCAAAATGCTCATTCATGACATCATAGATATTGATCATCACGATGCGCATAAGATCTCTCAAACGTTCACGGCCCAGCAGTTTGAGCCCCAGTCCCAGCTTCATCAGTGTCAGGCGGTCGTTCCAATTCTGCTCGACCAGCTTAGGCGGCCGGCTGCGGTACAGCGTTGTCATCAACTTCGCGAAGCGACGCACCATATTTCTGAAGTCGCGGTAAGCCGTCTGGTCGGCTGAATCTACTCCGGCCCCGCTAATCGAATCTCCATCGAGAACGAGATGGTTACTGTCCGGTTGCAGCGAGATGGTTGCCTTGGGTTTGCCAATCTTCAGGCCTGCTCCCTTTAAATCCAGGTCTTTGATGATGCTCTGATCAAACTGCGATAACCATTGCGCACAGTCCGACACTTGAAAGCCGGGTGTGAACTCGCGCGTGCTCGCGCACCCACCGGGAGCGGTTCGTCCATCCACCACGAGCACCTTTTTACCGGCCTTGGCCAGATAGCCGGCGCACACCAGCCCGTTATGACCCGCTCCAATGATTACTGCATCATAATCAGTCATCGGCATACCCTCCGGGCACGGTGTTGGGCCGTTTCAGATCGGCCAGAATTTCTCGCGCTGCGTTCGCGCCCGGTGCGGCCATGACGCCTCCACCAGGGTGGGTTCCCGAGCTACACATGTACATGCCCTTGATCGGCGATCGGTACTGGGCATAGCCGGGGAAAGGTCGATTGAAGAGCAACTGATCAAAGGTCAGTTCGCCCATGAAAATATTGCCTTCTGTCAGTCCAACTTCCGCTTCGATTTCCCGCGGGGTGCGTGTCTCGCAATGCAATATGAGATCGCGGAAGTTAGGGCTGTAATTGGAAATCTGATCAATCACCGACTTCTCAAAGCCGTCCTTATCTTCGTCAGTCCACTCCCTGCCATGGATTTTGGGGGGGGCGTACTGCACAAACACCGACATCATGTGCTTGCCTGGAGGCGCCATAGTGGGGTCGGTTAGCGATGGAATCATCATGTCGAGGTAGGGATCTTTGGACCACGTCCCGGCTTTCCAGTCGTCGTAGGCGCGCTCTTGTCGCTCCAAAGAGTCACTAAAATGCAGATCCCCAGCCATCAGCCGATTGCGTGGATCCAGGCCATTAAAGACCGGGAGACCATCCAGCGCGATATTCAGCTTTCCTGATGAGCCCCGAATTTTGAAGTTGCGCGCTTTCTTGAGAACGTCCTTGGGAAGATCTGAAGGGTTGGTGATATCGAGGAAAGTGCGCTTCGGATCCAGATTCGAGACCACGACCGGTGCGCGGTATTCGGTGCCGTCCTTGAGTGCCACACCTGCTGCACGGCCGTTCTTGACAATGATTTCATCGACATTGGCATCGCAAATGATTTCGCCGCCGTATGACTGAAAGGCTTTGGAGAGCGCGCTGGCGATAGCACCCATGCCGCCGCGGGCAAAGCCCCAAGCGCCGACATTACCGTCGACATCGCCCATATAGTGATGGAGTAACACGTAGGCGGTGCCCGGCGAGTAGACGCCCAAAGCGGTTCCGATGATGCCACTGCCCGCCATATGGGCCTTGATGACGTCGGTTTCAAAGTATTCATTCAGGTAGTCCCCGACGCTGGCTGTCCAGAATTTGATGGTGTCCAGCAACTTTTCCTCACCGAGGTCCATGAAAGAGCGGGCGAATTCCAGCAAATCACGCAGATCGCGGGGTTTCAGGGAAGTGGGGTCTGGGGGGGTGCGCAGCAGGTAGGGGCGGATCAGTTTGGTTTGTAAACTGGTATCTGCCGCGTAGCGGTCATAGGCGTTGGCATCGCGCTTGGAATGTCTGGCAATTTCGCGGTAGTGGCGATCGTGATCGCTGTAGTTGCCGAAATAGTCCCCGTTACGCATGAAGGTGGCGCCGCCGCCGAATGACACAACCTGTAATCCATGGCGCGGTAGCTCGAGGTCTCGTGTGATCTCCGGTCGGAGGAGGCTGGAAACGTAGGAGCAATTTGAGTACCACCAGCCTTTATGTAGCTCACGGCTCACAGTCGCGCCACCGATGTAGGGGTTACGCTCCAGTACTGCTACTTTCAACCCGGCTTTGGCGAGATAGGCCCCATTGGTGAGGCCGTTATGGCCCGCTCCAATGACGATTGCATCGTATTGGTTCACTGCACTCTCCGGTGAGTCAAACGGACCGAAATAGTGCCACGACGGGCACCAAGCGTCTACCTCAGAATGAATGGTCGTTCATTCTTGATTGAGACTTGCATGCGAAATCCTTAGACTCCAACCAAACGCATCGAGAGACAATCAATGAGTGACGCGTCAGGCACGGTGAGAGAGGTCTCCCCGGATACCCGCAGCAAGCGACGCCAGATCAGGCCTAAAGCGGAGCGCAGGCAGCAGCTGATTGACGCCACGATCCGGTGTATCGCTCAGCACGGTCTCTCAGCAGTCACCATGCAAATGGTCACCAGTGAGGCAGGTCTCAGTGTTGGCATCGCCAATCTGCATTTCGAGAGTAAGGACAACCTGCTAAGGGAGACGCTTCGTTTCGTAGCTGAGGAGTATCACAGTGGCCAGATCGAGATCATGGAAGGCTCGGAAATTACCGATCTCGGAGCAAGACTCGATGCTTTGCTCGATTTTCAATTGGGTCGAGGCGTGACGCAGCGCCAAAAGATGTCGGTATGGTTCGCTTACTATGGCGAGGCCGGCGCGCGCCCGGTTTACCAAAAAATTGTCTCGACGGTGGACCGGTTGGCTGCTCGAAAGCTGGAGGCGCTGTTTGCTGAGATTATTCGCGAAGGACAATATCTCGACGCAGATCCACACGACCTGGCGACAGGGTATTCGGCGCTGATCGATGGTCTGCATCTGGGTTTGCTGGTTACGCCGCGTGAATTAAGTAAACGGCGAGCCAGATCTGTCGCCCGGGCGTTTTTGCGCCGGGCATTTCCCCATCACATCCGTTGAAGATTGCGTCTGACTTTCCGCAGCGGTGTGTGTCTCTATCACCGCGGCCATGGCGCGGTCTTTTCTCGCCAGTGGATAGACAGTTTGCTATGGAATATGTATTGCAGGGACCCGGGCCAGACAGGTATGTCAGCGCTGGATTTTGGTCGGTGGAATGTAATCGAAAATAAAATTGATTCGACCTTCATTCCCTTTGTTCATCACGCTATGTTGTTTTTGGTTGTTAATTTCGTAGACGTGACCGATGGGCATGCTCTGGGGGCGGCCGTCGATCATGAAACGCACTCTGGGATTGGTATAGATCGGTATATGGATGCGATGACCATAATGGAATGAAGGATGCTTATCGGTATGGGGTTTGATAATACCTCCAGCCTCGAGTCTTGCCGCCATGGCGCGAATAATGGTTCCGCCCGGCGGATAATGGTCCTCAAGAATCTTGTGCATCAGAGGCACCGCTTCGTCGGCAAGCACATCCCAGCCCTGATCTTTTGAGACTTCGATGTTGGGCCAGCCTTCACCGTCGGTGAATACCATAACGATGGATTGCGTGTGCTGATGTACCTCGTACTCTAATTGCCTAAATTGATTACCCCACCAGGTTTCCTCGGGCAGGCTCAGAATTTTGGCACGCAAAGGCTCGATGTCGTAAGCGCCGAGGTCCTTGATGGGTACGCCAATGTCCATGGTATGCACCGGTCAGCCAGTTAACGTGAGCAGATGATGGCGAACTCGCGGCTAGGGTTCAACTCGCGTCAATAAGCTGTCAGGCGCTGTAATCAGCGCGCCGTTCTGTATCACAACTTCGATGCTGCGTAAGATTTCAGGGTTTGCGAGCGGGTCACCGTGCACCGCGACGATGTCGGCAGCTCTGCCCGCTTCTACCGCGCCAACTTCGCTGCCCAGCCCCATGTGTGCTGCAGCGACAGAGGTGGCCGACTGAATTGCGTCCATAGGTGTCATACCGCGCTCGACCATGATTGCAAACTGCCAGCCGCCCATGTGATGCGGTAGTACCGCCGCGTCGGTGCCGTACAGTAGCGTGACGCCCTTTCGGTAGGCTTTCTCGAAGACCAGTCGTTGCGCTTCGGTGGTGTCGGTATTGCGTTTCAGAAACACCTCGGGGTAACCCTGCTCCCTGCCAATCGTATCGGTATAGGTTCCGTTATAGACGTCCATGGACAATGCAATGCCCCGCTTTGCAGCGAGTTCAATCGTAGCGTCCTCCAGTAGCGAAGCGTGCTCTAGCGAATCAACTCCCGCCAGGATGGCATCTCGACCGGATTGGTCGCTGTGCACATGCGCAGTCACTTTTTTTCCATATCGGTTGGCCACTGCGACCACGGCCTCGATATCCGCTTGGGTCATCTCCGGAGCGCCGGGTTCAGTGCCTACCGAAAAAACCGCGCCTGAAGCGATAACTTTGAGGAAGTCAGCGCCTGCCAAAATGGCGGCTTCAGCACGCGCCGCGAACTCTTCTGGTGAGCTGGCAATGCCTTGCTGTGACTCGACGGGAATGTTCTCAGGCGGGATCTCCGGAAAGGTGAGATCGCCGCCGCCCCCGGGGATGGTCAGGTAGGGCCCGGCAGTCTGGATGCGCGGGCCAAGCTCGTCACCTGACTCGATGAGTGCCCGAGCTCGATACACCGCGTCGGGAAACCAGGCGCCAACATGGCGCACGGTCGTAAAGCCGCTAAGCAACGTGGTTTCGGCATTCTCGAGAATGACCCTTAGTGTCTCGTCCGCCGTTCTGCGCGCATAAACACCATAGTCCACGGAGTCTTCTGGGTTACCGTCGAAATGGACGTGTGTGTTAATCAGGCCTGGTAAACAAGTGAAGCCAGATAAATCCAGAATGGTCGCGGCTCCCGTCGACGAGGTGGCGTCCTCCGTGGATGAGACGGACACAATCCGCCCGGCATGAATCGCTATAGACTGATCTCGCGTCGGTGTTGCGTTAAGTCCGTCGATTAAGACGCCACAACGAATGATGGTATCGACCATTTCTCGTTTGGGAGATGATGCAAGAGGGGTCGGCTCTGAGGGTTGCTCGCAACCTCCAAGCAAAGTGATCAGAGCGAGCGCGATGGTAACGCACGCATACCCAGAGCGAGCGCGTGCGCGCAGGATTTTGCGCGGATCCCAATGCCTAAACAGATTGATGCCCGTACCTCAGGTAAATGAGCGTATAGACCAGCAGCGCCGCCGCTGAGGCCAGCGCACAAAGGACGAAGACACCGTCAAAACCCCAGCCAAGATCGAGCATGACCGAGGCGGCGAACGGGCCGGCGGTCTGTCCCAGTCCTTGCGCCCCGGGAATGAAGGCCGCGGCGCTCCCGGAACGATCGGCTACCGACACGCCACCCATCTGATAGACGTCGATAAAAATCCAGAGAAAATTGAACATCGCCACGCTGAGCACGAACAATGCCGCGGTAAACTCGACCGCTAACAGGCCCACCGCCAGCACCATGAGAGAGAACGTGAAAAGCAGTGGGCGGTCGTAATCAAATTTTTTCAAAATCCACATCGCAGTGAAGCAGCCGCCAAAGGACAACAAGACGCACCAGGCAATCACCTGTGCTGCCCAATCTCCGTCCAACCCTGCAGCCTCCGCTGCGAGTTCGATGTTCGACCAATAAGCACCGATATTCACATAGGCAATGACGATTGCGCCGATCCCCACCCACGCCAGCAGAGAGGGTCTTTGTCCCGTTGCAACGGGCTCGCTGGCGGGAGCCGGTGGGGCGCTTCGGGGGATCAGTCTGACAAAGGGGAGCGTCACAACGTAGGTGGCGATAAAGAAAACGTAGATGCCATTCATGGTCAGATGGGGTATCAGTTGCAGCTCCAAGAACTGGGAAACAGCGAACGCCAACAGCATCCAGTTAAAGGCTTCCCGCGGTTTGGAGTGTGCACCGAGGCCTGCAACGGCCACCGCCGTGTAGAAGCCTGCTCCCAAACCGGCAACAAATCGCAGTAACAGCGTCATTTGGTAATCGACGTATTGCGTGCATAACCCATTGGCGGCGATGGCCAGAGCGATCCCCAAATAGGTGAGTCGCTGCCTGTTCCAGGTCCGAATGAGAAGGCTCGTTAATACCGCGCCAATAAACAGTCCCAGTAGATCCGCAGAGGCTACGCGGTTGACCTGGACGTCGGTAAAGCCGAGTTGATCAACCCAAGCGCCGTTGATGGCGGGGAGGGCAACCAATACGCTGTAGCCGACAAGCGTCATGAACAGGCTGAGAAGAAAGGGCCCTCTTGCGTCGAAAGGGTTGGCTGGCCCGGCGGGCGAAATGGCGGTTTCGGTCACAAGACACTCCAGAAAATGGCTGGCCTGCACCTATCGCGCAGGCGGCTTACTGTCTCACCCGCTCGCTTGCAAAGCAACGGCTGGCTGTATCCAAGCCACTGAAATCTGGCACACTGCCCGTTGCTGTGGATTCCTCCTCATCCGCGACACGTTAGAGACCGCGATTGCATGACTGAACAACACCCTCGCAGGATATTTGAGCGCATTGTCACGCTGCTGAAAGGTGGCGAGCGGCAGGAAGCGGAGTCGCTTTGTCGGGACGCGCTCGAGCGAGATCCCGGTGATATCAACTTTGTGTCATTGCTGGGCTCAATTCTGGCGGCGCGCGGTGCTCATGAAGAAGCGGCAGAGCAGCTTGAGCGTGCCGTCAAAGCAGCCCCGGGACACGCTCAGGCGCATGAAGATCTTGGCACGCTTTACCTGAATATGGATCGAGCGGAGCGCGCGCTGACCCACCTGGAACGGGCTCGAGAATTGCGCCCTGCTCAAGCACCTTTGCTGAGCAAACTGAGTGCTGCACACGCCCGCGCCGGCAACGCTGCAGAGGCAGAGCGTTATCGTAAAGAAGCGGCAGCCTTATCGCCTGAACAGGCCAAGCTGGATGAGGCGACGCGGTTATTTACGCAGGGGCGCTTCAGGGAGTCCGAGACGATCGCCAAGGAATTGGTGCGCCAGAATCCAAGAGACGTAAATGCCGCGCTGCTACTCGCTCGCTTGGCGATGATGGCAAACTGTTATGAGGACGCTAAAGCGATTCTCGAGAAGATTACTCAAACAGCGCCACGCTTTATCGCGGTTTGGCACGACCTCAGCACTGTGCTGAAGGAGCTGCACCAATACGATGAAGCGGTAACGGTGCTGGAGCGGGCTCTGGAGCTGGATGCGGATAACGCGCTGACTCACTATTACCATGGCGCAGCGCTTGCAATGGCGGCCCGTCCGGAGCAAGCCGTGACTGCCTACCGTAAAGCGGTGGCATTGGATCCTGAGCTACCCGGTGCGCATATCGGCCTCGGGCACGTATTGAAGACAGTGGGAGATCAGGATGGCGGCATTGCCGCCTATCGTCGTGCCATCGAGCTGCGTCCTGATTTTGGAGAGACGTACTACAGCCTGGCCAATCTCAAAACGTTCAAGTTTGCTGATCATGAAGTGGAGGAAATGACCGGCAAATTGGCCAATGGCGCCCTGCCTGTTGACTGCAGAGTTCACTTCGCCTTTTCGTTGGGCAAAGCTTTCGAGGATCGCAAGGATTTTGATCAGGCTTTTGAACACTACGCGTTAGCCAATCAGTTGCACCGCGACACCATTGCCTATGACCCGGTGCAAACCAGCGTTGCACACGGCCGAATGCGTGAAACGTTTAGCCACGATTTCTTTGCAGAGCGGCACGCCGAGCGCGGATGTGCCTCGCCCGACCCTATCTTTATTGTCGGTTTGCCCCGATCAGGCTCAACGCTTCTTGAGCAAATATTAGCGAGCCACTCTAAAGTGGATGGGACCAGCGAACTGCCTGATATCTCCATGATTGCCCAGAGTCTGACACAGCCGAGAACGGGGCAGGTATTTCCTCAATGCTTGGTCGATCATTCAGCTGATTCCCTTCGCGAACTCGGGGAGCGTTATCTCCGACAGACACAGACTCACCGCGCGGGCGCGCCGTTTTTTACCGACAAGATGCCCAATAACTTCGCCTACGTCGGCTTTATTAAAACAATTCTGCCCAATGCAAAAATCATCGATGCGCGGCGGCATCCTATGGACAGTTGCTTTGGTTGCTTTAAACAGCACTTTGCCAAAGGTCAGACCTTCACCTACGACCTATTCGAACTCGGTGAGTTTTATCTGGAATACGACCAATTAATGAGTCACTGGGATCAGGTGCTGCCGGGAGAGGTGCTTCGGGTTCAGTATGAGGAGGTGGTGGACGATCTGGAGGTGCAGGTCAGGAGAATTCTGGATTTTTGCGAGCTGCCGTTTGAAGCAAACTGCGTCAATTTTCATGAAACCCAACGGGCTGTGCGAACAGCGAGCTCTGAACAAGTACGCCAACCGATATACAAAGGCTCAGTTCAGACCTGGAAGCGGTTTGAGAAACATTTGGAAGGGCTGAAAGAAATTCTGGAACCCGTAATGGTCGATACCGTTTGATGACTGCCCGGCTCCCCAAATTGGTGGCAACCTCGGTGGTGCGCGGCTCGCAAAAGGGCCAAAGTCACGGTGGGGTCTATCTGATCGATTTTGAAAGTCAGCGTGTGGATCAGCGGATCGACTGGAATACGGGGGATATCGATTTCACCGGGCGCGGTTGGGATAGGGGCCTTCGCGGGATTGAGTTCACCGACAAAGAACTCTGGATTGCGGCGAGCGACGAGCTTTTTTGTTACTCACCCGAATTTGAGCTTTTGGGTTCATACCGTAATGAGTACCTGCGGCATTGCCACGAAATCTCTCGTCGAGACAATCTGCTGTTCCTTACCTCGACGGGATTCGACTCCCTACTGGCTTTTGACACTCAGGTAAGAGAATTCATTTGGGGGTTATATCTCTCACGAAACGGCCCTGAATGGGTGGTACAGCGCTTTGACCCCCGTGGTCGGGGAGGGCCCAATTTCACCAACTCCTATCACCTCAATATGGTGAGCGTCGACGCGGATGGCGTGTCATTTAGTGGATTGAATACTCGGGCCTTGTTGGGTTTGTCATCTGACATGTCGGTGAAGGAAATTTGCAGCTTGCCCAAGGGCTGTCACAACGCGATGCCGTATCAAAATGGGGTGGTTTTCAACGATACGGCCGCCGATGTGGTGCGCTATGTTTCTAGGACTTCGCAATCCATGGCGGTGCCGGTGCCCATATTCCCCTCGGAGGATTTGGAATATCAAGGCGTGGATGATTCGCGGATAGCCCGTCAGGGGTTTGGCCGCGGGCTGTGCGTAATGGGTGACCACCTTCTGGCTGCCGGTTCCTCACCTTCAACCGTCTCGGTGATCGATATCAGGGAAGGCAAAAGAGTCACAGCGGTAAATCTCACCATGGACATTCGCAATGCGATTCACGGGCTGGAGTGTTGGCCCGCCGATTGGCCATAAAAAAACGGACGCTGAGCGTCCGTTTCTTAGAGCAGGATATTTCGCTTAGAAGTAGCGCCTGAGTGAGAAGCCAAAATTGCGTGGCCTGATTACATTGGCACTGTCTCGCCCCCACACCTGATCAAAGTCCTGGCTATCGTTGTACGTAATGCCGCGCTCATCGGAGAGATTATTCACGTACAGGCGAGCCTGCCATTGATCCAATTCAAAGGTGAAGATCGCATCGGTGACCTCATAATCGCCTTGAGTCAGGCGAGGTGAGGAAGCGCCGTCGGTCAACTGATTCAGCGATTTGCCTACATGGTTGTGCTGCAGTCGGAATGCCCCTTCCCCGCCGAATAGACTGATACCTGAGTACTCCAGATACATGGAATAGCTTTGATCTGCAAACAGCGGCAACGCTGATTTGGGCTCCAGTCCCGAGGCGATTTTCCCGCCTTCGGCACGGGGCTCGTCATAGAACGCCGGCGCCTCCACATAGGCATCCTGAATATCAGTGAGATTAAAGCCAATCTCAAAGTTTTCGCCCAGCAAGGCTTTTAGCTCAACATCAAATCCCTTTACCGTAGCGTCGCCCACGTTACCCACAACAATTTGGAAAGGGATGCCGAGGTTGAAGCTGGGATCGGTTACCTCGATCTGCATGTCCTTCCACTGCATGTCGTAGTACACGGCATTCAACACGACCCGCCCATCGGCAAAGGTCGATTTCAGGCCGAATTCCATGTTCTCGATGATGTCTGATTCATA
>JAYOEE010000038.1:18494-22749 GCA_038106565.1 Halieaceae bacterium
AAGATGGCCTTGTCAGTCCGATCGGTTCCCTGAAATGAATTCCACCAAACGTCCGTGGGTGCGATACCGGGATAGTAGTAGCTCCAAGCCTCGAAGGCGGGCGAATTCCTGTATCCATCTACGTACGTTTTGAAGTCCCAGAACTCTTCAGACTCCTGCCAGAAGCCGCCCAGGGTCCAATTAATCCGATCAGTGGCGCCACTGAGCCTGATTTCCTGGGTGAAGCTCTCGTTATTCTGGTCGTTGATGAGGTAACCCGTTGGGTCCAGACCAAAGTCATAGGTCGGAAAGCCGCCCTCACATGCCCCTGTGACCTCATTGGTGTAGTAGCACTTACCAAAGAGATAGTGGAAATACGCCGCATAGGACTGCGTATCGTGCTGATAGAACATGTCTCGATCGTAGTACGAAGTGGCGGATACGAGCTGTGCAAACCCCAGATCGCCCTCAATCACCAAGCTGGTCTGAATCCAGTCATCGGTTCGGTATTCGTCGGCAAACTTGATGGTTTCGAGATCACCGGCGCCCGGATCGTAATCGTTAAACCCCTCGGCCTCGAGGTCCTGCATATTGGCCGTGGCCGTGACAGTCCAATTGTCATTAACAAGCCACCGGATCGACGCTCTGGCACCTCTCCAGTCGACGTCGTTTATGTCCTTCTCCAACAGGGCACTGTTGTCTTTCTGGCCGCCAAGGCCCGTACCGAAGTAGTCATCAAATACGGTGGTGCCCAGGACATTATCGATGAAGCCCGCATCCCTAGCGCTAAAACCCGACAGGCGAATCGCTACGTTGTCACTGAGGGGGATGTTGACGGTACCGTCAATGTCATAGCCAGTGCCACCATCGGTGGTGGAGGATATGCCAGCCCCGATATTGGCACTGAAAGCTTCGGGGTCAGGTTTATTGGTGATGACTCGAATAGCGCCGCTCTGCGAGGACGCGCCATACAGCGTGGATTGAGGACCTGCCAGGGCTTCCACCCTCGCCAGATCCACCGGATAGATATCGGGAGCAAAGGAAGTCTGCGACATCGGTTGCTCATCGAGGTAAATCGCTGCTGTCGGATCCACCAGAAAGCCGCCGCCATCACTCACGCCCCGGAATACGATGGTGTTTTGGCCCGGAGTAGTGGTCTGTATGTTGAGACCCGCAACGAAACGCGAGAAATCTTCGAGCGTAGTGATGCCCTGCTTCTGGATATCCTCTCCAGAAAGCGATTGCACCATCATGGGAATATCTTGTGACGATTCCGCGCGTTGGCGAGCGGTAACGACCACTTCCTCAAGCTCGGCACTCCAGACAAAACCGGATCCCCCCGCGCCTATCGCAGTGGCAACCCCTGCCACCATGGCTTTACGGCTGAATGGGGTGTGGCGGTCTTTGGATGATATTGACATGCCCTGTCCTCTCTACTTGGAGTGATTGCGGCGAGCCCTTTTGTGCGGCTAATTGTGCTACTAAGGCGCCCTTGGTTGGCCTCGAGCCCCGTGTTGGCAGGCAATGTTTCCCAACAATTGCCCAACGGCGCTTGAAAGCCAATTTTCACTTGAGTGACAAGATATAGTACTTCGCAAAGTGGGGCAATAAGGTGTCACAGCGCCCCAGCGCCCCAAACCAGAGCAGGAGAGCAGACGTCATGGCGTGGTCCCAGTGGGTACCTTTGGCTTTAATTTGCCTGCTCGGGGCCATGTCTCCCGGGCCGAGCCTTGCTGTGGTGGCGCGATATTCAGTCGTCCAGGGCACGGTGGCGGGCCTGATGTGCGCCGTAACGCATGGTTTGGGTGTGTTCTTGTGGGCGCTTCTGATGGTAAGCGGTCTGGGAGCCATCATCGTGAATCAACCAGATTGGTTTAACGGAATTCGCGCTGCGGGAGCTCTGTTTCTGCTCTATTTGGCCAGCAGGGTGCTGACGAGCGGGCGGGATGACGCCCCAGTCTCCCAGCCAGAAATTACTGGCGGGCGTCTTAGAGCGGCCTGGGCAGGCATGGCTATCGCGCTACTCAATCCGAAAATAGCAGTTTTTTTTGCGGCGCTATTCAGCCAATTTATCCGAGCTGACGCCGAATTGGCCGAGCGTCTGGTGCTTGCCGGCACGGCGGCAGTCATTGATGCCCTCTGGTATGCCCTCATCGCAGCGTCTCTATCTCGAACCCGCGTGTTGCTGCCGTTGCAGCGGCACGCTGTTTTGTTGAACCGCACGTTTGGTGTGATACTTGTTGTGTTGTCGTTGGCAGTGCTCCGGTCGGTGTGGCAGGCTTGATTCTCGGCCACTGGCCGTTAAGGCCTTATCAAAAAAATAAATAGGGGTTGGTCATGGCTGTGCGCTGGCGCATCGCAATTCTGTTGGCAGTGATCACCACTATTAATTACATCGACCGATCGGTATTCGGTGTTGTCGCGCCCGTGGTGCGCGCAGAGTTTGGTTTGAGCGATTCAGATTACGGGCTCATCACCAGTGGTTTCCTGTTTGCCTATGGAATTGGGCAGTTGCTATCGGGTCCTCTGATCGACCGCCTCGGTACCAAGCGCGCTTTCAGCGTTGCGGCGGTATGCTGGAGCGTGGCCACCATACTTCACGCTCTGGGACGAGGGCTCTGGAGTTTTCTCACACTGCGTATTGTGCTCGGGGTAGCAGAAGCAGCGAACTTCCCAGCTGCGAGTAAGGCGGTCGCGCAGTGGTTTCCAGCGCAAGAGCGTGCAACGGCGATCGCGGTTTTTATGCTGGGAGCCGGCCTCGGCGCGATCATCACGCCTCCGCTCACGGTATGGATTCTCGACAGCTTGGGTTGGCAATGGGCGTTTATTATTCCCGGTGCGATGGGCCTCGTATGGGTGGTGCTATGGCGGCGCTGGTATCACTTGCCGGAGGAGCACCCGGATATATCCCGAGAGGAGCAAGCCCTGATCATTGAACAGCGATCAGATCAGGGCGGTGACGGTCATTGGACCCAGTTACTGGTATACCGCGAGTTTTGGGGCATTATGATTGCGCGGCTGGTCAGTGATTTTCCTTTTTATTTCTTCCTATTCTGGCTGCCTCAATACCTGATCGATGTCCGGGGGTTTGATTTGCGCGCGATTGCGCTGTTCGCCTGGTTGCCCTGGGTTGCAGCGGACCTGGGCGCTTTGGCGGGTGGCTCTGCCAGTTCCTCTTTGGTTAAACGCGGCCACACGATCAATAGCGCTAGGAAGTGGGTGATATGGGTGGGTGCGCTGATGGTCGCCCTAGCCGTGGTGCCGGCTTACTACACCCAATCCACAACGCTTGCCTTTAGCCTGATCTGCTTCGGGCTATTCGCCATTCAGGTCAAAGGCGCGGTGTTTTTCACGTTACCCACCGATTTGTTCCCGGCAAATCGCGTCGCTACCGTTTGGGGTGTGTTCGGCGCGGTGGGCAGTTTAGGAGGCAGCTTGCTCGGCCTGCTGGCGGGTTACCTGATACAAGGTGCTGGATATGAGAGTGTCTTTTTATTAATCGCCAGCCTGCACCTGATTTCTGCGTTACTGCTTCAGATACTCGTACCCAAAATTGAACTGGTTACCCGCTGAGAGCACCACGGGCGACACAGTTATGACAGCGCATGACATCCGGCAGGATTGTTCAGCGAGCTGATCAATCGCGTTAGATTGACCCAATGACCTCGCCAAGCACGGCAAGAAACTGGGCGCCAACCGCGCCGTCGATCACCCGATGATCACACGAGAGTGTCGCGCTGAGCACCGTTGCGATGCGTTGCTCACCCTGCTCAACCACCACCTGTTGGGAGGCTTTCCCGAGCGCCAATATGGCACCCATAGGTGGATTGACGATGGCTGTAAATTGAGTGATTCCGTACATGCCAAGATTAGAGACAGTGAAAGAGCCTCCCGAAATATCTTCTTTGGTCAGCTTGCCTGTTTTGGCTTTCTCGGCGAGATCGGCTGTCGCGCTGGCGATTTCAGCGGGTGACTTGCTGTCGGCATTGTAAACCGTGGCAGGGTAGAGCCCATCATCGGTCGCAATGGCTACGGCCACGTGTGCTGCACTGAACTGATGAATGTCGTCGTCGACAAGGTTTACATTGACGCGCGGCTCCTTGATCAGCGCCTGTGCAACACACCACACGATCAAATCGTTGACTGATACCTTCACCTCACCCGATTCATTCAGTGTGGCGCGGTGTGAGAGCAACCCGTCCAGTTCGTACTCTGCCGTGAGGTAAAAGTGAGGGATGGTTTGTTTGGCTTCCGTTAACCGCCGAGCAATCGTTTT
>JAYOEE010000039.1:0-22426 GCA_038106565.1 Halieaceae bacterium
GGCAGGATAAGAGGCGATTTGAATGTGCTGGTCAATTGGGAACTGTTTGACAGCTTTTTCTGGAGCGTGAATGCGCGCACGGAAATCGACAGCGCAAGTGACCGAGACAATATCAGCCTGTCCAATAGCGACTTCACGATATCCACTGGAGTCACCTGGAAGTACTGATAGGCTCCAACGACAGATTAAGCTTTTTCACCCACCTGATCCGTATCGTAGGACACGTGTACATCGCGCTGGGGCAATGGAATCGTAATGCCCTCGGCGTCAAATCGCTGCTTAACCGATTTATTCAGGGCCCACACGGCTTCCCAGAACTCATCGGTTTTGGCGTAGGCACGCACCATGAAATCGATCGATGAGTCGCTGTATTGCTTCAGTCGCACCAAGGGTTCCGGGTCGTCGAGCCATCGCTCGTCGGCATCAATCAATTCCTCAAGAATACGCTGCACCAAATCGACGTCGTCGGAATAGCTGACGCGATACACAATGTCGGTGCGGCGCAGCTTCTGACCGGTCACATTCATAATGACGCCACCCCAGATCTTGCTGTTGGGGATGATCAACACTTTATTCTCGATGGTCACGATGGTGGTGTTCACCAGATTCATCTTGAGCACCGTGCCCTCGGCATCCCCGGCAGCGATGAAATCTCCGGTATCAAAAGGGCGGTAGGCCAAAATCATCGCCCCGGAGGCAAAATTGCTCAGCGTATCCTGAAGCGCGAAACCGACAATAAAACCGACCACCCCAAGACCGGCAATCATGGGCGCAACGGATACGCCCACCTGCGCCAGCGCCACCAGCAAGCCGATCAGAAATACCACCGTGCCCGCCATAGAAATCAGTGTCTCGCGCAGCAGTTGGGAGATCGCCTGATCTGAGTGGACCAGTGCGCGCTCGGTAATACGGCGCGCGATGCCCGCCAATTGGCGCGCAGCGATGAGGATGACAATAAACAGGATAATGGACACCACGGTACTTAAACCCTGGTTGCTCAACCAATCCTCAATCGCGCCAGTGACCTCAGCATAGAGAATATTGACCATCGCGGTGTCTACAAGAGACAACGACACTGAGCCACTCTCTTCGATGAGCACTCGACGCATCTCCAGGGTATCGGCATCGAGACGGTCCAGTTGCGAGACCACGCCCCGCAACCTTTTAAGCGCCACCTTGAGCCGCTCGGTCTCATACCGCGCCGCTTGCAGGAGGTCCGCGTCAGTACCGTCGCTGGCCTGACGCGCTGCTAACAGCTTGAGTGCGTGATGATGCAGATGGATCTGGCCCATCATCTCCTCACCGAAATAGGTAAGGGTACGAACAGCCTTGTCGCGCAACACAGTCTCGTCGAGCTGCAATCGCTCTAGCAACAACACCTGCTCGGTCGATAATTCGAGGTAGAGCAACCGCTGCCCTTCAAACAAAACTGAGAAAGACTCCTCCCTCAGACGCTCCGCACCGCTTAAGGCGCTTTGGCGGGAAATCGACTCGTTGAGGCGCAACGTCAGGCTCGAGAACCGGTCAACCAGCGCCTCTTCTATGACACTCTCTCGTGCCTCAACCAGTTGCCGGAGGCTTTCTCTCTCGGGCGCTTCGTCGGGCAAAGCCAGCACTCGGTCGGCCAGCGCGAGGATATTTCTCAGCAGATTGATGGTTTTTTCGTCGCGCCGAATCTCGAGAACCCTGCGGCGCTCGAAAGAGTCGGGAAGGTTAATCGCTTCAAATGCGCGAAGTGACTCCAGTTCCCGCGATATCTCCTCGGACAGCTGCGAGATAGATGGCTCCACCACATCCGCTGCTGACTGTGTCTGTGTGAGCCCGACTTGTGCGATCAGTAAACACCACAACACGGCGCACCGAAGCGGCCATTGAATACTGCACAAGCGGGAAACTCTCATCATCACTTTAAACCGGCTGCCTTCTACGCCCCACCGCCTCCGCGAGCGTAGTCAAGGTCTGCTCTGTTTGGGACCAATCCATACAGGGATCCGTAATGCTCTTACCGTAAACGAGATCTTCTTTACTGACCACATCCTGTCGGCCCGCCTCGATAAAGCTCTCCAGCATGATTCCGGTGATGCGATGATCGCCCCGCTCCACTTGCGAGGCGATATCTTCTACTACCGCCACCTGTCGATGTGGCTGCTTGCGACTGTTGGCGTGGCTGGCGTCAATCATGATGCTTTCGCGCAGATTGGCCTTCTTAAGCATGGCACTTGCATCATCGACCGAAAACATATCGTAATTCGGTTGCGGGCCACCTCGTAAAATCAGGTGGCAATAAGGATTACCGGCTGTCTCGAAGATAGCGGAACGACCACCCTTGGTGACCGACAAAAAATGATGGGAATGCTGGGCCGCACCGATGGCGTCTACTGCGATCTGAACATTACCGCCTGTTCCGTTCTTGAAGCCCACTGGACACGAAAGCCCGCTGGCCAACTCGCGATGACTCTGACTCTCGGTGGTCCGGGCGCCTATAGCTCCCCAGCTGATGAGATCCGCAATGTATTGGGGCGAGATCAGATCAAGATACTCTGTAGCCGTAGGCAATCCAGCAGCGTTGATATCGAGCAAAAGTCTACGCGCGCGCCGCAAACCCTCGTTCACATCGAAAGAATTATCCAGGTGCGGGTCGTTAATCAGGCCTTTCCAACCGACCGTCGTCCTGGGCTTTTCAAAATATACCCGCATCACGATGAGCAGCTGATCCGCAACCGTCTCTGAAAATTGCTTGAGCCGCGCCGCATAATCCAATGCCGCGT
Source organism: Halieaceae bacterium (assembly GCA_038106565.1). GTDB lineage: Bacteria > Pseudomonadota > Gammaproteobacteria > Pseudomonadales > Halieaceae > Luminiphilus. The sequence goes on from JAYOEE010000039.1 coordinate 2,769, forward strand.
CAGGGTCGTGTATTGAGCAGGGGCCAACAACCACTACTAGCCGGTCATCCGACTGATCAAGCACCGACTGGATGGCGGCCCTCGCATTGGTGACATGCTGCGCCACCTCGTCACTGGCCGGCATCTCGTCAATCAGCGCCTCCGGAGTCAGCAACTCCCTCAGGTTGCGAATGCGAAGGTCATCGGTGTTGGTAGACATATCGGGTCCTGTACTCAAAACGCGTCAACAAAGGCGCGCAAGGATAGCATTTCAGGCGGCTCAGTCTCTGGCCAAGTATTCACCTTCTGCCAGGAGTTTTTCCACCATCTTGCCAACCGTATTCGGTGTGACGAGATGTGCCGCGTACCAAGTATGCAGACATCGTATGCGAGCCGGTTCGGCGATCCCGCCAATGCCGCGCTCCTCCAACGCTCGTTCCATGCCGGTTTCGCGAAGAAAATCGCGTTCTTGGGTTGTCATGAATGCTGCACGACAACGCTTGTGCAGCGCGTGATCATTTTGCAGCGCAGCCTGTAATTCGGGATCAGCATCGACTTCGGTTTGCAGACGCGCGATCCAACCCGCCGCCTCGAGCCTGTCGATATGCAATGACAGGTCCGCACCCACCAGCCAATACAACGTGGGAAAGGGCTTGCGATCCACGACCGATGCTACCCGAATGACCACTGGCTCGTCGTCAGTATCGGTGACGGCGATGGCGCGCAAACCCCGGGGTTCACGACCCAGTAACGCGGCCACGCGCTCGCGCTGATCGACCGTCGGTACGCAATCTTTGGTAATCAAGGGCATGTGACAAGTTTAGCACCGTGCTCAATTGACCCGGAGTGATAGGGGGAGTAGTGTGCCTCCCGTCAGGTGCCTGCCGCTTTAACAAGCTGGGTAGGTTAAAAGGGAAGTCCGGTAAGACGTGGTCGAGTCCGGCGCTGCCCCCGCAACGGTCATCTAAGAATGAGAGCCCGATACCTGCCTGACATGAACCCATCATGTGGAGCGGAGGGCTCCCACAGGACGCGCTCGATACCGTTGGCATGAGATGCCAGTCGATGTCATGCATCCCCCGCCCTTCGCCCCCAGATCCGAATCGCCGGTCGCGACACCAAAGGGGAGAGGGATGACAATTTCAAACAAAGATGACAACGGAGGTGCTGTCAGCACACGCCTGATTCGGGCGCGCTATCGGCAGAATATCCGGGAAACCTCCCAGATGACGCCGTTGACTTCAATCACCGCGCGCGCAGGTGCGTCCCGCCCGACAACTTTCCTGGGGGTCATCGCATTGTCCGTGGGGACCCTGACCGGCTCGTGCCTGAACATGGCGCAGGCAGCCTCCGGGTCAGGGGAACCTGACGTGGATACAGTAGAAGAAGTCGTCGTCTCCTCCCGCACGCCGGACCTGATTGATCAGATCGGGGTGTCGGTCAGCGTGCTCGACCAGGACACGATGCTATCACTCGGCTATCCCGATCTCGCCTCGTTGCTCGATACTCAACCGGGCGTGACGGTGACTTTGGACGGCGGCTACGGAAAGGCAGCGGCGGTGCGAATCCGGGGTGAAGAGGGATACCGTACGCGCATTGTGCTGGATGGCATCAATATCGCTGACCCCTCCTCACCCCAAGTCAGCCCGCGCATCGAACATTTGGTGAGCAGTGGCTTGACCCGGGTCGAAATCCTGCGCGGCCCTCAGGGCTTGCTCTGGGGTGCGGACGCGGGCGGGGTCATTCTCATGTCGACTACCGACGCGGTAGCCAAGTCGGGTGTGGAGGGCTATTTAGAGGCAGGTAGCGACGATTTTTATCAGGGCGCTATTAGCGGCGTTTTTAGCTCTGATCAACTGACTGCATCGGCGTCTCTCTCGCAGCTGGAAACCGACGGCGTCAATGCACGTGAGATCGACAATGTAGACCCTGACAGGGACGGCTACGAAAACACAACTGCACACGGCGCGCTGTCGTGGGCTATCAGCGACGCCATCACACTGCTGGTGGCTGCTACCGATATCTCTGGCGACAACGAATACGATGGCTGTTACGACACCGCCACGTGGGCGTTGATTCACAACTGTGACGATCAGTACGAGCAACAAGCCTCGCGGGGCGCGTTGCGGTTCGCTTCTGACCAACACACGGTCGAGCTTAGCTATGCTTCGAGCGACACCGAGCGCGCCTTCTTCTCCGCCGGCGTGCTGTCCTATGAGACGGAAGGCAAGACGGACACCACATCACTCACCGGCGCATGGCGGCTCACAGACAACACTCGACTCACTTACGGTATCGATCATGAAGAGCAGGCGCTCTCTGATGCGAGCACCGATTGGTCCAGAGACAACACCGGCCTTTATTTAGAGGCCCAACAGCGCTTTGGTCGCGGCGTCATGACCTTTGGCTGGCGGCGCGATGACAACGACGACTTCGGCGAGTTCGACAGTTGGCGGATCAGCGGGCGCTACGATCTGGGCGGCATCGCTGAGGGGTGGGCGCTACGTGCCGCCATCGGCACCGGTTTCCGCGCCCCCAGTCTTTACGAAATCGCCTACAACAACGGCCCTTTTGCCTACCCTCCCGCTAGCAGCGCACCGCTGTTGGAAGAAGAGTCCCGCGGTTGGGAGCTGGCGGTGATGGGCGCGATAGCCTCGCTCAATCTTGAGGCGATCTGGTTTGATCAGGAAATCGACAGTGAGATCATCTTCGATCTCGCCACCTACAGCGGCTATCTACAAACTCAGGGCACCAGCCGTTCAGAAGGCATCGAGCTGATCGCCAGCCTTCCGCTGTCGGCGCGTTGGTTTATCGAAGGTAACTTCACCACCCTCGATGCCACGCAACAAAATGGTGGGGATCGCGCCTATCGACCGGAGCAAACCGGCCGCGCCAGCGTTGTATTTGCAGGCGCCAACTGGCGAGCCCGGCTCACCGCGCGGTACACGGGAGAGGCGGTTGATCCCTTTATGACGTCCATAGGTGACACCGTCGCAGTCGATCTCACCGCCCAATGGCAGGTCTCTGAACAGTGGACTTTAGAAGCGCGGCTACTTAACTTGACTGATCAGACCGACCAGCAACTGCCCGGCTACAACATGCCCGGCATGACCGCCTACGCTGGCGTGCGTGTGAAGCTCTAGGAGCCTGCCATGGATCGCAATACCAAACATAACAAGGCCATGGCCAAGCAGAAGGCCGCTGTAGACGAAGGCATCGCCAAGGCGGATATCGAGCGGGGTGTCAGCGTGCTACTGACAGGCGACGGCAAAGGTAAAACCAGCTCCGCGTTTGGCATGGTGATGCGTGCGCTGGGGTACGGGCAGCGCGTCGGGATTGTGCAATTTATTAAAGGCGAGCAAGCCTCAGGCGAAGAACTCTTCGTTCGGGAGCAGCTCCCGGGAGTCACGCTGTATCAAATGGGCACAGGATTTACCTGGGATACCCAAGACCGAGAGGGAGATATTAGCGCGGCGAAACGCACCTGGGAGCAAGCACTGGGGATGCTGACAGACGAGCAATATGATCTGGTGATTCTGGATGAGCTCACTTACATGCTGGCGTTTGATTATCTGCCGGAATCAGAAGTGATTGCAGCGATCAAAGAGCGACCCGCATCGCAAAGTGTGGTCGTGACGGGACGAGGCGGCGGTCAGGCCCTCCGTGAGGCAGTCGATACCGTGTCCGAAGTCAAAGAAATCAAGCACGCCTATCGTGCGGGCATTCGTGCCAGACAGGGTGTGGATTACTGATTGTGGGTCCCCATCCCGCGATTCGACCCGAGGCCTTTGTTCGCTACAAATTTATAAACTCTCTGTTTTTGGGGTTATCAGTGGGTGCCGTGTTCGTGCTGTATACCCCGCTTTCTCCAGCGGTCTTCTCTGCAGGGGGCATCGGTCTCGCACTCGCCACCCTCGCTGTTGCGACTCAGTATCGTCGAATACTCACACCGGCTTGGTTCTTTCGTCTTTCTATGACCGTTGAGCTCGTGACGCTGAGCGGGGTCATTGCGGTGTTGCTGCTACCCATCGATCTACCGCTGGCACTCTTTGTGTACATTGGTTATCAGATTACATTTTCTTTGGGCAGTTATCTGGTCCGGTGCGAGACCCTGCTGTTGGTTTCAGTCGAACAGCTGAAAAAGCTCGATGTCGCCAAGCAAGCCGGCTACCTGCTAGGGATGGCCGCCGCCTGGTGCACCTATACAGGGCTTGAACGCCTCGCCAACGTAACTGACCGAACCGATCAGGTCGTGTCGCTGCACGGGCTGCTGGTCGTTGTTGAAGTGTTGGTGGTGCTGGCCCTGTGGCGCGCCTTCAATCGCCCGCTTCTGCAGATCGAGGACGCGCCGTTGATCTCGTAAGGCGCGGCGGATGACAACCTAATCGAGCAGTTCCGGCTGCTCGGCCATGATCACGTCAAATAGCGGCTGCGCGCTGAACCATCCTGCCATGGTGCTACCAACCTGGCTGGCGGTATGCAGCGCCATGTCGTGGGGAATTGGCTTCGGATTACCCGCCGCCTCGGCCATCAGCTGCGCCTGACAGCTGCGCTCAAATGTCACGTACCACCACAGCGCCTCGTCGACTGACTCACCCACCGTCAGGTGGCCGTGATTCTTCAGCACAATCGCTTTTTTATCCCCGAGTGCCTCAGCGAGACGTTCTCCTTCACTCATTGAGACAACCACACCGGTGTAGTCGTCCAATAAAGCGAGGTCGTCATAAAACGCGCAGGCATCCTGTGTGATCGGGTCGAGCAAGCGCCCCAGTGAAGACCAGGTCTTGCCGTAAATCGAGTGGGCATGCGCTGCCGCCGTGACCTCGGGTCGCGCCTGGTGAATATGGCTGTGGATGGTAAACGCAGCGCCGTTCAGTAAACCCTCTCCTTCAACAATCTCGCCACCATGGCTCACTCTGATCAGGTCTGAGACGCGCATCAATTTAAAAGACCTGCCCATGGGGTTCACCCAAAAGGTCTCTGGGTCGATGGGGTCACGCACCGTAATATGCCCCGCTACACCCTCATCGAATCCAAACTTACCGAAAATCCGCAGGGCCGCCGCTAACCGCTGTTTACGCTGCAACTGCTCAGCCTCGGGAGCCAGCTCACCCGCCGCCATCTCCGCGAGATTCGCGTTCATCACCAATTGATTCACTTGCTCATTCATGGTCTTGCCTCGCTGTTTGTTGCCAATAGAGGGCCGCTTCTCGAGCCAGCTCCCCGGCCGACGGTACGTCGTCTCCCTGCGCCTTGAGATGCGCCGTGTATGCGCTGAGCACCGCCCCCATCTGCGCGGAAACCTCCTCCGGCCTCACGGGATCGCCGCAGTGCTCGCAACTCAGAATCGAACGCGTGGTGTGACCACACAAGCTGTGGCGGTAGGTCTGAGGGGGGCCGTTGCCGTCATCCATCCAATCGTCACCCCACTGACTCAGTGTCATCAGCACGGGATAAAGAGCAAGCCCCTTGCGCGTCAGTCGGTATTCGTATCGAACAGGGCGATCCATATATGCCACGCGGGTCAGCACACCCTGATCCACCAATTTGCGCAGACGTTCAGAAAGTCGGTGACGCGTGACGCCAAGGCTACTCTGGAACTCATCAAATCGGCGGGTCCCGCGAAAAGCGTCGCGGATGATGAGTAGCGTCCAGCGCTCACCGAGCACAGACAACGCCCGTGCGACAGAGCAGGCTTGCTGGTCAATTTCTTCCCATTTCATAACGGGAAGAGTGCGCGTGCTGGATGCCAAACGCAAGCGCGGGCGCCTGAGCGCCCGCACACTTAAGCCGATAGCCGAAGCGATCAGCCAAATTGATTCATCGTATTGTCCGATCCGGCGGCCTTGAGCGCTGCGTCACCGGAAAAGTATTCCTTGTGGTCGTCGCCCATATCCGATCCAGCCATGTTCTGGTGCTTCACACAGGCAATGCCCTGGCGAATTTCTTTGCGCTGCACGCCAGCCACATAGCCCAACATTCCCGCTTCGCCAAAATACTCCTTGGCCAGATTGTCGGTTGACAGGGCAGCGGTATGGTAAGTGGGCAAGGTGATCAGATGGTGGAATATGCCCGCCTCACGGGAAGCATCTCGCTGAAACGATTGAATGCGCTTGTCTGCCTCCAGGGCGAGCTCCGAGTCGTCATAACTCGCATCCATCAGCGCGGCACGATCATAGGCAGATACATCCTGGCCTGCCTCAGACCACGCATCAAATACTTGCTGTCTGAAGCTGAGCGTCCAGTTGAAAGACGGACTGTTGTTGTAAACCAGCTTGGCATCGGGCACCGCTTCCCTGATGCGATTAACCATGCCCGCGATTTGCCCTACATGCGGCTTCTCGGTCTCGATCCAGAGAAGATCGGCACCATTTTGCAACGATGTCACGCAGTCGAGTACCACGCGATCCTCGCCAGACCCTTTGCGGAATTGAAACAGACCCGAGGGCAAACGAGCGGGTTTCAGTAATTTGCCATTGGCCTTTACCACGACATCGCCGTTGGCAATATCATCTGCACTTTCAATGTACTCACCGTCCAAAAAGCCGTTATAGAGATCACCGAGATCACCCGGCTCCTGCGTTACCGCGATCTGCTTGGTGAGACCGGCACCCAGTGAATCCGTTCGCGCGACGATAATGCCGTCCTCAACACCCAATTCAAGAAAGGCGTAACGAATGGCGCGAATTTTGGCAATGAAATCCGCATGGGGGACAGTCACCTTGCCGTCTTGATGACCACACTGTTTTTCGTCCGACACCTGATTTTCGATCTGAATAGCGCAAGCACCCGCCTCGATCATCCTGCGAGCCAAGAGATAGGTCGCTTCCTCGTTACCAAAGCCCGCGTCGATATCGGCAATGATTGGCACCACATGAGTCTGAAAGTTGTCGATCTGATTCAGAATGCTCTGCGCTTCGACTTCGTTGCCTGCTGCTCGCGCCGAGTCCAGTGCCCGGAACAAACCGCCCAGTTCGCGCGCGTCGGCCTGACGCAAAAAGGTGTAGAGCTCTTCGATCAATGCCGGGACAGACGTTTTCTCGTGCATCGACTGATCTGGCAGCGGCCCAAACTCGGATCGCAGCGCCGCAATCATCCAGCCCGACAGATAGAGATAGCGCTTATCCGTATTGCCGAAATGCTTCTTGATTGATATCAGCTTCTGCTGTCCGATAAATCCATGCCAGCAACCCAGAGACTGCGTGTATTCGCCGGGATCTCTATCGTAGTCCGCCATGTCCTGACGCATAATGCCCGCGGTGTAGCGCGCGATGTCCAGTCCCGTCTTAAACCGGTTCTGTAGACGCATCCGCGCGGCATATTCGGGGCTGATATCTGACCAGCCAGCGGTCTGACCGCAAGTGATCTCAAGGGCCTTGATCGTATCGGCATATGTCGACATGGGGATTCTCCTGAAGGAATGATTGCGCTATCCGCAATCTTGTAGAGCGCGCAGTCTAGAGGCCGGCATACCATTTTCAAATAGAATGGTGCTCATAACTATCATTCATTTTATGAATAAATGGTCAGCGTCTGTCCAGACGCATCCCTTTAAGTCCGGCGCATTTCCCAATAGACTCTCGCCCTTGCCCAATTGTCAGGTTATGGGCGAGCCTCTCAGGAGACAGAACATGAGCGATCCACTGGTGAGCATCATCATGGGTTCCCAATCCGATTGGGAGACCATGCAAGCTGCAACCACGGTATTGTCGGAGCTGGGGATACCCTTTGAGTCCTGCGTGGTATCCGCGCACCGCACACCCGATCGACTCGTCAAATATGCAGAAGGCGCTGCGGCGCGCGGCATCAAGGTGATTATTGCCGGCGCTGGTGGAGCGGCTCACCTCGCTGGCATGGCGGCGTCCATGACCCATCTGCCGGTCATTGCCGTGCCGGTCTCCAGTAAACATCTTCAAGGCATGGACAGCCTACTCTCCATGGTCCAGATGCCCCGTGGCGTCGCCGTCGCCTGCCAGGCCATCGGCGAGCCGGGCGCCTATAACGCGGGGTTGCTCGCGGCGCAAATTCTGGCAACCGCCGACCCCGAGTTATCAGCGGCGGTGCAAAGCTGGAGATCCCAGCAGACTGCCAACGTTCCCCACGCCGTAGAGTGATGCGAATCGCCATTGCCGGCTGCGGCCAACTCGCCAGAATGCTTGCTCTGGCAGGATGGGAAATGGGCCACCAGTTTGCTTTCATTGCCGATCCGGGGGAGAGCACCGACTGCGTGCAGGGTCTCGGAGATATTGTTTATCGTGATGAGCAGATGTCTGGCTCAGCGCTGTTCGAAGCGCTGGGACAGCCTGACGTGGTCACGGTTGAAAAAGAACATGTGCAGGTGGCTATGCTGGAATCGCTGGCAGCACACTGCGAGGTATCACCAAACCCGGAGGCGATTCGTATTTGCCAGCACCGGGGCCGGGAGAAAACGCTGTTGCGATCGCTTGATATCGCCACCGCTCCCTTTGAGCTGGTTGACGATGCTGCTTCGCTGATAGCCGCAGTGGCGGCATTGGGCTTCCCCGCCTATGTGAAAAGCTGTGAACAGGGTTACGACGGACAAAATCAGTGGCTTTTGCGCGACTCCGAAGCGCTGGATCGACTGGCTGCCGAGATGCACAGGCTGCCCCCGTTGGTCGTCGAGGGTGCCGTCAATTTCGATCGTGAACTCTCGCTTATCGCCGTACGCTCCAAAAGCGGCGACATCGCGACCTACCCGCTGGCAGAGAATCGGCACCGAGAGGGCATTCTGCTGACCTCCGAGGTGCCCGCGCCCGCTGTGGCCGAAGGTACACTCAAGCAAGCGGAACACATTGCCCGCACCTTACTCACGCATTGGTCCTATGTGGGTGTGCTCTCGGTTGAATTGTTTGACGAGGGTGGTGAATTACGGGTGAACGAATTGGCGCCCCGAGTGCACAATAGTGGCCACTGGTCGCAGGACGCGGGCGTTACCTCGCAGTTTGGCAATCACCTGCGAGCGATTACCGATGTCACACCGGGTGAGACTGATCCGGCGCGCCCTGCGGGCATGGTTAATCTACTCGGAAGAGAGCCACCTGTGGATTTATTGCAGGCTAGAGACACGAGTCTCCATTGGTATACCAAGTCAGTGCGAAGTCGACGTAAAGTCGGTCACATCAACGTTCAAGCGGACGACGCTATCAGCTTGAAGCGGCGGCTTGCAGAAATAGAGTCCGCCCTCTACCCAGAGGGAGAGGCCCTCTAACCGTCCCGCTTTTTCTGTCGCGCTTTTTTTTCAGACTTTTTGATGTGACTCATCATGCGCCGGCGCCGCTGAACCTGCCGCTGGGTCAATTTGTTGCGCTTACCCGCATACGGGTTCTCGCCAGACCGCATTTCGATTCGGATAGGTGTACCGTGTAATGCCAGTTCGCGGCGGAAAATTTTCTCCAGATAGCGTTTGTAGCTGACCGGCAATGCCTCCGTCTGCGTACCGTGAACAATGACTATCGGTGGATTCTGCCCGCCGGCATGGGCGTAGCGGAGCTTCACGCGTCGGCCATTGACCATGGGCGGCGGATGAGTCGCCACCGCATCCTCGAGAATGCGAGTCAGTTTTGGAGTACTGAGAGAGCGGGTGGCCGCTTCGTGCGCGTTGTGAACCGACCCGTATAACTTGCCCACTCCCGACCCATGCAAAGCCGAAATAAAGTGAATATCCGCGTAGTCGATAAACTGGAGGCGCCGCTTCAGTTCCGAGCGAATCCACTCGCGTTCGTCGGGATCGATACCATCCCATTTATTCAAAGCAATCACGAGCGCACGGCCTGCGTCGATACACTGCCCCAGTAAGTGAAGATCCTGCTCGACAATCCCCTCGTGGGCATCCAGCGTCAGAATAACCACCTGCGCATCGGCAATCGCCTTGAGCGTTTTCACTATGGAGAACTTTTCGACGGCCTCGCGTACGTTTTTTCTCTTCCTGATACCCGCAGTATCGATGAGCGTATAGCGCCGGCCGCGACGTTCGTAATCAATGTAGACGCTGTCCCGGGTAGTGCCAGGTTGGTCAAACACCACCACCCGTTCTTCCCCAAGCAATCGATTAACCAGGGTCGACTTGCCGACATTGGGTCGCCCCACAATAGCAACCCGAATACCCTCCGTCCCAGCGTCAGGCTCGCTCGGTGTAGCCTCCAACTCCCAGGGAGACAACACTTGCGCCAATAACTTCCTGACGCCCCGATTGTGGGCGGCCGCGATGCTATGGATTTGCTCCACGCCCAACTGGTAAAAATCGCTCGCGGCAATGTCCTCGCCGACCCCGTCAATTTTATTGACGACCAGGTGAAAGGGTTTGTTCTCGCTGCGCAGGTAAGCAACCAATGCCTCGTCGCCGCTGTGGAGCCCGGCGCGGCCGTCAACCAGCAACAACACCACATCGGCTTCGGCAATTGCCATCATGGACTGATTAGCCATGGCTGCATCGATACCCAGCTCTTCACCCGAAATACCGCCGGTATCGATCACGATAAACGCCGTCTCATCCAGACGGCCCTGCCCATACTGTCGGTCGCGCGTGAGGCCGGAGAGATCGGCGACCAGCGCATCTCTGCTTCGGGTTAACTGGTTGAAAAGCGTGGACTTACCGACATTGGGACGGCCCACCAAGGCGAGCACTGGCAGCATGACTTAGTTACGCGCTTCGACGTCGTAAGCCTTCAACGCGCCGTCATTGGAATAAATGTACAAGCGATTACCGCTGGCAATCATATCGGCACGCGCACCCGAGGAGTCGACTTTAGTTCTCCCCACTATGTCACCATCCACTTGGGACAGCAGATGCAGATAACCCTCGAAATCGACGACTGCCACATAGCTGCTCACCGGCGTAGGGCGCGACAATTCGCGAAAGCCCAGATCAATATTTTGCCAGCGAACGCCCTGCCCGTTGCGCAAAAACGCGCTGATCGTTCCGTCGTCATCCGCTACGTAAACATTGCCAAAGCCAACGCCAACTCCCGAAACCGACGACACATTCCGCTGCCACAACCGGCGGCCAGAGCGGGTATCAATAGCAGCAACCCTGCCCTGGTAGCTCGCCACATACAGCTCGGTGCCCTGCAATGCCATCGAGCCGTCTATGTCTACTATGCGCTCGATTTCCGATGTGCCTTGCGGAATGGCTACCCGCACTTCCCAGGCCACATTACCGGATCGGAGGTTAATGGCCACCACCTTGCCATCTGCAAATCCAGCGATTGCATTGTCACCGAGAATCATCGGGGTCCCGGTGCCCCGCAGCGTCAGCACCGGCACGTCGCTGGTGTAGGTCCAGCGGGCTTCTCCCGTCTCGTAATCAAAACCCATGAGTTTTCCGTCATAGGTTTGTGCAACCACATAACGCCCATCGCCCTGTGGCGCAGAGAGCACCTCGCCACTTACGCCAGCGCGCCAGACCTCACTGCCATCCGAGGCAGAGAGCCGCATAACCAAGCCTTCTGATGTGCCAACAAAAATAGATCCCAGATGGTGCGAGACACCACCGGATATCGCCAGATCCAGGTCACGTTTCCACCGCACCCTGCCTGCCTCTGCGTCGATGGCAGCCACCTCGCCCTCAGCAGACGCAACATAGAGTGTATCGTCAACCAGAACCGGGTTGATTTTATAGAGCCCCTCGCCCTGACCATCTCCAACACCCCGTGACCAACGACTCTTGATCTTCACCTGCTCGTTGATCTTCTGCAGTTCTACGGGCTCACGCGGATCAAAGTCGTCATCGCTGAACCATCCGGTGATCGTGCTACAGCCAGTACCCAGCAAGAATGCTGTCAGCAATAACAGGCGGCTGAGTCGATTCCTCATCAGCCCGTCTCTCCAATCGCTTCATCTGCGGATAATCGGCTCTCGAGCGTGCGCACCTTATCATCGAGCACCACACTGAACTGCCCGAGATCCGAAGCTGCATCGCGGCCCTGTCGGTATGCGTTCAGAGCCTCACTGTCTCTGCCTGCTGCCAGATGGATATCACCCTGCGCCTGCGCAAAGCCGACGGGATAAGCGGCACTACCCTGCTCAAGGATGGCGAGTGCTTCGGTCTCATTACCCTGCGCGGCGAGCACGCGGGCGAGCCGCAGCTGAATCAACTGACCAATGTCAGAACGGGCATCCCCAGCACCCAGAGCCCATCGCAGTGCAGATTCAGCGGCTGCCAGGTCATTTGCCTCTACCGCAACGCGAGCCTCCAACATAGCGCCGAAGCGCGCGTAAGTGGAGCCGCCGTGCTCGGATTTCAGTTGTGCGGCCAATTCGATGAGGCGCTCGGAGGCATCACCCTCTGATTGAATGGCCAGCATCTCGGCAAAGAGATCTGACGCTGCGTCTGTCTGCGAGGCGCTATAGCCCTGATACTGCTGCCAGCCCACCGTGCCCAGCACTGCAACCACCACCGCAGCCACAATGCCCTTTCCGTTCTCATCCCACCACCGCTTGAGGGCCTCGAGATCGGCCTCGTCCTGCATATGGTCTGCCACGCGTGACTCCTTAAAACAACGCTAACTTCAAGCGCTCTCTACTGTTGCTAAATAATCCGAGAGAAAACCCGCGAGCGCGGCATCGTCAATCGTGCGCTGCTCGGCGTCCACTCTCAAAGGCTTTAAAGTCACCTGTCCCGCAGCAACCTCAGCCTCCCCATACACCAGCGCCCAGGCGGCACCACTTTTATCTGCGCGCTTGAACTGGCTCTTGAAACTGCCCCCGCCCAGATGCTGCACAATATCGAGGCCGGGAAACTGGCTGCGCAACTGGTCTACCCTTGGCAACGCATGCCTGAGCGCCGCCTCGTCTGCAGTGATGACATAGAGATCAGCCGGGGACGAGACTGTAATATCCAGCGCCTGCATGAGCAAGGTCAGACGCTCAAGCCCAATCGCAAACCCCGCCGCGGGGGTCGGCTTGCCACCAAATGTTGCCACCAGCCCGTCGTAACGTCCCCCACCGCATACCGTACTCTGCGCGCCGAGATGCACTGTCGTCCATTCGAAGACGCATTTGTTGTAATAATCCAGCCCTCGCACCAACCGCGGGTTCACCACATAGGGGATATCCAACTCTCCCAGGTAGGCCGACAATTGGTCGAACTCCCTGCGACTCTCTTCGTCAAGATAGTCCTGAAGCGCCGGCGCATCATTCAAAATTGCCTGCGTTTCGGCATTTTTACTGTCTAAAATACGGAGCGGGTTACTTTCCAATCGGCGCTGACTGTCTGGATCGAGTTGCTCTCGATGCTCAGATAGGTAATCCACCAGCGCATCACGGTAACGAGTCCGGTCACCGGGCGAACCGATACTGTTGATCTCCAAAGTGAGCGCGTCGTCGATCCCCAGTCGCCGCCAGAGTTGCCGACTGATGGCAATCAACTCCGCATCCTGATCGGGGGTGGCGACGCCAAAGGCCTCAACACCCAACTGGTGAAACTGCCGCTGGCGACCTTTTTGCGGCCTCTCGTAACGAAACATGGGGCCCATATACCAGAGTCGTTGCGGGTTCTGCGCGAGATTGTGCTGCACCACTGCCCTGACGCATCCTGCTGTGCCCTCCGGCCGCAAGGTCATACTCTCGTCATTACGATCCGCAAAGCTGTACATCTCTTTCTCAACGATGTCGGTAACCTCGCCAATCGAGCGAGCAAACAGTTGAGTGGCTTCGATAATTGGCAGCCGAATCTCTTCGTAACCGTAGCCTGACAATACCTCCATCGCGGCCGCCTCCATGGACTGCCACAACGGCGTCTCAGAGGGCAGGATGTCTACCATCCCGCGTATCGCTCGAAATGTTGTCATAAGGGGATCAGTGAGTACTTGAGATGATGGTGGCGTCTCGCTCGATGCGCGCGGTCTCAATCGCTTGAGCGCGATCGCGGATGACTGATTCGAGGTGATCGACAAAATCCTGATTACTCACCTTGTGGTCCGGCTCACCCGAAATGTATATCAGGTTGTTTGGCGTCGCGCCCGTCAGCCCAACGTCAGCCTCTCTGGCTTCTCCCGGCCCGTTGACGATACAGCCGATCACCGCGACATCCATGGGGGTGCGGATATCCTCAAGCCGGTTTTCGAGTTCGTTCATAGTGCTGATGACATCAAAATTTTGACGCGAGCAGCTGGGACAGGCGATGAAATTGATGCCATTGGCGCGTAACTTGAGGCTCTTTAAGATTTCAAAACCTACTTTCACCTCCTCGACCGGGTCCGCCGCAAGGGACACCCGAATCGTATCGCCGATACCGTCCATCAAGAGCATACCCAGCCCCACAGCCGACTTCACTGTGCCGCCCCGGACTCCGCCGGCCTCGGTGATACCCAGATGCAACGGTTGCTCGATCTGAGTCGCGAGCTTTCGGTATGCCTCAACCGCCATAAACACCTCGGAGGCCTTTACACTCACCTTGAAATCCTGAAAGTCGTGGCGATCAAGAATCTCAACATTACGCATCGCAGACTCAACCAATGCATCGGCATTCGGCTCTGGGTACTTACGGAGTAATTCCTTCCCGAGGGAGCCGGCATTCACGCCGATCCGGATGGGAATCCCGCGGTCCTGACAGGCGGCAATGACCTCTTTTACCTTGGCCTCCCGACCGATATTCCCGGGGTTAATTCGCAAACAATCAACACCGTATTCGGCCACCTTTAACGCAATTTTATGATCGAAATGAATATCGGCCACGACGGGGATACCCGCGCGCGGCCTGATCTCGCGAAACGCCTCTGCAGCCTCCATACTGGGAACAGAGACCCGTACAAGGTCTGCCCCCGCTGCGGCAATCGCCTGTATCTGGGCAACCGTTGCCTCGACGTCACAGGTTTCCGTGTTGGTCATACTTTGCACAGCAATCGGTGCGTCGCCCCCAATAGGGACGCCCCCGACATGAATTTTTCGGCTGATGCGGCGCTTTATTGGCGAAGGCTGGCTCATGGACACGGTCCTCTTGCTCCCGGCCATTAAGCCGGAGGCTGATTATCGACTCTGACGCTCCATCCACACCCTGTATTCGAACGAATCCGGATACAGATTGCGCAATGCCAATTCATAACTGCTCAGCGAATCCTGGTCGCCCGTTGTTTCGGCGATTTCCAGACCAAGCAGCAGCCCCCGCGGCGATTGCTGAGGAGAGAGCGCCCTGTAGCCACCATAATACCTTTTGGCTTCGTCAGTATCACCCGCTTCTAATCGCAGATATCCCATCTCCAGTAACGCGACAGGATTACTCCGATCCATCGACAGAGCCCGCACAAAAGCCGCCTCCGCCGATTCAGCTTGCCCGAGCTGCACCCGACATAACCCGAGATTCACGAAAGCCATAGGTCGGCCGCTGTATAGCGTATCCCGAGTGACCTGCTCAAATTCCTGGTGCGCTTCCTCGTAGCGGCCCTGAGAGTAGAGAAACGCCGCGTAGTTATTGCGTGCCCGGGTAAGCTCCGGATTAGCATCAAGCGCCAGACGAAACTGCTGTTCAGCAAGTTCAAATTCGCCTGTGCTCTGATAAACCAGTGCAAAAGCCTCAGATACTTCCGGGTTACGCGGATCAATTTGCTGCGCCAGCTCCAGATTCCGCTTGGCATTGTCCCAGTCACCCACACCAATGTACTGGCGAGCAAGCGCGACCCGTTTGTCCAACGTTTCATCGGGATCGGCCGCCATCGGCGTACCACCGCTATATTCCGTGACGCACCCGATCAGAAGACCGGCGAAAACGGCGATAGCCAAACCGCGGCCCACCCACGACCGAGTCGTTCGGTAAAAAAGATCAGCAGTGCTGGCAGACCGATTCACCCCTATCTCCCTTAGACTTTCATTGCGATTGTGACAGGTTGTGCTCATGGTACCCCGCCCTGTACCGCGCGGACCGGCGGGTTCGATCCACTACCTCACCAACCAGCTGCCCGCAGGCGGCATCAATGTCATCCCCGCGCGTTGTCCGAACAGTTACCACGAATCCGGCGTCAGTCAATACTTGCCAGAAACGGCTTACGGCGTTGCCACTGGGTCGCGTATAGCCCGAATTGGGGAAATCGTTGAAAGGAATGAGATTGATCTTGCAGGGGTAGTCGCGAAGTAGCTCGGCGAGCTCGTGCGCCTGGGCCACACTGTCGTTCACGCCCGCCAATAATGTGTACTCGATTGTCACCACTCTTTTCTTATCAGGTTGCGCCTCGATGTAGGCTCGCGCTGATTCCAATAATTTGGCGATTGGGTATTTGCGGTTAATCGGCACAATCTCATCCCGCAAGGTATCGTTGGGAGCGTGCAAGGACACCGCCAGACTGACATCACTCCACTCCGCCAGCCGGTCCAGATTAGGCACCACACCAGAGGTCGACAGGGTCACCTTGCGCTTGGACAAGCCGTAAGCAAGATCGTCGCACATGAGGCTCATGGCCGAGACGACGTTATCAAAATTAAGTAGGGGCTCACCCATGCCCATCATGACCACATTGGTCACGACGCGCCCTTTTCCCGCCTGCCACGCGTTATAGGAATCAATCGCCAACCAGACTTGGCCAATAATCTCGGCGGCTGTCAGGTCGCGCTGAAACCCCTGCTTCCCCGTGGAGCAGAAGGTGCAATCGAGACTGCAGCCTACTTGGGATGAGACACATAGCGTTGCGCGATCCCCCTCCGGTATCAGTACTGCCTCGACGAGGCTACCGCCTTCTACCGCAATAGCCCACTTGCGCGTACCGTCCTGAGAATCGTGCTGTTCGGCAATACGGGGGGGTGTCACGTCGGCGATCTGCGCAAGCCGCTCCCTGAGGGCCTGACTCAGATCGGTCATCTGGGAAAAGTCTCGTACGCCACGATGATGAATCCACTTCATCACCTGCTGAGCGCGAAAGCGCTTTTCTCCCAAATCGACAAAAAAAGTCTCTAACTGCTGCCGCGTCAGGCCTAGCAGATTGATACGACCCGCCGCGGTGTCCGAGACAATGAGCTGATCAGACGCGTTCATCGCATCACAGCCCGCTGCCTTTCAGCGTGGGCAGATCTCACTGGAAGCAAAGAAGTAAGCAATCTCACGCTCAGCGGAAGCGGGCGAATCCGATCCGTGCACGGCGTTGGCATCTATCGATTGGGCAAAATCCGCTCGAATCGTGCCGGGATCCGCTTCCTGAGGGTTGGTCGCTCCCATCAACTCGCGGTTCAAGGCGATCGCACCCTCTCCCTCCAATACCTGAACAATCACGGGTCCTGAGGTCATGAAAGCAACCAGGTCGGGATAAAATGGGCGCTCTTTGTGCTCGGCGTAAAAACC
The DNA here is from genome assembly GCA_038106565.1 of Halieaceae bacterium. Taxonomy (GTDB): domain Bacteria; phylum Pseudomonadota; class Gammaproteobacteria; order Pseudomonadales; family Halieaceae; genus Luminiphilus. Next base: position 20,029 of record JAYOEE010000039.1, read on the forward strand.
GCCCGCCACCGCATCAGAGAGATGCAACATTTTTGCTGCTACGACCGTCAAACCAGCCGCTTCAAACCGACTGATAATTTGTCCGATTACGTTTTTCCCTACCGCATCGGGCTTGATGATCGATAAGGTGCGCTCTACCGACATGTTATTCTCCGAAAATTGTCTAACACTGGCGGGCGTCGTGCCCGCGGCCGCGGAGTATACGGCGTTTACTTATGGGTGTCATGGCAACATTGCCACTCAACCCAGTCGGGCCCCTAATGGCGTTCAGCGGCGTGATTTATGGTGTAGCGCGGAATCTCGACCACCAGATTGGTTGCGCTCACTCTAGCCTGGCACGAAAGACGCGATTCGGGCTCCAGCCCCCAAGCCTTGTCCAGATAATCCTCTTCGAGCTCGTCCGCCTCCTCCAACGAGTCGAATCCCTCCCGGACAATGACATGACAGGTGGTGCAGGCACACGACATCTCACAGGCATGCTCAATATCAATGTCATTACGCAACAACGCTTCGCAAATACTCTCACCCGGTTCCGCTTCAACAACGGCACCGTCCGGACAGATCTCATGATGAGGTAAAACTACAATTTCAATCATGCTACCCCTGTCGCTCACGCCTCGTCTCCATCCAGATCAGTTATCGAGACGCCCTGCAGCGCCGCTTGAATACTCCGATCCATCCGCATTGCAGCAAACGCCTCACTGGCTTGTCCCAATATCTCGGTCGACGCTCTGATCTGTTCTGGGTCGTTGTCCGAGAGCACGGTTTGCAGATTAAAAATACCCGCCTCCAGCTCAGACACCTCTTCCGCGCTCAACAAATCACCATCTTTTGCTATCGCCGCTTGCAAACCCGCGACCAACGCCTCCCCTTCAAGACGCGCCTCGCCTAATTTTCGAGCCAGCATGTCTTCGTTGGCGTGTTCATAGCTGGCCTTCAGCATTTCGGTGATTTGACTCTCATCAAGCCCAAAGGCTGGCTTCACCGTCACTTCACTGCTGGCACCCGTCTGTTGCTCCACCGCACCCACCTCGAGAATGCCGTCCGCATCGACCCTAAAAGTGACCTCGATTCGGGCGGCACCCGCCACCATGGGGGGTATCCCTGTGAGCTCAAATTGGGCGAGGGAGCGACAATCTTCAACCCGCTCGCGCTCACCTTGGACGACGTGAACGACCAACCCTGTCTGTCCATCCCGGGCCGTCGTAAATTCCTGCGCGCGTGCCACCGGAATAGTGCTGTTACGATCGATGATGCGCTCGACGAGTCCACCGTAGGTTTCGAGGCCGAGTGACAGGGGAATCACATCCAGCAGCAACGCCTCACCGGCACCCCGGTTGCCAACTAAAATGTCTGCCTGCTTCGCGGCGCCCATTGCTACCACCTGATCGGGATCCAGGGTGCAAAGCGGTTCGCTTCCAAAACATTCTGCAACTGCCTGCCTGACAAGCGGTGTTCGAGTCGATCCACCCACCAGCACAACACGATCCACCGACCCAACCCCGGCATCCGTCAAAGCCTGCCGGCAGGCGCTCAGAGTGCGCTCGATGAAAGGGGTCAGCAATCGATCGAGGTCAGCACGGGATAGCGATAGTGCATCGCAGCCATTATCCAGTGCACGCGAGTCAATCGTCACGGTATCACTATTGCTGAGACCTTCTTTTGACTGCCGCGCGAACTCAAGGAGCAGTCGCCGCTGCCGGGCATCCGGCTCATCCAATTCATAGTGCTCGCGCCAGAAATCCACTATCGCCCGATCAAAATCATCGCCCCCGAGCGCGCTGTCACCACCTGTGGCAAGCACCTCAAATAAGCCGCGACTCATCCTCAAAATGGATATGTCAAACGTCCCGCCTCCGAGATCGTAAACCGCAAGTAGCGAGGATTCCTCGGCAAGCTCATCCAAACCGTAGGCGACCGCCGCGGCGGTGGGCTCATTGAGTAACCTCAGCACCTTCAAGCCCGCCAGTTCTGCAGCCTGACGCGTTGCCTGACGCTGGGCGTCGTCGAAATAAGCTGGAACTGTTATGACAGCGCCCGCGATCGGGCCATCTAACGTCTGCTCTGCTCGCGTTCTCAACTCGGTCAGTATTTGAGCGGACACTTCAACGGGGGTTTTGTTCCCGGCATCGGTCTCGAATGCCAGACCGCTCTGGGTCAGAGCCACATAGGGATCGTCTTCGAACTCCGCTCGGGCCCGGCCCAGCAGACGCTTTGCGGACGCGATCGTATTATGCGGTTCCGATGCGGCGTGCGCCGCTGCCTCATAACCCAACTCGGTTTTGTCCGCACCGTAGTAAACCACCGAGGGCAGAGGTGCCCTGCCATGCACATCCTTGAACACCTGTACGGCGTCTCCGTCAAAATGCGCAACAAGGCTGTTAGTGGTGCCAAGATC
>JAYOEE010000040.1:0-17812 GCA_038106565.1 Halieaceae bacterium
ACGGTGTAGGCCTCATCACGGAACGAGAAAGGTCTGAGGTAAGTCCAGATGCGCATCAAAAGCCTCTTTGTCGTGACGACACCACTTTACTACTCACTGCACCGAGGTTTGGGCGCTGTCAGCGCTAAGGCCTAATTGCAAACGCCGCGCCTGCGTCATCGCTTCCAGCCAGGCCAAAATTTCCTGAGTATTGGACTCAGTGTTCACAATGCGATGCGCATAAACATCGATCAACAGGCGTTGTGCAACAGGATCCCCCGGGTTACCAAACCACGCCCAGTCTGCGATGTGGCTGGCCATCACAATGTCCGTTTCGACCAATTCGCGAGCGCGCGCATCCAGCGCATCGACACCACCGGCGAGGTCGGTAATAACGGCCGATTGTTCATCAAATGACGCGGGCGTCCAATGGGAAGGAATGTCGTCCCACCAACCGACGTAGCGGCGCATCACCATCTTGGAAATATCCGCCCAGCTCACGTACTGCTGCTTGAGCGTGGGGTGCGTGAGCAAATGTTCTGGCACGTCCAACGAGCGGTATACCAGATCCTGTCGCGTGCCTTTGTTGAGCTCATCCTTGGTATGGGCGATAACCCATTCCAAAGCCTCGGCAAGGACCGAGAGATTTTCCCGAATGAGTGCAGGATCAGTGAGAGCCTCCCCATGTGCGGGTAGGAGCAGCACGGCGTTCTCGGCAGCCATCTCTCTGAGCGCGCTCGCCCATTCCTCGGGGTAACGCTGCACACGCTTACCGTTGCCCGTGTTGGGTAAGAAACCCTGATAATAATCCGCCGTTGCGAGTGCTTGCCTGCCTGGCACCCAGACATAGAGTTGGTCCTCGGTCTCACCCGGGCGGGCACGTAAAACGAAGGCTTCACCGCCAATCGTCAAAGTCGTTTCGTCTCTGAAGGTCTGCGTGGGATAGACGAGGTCTTCACGGCTCGCTGGCAGGCTCTCTACCGGTTGCCCCATGTACTTGGCCAGACTCCCGGGGAGTTCAATGTAACGATCAAAACACGCGGGTAGGTCTGCTTGGGACACAATGACAGGGTTATCAGCCATGAGTGCCCAAGTGCCGTAGGCGTGATCAACGTGACAATGGGTATAGATAATCGTGTGGATCGGGGTGTCGGTGACGCTGGCGATCAATTCGCGGATAACGGGTCCGGCCGCTGCCATGCCGGCGTCGACAAGTACCAGACCATCGTCTGTCTCGAACACCACGACATTGACCAGTGGCAAATAGATAATCCAGGTTCTGGGGGCCACCGCCTCAATACGAGAGAGCTTCCGCGCGTCCGCGATGCCCTCCTCCGAAGCTTTGAAGATATCGGTGGCAATCGCCCGGGAGAACGCACCACCAAAAGCGCCACCGCGTTGAATGGCGGGTAGGATCCCGGGGAACTCAACAAAGAGAGACGCTCTGGCGTCGACCCGATCACTCTGGCTAGCCACCCACAGCGCCGCACGCTCCCGGGCGCCAGTGATGGCCGTCGCGGTTTGTCGCTGCAAACCGGCCTGCCAATCCTGAGGCAGCAACACTGCCCCCACCCAGACGCCCAGCGCCAACAGCGCCACTCGCAAGATCCACTGTTTCATTACTCCGCTTCCTGTCGCTTATTCGGGTATCGGCACCGACGCAGTCTACTCACTGCTGAGCAATTTTTCTGGATATCATGACCCACCTTTCTTTGGTAGACGGCGAATCAACATGAAACTCACCGCTCAAAAACCTGCCATCAAAACGCACATGACCCGGCGCGGCACTGTCGAATATCGCATCGCTCACACCGCCTTCCCAAACGGGGTGTGGGGGCGGGAGCACTTCATACTGACCCGCCACGCCAATGGTGATCGCGTGCTTCGCGCATTTTGTGAACTGGATGATGATCCGGCACTGATTCGTGATGTGATCCAGCGTGTCGATGCCGAGTTTCATCCCCAGGACTGCGTGGTGCGCCTCACCGAGGGCGATCATTTCAAAGGGTCCACCTGGTACCACATCACTGATGACGAGATCAGCTATCAAGGATTGAGCAGTGCCGAGGGCCGCATTTCAGGACAGCTGGATATCGATCGAAGCATACGGGGCTTTGGCACACATGCGCTCAACTCAGATGCATGGCTGGTTGCACGATTTGATCGCTCCGAGGGCCCGTGTCAGCGCACCTTTTACAACAGCCCGCTGACTTCGCTCGATCATCGCGGCGCAACGGGTCCAGCGCTGGTCTGTTCTCAGGGAACTACGATCGAGTACTTTGGCGAGGAGGAAGTTACTGTGCCTGCCGGCACATTTAGTTGTTACCATTTTGCCTATGTGGTCGTTGCGACTGATCACCCGGAATATCACCTGTGGGTCACATCAGATGGCGATTTTGTATTCGTCAAAGGCACCGTTGAGGCGCCCTATGATTGGTCTTTTGAACTGACTGAGTTGATGTGATCGGCATGCGGCTGGCATCCCAATCACAAAAACGAAAGGAAACCTGTATGCGCCTGTCTCTCGCCCTCTTATTACTCCTTTGTCATTCATGGGTCCTCGGGGATGAAGATCAGCGGCTTTATGACCTGGGTGATTTCCCGCTGGAAGGGGGCGTGACGCTACCTGACGCAACCCTCTCCTATACCACCCATGGCGCCTTGAACGCCGCGGGTGACAACGCCATCTTGTTACCGTCATTTTATCTGGGAGATCACCACGGCTATGATTTTCTCATTGGACCGGGGAAGGCGCTGGATCCCGAGCAATACTTCATCATCGCCACCGATATGTTTTTGAACGGGCTGTCCAGCTCTCCGAGTAATACCCCACCGCCCTTCAGCGGCCCCGATTTTCCCGCGATTTCTATTCGCGATAATGTCGCCGCGCAAAAGCGGTTGCTCACCGAGCATCTGGGTGTCTCGCAACTGCAGGCAGTGATCGGGTTTTCCATGGGTGCCCAGCAGGCGTTTCAGTGGTCGGTAAGCCACCCCGATTTTGTCGCCAACATCGTCCCAATGTGTGGCTCAGCGGTAGAGCACCCCCACGGCATCGCACGGCTAGAAAGTTTTAAGCTGGCCATTACCACCGACCCACAATTCAAGGCCGGACATTACACCGCAGCGCCTGAGGCAGGTCTCAAATCCGCAGCGGTGCACTGGGCGGCGTGGGGCACCTCTCAGGAATGGTTCCGCCGCGAGGGCTGGCAGGAATTGGGGCTATCGGGCTTAGACGGCGTCTACGACTTTTACTTCACGTTGATGAACAGCTGGGATGCCAATAACTTGCTGGCGCTGGCTGAAACCTGGCAAAACAATAACGTGGGCACGACCGAGGGCTTTGGTGGGGATTACCAGAAGGCGCTCGGCTCTATATCGGCTAACGTGTTGTATATGCCCTGCGAAACGGACCTTTATTTCCATATCGACGCCCTCGCCCATGAGTCTCAATTCATATCAGGCGTAGAGTTTCTTCCCATCCCCTCAGATTGGGGGCATCTCGCGGGCGGCGGCTTTGCGGCAGAGGACGCGGCGTTTATTAATGAGGCCATCGGCCGCTTTCTCGCGCAGTAACGAGGAAAACGTCCAACTCAGTTTTGCTATAGCGGCTGCAGGCTCCTGCTGGAAAACACCAGCCACTCGGTCTCCTTGTTGCCGGCACTCAGGACATGAGACTCATCCGCCGAAGCACAGAAAAACTCGCCCGCAGAAACGAGCGCGTGAGCTTCGATATCCAACGCGCCCGAGATCACATACCAAACCGAATCGAACCCCAGCGTAAAAGACTGCTGCGGATCCTCTGATCCCATAGCCACTTTAAAAATGAGCGGGCCCTCATCGGGCATCGCTTCCCAGTCTGGAATAGGCTCGCCCACGTGTACGCAAGGCATCGCTGCCACGGATCGCCGGCCAGCAACCTGCTCAAACTGACTGAGCCTTTGCGTCAAGGCCTCTGGCACGTCGTAAAGATCCGCCCAGTTAAGACCAATATCTCCTCCGAGGCTGAAAAGATGAAACTGGACGCCGTCCGGGCCCGCCTCCTCAGGGCCATAGGCATGCCCGGCCTTCACCCAACGGACGTCGCCAGGACGAAAACTCCCCTCATCGCCAATTCGCATTTCGCCACGAGTGATGAGATAAATCGTGTCGTGAGGATGCCAGTGCAACCCGGCGTAGAAGTTAGCGGGAAAGTCTGCCTCGATCAGAAAAGGCTCGCTGCTGCGTAATACGCGGGTGGGTGTGGTCGGGCGTCCGTGGGGATCATGAAACGTTTCCCAATCGAGGTCGTCCGGGCGGATGTGTCGCGCGTTGCTCATGTTAATTACTCCGACCGCATGGCTGCTTCCACAGACCGCTGGTAAAAGTCGTCCAGGTACGCGCGCAGATTGTCACCGATAATCTCTATGAGCAAGCCGGCGGGATCACGAAAGTATCCCTGTGGGTCACCGGGCGACCCCATGACGCGGCGAAACCCTTGCTGCTCGAGCGCTTTACAGGCGGCCTCAGAATCCGCGCTGTAAAAGCAAAGATGATGCTGAATCATTGCCTCCGCGGTGACCCAGGGCGTATTGGGTACCGCCTCAATTAATTCAAAATTGGCGCCGCCATTGCTCGCATGGGCGATACGGAGCGTGAGATTGACGGACTCACCTTCGATTACCAAAGGCCAGTCTTCCCGATCTCCGCCAATCCAGCGAACACCGAGGACTTCTGCAAGACGCGCGCTGGCGCTCTCCATATCGCGACAAACCAATCCGGTATGCACGAGCTCCAGTCTTCCGGCAATCCCTGTCCACTTGGTCATCATCGCGGCCTCTCTTCTTTTCGATTCTGGTTATCACTTGATCGCGAGCGCGACCCTGCGCTCCCATACGGGCTGGATTGGCACGGCCGATCACTGCATCATGGTACGCATCATTGCAGCGCGGTAACACTCTCGCGCGCAAGCCAGAAACACGGGGGGGTACGATATGAGCGAGCGTGTGTTGGCCTTGGCTTCGGGCGTACACGACGGTAATCCACCCATCGTATCGCCGGCGGATATGGTAAGAATCGCCGCAGACGCGGGGTATAACAGCGTAGGACTCTGGGTCGCGCCAGGAGAAAACTGGCACGCCTCAACCAGCGCAGAGGTTGGGTCGGCACTGCAGGAAACCGGCCTAATACCGCTCGACGTCGAGGTCATCTGGATCCAGCCGGGCGGCAAGCCGGATCCGGTGCACCATAAAATTATCGAGATTGGCGGCGAGATCGGGGCGCGGAATTGTTTAATCGTGAGCTCAGAACCCGACCGCGAACTGACCAAACTCCTGTACGAAGATCTCTGCGAACACGCACAGCGTGCAGGCATGCGCGCCTGCCTTGAATATATGGCGATTACCGAAGTAAAAACGCTGGATGACGCGCTAGAAATTGTCACCGCCGTGGATCACCCCGCGGGGGGTATTCTGGTGGATCCTTTCCATCATGAGCGAGTCGGGCATGCTCCCGAAAAAATACGGGATATACCAGAGCGCTGGCTGTCATACGCACAGCTCTGCGACATGCCCGATTGCGGTGTCATCAGTAATCCCGATGACTATTTTGTCGATGCGATCGATGGCAGGTTGGCACCAGGAGAAGGCAGTATCCCCGTCGCTGCAATGACCAAAATGCTGCCCGAAAACCTGCCCATCAGCCTCGAGATTCGCTCACGCTATTACCGGGAACGCTACCCTGATCCCGTGGAGCGTGCGCGGGTTATCCTCGATCGCACCCAACAGTTTCTCTCCGCCCTATGACCGCTGACCCATGAGCGCACTCAGCCCCTTCCAGCAGGGGATACAGCTGCTTTCCGAAAACGAGCCTGAAAGAGCGCGCGAGGTGCTGCTTGCGGTGAGAAACGAGGGTGGCCCCGATGCTCCAGCGGCGGCACGCTTTCTAGCCTATATCGAGCGGTCTGCGCGGCGACTGGGTAGCGCAATCGAAATCCTGCTGGCTTCGCTGACAGAATTTGGCGAAGACGCGGCCTCATTGGCTCAACTCGCGGAGTTGTACATGGCACTGGGGAAGGGACCCGAGGCAATCAGTGCAGCGGAGCGGTCCCTTGAGGTAGAGCCAGACAATGCGGTGACGGCATTAAATCTCACCATATGGCGCAGCAACCTCAGCAACGAACCCCGCGAGATCAAGCCTGCCTTCGAGGCCTGGTCTTCACGTTTTTTAAGTGCGCCAGATAACAGCAATCCTCTGGGCAAGCAGCGCGTCTCCGGGCGAGCAGCACAGGCTAGGATTCGCATTGGCTACATCTCCGGTGATCTGTCTAACCACCCTGTCCGCTATTTCATCGAACCCTATTTCCGCACGCACGATGCGTCTCGCTTCGACGTCCATGCTTTCATGACGGGGCAAGAAGACGACATTTCCGGTGTACTCAAAGAATGGGTCCCTAACTGGCACAACGTCGAACGGCTGGACGATGACGCTCTGCTAGCGCTGATTAAAACGCTCGAGATCGACATTCTGGTTGACCTCTCCGGGCACACCGAGGCCTCTCGCATGGGCATTTTCGCGGCGCGCGCAGCACCCGTTCAGGTCACCTGGTGGGGGTTCGTACACACCCTTGGCATGCCGGAAATCGACTACCGACTGACTGACTGGGTGACGTGCCCTGAGGGAGCCGAAGCCTTCTACACTGAATCACTCTGCCGTATGCGATGCCACACTGCATACGTTCCGCCAGTCAATTGCGACAACGAGTACCCCGCTCCGTGGCGCAATAATCAGTATGTCACCATGGTGAGCCACAACCACACGCGCAAAATCAGCGATGCAGCCTTGGAGGCCTGGTGCAACATTTTGCAACGCAACCCCGACAGCGGCCTCATCGTTATCACCAGCGAAACCAGTGAGGGTGCCATTCAAGAGCACTTTGTACCGCGTCTCGAAGAAAAGCATTTCCCCATGGATCGCGTATCCGCCGTACCCAGACTCACCATGCTCGAATTCATGAACATTGCAGCGGTAGCGGACTTTGCCCTCGATTCCTTCCCGGTTTCAGGCGGTGTCACCACACTGCACTCCCTGTGGATGGGCTTACCGGTCCTGACGCTCTCGCCGCCGGTACCGATCGCGATGCAAACCTACAGCGGCAATACTTTGAAGCTTGTGGGGATGGACGACTGTATAGCGAGTTCAGCGAGTGATCTCGTTGATCGCGCCACCCACTGGATTCAGCATCCCACCGTCATCGAAACGCTCCGCCATCGTGCGCGCGCGGCGCTATCAAACAGCCCGTTCATGGATCACCTAGGCCGAGTGCGAGAACTGGAAGCCTGCTTTCTGGAAATGTGGAAACGATTCGAGGCCGGCGCGCCGGTCACGCACATAGATAGCGAAACCGTCGTCTCTTCCGGCTAGCTCGCTACGCCCGCCATGTGAACGCCACGCAACCGGCCAACGAAGATCCCATGGCAACCGTTTCATCCAACGCTCGTGACTTGCTACCATCTTATGGCTCCGGCATCCCCGGCCAATGCGCCATCGGCCGACCCCGCATACAGGGAGACTTCTGATATGACGCATTCACATCCCACACCCCAGCAATTATTGCGCGAAAAAATTCTGGAGCGCCTAGGGTCAGACGCTGTGATTGCCGAGAGTGGCGCTGATTCCATTTTCGCAACAGACGTTTATTCCGGCGATCAGCCGCCGGCGCTGATCGTCCAGCCCCAGTCGCGCGCCAGTGTTGGACCGATCGTGGAGATCGCAACATCCATGGGCTTTGCCATTACCCAGCGCGGCGGGGGCATGTCCTATACCGGCGGCTATATTCCGCGCCAATCCAACACAGTAATGCTGGATCTCAGTGCTCTGAACCAGATCATTGCCATCGATGAAGAGGATCTGGTTATCACGGTCGAGGCCGGCGTCACGTGGCAGCAAATCTGGGAGGCGCTTACCCCTCTCGGTCTGCGGCTGCCATTTTTCGGGACCTTCTCGGGCAGCAGAGCCACCGTCGGTGGCGGGCTCTCAAACGGCGCCCTGTTCATGGGCACCGCCCGATATGGCAGTGCAGCGGATATCGTGGTGGGGATGGAAATAGTCGATGGCCGCGGGCGTCTGATTCAGACAGGGCAAGCTGCTTTTCGAAATGGTCGGCCGGGATTTCGTCATTACGGGCCGGATCTCACAGGCTTATTCGTGCATGATGCCGGCGCTCTGGGAGTCAAGACACTTGCCTCCCTCCGGATGATGCCCATGCCCCAAGCGTCTGACTATGCGTCCTTCGCCTTCGCCACACAAAGCGAAGTGGTACGCGCACTCTCGGTTATCGGTCGGAGCGGTTACTGCGAGGAAGCTTACGTATTTGACCCCGCCACGACCCGGCGTTCCCTCGATCCCGCCACTTTAATGCGAGACATTAGCCGCCTTGGCAATGTGGTCCGATCCCAATCCAGCATGCTGAAAGGCCTGCGGGAGGGCGCAAAAATGGCCATGGCGGGCAGACGCTTTGTAGAGGACTCGGTTTACACGCTGCATTGTGTGTGCGCCGGGCGCTCCACTCACAGCGTCAAAGACGACCGCTCGGGGGTGATCAGGTTGGCCACCGAACAGGGTGGTGTCGAGATCAGCAATACCATTCCCAAGGCGGCACGCGCCAACCCCTTTGAACCGCTCAACGGCATTTTGGGTTCACAAGGCGAGCGCTGGGCCGCACTCAATTCAAAAGTGCCCCATTCCGATGCGCAACGCCTGATTGCTGCCACCGAGGCGGCCTTGGATCCTTTTCGCGAGCGGATGGTCCAGCATGGCGTCACCATGAGTTTCCTCTACATCGCGATCTCGCAGCATATATTCAGCTATGAACCCGTATTGAGATGGTTTGACGAGTGGTTACCGATTCACCGACATGTGCCGGAACCCGATTTCATCGCCAGCTTGCAGGAGCCTCCGTCCAATCCAGAGGCGCGAGCGTTGGTCGATGAAATTCGCAGCCGGATCGTCGAGGTCTTTGCAGAATTCGGCGCAGCAAGTAACCAGATCGGTAAAACCTACCCGATGCTCGCTAACCTGAATTCCGATAGTCGGAAAGTGTTAGAGACGCTCAAGAGAGAGCTGGATCCTCAAGGACTGATCAATCCCGGTGTACTGGGGGATTTCGACGCGCTGTCGCCGTAAAGTCCCAGCGCATCAGCCGCGATTCAAGCGCCGAAGCAATGACCGCGCGTCGGCATGCATCGGCCTAGTTGCTACCTGAAACCGCTTCTGCGACGTCGAGCCACACAAGTTCGTACTGCGTCATCATGTAGCCTGTTACTTGTGCCTTGAGCAGCACAAATTCGTCGTCGGCAGTAACCCATACCTCATAGGGTGGATGCTCATTGGTTTCGTTGGATCCCTGAGCAGTGCTCCCCCGCTCGCCGTAGCAAAAATGGAGTGCATCAAAGGTCCCTGCGCCGACGGTAATGGTCTCCTCGCCGACATATTCGATTTTCATTCCAGCGTGATGCCACACCAGCGACGGACCGGTCGCGCCGCGGTGATCCAGCGAAGTCATCAAAAAGCGATCAAAGGTGTGTACACGCGGCCCCACAGCCCGATCAATCACCGCCAGATGCCAGGCATCGCCCTGAATGGGATGCGTTCCAAAGATGAGCGGCCGATTATCGTAGGCCTCGTGCTCCGAGAAGCGGCCCCGATCTTGGGTCCAACCCTCGCAGTCGGCGCCTTCGTCGCCAAAGTAAAACCAACTGCTTCCGAATTGTTCATCGCCCACAGACAAGCGAACAAAGGCGTCCGTCGTGTCCCAATTCCGGTTTTTAGTCAGCGTGACATCTCTGAGGACGTTGGGTGCATCGTCAATTTCACAGTGGGCGCGCAATGTGCGACGACCGTCACCGTGCACCGTAATCGTAAAGAATTCGCGACCCCGTTCTATACCCTCTCGGCCGGGCTTGCTGCTGGTGTAATGGATATGTCCACGCATCGTTTTGTGAGGTCGCATCGATTGCTCCATGATCAAGGTCTAGGCTTTGCCATGGTGCCACAAAGCGCATAAGGTGTTAGACATCGCATAGAGGCTCCAGACAACATAACAATCATGTCCTCAGATTCGATACCGCCCACAACCGACACCCTATCTAGATCACTCGAGCGACGCGTCTACCCTGGCTGGTGGATCGTATTTGCCGCCGGCACCGGGCAACTGATTCAGGGCGGTTTTGTGTTCTGGAGCATGGGGCTGTATACCGCGACTTTTGAGGATGTCTTCGGCGCGCCGAGAGCGCAGATCAATCTGATCGAGACATGCCTGACTGTCGCCACCAATCTGTTATCGCCTCTTGCCGGCATCCTGATTGATCGTTGGTCAATCCGACACTTGATGATGATCGGACTGGCGGCTATGGGCTTGGGTCTGATTGTACTCAGCCAGGCGGGAACGCTTTTCCACGTATGGGCAGTCTGGGCGAGCTTGATCCCGCTGGGCGTATTGCTCATTGGCGCGATACCCAGCGCCGCAGTGATCAGCCGCTGGTTCATACGCCGTCGCGGACTTGCACTTGGGCTCGCTGCAACGGGCAGTTCCCTCGGCGGCTTTCTGATGCCGCCCATGATGACCTGGATGTTTCTCGAGTGGGATTGGCGAACGGCGCTCGCGGTTGCGGGGTGCATGTGCTTCGCTGTCCTGCCCATTTTCTATTTTCTGCTGCGTAATCAGCCCAGTGATGTGGGGCTGGCTGGGGAGCCCGGCGTTGACGCTGCGGCTACGCCTGCAGCAAGCGCGGACGCCACCGACTGGGCCATCCCTGATCTCCTTAAAAACCGCATTTTCTGGCTCCAAACCGTGGTGTCTGGTTCCCTGCTTGCGGTCACCCTCGGAATGCTTGCAAATTTGAGCCTGCACGCCAAAGACCTGGGCGTTACTGGGCAATCCACCGCGCTGCTCTATTCGATCATTGCGGTATGTTCCTTTAGCGGCAAAGCCTTGACCGGTTTTCTGATGGACCGGCTGGGAATTCAGCGATGTGGCTATCTGGTTTGCAGTTTCCTGACCACGGGACTGGTGATTCTCCTGCTCGTAAAAACTTACAGCGGGCTGGTCATGGGTGCCTTTGTCATGGGCATAGGCTACGGTGGTGTGGTCCCTCTCTGGACAAATATGCCGGCCCGAACTTTTGGGGCTGGCAGCGTGGGCAGAGCCCTCGGGGTCATGAACCCGCTCCACATTCCGATCACCGCTACCAGTGCGCCACTGGCGGGCTATATCAGTGATACCACCGGCAGCTATGACGGCGTATTTTGGCTGTACGGGGCCTGTTGCGCGTTAGCCGCCGCAGGTCTGACAATATTAGGATCGGTATTAGCTGCACAGGACACCAGAGCCAATACCGCCGACCGAGAAGAGCAGAATTGATATTGCGCCGGGGATATCCAAGGTTCGATAACAACCTTCAAGACAGATTGATCTGTACGATCATTTAACTACGGGTACCCCGATCATGGGCAAATCAGAGACCGTCACCACACCCGCCGCGATCGCTACGCTCGATGATTGTCATCCTAGCCACAAAGTGTTGTTTGAACCGATTCAGATCGGTCCCGTCACAGCCCCCAACCGGTTCTATCAAGTGCCCCACGCCAGTGGCATGACCGAGGCCAACCCTCGGGTGCGCGCCGCGTTCAGAGAAACCAAAGCCGAGGGGGGGTGGGGAGTAGTCAGCACCGGGGCCGTCTCAATTCATCCCAGCTCCGATGATTCTCCCCTGCCCTTCGCAAGGCTGTGGAACGAGGCCGATATTGCCTCTCACGCACTGACTACCGAAGCCATACATCGCCACGGGAGCCTCGCCGCAGTGGAACTCTGGCACGGAGGTGCCGCGGTCATGAACCGGACGTCGCGGCTGCCGCCGTTGTCACCGTCTGGGATTTCCTGGGCTGCTACCCATGTCGGGTTCATGGGTCAGCTGCGACCAAAAAAAATGACCGAAGCCGACATCGACGCGGTGCTCCATTGGCAACGACTCGCTGCGCGGCGAGCACTAGACGCTGGCTTCGACATTCTTTATGTCTACGCAGGAATGGGCTACCTCGGGTATGAATTTTTATTGCCCGAGTACAACCATCGTCAGGATGGCTATGGTGGCAAGCTCGAAAATCGCGTTCGCTTTGTGCGCGAGATGTTGGAGGTCACGCGAGAAGAGGCAGGCAATCGGGCCGCCGTCGCGCTTCGGATCAGTCTGGAAGAATTGCGCGCCAAGCCAAGCGAGCACTATGAGAGTGAGGCTCACGGCGTGGTGAGCTTACTCGCCGACGTGCCAGACCTGTGGGACGTCAAAATGGATTCGAGCCCCACCGATTGCGGGGCCTCTCGCTTTCGTCCCGAGGGAGCCCACGAGCCTATTATCGACTTTGTAAAGCGCACCACGGATCGGCCCGTGGTCGGTGTGGGGCGCTTTACTTCACCCGACACCATGGTGTCGCAGATCCGCCGTGGTGTCCTTGATCTGATTGGTGGCGCACGTGCCAGTATTGCCGACCCCTTCCTGCCTACGAAGATTCGCGAGGGCCGCAGTGACGATATTCGCGAGTGCATAGGCTGCAATATTTGCATAGCGAGCTGGCACGATGGCGTGCCCGTTCGCTGCACTCAAAATGCCACTGCCGGCGAAGAGTGGCGAAGAGGCTGGCACCCCGAGCGTTTCACTCGCACCAGTCAGCCTGCCAGTCTCTTGATCGTGGGGGGTGGACCGGCAGGGCTGGAGGCCGCTGTCGTGGCAGCCCGCCAGGGTTTGGATGTCACGATTGCCGAGCAGACTGGCGATTGGGGTGGCCGAGTATTGAGTGAAAGCCGGCTCCCGGGGATGGCGACCTGGCGCAGAGTCAGGGATTACCGCGTTTGGGTACTATCGCAAATGGGTAATGTGGCCATGTTTACCAACAGCGAGCTGGACGCCCAAGCCGCGCTCGACTTCGGCTCCGACCACATCGCGATCGCCACAGGTGCCCGTTGGACGAGAAGACGCTACTCTGCTCTGGAATTGCCAGCCGAACCCTTGATTACCCCGCAGGTCTATACCCCAGAGGATGTGTACACCCATCAGGTGGCGGGCGACCGTCTGTTGGTTTTTGATTTCGACAACTACTATCTGGGAGGGGTCATCGCTGAACACTTGGCGGAGCAAGGCCACCAAGTGACATACGCGACACCCGCTGGGCATGCATCGGCCTGGACGTTCATGACCAATGAACTGCCATTTGTCTATCGAGCCTTGGCAGCTCGCAATGTAGCCATCCACACCAGCACCAATTTGATGGATTTCGATGGCCGACGGGCAATGTTGCAGAATCTGTTCAACGCTGTACCAACGGAACTCGATGTCGATGGCATCGTTATTGTGGGACACAGAGAACCGCGTGATGAGCTCTATCAAACGTTGTCCGCAGCGCTCCCGGACAATGAGCCGCCCTCTCTCCATTTGCTCGGAGATGCGCTGGCTCCCGGTGCGATTGTTCACGCCGTGCACAGCGGGCATGGCTACGCGCGGAGCCTGGTCGAAGAGGAATCAGGCTATCTGCGCGACGAACCGATTATTCTCGCTGAGCCCCAGCGGATATTCCCGAACTAACAGGGGAAACGTTGCCAATCTATGCTCGACTCACTTGAAAAAACGCTACCGCGAGAAAGCTATCTCTGCGAGGACCAGTTCGCCCGCGAATATGCCGCCATTTTTGACGCGGGGTGGGTGTGTATAGGACGCAGCGAGCAACTTGCCCAACCTGGCGCATACCTCGCTATTCGCCTGCACACGCAATCGCTGCTGGTGGTCAAGGCGGAATCAGGCGACCTCAATGCTTTCTTCAACGTGTGCCGACATCGTGGAACCGAACTGGTCCCGCTCAAAGATCCCGGGCCGACAACGGGGCACTTCTCACGCAGCATTATTTGCCCCTATCACGCGTGGAGTTACCAACTTGATGGCCAGCTTCGTGGCACACCCCATCTTGCTGTCGATACTGACGGAGTGACACTGCACACCGTCGCGCTGGAGGAGTGGGGTGGCTTTGTCTTTGTCCGCATCGATCCCGATACAGACCAAACCCTCGCGAGCTCACTAGGTCCCGGGACGGAGCGCCTGAAGCGCTATCCGCTTCAGGATCTGCTTGTGGGCGCGAGCAAAACCTACGAGGTCGCCGCTAACTGGAAGGTAATCGTTGAAAACTACAACGAGTGCTACCACTGCGGCCCTGTCCATCCTGAGCTGTGTCAGATCGTGCCGGCCTTTCGTCATGGTGGGAGCGATCTTGATTGGGACGATGGGGTACCTCACCGCGAGGGGGCCAATACGTTTACGGCTTCGGGTACCACAACGCGAGGTCCCTTCCCCGGGCTCAGTGAAACCGAAAAGACGCACCACAAGGGAGAGCTTTTTTATCCCAACCTCATGCTGAGCCTTTCCATGGATCACGTTGCTGCATTTTATCTGTGGCCCCGGGGCCCGGGACTCACGCGCGTTCAATGCGATTTCCTGTTTCACCCGGATGAAATCATCCGGCCCGAATTCGATGCATCTGACGCCGTTGAGTTTTGGGATCTGGTGAATCAACAGGACTGGGAAATCTGCGAAAGCGTGCAGCGCGGCATGCAAAATCGGGTCTTTCAGCATGGCTACTATGCACCCATGGAAGACTATAGTCTGGATATTCGCCGCTACGTGCGCGACAAACTCGATGGTGGGGAGTCCTGATGGGCCGTGGCGGCCTGCCGACTCGATGGCGCCTATTCAGCGTTCTTTTCCTGCTCAGCTTCCTCTCCTATCTGATGCGACAAAACATACACGTCGCCGGGGAATTCATGATGCCGGAACTCGGTATCAGCGAAATCCAGATGGGTTGGATATACGCTGCCTTCATATGGGGTTATGCGCTCTTCCAGCTGCCGGGGGGAGTGTTTGGTAAAAAGTTCGGCCCCAGAGTGGCTCTCACCAGCGTGGGAGTGATCTGGGTTGTAACCACCGGTCTGACCGGCTGGTTACCCGGACAAGTATTTCAATCCGGGATCGGTATCATTGCCTCGCTTCTGGTCGTCCGGTTTTTTGTAGGGGTCGCCCACGCACCGATTTACCCCATACAGGCGTCGGTGGTAGAGCGCTGGTTCCCGGTGGGTCACTGGGCTTTACCCAACGCCGTTGGCAGTACCGGCCTGACGCTCGGCGCCGCGCTGGCACAACCCCTCGTGGCTTTTGCCATGGTCTACTGGGGATGGCGCGCGTCGTTTTATCTGTTTATCCCGCTCGGTATCGCACTTTTTTGGCTGTGGTGGCACTACGCCACGGATGATCCTGCCGACCATCCCGCCATGTCCACACAAGAGCTCGAACAGATTCAGTCGGGTCGCGCACAGCTCACACCCAACGTCGGCTTTGGCGCCTGGCGACAGTTGATCCGCAACCGAGACACGCTTTTGCTTACCTGCGCTTACTTCGCCGAAAACTGCATTTTCTATTTATTCTTCACCTGGTTTTTTCATTACCTGGTAACTGAGCTGGGTTTCAGCATTCTGGAAACCGGTTTTCTGGCATCACTTCCCTGGTTGTGTGGTGCGGTGATGGCATCGGTGGGTGGCTATACCTGCGATACGCTGTGCGCTCGACTTGGACCCAGATGGGGTTGCCGCATACCCGCCATTACCGGTCTCCTCAGCGCTGGCGCCTTTCTTTACGCGGGTCTGTACGCCAGCTCACCCTACTCCGCAGTAGCCCTGTTATCGCTCTGTTTCGCCAGCACACAGCTGACAGAGGGGGCCTACTGGTCAGCACAAACCTATGTCGCAGGCCCTTACACCGCACCTGCTTGCGGTGTCATGAACACAGGCGGGAACCTTGCGGGCATCGTGGTGGCGCCCCTCATGCCCTATCTTGCGAGTCATGTTGGTTGGGTAACGGCCCTCTCCACAGGGTCGCTCATGGCGCTGATAGGTGCTGGTTTGTGGCTATTTATTTGCGCTGATCGGCCATTTGTCCCCAAGCCCGTCTAGCCCCTTGGTAGGGAACTCCTGGTTGCGAGGGCCAGACAAAAACGCCCCTTCTCCGCAACAGGCACTATCTCTCCACCCCCGGCACTCTTTACACCTTTTACACCTTTTACACCTTTTAACCCTGGACACCCTTTACGCCCTATAGACCCATCGCGACGCAAACACATCTCACTCCCAAGACGAGACGCCGGTCGTGATGGGGATCATTTGAGCGCCACAACGACCAGCGACAACCAACTGAGTATCAATAGGATTCCACCCAACGGGGTGATCATCGCGAGCGCTGAGATGTTGGTCAGGACGACCGCGTACAAAGAAAAGGAAAATAACAAGGTGCCCAACGTGAACCCTATCGTGGGCAAGCGCCAAGTGGTGTCCGGCCGCCTTTCGCTGTGCAGTGCCAGTAACAAAATGACAACCGCGTGAATCAAATGGTACTGCGCTCCCGTCTCCCATACTGCGAGCCTTTCCGGCGTTGTCATCGACTGAAGTGCGTGAGCGCCAAATGCACCCGCCGCGACACCGCTGGCGCCCAGTACGCCCGCGACCGTAAGCATGTGATTCATCGTTTCATCTCCCGCGTGTCCTCAAGCATACCAATTAGTGAGTCTGAAAAGTCTGCGCCCAGGCACTGCCGCCTCAATCACTTTGCGCCTACACTCGGGAGTTATCGGCCGCAAAGGAGAGCAAACATGGAAACCGTCTCATTCACCGATATGAAAAGCGGCACGCGGGAAGACTATCTCCTTCTTGATCGTCTCGAGCAAGCGCATGTTGCGACGCTACCGGGGCGCATCCTGGAGGCACTGCAACGTTTGCAGGGTGGTCTAGCAGGGTATCGGATCGATCGATTGGAACACTCCCTGCAAACAGCCACGCGCGCAGAGCTGGACGGCGCGGACAGCCAATGGATTGTCGCTGCTCTGGTCCATGACATCGGCGACGACCTGGCGCCGATGAATCACTCCGAGTTCGCCGCTGCCCTCCTAAAACCCTATGTGAGAGATGAAGTGCATTGGGTGATTGCCCACCATGGCCTGTTTCAGATGGCGTATTACGCCCACCACCTCGGGAAGGACCCGCACGCACGGGAGCGATACCGAGAACACCCCTATTACGACAGTTGCGTGCGATTTTGCGAGCGGTGGGATCAAGCCTCCTTCGATCCCGACTTTCCCACACAACCTCTATCGCACTTTGAACCCTTGGTCACTGAAATCTTTACTGAACCCGCTCCGGGTATGGCGGATTCATCCCTCGCTGTGCGGGACTGACTCGACGTATGGGGCATCAGGCGCTACCTGATCACCGCGCGGCAAGCGCCAAGGCATGCCGCCACAGCGATCTCTGTTAGGACACGCGCGCGTGCAGCCGCGGCAAGGCAACGATCCAGTAGTGTGTTCTCTTTTGTGTTGCTCGGTCATCTCGGATCCTCTTCTTAGCGTCTCACTATAGCGGGTCGCGCTCCACCTCAGTGCACCCCACGTACACACCCCGGTGAAAACAGCATACACCGCCGGATCATCGCACCGATCCTAAAACCCCAAACTACAGTAGAATTAAACCTGACAATCCTTTGTACACCCCGTTTTATGCGAGGTCGGTTGTCGCACCTCCTCGATGAACGAGACTGACTGCTCATGCGCTCCATGCGAAACTTCAAGCTAGCCATCATACTGCTGGTCTGCACCTGCACCGCCAGCTTGGTAGCCTGTGGAGAGGGAAGCTCTGGTAATGCCTCGCGCTATGCGGCCCGCGCATCAGCGGTACCCGTGATGACCGAGCCCGCGCGGATGACCGACCTCCGCGAAACGTTGA
>JAYOEE010000040.1:17912-22187 GCA_038106565.1 Halieaceae bacterium
GCGGTACCCGTGATGACCGAGCCCGCGCGGATGACCGACCTCCGCGAAACGTTGACTTCCGTCGGCACCGCAAGAGCACTGCAAAGCGTATCGGTCTATGCAGAGACATCCGGTCGCGTAACAGCCGTCAATATTGAGGCAGACCAAGCTGTTGCTGCAGGCGAGCTACTGTTGCAACTCGACGATCGCGACGAGCAGTTGGCGGTTGAATTGGCTACGGTGCGACTGGCGGACGCGGAGCGACTGGTCACGCGATATCTGACCGTCAATGCTCGGGACGCCAATATTCCGGAAAGCCAGCTTGACGACGCGCGCGCCGCCGTCGATAGCGCCCGAATCGCGCTGGAGCAGGCGAAAGTGGCGCTGGATCGAAGGCGAATCGCCGCGCCCTTTGCCGGCCGGGTGGGCCTCACAGAGATCGATGTTGGGGATCGTATCGATAGCAATACCTTGATCACGACCATTGATAACCGCGATTCGTTGTTGATTAATTTTTCCGTGCCCGAGGTGTACGTTGAGCGCGTCGCGAGGGGCACGGAGGTTGGCGTGAAGCTGTGGGACGCCGCAGACGTTGGTGTGAAAGGAGAAATCGTCGCGGTCGATTCGCGCATCGATATCAATTCCCGTTCATTTACTGCAAGAGCGGCGATTGACAACCGCGCGGATCACTTTAGGCCGGGAATGGCTTTTGAGGTCACGCTCAATGCCTCCCGCGGATCGTTTCTGTCGGTCCCCGACGTGGCGGTTCAGTGGGGTGCCGACGGTGCCTACGTTTGGATCGCGGAGGACGGCAACGCAGCGCGCAGAGAGATACGCCTGGTCAAGCGTTTGGCGGGCAGTATTCTGGTAGAGGGCGATCTCTCCGAAAACGACCAAGTTGTCATGGAAGGCATTCAGGGCGTCAGGGCCGGTGCACCACTCAAGATCGTGACCGCCGCCGATCTGGACGCCTTAAACAGAGCTCCCAATGGCTGAAAAATCTGGCTTTTTCGGCGGAGGCCTGCCCGAACTCGGGGTCAGGCGTCCTTGGCTGGTGTTGGTGCTCAACTTGCTGATTGCCATTGGCGGTTTAGCGGCATTACTGGCAGTAGAAGTTCGCGAGCTACCCGATGTGGATCGGCCCATTGTTTCCGTACGTGCTTTTTTGCCGGGAGCATCTCCTGAAACAATGGACGCAGAGGTCACCCGCTTACTCGAGGGTGCAGCCGCGCGCGTCTCTGGCGTGCTGGAAATAAACTCCTCCAGCGAGGAAAACAGCACCCGTATTTACATTGAGTTTCGCCCCGACATTGACGTTGACCAAGCCGCCTCCGACGTGAGGGAGGCGGTCAGTCGGATTGAACGGGACCTGCCCGATGCCATCGAACAGCTGTCGGTCTATAAGGCCGATGAACGCGCCGAGGAAATCATCCGTATCGCCGTCAGATCAAACCAATACGCAGAAGAGGCGCTGAACCAGGTTATTGAGCAAGACATCGTTCCCCGATTTATCTCCCTCCCCGGCGTAGCAGATGTTCCTCTTTTCGGCGCACGCCAACGCGTATTGCGCATCATTTTGGATCCGCTCCGACTCACCAGCTACGGACTGACCGTGGCAGATGTCTCGGCGGTACTGCGCGCAGCGCCACTCGACGTGCCCGCAGGGAGCTTCAGGGCGGGCGATCAGCAGTTGCTCGTCCGCGCCGACGCAGCCGTCACAAAAGAAGAGGACATCGCATCGCTCATCATCCGCGATGATATTCGCATTCAAAATGTCGCCAAAGTGACCTTCTCTCCCGAGGATTCAACGGGGTTTGTGAGACTCAACGGAGAGCGGGTGGTCGGTATCGGTGTCATCCGTCAGGCAGGCTCCAACACCATCCGCATCGCAGAAGGGGTTCGGCAAGCCGTGGCCGACGTCAACGCCAGAATGGAAGGAGTCGAACTTCAGATTATCTCGGATGACTCGATTTTCATCAGGGGATCCGTCAGGGAAGTCATTACCACCCTGCTGATCTCTATCCTTGTGGTCATCGGCACCATCCGCCTGTTTACAGGATCGATGCGCTTGACCTTGATTCCGGCACTTGCCATTCCTGTGTCACTGCTTGGCACGCTGGCTGCAAGCTGGGTACTGGGCTTCTCGATCAACATTCTGACGCTGCTGGCTTTGGTACTGGCCGCAGGTCTCATCGTGGATGACGCCATCGTGGTGCTGGAGAGTGTGCAGCGCCGCCGCTCAGAGGGCGCGGGATCCAGTGCCGCGGCGGTAACGGGCACGCGACAGGTATTCTTTGCCGTCATCGCAACGACTGCTGTGCTGGTGGCAGTGTTCGTGCCCATCGCATTTCTGCCTGGTACCGCGGGCAGACTCTTTCAGGAATTTGGACTGGTACTCGCCGTCGCGGTGATGATTTCCTCGTTCGTGGCGTTGAGCCTGGTGCCTGCTGCGATGGCAAGGCTTGCCACGGCTAAACCGAGGTCACAGCGAGTCAGCCATTGGGGTAACCAGCTCGCAAGCCAATATCAGCGATCACTTGTCGCTGTATTAAATGCGCCGAGGCGGACCGTTGCGCTCTCCGTGCTCGCCGCCAGCCTCGCTGCGGGTTTGTACACGCAGCTCGACCAAGAGTTGCTACCCCAGGAAGACCGCGGTTCGATCAATCTGTTCGCACGGGGCCCTGATGGCGTCGGGTTGGACTACGCCGAACGACAAGCTGATCGGATGGAGAATATCCTCGTCCCGCTTCTGGCGGGGGGAGAGATTGACTCCCTCTACTCTGTCATCGGGCAGTGGGATCCAAACATTGTGTTCATGGTGGCGCGGCTGACCGACTGGGATGAGAGAGATCGCAGTCAGCAGGACATCGCGGCGGAACTGAAGCCGCTATTTGCCGACCTGCCCGGCATGACGACAAGAATATTCAGTGCCAATTCGCTCAATCTGAGGGGGGCCTCAAGTGGCGGCCTCAATCTGGCGCTGCTTGGCACGGATTACGATGAGATCTATGCGGCCGCAAGGACCTTCACGGACCAGATCCGCGAGCGACTTGAGACAGTAAGCCGGCCACGCATTGGGTACGATCCCTCACAACCCCAGCTTGCGGTGAAAATTGATCGTGAGCGGGCGTCAGATCTGGACATACCCCTCGAGGACATCGCCCAGACGCTGCGCGTGATGGTGGACGGCGCACGTATCGTTGACCTCAACGCCGACGACCAGACGGTGCCCATCATGCTCGAAGCGGGTTCGGACAAAATCCGTGACCCGGATGACCTGATCAATCTTTACGTCCGCACCCGGTCAGGTGCGCTGGTCCCCTTATCCAGCGTCGTCCGGCTGGACGAGAAAGGCGTTGCGGGTCAGCTTGACCGTCGTGAACAGCGGCGTGCTATCGAAATCGATGTCGAAATCAATCCGGGTTTTGCTATGCAGACCGCGGTCGATGAGCTCTTTGCGCTGGCGGAAGAGGTACTCCCAGACGGCGTGACGCTGATTACCCGAGGTGAAGCGGCAGCACTCGCTGAAACCAATCGCGAGACCGTCATCACCTATGGTTTCGCCATGTTGATTGTATTTCTCGTGCTGGTCGCCCAATTTGAGGGCATCACCTCCGCTCTTGTCATCATGGCAATCGTCCCTTTTGGACTGGCCGCAGCAATCTGCGCGCTTTTCCTGACGGGCACCTCACTTAACATCTACTCACAGGTCGGCTTGGTCATGTTAATCGGGTTGATCGCTAAAAACGGGATCCTCTTGATCGAGTTTGCGGATCAACTGCGCGACCAGGGATATCAGGTCCGCGACGCCATTGAAGAGGCAGCCAGGGTCCGGCTACGTCCTATCGTCATGACGTTGGTTTCGACTATTTTTGGCGCGCTGCCCTTGATTCTTGCGGCTGGACCGGGTTCAGAAGCGCGCTCCGCCGTCGGTTGGGTGGTGTTTGGCGGCATGGGGCTGGCCACTGTCTTTACGTTGTATCTGACCCCCGTTGCTTATCTTGGTATTGCGCGTTTTGCCAAAGCTAGAGCCTCGGCAGGACAACGACTCGAACAGGAAATGGCGCAAGAGGCTCATCATCGGGGCTAAGCCTTACAAGGCTGGGACCCTCGGTTCGGTCTGCTCAAATTGAAGTCGGGATAGGCGCGGATGCGAGAGACACACTGGTCGCCGGCAATGGGTTTTCTACGGTGAACAATAGCCGGTGGCAGCGCGGCCTGATTATTTTCTCTCTTGTCGCGGCGGGGGAAGCGATTTTTACCCTGCCCTATCATGTCACGCGCTTTTTCCGACCC
>JAYOEE010000041.1:0-22080 GCA_038106565.1 Halieaceae bacterium
GATGCCATTATCGTGGCGACCGGGTCGGAGGTTTCGCTCGCCGTGACAGCGGCGGAGCAGTTGGCTGCGTCGGGCCGAGGTGTCAGAGTGGTGTCGATGCCTTGCGCTGAGGTGTTTGATGCACAGGAAGCGGCCTACAGAGAGATGGTGCTTCCGAGTGATGTATTGGCGCGTGTGGCCGTCGAAGCCGGCCACATCGATTTCTGGTACAAGTATGTGGGGCTGGATGGCCGCATCGTCGGCATGTCTTCCTTCGGTGAATCGGCGCCGGCATCCGCACTATTCAAACATTTTGGACTCACCGCTGACAGCGTTGTCGCCGCCGTTGAGGAAGTCATTCTGGATTGACCATGCGGTTCGCTATCAATGGATTTGGTCGGGTGGGGCGTACTCTGCTCAGGGTATATACGTCTCGTGAGGATGCCCGTGAGCAACTGGAATTAGCGGCGATCAATGAGGTGGCTGACGCCGATACGGTTGTTCACCTGGCACGATACGACTCTAACTATGGGCGCTTCCCGGGCCGCATTGCGCGATCCGGAGAGTTGCTGGCGATAGATCAGGCGCTGGTGCCCCTCAGTCATCTCGCCAATGTCGCGGCGCTACCTTGGCGTGCGCTCGATATTGATCTGGTTTTTGAGTGCACGGGTGCGTTCACCGATCGGCAGACCGCCCAACAGCATTTGGATGCCGGCGCGGGGCGGGTTTTGTTTTCCCAGCCCGCAGAATCCGACGTCGACGCCACGATTGTTTATGGCGTTAATCACGCCCAGCTGGATGCGACCATGGATATTGTCTCCGCCGCGTCCTGTACGACCAACGCGGTGGTGCCGGTACTGGCGACGCTCTATGAAGCTTTCGGAATCGAGGCCGCTACGATTACAACGATTCATTCACTGATGAATGACCAGCCTGTGCTGGATGCCTACCACCACACAGATCTCCGCAAGACGCGCGCAGCGTCGCAATCCATCATCCCCGTCGACACGGGACTTGCTGTTGGCATCGAACGGATCCTGCCCCAGCTGGCGGGCAAACTGTCAGCTCATGCGCTGCGGGTACCTACCACCAAAGTGTCTGCGATCGAATTGACCGTGGCAACGCAGCGCCGCTGCTCCAGTGAGGACATTAACTCGGCCCTCAGACAGGCCTCCGAGGGGCCCCTCACCGGCGTCTTGGACTACTCTCTGGAACCTCTTGCTTCTTGCGATTTTGCCGGGGAGGCGGCGTCGGCGATTGTGGATGCTAAACAGACGCAGGTGGCCGCGGGCCAGCTGGCCAAAATTTTGATTTGGTTTGACAACGAGTGGGCTTACGCGAGCAGAATGATCGATGTGGCGCTGGTCTGGCAGCGTCAGATTACAGCGCTTCAGGCCCCCGCCAGAGAGGGCACAAAATGAAGCTGATGAGTGAACTGGATCTGTCGGGCCTCAGGGTGCTGATTAGAGAGGACCTGAACGTGCCGATTCAGGACGGCATCATCAGAAACGATGCGCGCTTGAGGGCCGCCGTACCTTCGATACGAGCCGCGCTTTCGCAAGGTGCCGCTGTCATCGTGATGTCCCATCTTGGTAGGCCGGTGGAGGGCGAATGGACAGAGCAGGCGTCTCTGGCACCTATCGCGACAAGGTTATCCGAGTTGCTGGGTCGCGACGTGTTGCTGGCGAAGCAATGGCGGCAGGTGGCTCCTCTGCCTGGAGATGTGGTGCTGCTGGAGAACGTGCGTTTTAACCCGGGTGAGGCGGCTGACGATCGGCAGTTGGCTGCCGATTACGCCGCCTTGTGTGATGTATTTGTGATGGATGCGTTCGGTACCGCGCATCGCGCTCAGGCGTCGACACATGGCGTAGCCCTTAACGCGCCAGTGGCCTGCGCAGGCCCGCTCTTGCAGGCAGAGCTGACCGCTTTGGCGCGCGCCTTGACTGACGCGGAGCGACCGATGCTGGCAGTGGTGGGTGGTGCCAAGGTATCCAGTAAGCTCGAGGTTTTGGACCAGCTGTCGCAGCGTTGCGACAGCCTCGTTGTCGGCGGTGGCATCGCCAATACTTTTCTTGCTGCGGCGGGTTACCCCGTTGGTCAGTCACTCTATGAAAAGGATTTGGTTGATACCGCGAGGCGCCTGATGGATCAGGTGGACATTCCCCTACCGATCGATGTTGTCGTCGCACCGGGAGTCGATCAAGGCGCGTTAGCGCAGGTAAAACTAGCTGCTGACGTGGCAACGGAAGATATGATTCTGGACGTGGGTCCGATCACGGCTGCTGCAATTGCTGAGCGGATTGAGGCGGCAAAAACGATACTGTGGAACGGGCCACTGGGTGTTTTTGAGCAGGATGCCTTTGCCGGGGGGACGCGGGTGCTTGCCGAGGCGATTGCCCACAGCGATGGCTTTTCATTGGCGGGAGGTGGGGATACTCTGGCTGCGATTGAACAGTTCGGTGTGGCCGATCAGGTCTCCTATATCTCAACAGGTGGCGGTGCTTTTCTTGAGTATGTTGAGGGTAAGACGCTGCCGGCTGTTGCGGCGCTAGGGTAATCGCTTCACAAATGAAGCGCCGATGAAAAGCGCTTATGAGAAGCGCCCATGAAAGCGCCGACGAACGGACAATGGAGCGAATAGATGAACAATAGTGGAGGAGCCGGACGATGGCGCTGATCAGCTTGCGACAGTTACTGGATCACGCAGCGGAGCACGGTTACGGCGTGCCCGCCTTCAACGTGAATAATCTGGAACAGACCCGTGCCATCATGGAAGCGGCAGACCAGACGGATTCGCCTGTGATCATGCAAGCCAGCGCCGGCGCGCGAAAATACGCGGGCGCGCCCTTCCTGCGCGCACTCATGGAGGCTGCCATGACCGAATTCCCTCACATTCCTGTCGTGGTGCATCAGGACCACGGCACGTCTGCTGGGGTGTGTCAGCGATCGATTCAGCTCGGCTTCAGTTCGGTGATGATGGATGGGTCGTTGGGTGAAGATGGCAAAACGCCAATGGACTACCAATACAATGCCGGTGTCACCAAGCGGGTGGTCGACATGGCCCACGCCTGTGGTGTGTCTGTCGAGGGTGAAATCGGTTGCTTGGGGTCTCTGGAAACCGGTGAGGCGGGTGAGGAAGACGGCATTGGCGCTGCGGGCAAGCTCACCCACGAGCAATTACTGACAGACCCCGAAGAGGCAGCGCAGTTTGTTGCCGATACGGGCGTGGATGCCCTCGCCATCGCTTGCGGTACCAGCCATGGCGCCTACAAGTTCACCCGCCCCCCCACAGGAGACATTCTTGCTATGGATCGCATCAAGGCAATCCATGCCAGAATTCCCAACACCCATTTGGTCATGCATGGTTCTTCGGCAGTGCCACAGGATTGGCTCGCGGTGATCAATGAACACGGTGGCGACATTCCCGAAACCTACGGCGTGCCGGTAGAGCAGGTGGTCGAGGGCATCAAGCATGGTGTGCGGAAGGTCAACATTGACACGGATCTGAGGTTGGCATCGACCGGCGCGATTCGCCGTTTCCTCGCCGAAAACCCCGCAGAGTTTGACCCGCGGAAATATTTGACGGCAAGTCTGGAGGCGATGAAGGCCATTTGTGTGGCTCGCTACGAGGCTTTCGGTACGGCCGGTAATGCGTCGAAAATCCAACCGCTCTCCCTCGCCGCGATGCAGGTTCGCTACGCCGCCTGAATTACTCTGATCCTCCGCGGAGCGGGCATTTTGCCAACCAGTAGTCGTGTATTGGTCGGCTCAAGGCCGTAAGATCACCAGCTTTAGGCGTTTCGGTCGGCCCTTATGGCTCAGTCCTACATCAAGCGGATTCTCAACGCGCGCGTTTACGACGTGGCGCGGGAAACGCCATTGGATCGCGCGCCTTTGTTGTCTAACCGGTTGGGTAATGAGGTTTTTCTCAAGCGAGAAGACTTACAGCCCGTTTTTTCATTCAAATGTCGCGGGGCATTCAACAAGATCTCCCGCCTTGACCCTGCCGCGCGTCAGGCGGGCGTTATCGCAGCATCTGCCGGTAACCACGCCCAGGGCGTTGCGCTGGCGGCAGAAAAACTGGGGATCTCTGCCACCATAGTGATGCCGGTGACCACCCCTGCGATCAAGGTGGATGCTGTTCGGGCCCGGGGTGCCAAAGTCATTTTGTTCGGTGACTCTTTTGATGAAGCGGCCGTGCGCGCTGATGAGCTGGTGGCGCAGCATGGCTTCACCTACATCCATCCTTTTGATGATCCCGATGTGATTGCCGGGCAGGGAACTGTTGCGGTGGAGCTGGTCCGCCAGGCGCCTGCACCGCTGGATTATGTGTTTGTGTGCTGCGGCGGTGGCGGGTTGCTCGCTGGCATGGCCGCTTATCTGCGGTATGTGTGGCCGCAAATCCGGATCATTGGTGTCGAACCAGAAGACGCGGCCTGCGTGCAGGCCGCGCTGCAGCAGAATCGGCGCGTGACTTTGCGTGAGGTGGGCCTGTTTGCTGACGGGTGTGCGGTAGCCCAGGTGGGTAGGGAGACATTCCGCGTCATTAAAGAGTGTGTGGATGAGATCATTACCGTGAGCACCGATGAGATCTGCTCTGCAGTCAAAGATATCTTTGAAGATACGCGCGCGATTGCCGAGCCAGCAGGTGCATTGGCGGTAGCCGGAATGAAAAAGTTCAGCGAGCAGCGTGGGGTCGTTGGTAGCACTATGGCCGCGACCGTTAGTGGTGCCAATACCAATTTCGATCGTCTCCGATACATCTCTGAGCGAACAGAAATCGGTGAACGGCGTGAGGCAATTCTGAGCGTCACGATTCCCGAGCGTCCTGGTGCGTTCAGAGCATTCTGTAGCGCGATCGGCAAGCGAAACGTCACCGAGTTCAACTACCGTTTTGAAACGGCCAAAGAGGCGCGCGTCTTCGTCGGCCTCACCATGGCGCCCGAGAGCGAGGACCTGCTGGAATTACAGCAATCGCTGGATAAGAAAGGCTACCGCGTGCTCGACATGACCGACAATGAAACGGCAAAGCTCCACCTACGTCACATGGTGGGGGGGAGGCTGTCGGCAGCGGTGCGGGAAGAGATGGTTTTCAGGGTAGAGTTTCCCGAACGTCCGGGAAGCCTGCTGCATTTTTTGAACGCACTGGGCAATGATTACAGCATCACCTTGTTCCATTATCGCAACCATGGCGCAGCCTACGGCAGGATCCTTGTGGGGATGGAGGTGCCGGCGGGGAAACGCACGGCGCTGAGGAAAACGCTTGCGCGCCTTGGGTACCCTTTTTGGGAAGAAACGGACAACCCTGCTTACCGGGAATACCTGGGTAGCGAAGAGGGTTGACAGCGCCTGAGCATTAAGGAAATCTTGAGAAGACCTTGAGCCAAGCTGCTGAACAGTATGGTGATTCACGCTAGGGCTCGCAGGCAAAAATAATGATTTGACTGGTTTCCTGGGGGTGCCGTCATGAGAAAGCATCGACCGGATGTCATCTGGGTTCTGGCAGCGATCGCTATCGCACTTACCTTGGGCTCCCAGCTTGCAGAGCCCCAGCGTCCCGCGCTAGCTCCCCAACAGGCTGGGATTATTGTGCAGTGATGTTGCCCGTTGGGTGAGGGGTCGCGGTGCACGGCCAGAAAATCTGGAGTCCGCCGAACCCGCGGCTTGTTAGAACCGTTCTACCCCCTCCTCACTGACAAACCCATCCAAGCGCTGGTCGTGGGGCTCGGTCTGCCACCCGGCAACTCGTTGGACTGCGAAGCCAAGCCCTAACTTGAAACCCCTCGCATGCGCGAATAATCGATCATAAAAACCGCCGCCATATCCCAGACGAATGCCTTGATCCCCGCAGGCGAGCAAGGGCGTCAAAAACAGGTCTATGCGATCGACGTTGAGCTGAGGTGAGGTTGCCAGGGGTTGGTCCACGCCGCCGATGCTAGGTTCGAGCGGATCGCCCGGCCGCCAGAAATGAAAATCCAGCAGCTTGC
Source organism: Halieaceae bacterium (assembly GCA_038106565.1). Lineage (GTDB taxonomy): Bacteria > Pseudomonadota > Gammaproteobacteria > Pseudomonadales > Halieaceae > Luminiphilus. The sequence goes on from JAYOEE010000041.1 coordinate 5,967, forward strand.
CGTTTACGCGGGGGTATACCACCTGTACACCTTGGTCCAGCGCATGTTGCACCAGCGGCACTGCATTGAATTCCGATCGAAGTGGCATGTAGCTGGCGATAACGGAAGCGGACTTCCATGGCTCAAAATGAGCCAGTGCCTCCGACACCGCGAGCGCAGCGTGTTCGCGGAAATCGGGGGTCAGCGCGTCGCGCTTGTGGCGCATCGTGCTGCGCATCGCTGCCTTGGTGTGCGGGATAGTTGTCACGACCTTACGACAGATACTGCCCTTGATCGCGATCCCTGTCGCTCACTCAAGGTGTCGCAAGCTGTCGCTGCGCAGATTTGGGGGGAAAGTGGGTTGACCCGTAATACCGCTGACGAATAGGCCCTTGAACCCTGAGGCTCAAGGTGGTGACCACCACATGACTTCAGGCTTCCCGGTTCTAGCCAGGCTTGCTCAACGGCCACGAAGATGGACTCCGGGTGTAGCATTATCGGCTCGAGGACAAATCGTCTGGCAAATACTGCAGGCCGAGCTCAGTATAACGGATTAAGGGGATCAGTTGATCTCCAGCTGACGGAGCTGGTACAGCACCTCATCTAGCTGGCTGTTCAACGCCGAGAGCCGTTGCTGATCCTCGCTGGTTTCGACCGGATTGTTTCCGCCTTTGAGCGCCAGTAATTCGTGGCTGATGTTGAGCGCCGCCATAATGGCAACGCGCTCCAGGCCAATGACTTTGCCCGTTGATCGAATATCACGCATGTGCTGATCTAAATAGCGGGCTGCACTCTCCAGTGCTTGCTCTTCATCGGGTGGGCACGCCACTTGATACTCTTTGTCCAGAATATCCACACTGACGGTATTGGGACGGCTCATGCGCCACCATCCAGAGAGCGCAGTCTCGCTAGCGAACTTTCAACATGCTCGCTGGCCAGTCGCTGCCTTTCCAGAAGCTCACGCCGTTCACGCTGCAACTCAGCCGCCCGCAATTTGAGCGCCCGGTTTTCACGGTTTAGCTCCCGGCTCAGCTCAATGAGGTCGTTCACTTTTTTCTCGAGCGCCTGTATGAGGTTATCAGCCACGAAAGGTACACTTGGTCGATTGGAAGCCAGCACTATAATGCGCCGCGTTTCGCCGGGTCAATCCAGCAGGTGCGGGTCGACCCACAGAAAAGCCAAGACAGAGAGACTGGAAGAGGCACACTGTGCCGAAGCGGCGGTCATCACCGTAAGAGAGGTTAGACAGATGCTGTTGGATGCCTTGGGTGCCTTCGAAGATATGCCCGCATGGGAAGAGGCGGCAGACAGCCTGTTCAATGCCGGTCTGACGCTGAATCCGTCGACCCTTCATGGCGCCTTGGTCGGGTTGCTAGGGGCGGGGTTCAATCCCAGTACCGAACAGCACTTGACCGCCACCGTGGCGGCTCTTGAGAAATCGCTGGCGGTGGAGTTGACAGGTGATCTGGTTGATTTCGTATCGCGACTCAGTCTGGCAACCCTGTCGTCCATTCAGGACGCCGATTACACTTTTCAGCTACTACTGCCGCCCGATGACGACGCGCTGGAGGATCGGTTGATGTCCATTTCGGACTGGACCAGTGGGTTTCTGTCGGGATTCACTCAAGGGATTACGTACCGAGAGGCCGTTAACGAACCGATCGCGGGGCTCACCGCAGACGCCTTGAAGGACATGGCGGCCATTGCGCAGGTGGACTCGGAACAGACGGAAACCGAAGACGCCGAGCGACAGTTGGAAGAGATCATTGAATATCTCCGGTTTGCCGCCATCAATATCGTCAATGAAGCTCAATCAGAATAGGAAGCCTGCAGTGAAAATCTCAAAAGCTGAATTTGTTCGCAGACGCAGAAAGTTGATGGCGATGATGGATCGCCACAGTATCGCGATCGTACCCGGAGCGCGGGAAGTCACGCGCAGCCGCGATACTGAATACCCGTTTCGACAGAACAGCGACCTGTTTTATCTCACTGGTTTTGAAGAGCCCGATGCCGTTTTGGTCCTGATCCCCGGCCGCAGGCAAGGGCAAGTGATCCTGTTTTGTCGGGAGCGCGACCCCGAGATGGAATTGTGGAATGGTTATCGTGTCGGGCCCGACGGTGCGGTGGCCTATTTGGGTGTGGACGACGCGTTTCCAATCGATGATCTGGACGAGATTCTCCCCGGTCTGATCGAGGGCACACAGCGAATTTATTATTCGATGGGGCACGACGATGTCTTTGATCAGCGTGTGATGGGATGGGTGAATCATATCCGGCGTTTGGTGAGGAGCGGTGCCGCGCCGCCGGCGGACTTTACGGATCTGGCCTTCTTGCTCCACGAACAGCGGTTGATCAAATCGGCGGCCGAAATTCGGGTGATGCGTCGGGCTGGAGAAATCAGTGCCGAAGCGCACTCGCGCGCCATGAAAGAGTGCTCCCCCGGGCGTTACGAGTACCATTTGGAGGCATCGATTCAGCATACTTTTGCGGAGTACGGTGCCCGTTTCCCAGCTTACAACTCCATTGTGGGCTCGGGGCCCAACGCCTGCATTCTTCACTACACGGAAAACAATGCCAGGCTCCGCGAGGGGGACCTTGTGCTGATCGATGCGGGATGCGAGTACCAAGGCTATGCCGCCGATATCACCCGCACTTTTCCGGTCAGCGGACAGTTCTCCCAAGAGCAGCGTGCAATTTACGATTTGGTATTGGAGGCGCAGCGCGCAGCGATTGCCAAGGTAAAACCTGGCAACACGTGGAATCAGCCACACGATGCAACGGTTCGAGTGATCACGCGAGGTTTGATAAGGCTCGGTTTGCTCAAGGGCAACGAGCGCGAATTGATCAAAGCCGAAGCCTACAGAGATTTCTATATGCATCGAGCGGGCCATTGGCTGGGACTCGACGTGCATGACGTCGGCGACTATCGCATTGACGGGCGGTGGCGCCAGCTGGAAGCCGGTATGGTGTTGACCATTGAGCCCGGCATATACATCGCGGCTGACAACACTCGTGTTGCGAAAAAGTGGAGAGGTATCGGCGTTCGCATTGAGGACGATGTGGTGGTGACCGAGACGGGTTGCGACGTCCTGACAAAAGATGTGCCCAAACGAGCGGAGGATATCGAGAAGTTGATGGCGGGTGCTGCATGAGCCGACCTGGGCGGGTGCTGATTCTGGGTGGCGGCTTGGCAGGCCTGTCATTTGCCATCGCAATTGCCTCGGAAAACCCCGAATTAGAGCTCACCCTGCTCGAAGCTCACGCCCACAAAGCGAGCTCACCCAAGCCCCTTGATACGCGGGGGTCTGCGCTCAATTTGCACTCGGTAGCCCTGTTGGAGCAATGGGGCGTCTGGCACCACATCGCATCTTGCTCGGGCGCCATTCGCGAGATTCACGTGTCTCACCGCGGACATTTTGGTAGCACGTTAATGAAGGCGGAAGACTTGTCGGTGCCCGCCTTGGGTTACGTGGCAGAGAACCATGAACTCGGGACGCACCTGCTTAATAGGGCGAGAGAGCTGCGTGTAGCGGTGCGTGCCCCCATTCGCTGTAAAACGATTGATGTCACCGCGATTCATCCCAGCGTGGTGACAGAGGAGGGAGAGCAACTGACCGCCGATTTGGTCCTCATTGCTGCCGGTGTGGAACGCGATTGGTTTCACGCGCTGGGCATCGGTCTGAAAGAGCGACCCGTGGGCACCCATGCGGTGGTATTTAACGCAAGCTTTCCCGGTGAGCAGCGGGGTCGCGCCTTCGAACGATTCACTGCCAATGGCCCTCTCGCTGTATTGCCCTTGCCGTCAACGAGGCGGGACGAACAGCGATATAACGTTGTCTGGTCGGTGCCCGATCAAGATGTCGACACGCTGGCGGCAATGCCAGAGGATCTCTTTCGCGCGCAGTTTCAAGAAGCTTTTGGATGGCGTCTTGGGCCGGTACGGGCTACTGGTCAGCGCAGCCAGTGGCCGCTGATGAGTCGGGTCGCTACAGAACAGTTTCGTTCCGGTTTTCTCCTGGTTGGTAATGCGGCTCACACGCTGCATCCGGTAGCCGGGCAGGGTTTGAATTTGTCCCTAAGAGAGGCTGCGTCGCTTGCCAAGGTGTTGGCCAGCTGTCGGGATGACGACACACCAATTGGACAACCCGGTTTTCTGTCGAGTTATCTGGACGAGGTGACGACGGAGCAGCATTTCGTCACCCAGAGTACCGACACGTTAGCGACCCTCTTTAACCGCCGCGGTCTCGTTATGGATGGTCCCCGCAATGTGTCTCTGGCATTACTCGATTTTATGCCATCCATGCGTACCCGGGTTGCGAGCATTGGCACGGGTAGGCGCTATGCCTGAGAGCACCCGCACGCCGGAAGTCGATGTGCTGATTGTCGGTGCGGGTGTAGCAGGTTTAGCCCTTGCCGTTGCCCTCGGACAGAGAGGCGTAGCGGTTAGCGTTATCGACGGTGCGCCGAGTCCCGATGCTCCGCCGACGGGGGAGAGCCTCTGCGATTGGGATCTCAGGGTCAGTGCTTTGACGCCAGCCTCAAGCGCCTTCCTCGAATCGCTTGGGGTATGGCAGCTGATTCCCGATAACCGCATCGCACCCTACAACGCGATGCGCGTTTGGGATGCGGAGGGGATTGGGCGGATTTCGTTTGATGCGCAAGATGTAGCTGCTCCTTGTCTGGGCCACATCGTTGAGAATCGTCAGACTGTTCAGGCGCTCCTGAGGTGCGCCGAAGCGCTGGCCACCGTTAACGTGTGCTGGGGTGAAACACTGGAGTCGCTCTCCAAGACACCGTCCGGTTGGCGGGCCGTTAGTTCGGGTGGCGGACACCGGGAGGCACCGCTTTGCGTGGGTGCCGATGGCGCCCGTTCGCGGGTGCGTCAATTGCTGGACTTGCCGACCCGAGAATGGAGCTACGATCAAAAAGCGATTGTCGGGACAGTCGCGCTGTCTACCTCTCATGACAACACCTGTTGGCAGGCTTTTCTGGCGTCAGGGCCGCTGGCACTGTTGCCCCTAGCCGACCCCGAAAAGGTTGCCATCGTCTGGTCTTTGGACGATGAACAGCACGCGCATGTCGCCGAGCTGGCCGATCCCGAATTTCTGGACCGGCTGAATCGCGCTCTGGCGCCGCAAGCGCCGGTTGCGGTGGCCGTTGGGCCAAGAGCGAGCTTTCCGCTCAAACAAGCCCACGCGATTGACTACGTCGATGACGGCGTCGCTCTGGTCGCCGATGCCGCCCACAGTATCCATCCGCTTGCTGGTCAGGGAATCAATCTTGGCTTGGCTGACGTGGCGGTCTTGTCAGAGGAACTGTTAGCAGCGCGCAAGGGTGGCCTGCCGCTATCCAGTCCTGTTTCGCTCAAGCGTTACCAGCGCCGGCGCAAGACTGAGAACCTTGCAATGATGGCCGCGATGGAAGGGTTCAAAAGAGGTTTCGGCAGCAGCCACCCCCTGGCCTTAGTCGCCCGCAACGTGGGTTTGAATGTTGTTGACCAGCAGGGTTGGCTGAAGCGATGGTTTATGCAGCACGCTCTGGGTTAATGCTTGGTTGAATGTGAGCAAATTGGATTGAGGAGACCTCCATGGGTAAGTGCCCGGAAGATCTGTACTACATTGATACGCACCAATGGGCGCGACCCGAATCTGACGGTACGGCCACTGTGGGGATTACCGATCACGCCCAAGAGGCGCTGGGTGATGTCGTTTACGTGGAGCTGCCGAAAGTGGGCGATGTGGTCACTGCGTCAAGCCAGACCGGCATCGTGGAGTCAGTCAAGGCGGCATCCGACGTATTCGCGCCGCTCTCCGGCACGGTTGTTGAGATTAATGAACGCCTAATAGACCAACCGGAAAGTATCAATGATGATCCCTATGGAGAGGGGTGGTTTTACAGGCTCGAGCTGAGTGACGCGGAGCAAATCGCGTCTCTAATGAGCGCATCGGCTTACAGCGCATTGTTGCAAGGCTGATTGGATGTTTAGTTTCTGAGTGATATTACAGGCCACCCTTGTTGTTCAGCGTGGCTTCTGAGCTTGGCGTCCGGGTCCACTGCCACCGGGTGTGTGACGTGGGCCAACAGGGGCAGGTCATTGTGAGAATCAGAGTAGAACCAGGTTTCAGCGAGCGCCAAAGAATCGTCGCGGTCCGCAAGCCACGATTGGAGGTGAGAGACCTTGCCTTCCCGGAAACAGGGTGAACCCTCGGGTAGCCCCGTGTAGCGCCCCTCCACAATACTCACTTTACTTCCTAACCAATATTGAAAACCTAGCCGTGCTGCAACGGGCTCCGCAACGACAGCGTGCGTCGCGGTCATCAGTAACAGTATGTCGCCTGCAATCCGGTGCTGATTGATGAGGGCGAAGGCCTTGTCCAGCAGCATGGGTTCAACACATTCGGAAACAAACTCGCGCTGCAGTGCAGCGACCTCTTCGCGGGTCTTTCCCGCGAGCGGCGCGAGAACGAAGCTCAGGTAGGCGATCATATCCAGCGTGCCCGCCTGATAATCTGCGTAAAACCGATCGTTTTGATGCGCAAAATCGCTCGCTGAAACCATTTTCTTCTGGCACAGGAACGCCCCCCACCGGTGGTCTGAATCGCCAGCGAGCAAGGTGTTGTCTAAGTCAAATATCGCGAGTCCCATGGTTTCTATGCTAGGCGGTGGAATAAAGCGGTCCCCGAAAGTGCCGTCGGCGGGGGATGTGTGGAAGAATAAGGGCTGTTGGCGCGGGTCACAATCCTGTCGCGTCTATACGGGAACAACTTGGTAACGCATTGTGCAGCAAGACACAGACATCGAGCGCGTCATCGACAAGGAGGGTTTTCGCCCAAACGTTGGCATCGTCATCTGTAATGATAGCGACGAAGTGCTGTGGGGCAGGAGAGTGAATGGAAGGGACTCCTGGCAATTCCCTCAGGGTGGAGTGCATCGAGGAGAAAGTCCCGAGGAGGCCATGTATCGCGAGTTGCATGAAGAGGTAGGCCTCCCCCCCGAGGCGGTCAAGATTATTGGCCGCACATCGGGTTGGCTCCGCTACCGTCTGCCCAAGAAGTTTATTCGCCGCACCGAGAGCCCCGTCTGTGTTGGGCAGAAACAGGTCTGGTTCTTGCTGCGGTTACAGGCCCCGGAGGAGAGCATTTGCCTCGACGCCCATGACGATCCCGAATTTGATGATTGGCGGTGGGTGAGCTACTGGTATCCGGTGCACGCGGTAGTCGACTTTAAGCGGGATGTCTACCGGCAGGCACTGGGTCAGCTGGCGCCGCGTCTCTCTCCGAAGCGACGCGCTTCCCGCAAGCGCCGAGGCAGACGCTGATGCTTGAGGTGCTCCGCCGCTTGATTCAGGCGGTCAATGACGCTGACTCGCTAGAGGATGCGCTGACGCTGATTGTCGCTCAGGTGCGAGCGGCAATGCAGACCGACGTGTGCACCATTTATCTGCACGACAAACAGAGTCAAAAGCTGATTTTCCGCGCGACGGAAGGCCTCAATTCGGACAAAGTAGGCCAGTTTGGGCTGGGGTTTGATGAGGGTCTGATTGGTTGGGTTGCGACGCGAGAGGAGCCACTGAACCTCGAAGACGCCAGCGCGCACCCACAGTTTCAGCTGGTCGACGGGTTGGGAGAAGAGGCTTTTAACGCCTTTTTGGGCGCGCCCATTGTTCACCAGCGCGATTTGCTCGGCGTGCTGGTGGTACAGCAGGGTGACCACCGCAGATTCTCGGAGGATGAAGAAGCTTTTCTGGTTACGGTATCTGCCCAGCTGGCTGGGGTAATCGCCCATGCGGAGTTGGCCGGCGCGATTGACAGTAGCGCCACTCCAGCGAAGTCAAAGGGGGGTACGGCAGCTCGCCTGTCCGGAGTGGCGGCCTGCGCAGGGATCGGTATTGGGACGGCCGCTTGGATTTCACCCCATGCTGATTTACAGACGGTGCCGTCTCGCAAGGCTTCTGACCGTTTGGCAGAGCTGAAGGCTTTTAGGGCTGCGCTCGCTTCCGTGAGGCAAGACATCCAGCAGGTAGCAGAGAACCTGGAGAGCGAGCTGGGGCCGGAGGATCATGCGTTATTCGGGGTTTACCTCAACATCCTCGATGACTCGGTTTTGGGTGGGGAGGTGGCAGCCCTCATCAAAGCAGGTGAGTGGGCTCAGGGTGCGCTGAGTCAGGTCATGCTCCGCCATATTCGACATTTTGAGCGCATGGAGCACTCCTATCTGCGGGAGCGAGCCGTCGATGTGCGAGATTTGGGTACTCGCGTTTTGGGGTATCTCCAAGATGCATCGCGACAAGACATTGATTATCCACCCCGGACGATTTTGGTTGCTGAGGAGCTGACGGCGTCCACGCTGGGAGAGGTGCCCCGAGACCGACTCGCGGGGATTGTCTCCATGCGTGGCAGCGCAAATAGCCACACTGCGATTTTGGCACGGGCCATGGGCATACCCGCGGTTGTGGGGGTTGAGGACCTGCCATTGAAGCGGCTCCCGGATCAACAGCTCGTCGTGGATGGTTATAACGGTCTGGTTTACGTCAATCCGCACAAGGACCTGTTGACTCGTTTTGAGCAGTTGCTCGCGGATGACGCGGTATTACTGGAGGAGTTGGCGCCTCTTGCGAGAGAGGCGGCTACCACCGCAGACGGCGAGGTGGTCTCGCTCTGGGCTAATACAGGCGTCGCGGCTGATGTGCAGAGGGCGAAGGAATTTGGGGCCGATGGTGTGGGGCTTTATCGCACTGAAGTGAGTTTTCTGCTTCGCGACCGCTTTCCCAGTGAAGAGGAGCAGCGACAGCTTTATCGCGAGCAGCTGGAGGCTTTCCATCCTGCGCCCGTCACCATGCGTACGCTGGATATCGGCGGCGACAAAGCATTGCCTTATTTTCCGATAGAGGAATCGAATCCGTTTTTGGGCTGGCGAGGCATTCGGGTGACGCTCGATCATCCTGAGATATTCCTCACGCAGGTACGTGCCATGTTGAAGGCAAATGATGGCCTGAATAACTTGCGAATCTTGCTGCCAATGGTGACATCTATAGACGAGTTCCGCGCAGCGCAGGCGTTGATTGAGCGGTGTCACACTGAAGTCCTCGCTGAGGGTTTCTCATCGTCAATACCCGCTCTGGGAGTGATGATAGAGGTGCCCGCAGCGGTGTATTTGTCGGATTCGTTGGCCGAGGAGGCAGACTTTTTGTCGGTGGGATCCAACGACCTGACGCAGTACTTGCTGGCGGTTGACCGAGGCAATGCGCGGGTTGCCGAGCTATACCAAGCACTGCATCCGGCTGTGTTGGCCGCGCTCGCGCACATTGTTAACGCTGCGCGTGGACGGGATAAACCCGTGAGCATCTGCGGCGAACTCGCTGGCGACCCGCGCGCCGCGCCGCTATTGGTTGCAATGGGTTTCGATCAACTGTCCATGAACGCCGGCAGCCTGCTCACGATCAAGCGGGTGTTGAGCGCTTTCACCCGGCCCGAACTCGAGGATCTGATGGCGGCAGTGCTACCGTTGCGGTCTGCTCAGGACGTCGCTCAGAAGATCGATACAGCGCTGGCCGGTCGAGGGTTGGAGCGTTTTCTCAGGCGCGGTGGTGCCGTGTAGATGGTGCCGTATCCCGATATCGACCCCGTCGCCATTGCGTTGGGCCCGCTCAAGATTCACTGGTATGGGCTGACCTACATTGGCGGGCTGGCATTCGCATGGTGGCTGGCCAGAAGGAGAACGGCGCACGCTGCCGCGCCCTTGCAGCGTGATCAGGTGGACGATCTGATTTTCTATGCGGCCATCGGCATCATTCTGGGAGGCAGGGTCGGGTATGCCTTTTTTTATGGTTTGGATCGTCTTTCAGCGGACCCGCTTTGGTTATTCCGGGTTTGGGAGGGCGGCATGGCATTCCACGGGGGGTTGCTCGGGGTATTGATCGCCATGGGGGTCTTTGCTCGGCAGCAGGGCATTCAATGGGGGCGTCTCATGGATTTTGTGGCGCCCTTGACCCCTGTGGGCCTGGCTCTGGGGCGGCTGGGCAACTTCATTGGCCAGGAGCTCTGGGGCAGAGCAAGCGAGGTCCCCTGGGCCATGGTCTTTCCCAGAGACCCACTGGGGTTGGCGCGCCACCCCTCGCAGCTCTATCAGTTTGCTTTAGAAGGTTTACTGTTATTTTTTATTCTCCTTTGGTTCAGCCGCAAGCAAAGGCCGACATGGGCCGTATCGGGTGTTTTCTTGCTCGGCTATGGCACGCTGCGCTTTACAGCGGAGTTCTTTCGGGAGCCCGATGCGCACATCGGTTTTGACGCGCTGGGTTGGCTGACCAGAGGGCAGATGTTGTGCCTGCCAATGTTGGTGGCGGGTGGAATCTTGTTATATCGGGCATACCGCCCGACTACGCGATGAGGGTGATATGCAAGCCTACCTCGACTTACTGAGCGATATTAGAGAGCAAGGAATTGATCGCGGCGATCGGACCGGGACGGGCACGCGATCTGTTTTTGGACGGCAGCTACGCTTCGACTTGCGCCGCGGGTTCCCTATTTTGACGACCAAGCGCGTTCACTTCAAAAGCGTAGTCAATGAGCTGATCTGGTTTTTGAGTGGCGACACCAATACCCAGTGGTTGCGGGAGAATGGTGTCAGTATCTGGGATGAATGGGCTACCGAAGCCGGTGAACTGGGCCCGCTTTACGGGGCGCAGTGGCACGCCTGGCCCACCAAGGATGGTGGCGCCATCAATCAGATCGACTACGTGGTGGACTGCTTGCGGCATCGCCCCGAGAGTCGCCGTATTCTGTTTCATGCGTGGAACGTCGAATATCTTCCGGATGAGTCGGTGAGCCCGCAGGACAACGTGCGCGCCGGAAAAATGGCGCTGCCGCCTTGCCATTTGCTGTATCAGTTTTACGTGGGTGCGGGTGCGCTCTCCGCACAGCTTTACATCCGGTCCAGCGATGTGTTTCTGGGTCTGCCGTTTAATATCGCCTCAGTAGCTCTGCTGGTCCATATGTTGGCGCAACAGTGTGATTTGGGCCTCGGAGAGGTTGTGATTACCTTGGGAGACGCACACCTCTATAGCAATCACACGGAGCAGGTCAGCGAACAGCTTCAGCGCTTGCCGAGATCCCTGCCTCAGCTGAATATCCTGCGCCGGCCTGATTCCCTATACGGCTATCGATTCGAAGATTTCGAGCTCACTGGCTACGACCCTGCTCCGCATATCTCGGCTCCGGTCGCTATTTGATGACGCTGAAATATCCCCAAAACGACGTGCCAGTTGTGCTTGTGCTCGCCGCAGCAGAAAACGGTGTCATCGGGCGTGGGGACGCCCTGCCCTGGGATTTGCCTGACGACTTACAGCATTTCAAGCGCACCACGATGGGACGTCCCGTCATCATGGGCCGCAAAACGTTCGACAGTGTCGGGTTTCCCCTTCCCGGCCGCCTCAATATTGTGATTACGCGGGACACTGAGTGGTCGCGCGAGGGCGTGCTGACTTGCCACAATCTCGAGGCGGCGTTAGAGAGTGCGTTTGATCAAGCGTTGATCGATGGTGCAGATGCGGCAATGGTCGTTGGGGGTGCCGAGATTTACCGCCTGGCGCTCCCCCGGGCAGATAAAGTGATTCTGACGCAGGTGCAAGGCTCTGTAAGCGGTGATGTGTATTTTGATATGGGCCTGCTCTCTGGGTGGCGAGCAGTATCCAGTGCGCGTTTCGAGGCGGACGGCAGGAACAGCCACGCTTTTACGATCAGCGAGCTCGAGCCCCCTGATTGAGGCGCTGATCCGTCCATATGCTCGCATTAAAACCCATGCAAACCATTTGCGTTGCCTATACGTAAAGGGTAAATTCGCATCCCCGATGTTGGTTGGCGATTAATTAAAGGATAAATACGCCACTGATTCAGCTTCAGTGAGGGGTTGGTTTAACCAATTTTTCATTCCGTATCTGCTCATGAGAGGAAGTTTCGATCCAATGACTACGACTCGACTAAAAAGTTTGCTGTTGGCGATCTGCGTCGGCGGTGGCGCATCGATTGCTACTGCGCAAACCATCGACCCCATCGTTGAAGTGGGTAAACAGAGAACGGCAGCGGCCAAGGCCTCGCAGGCCAAGATCGATCGGCTGGCCGACGAGACAGCCAGCCTGCTGTCTGACTACAAGACTGTGATGAAGCAGGTAGACGGCCTCAAGGTCTACAACGCTCGGCTCGAGCGTCAGATCGCGAATCAGGAGCGTAGGATCAGAGATATCGACCAGTCGATCGCCGAAGCTTCTGTGATCCAGCGGCAGATCCCGCCTTTGGTGACCCGAATGCTGGATGGGCTGGAGCAGTTCATCAGCTTTGATATGCCTTTCGATCTGGACACGCGTATGGGCAACATCGAGGCCGTTCGTAACAATATGGATCGTTCCGACGTGACTTCTGCGGAGGCATTTCGCCAGGTGTTGGAGCTCTACTCCATCGAATTGCAATACGGACGCGGGATCGAGTCCTACAGTGACACCATCGAGCTCAATGGTGCCGAGCGCGAAGTGGATATCTTGCGTATTGGCCGTGTTGCGCTGGTCTATCAGAGCACTGATGGTGCCGAGACCGGGGCGTGGAATCGTCAAACCCAAAGCTGGGAGCCTTTGTCTGCAGGCGATTATGCTGCTGCGGTTCGCAAAGGGGTTCGTATTGCCAAGAAGCAGGCGACGATTGAACTGCTGAACATGCCCGTATCTGCGCCGGAGGCGAACTGAAATGCGTTCTCAATTTCTGAAAGTATCTGCCTTGACGCTTGCGAGCGTTTTATTTGCGCCATTGACTGTGGGTCAGGAAGCTGAAACCGAGGCACCGCCTCCCCCCACGCCGCAGGAAATTGCGGCAGAAAATCTGGATCAGCTGCTTGAGCTGGTGAAGCAGGGTCAGGCCAGAGCGTCTGCCGAGAACCAGGCCAGAGAAGCGCGCTTTAGCCGCGATAAAGCCAATCAGGCCGCAGCCTTGAAGCGGGCTGAAGAGGAGCGCACCCGCGAAGAGCAGCGCTCTGCGCGACTCGAGAAGAAATTCGAAGAAAATGAGCTGCTGATTGCCGCCAAGCAGGAGCAGTTGAGAGAGCGTCTGGGTACCTTGTCCGAGTTGTTTGGACACCTCACCGCTGCCTCAGGCGACTTGGCCTCCAACATCGAAGTGTCTCTGGTGAGCTCGGAGTACCCTGGCAGAGAGGGCTTTTTGAAGGACCTGATCGCCAAAATGTCCGGGTCTGATCAGTTGCCCAAGATAGAAGAGATCGAGCGTGTCTGGTTCGAACTGTTGCGAGAAATTCGTGAGCAGGGCGAGGTGAGCCGCTACACCGCTCAGGTAGCGACGCCGTCTGGCGAGCTGAGCCAGAGAGAAGTTGTGCGGGTGGGCGCGTTCAATATTATCGATACCGATGGTAACTATCTGTCTTTCAACATCGATCAGTTGGCAGAACTTCCACGTCAACCGGGCGGCGGCTTTAACTCCCAGGCGCAGGACCTGGCATCGTCTCAGGGTGGCCTGACGCAGTTTGGTATCGACCCCACAGGTCCGACAGGCGGTTCTTTCCTGGCGGCGATAATTGATAGTCCGACCATTTCGGAGCGTTGGCATCAGGGTGGCTACGTGGGTTACGCCATCACTGCCGTAGGCGCATTTGCCTTTGTGCTCGCGATCTACCGGCTGCTGGTGCTAACCATGGTGGGCGGCAAAGTATCTGCCCAGTTGAAGTCCAGCTCAGCGCGTGACGACAATCCGCTGGGACGCGTGCTCAAGGTACATGAGGATCACCCCAACATGGATCCCGAAACGCTTGAGCTGAAAATGGCAGAAGCAGTATTGAGCGAGACACCCAAGCTAGAGCAGGGACTGACCTTGCTCAAGATTATTGCCGCGGTTGCGCCGCTGATGGGTCTCTTGGGTACTGTGACAGGGATGATCATCACCTTCCAGGCCATCACCATCTTCGGAGCGGGTGATCCCAAGGCTATGGCGGGTGGTATTTCGTCTGCGCTGGTCACCACCGTATTGGGCCTTCTGGTCGCGATTCCGACCGTATTGCTGCACACGGTAGTGAATGGGCGCTCGCAGCGCATCATCCATGTGCTGAATGAGCAGGCAACGGGCATCGTGGCGGAGCACTCAGAGCGCGCTCACAACTGATTCCTCGGGGAGGCTAGCTGTCGATGGGTATCTTCGAGGTAATCCTTGCCTTTATGGAAAAGGGCGGGAACGTGCTGTGGTTGATTGCAGCACTCGTGTTCTTTATGTGGACATTGATCTTTGAGCGTGTCTGGTATTTCTCTTCTGTATGGAAGCAGGATCGCGCTGCCGTTTTGGCCGCTTGGGACGGACGGAGTGAGCGCAAGTCCTGGAACGCCAAGAAGATTCGTCAGCGGCTTCTCTCCGAGAGTCGTGAACTGATCAATGACAACATGAACGTGATCGCGACCTGCGTTGCCCTATGCCCCTTGCTCGGGCTCTTGGGCACTGTCACCGGCATGATCGAAGTGTTTAACGTGATGGCTGTGACGGGCGGCGGTGATGCGAAGTCCATGGCGGGCGGCGTTGAGCGCTCAACCATCCCCACAATGGCGGGTATGGTGGCTGCGTTGTCAGGATTGTTTGCCAACACCTATTTACAGCGAATTACCTCTCGGGAGCAGCAGCTCCTGACGGATCAGCTGACGTCGGATCATTGATCCGGCTTTTTGGTTGAGGATGCTATGCGAAGAATAGCCAAAGAACAGGAACAGGGCGCCGAGATTGATCTGACTCCGATGTTGGACGTCGTGTTCATCATGCTGATCTTCTTTATTGTGGTCGCCTCTTTTATCAAAGAGGCCGGCGTTGAGGTTAATCGGCCCGACGATAACCAGCCCGAAGACCCCGAGGATTCAACCAGTATCGTGGTTGAGGTGGCATCGGATAATCAGATCTGGATGGAAAATCGTCGTGTCGATATTCGCGCCGTGCGCGCCAATATCCAGCGGCTTCTGGCTGAAGATCCCGAGGCGCCGGTCACCATTAAGGTGGAGAAAGGCGCAGAGGCAGGAATCGTGGTGGACGTGGCCGACGCCGCTCGAGAGTCTGGTGTGGGTGCTGTTAACTGGGCCTCGGATCGGTAAAGGAAAGTCTTATGAGTATGCGGGACCAGGCAAGGCCATCAGCGCAAGAAAGCGATAGTCAGATCGATCTGACCCCCATGTTGGACGTCGTGTTCATCATGTTGATTTTTTTCATCGTGACTTCCTCTTTTGTAAAAGAACCGGGCGTTGAGTTGTTCAAGCCTCAGGCATCGACTCAGGAAGCCTGCGAGCGCGGGACTATTATTTTTGCGGTAGACGCGAATGGCGATATTTTTTACAACAAGAATAAGTTGCCGCTGGATCGCGTGATGCGGACCGCTGAGGCGGCCAAGAAGGAGGCCCCGCAAGCTAATTTTGTGGTTCAGGTGGATCGGGAAACACCTGCTTATGTGGTGGAGGACCTGATCGATATCGTGCGTCCTATCCTGACGGCGCCACCCTGTATTTCCACCGATGAAGAGGCCTAATTGTTATGGGTAGCTCAGTTCGAGTTGCTGTCAGCGCCGCGCTTGCCATACCGGTTGCTATTGCTCTCTTTTTTATTATGCACAGCTTGGTGAGCAGAGACTTTCAGCAGGAAGATGTAAAGGCGAGAAAAATTGCTGACATCGTGGTGCCCGACAAGACCATTGAAACCAATCTCAAGGAAGTGAAGCCGGAGAAGGTTGAAGACCCCGAAGAGCCACCACCTGATCTTGAGCCCATTCAGTTTGATACGCAGTTGGACATGAACGTCGCCAACACCGCTCCCACTACGGGGATCAATTTGAACCTTAACGCATCAGGCATGTCCTCTGGTGATGGGGAGTATTTGCCGATTGTGAAAGTGGCACCGATCTACCCTCGTCGAGCGCAGACCCGCGGCATATCCGGGTACTGTATTGTGGAATACACCGTAACCAAGACGGGCTCTATTCGTGACCCCTTTGCGGTTGACTGCCAGCCCTCGGGCATCTTCGAGTCGGCATCATTGAAGGCTTCTCTCAAGTTTAAATACAAGCCAAGAGTGGTCGATGGTGAGCCGATCGAAGTGGCTGGAGTACAGAATAAGTTCACCTA
>JAYOEE010000006.1:0-15558 GCA_038106565.1 Halieaceae bacterium
AGCGAACTCCCGAGGTTCCGTCGTCTGTCGCAAGTCCCAGCATCGGCGCCACGTCGACCGTGAAGATCGTCGAAATACTGTTACACATAGAAGCCAAAGAAGAGACAATCGCGGCCAACAGGGCCGCAAAGACGAGGCCCTTGATACCCACTGGCAGTAGCGTCATCGCAGAAGGGTAGGCTTGATCTGGCGAAGCGAGGTCCGCGTTCAAAACAAACATCGCGATGCCTGGCAATACGACGATCACCGGCATAAGAAGTTTTAGGAAAGCGGCAAACGCGATGCCTTTTTGCGCCTCATCAACACTCTTAGCGCCCAATGCGCGCTGAATGATGTATTGGTTAAAACCCCAATAGGAGATATTCATAATCCACATGCCACCCAACAGCACCGAGAGGCCTGGCAGGCTCATGTAATGCGGATGCCCCTCTTGCAGAATCATGTGGAATTTCTCGGGCGCCTGCGCGGTTAAAACGGAAAACCCTGCCAGCGGGCCTGCACCTCCCGACACCTGATCCAAGAGAATCCAGGCGATCAACAGTCCACCCATCACTAATAGCACCACCTGAATAATGTCGGTCAGCGCGACGGCTCTAAGCCCACCGTATAAAGAGTAAGCAATTGCAAAGCTACCCAGAGCGACAAGACCGACTGTCAGATCCACGCCCGCTACGGTATTTATCGCCAGCGCGCCCAACCAGAGAATGGACGTGAGGTTGACGAAGGTATACACGCCCAACCAAAAAAGGGCCATCACCGTTTTGACGCGATTGTCGTAACGCTGGGCGAGAAACTGCGGCATGGTATAGATGCCTGTTGCCAAGAATATAGGCAGCAAATACTTACCGACTAACAACAGCGTGAACGCCGCCATCCACTCATATGACGCGATGGCCAGCCCAATGGCGTAACCAGAGCCCGACATACCGATGATTTGTTCCGCGGAGATATTGGCCGCGATCAATGAGGCGCCAATCGCCCACCACGGCAGTGCCTTCCCCGCTAAAAAATAGTCTTGGGCATCCTTCTCATGCCCTGCATGTTCACGAGATACCCATTGCGCGATAACAAACAGTGCCACCGCGTAGATGGCGACAATGGCCATGTCAATCGTTGCGAGCATACTGCCCCCAGATCCTTATCGTTATTCGAGGTGTTCGGTTATCCGATCACTCACACCGGCGAACCTTACACCACTATCAAGGATTCGCGACCAAGCCGTCGCAATCAAAAAGCGTGTTGTCCACTGGCACTTCGCGTATCGCAATCTCTGCAATATCCACGGTTAATGCGCCACGAGTCGCCATAAGGAACGGCGTGTTGACTCGGCCGAGGTCGACACCGCGTCGAGCAAAGCACGCAACGGGGACGGACACCGTATTCCACTCGCCCGCGTCCATTGCTTTGAGAACGGGAGTCAAATCTACGGCGCCAGAGCAAGGCCAGCCGCAATCCATACGCAACAGCACAGCGTCCGACGGTTGCGTGTGCAGGCGGAGCTCCATCGCTAAAACCCCACCGACTGCCTCTAGGTCAGTCATATCTACCGGCTCGTCGTACTGAAAATAGAGTTGGCTGAGATGATTTCCATTTCCCGAAAATACCGCCCGTCGCGCATCCTCCTGAACATGGCGATCAATCACTGACAACTGCAGTTCTCCGCGGGGGCTCTTACCGCCGCGCGGACCCACCGCAAGCGACCAGTCGAGCTCGTCACCCAAATATAACTGCCAAGGGTCGCGCACCCCACGGCCGAAGACGACCTGATCTATACCCTCCCCCTGCCCGACGGGCTTCTCGTTTAGTGCCACCCACTCGGTGCGATCACTGGATCGCAGGCCATAGTCAATGGGAAACAAAATCTCGTCGACCGGACTGTCGACTGAGGAAGCATTTAGGTCAGTGGCTGGCCACGCCATCGGTAGCCGCCCTTCGAACTCATAGCGGGCATCTCCAGTACTGTCCGCAATCAACACATCGGCAATGCCTGCGCCTTCCGAGCCAGGCAACCAGGCGACCACAAACGCGTCAGATGCATTTAGCTCGGCGTTAACCCAGAGCGGTCTGCCAGTCAGGAAAACCGACACCACCGGTATCCCGCGGCTCGTATAGTCCTCTATGAGCTTGAGGTCACGTTTGTTGCGCTGCTGCCAAGCCAATGAGTCGATATCGCCCTGGGTTTCCGCGTAAGGTTGCTCTCCAAACACAACAATTGCTGCTGTAAGTGGTTCGCCCTGATCCGCGTCTGCAACAAGGCGGCCGCCAGCTGCCGCCACTGCAGACTCAATGCCCGCCTTAATAGAGGTCGCTCCGGGGAAATCCTCATTCGTGTTGCCGGTACCCTGCCAACTGATGGTCCACCCGCCAGACTGCATCCCAATGTTGTCTGCCCCAGCCCCAACTACGGCATAGGTGCCCGCAGGATTCAGCGGCAACAGCCCGTTTGTGTTTTTTAGCAAAACCAGCGACCGGCGTACCGCTTCTCTCGCAACAGCACGGTGCTCCGGCGCTCCGACTGCGCCCTCATATTGCAACGCCACTCCCGACGGTCTTCCGCGAGACATCAACCCCATCTCGTACTTCACTTTGAGGATCCGCGATACAGCCTCATCGATACGGGCCAGCGGGATTTCGCCCGCCTTCACCTGCGCAACGGTGGTGTGCAACATGCTCTCCCAGTCTTCGGGGACCATGATCATATCGATGCCGGCATTAATCGCTTTTGCGCAACGATCGTCCTCGCAGCCGCTGACTTGACCAATCCCGTTCCAATCGCTGACCACAAAGCCGTCGAATCCCAATTGACCGCGCAATACATCGGTTAATAACTCGCGGTTGCCGTGAATCTTGTCCCCGTTCCAACTGTTGAAAGAGGCCATCACCGTTTTTACATCGGCAGCAATCGCGGAGACATACCCCTTCCCATGACGAGACAGCAACTGATCGAGGGGCAGACGAGTATCGCCCTGATCCGTTCCCCGGTAGGTGCCACCATCTCCGATGTAATGCTTGGCTGTTGCAATGACGCCTTCGCCCTGAACCGCAGACACATAAGGCCCCGAGAAACTTTCCACCACTGCGGGGTCAGCGCTAAATGACTCGTAAGCCCTGCCCCAACGCAGATCGGTCGCGACCGCGATGGTGGGCGCGAACATCCAGTCAATACCCGTTGCCCGCACTTCCTTCGCCGTAGCCGCGCCAATGCGGCCGATCAAATCCGGATCCCGCACGGCCCCCAGAGCTGAGTTGTGAGGGAATAGCGTGGCGCCAATCACGTTATTGTGGCCGTGCACGGCGTCGGTACCCCAAATAATGGGAATACCAGCATTACCTTCGGATTGGTCTACGGAAGCCTCGTAGTATGCGTCAGCGAGCGCCACCCAATCTGCGACTGAAGCGTACTTGTCATCGGCGGGGAATGAGCCTCCCCCATTGAGCACACTACCCAGACCATATTTCCTAACGTCGTCGGGGGTGACATGCTTGATCTCCCCCTGAATCATCTGAGCGACTTTTTGCTCAAGGGTCATCCTCGCCAGCTGGACTTCCACTTCTGCGGCGACGTTAATCTCGGAAGAATCAGAGCAAGCGGACACGGCGAGCGAGGCTGTCACACAAACCATTCCCTGACTAATTGCACGCTTCATCCTTGCAGTACACAAGTGTTTCATCAACCGATCCTTCATTCGACCCTCGCTTTCGATCGGGTCTCGACGCCAAAACCGCTCAAGGCACGGAACCCAGAACGCCACAAACCCGCGTAACCTACTGCCTCAGCAATGCCAAGCTCAATTGAAAAGCGATTATCAGGGGTATACTCAGGTCAGACGGGACCGCAGGAATACCCAACCAATGCCCACCGACTCTGAGCGGGAGGGGTGTAGCAGGATCTGAGTGCCTGCAAAATGGCCTCGGTCAGCTCCGGATCTGACGACCACGGCAAATTAGGTGCTGCGCAGGGATTTCTGCGGGAAGCCGCCCTGCAGCCCTTTTACAATTCCCGGATTTGCCACCCACTCCGATTCAACCCATTGATCACCCCTTTTGTCGAAACGCCGTTCACTATCAGGGCCACCCGTGGGATGTTACGGTTCTGATAAACCAACAAATTTAACTCAGGGGCCTGTGATTCATGTACGCGCGGACTTTTGCTAAAAATAAACTTACTCAGGCTGTCTCGCTGGCAGTAGGTGTTGCCGTGTCCTCAGCGGTGACGGGCCAAGAAGCCATCTCGGATGAGCCAGTCATAGAAGAAGTGTTGGTTACTGGCATTCGTTCTAGCCTGAAGCGAGCTATGGACACCAAACGCGACTCTCAGGGCGTGGTGGATGCCATTACCGCCGAGGACATCGGAGATTTCCCTGACACGAACCTCGCCGAGGCGTTGCAACGCGTAACCGGTGTAGCAATCGACCGGCAGCGCGGCGAAGGCACGACCGTCACTGTCAGGGGTTTCGGTGCAGACTTTAACTTGGTGACACTCAACGGCCGGCAGATGCCCACTCACAGCGGCCTGGGGCGATCCTTTGACTTCCAGGACATCGCCTCCGAAAGCGTTTCGGGCGTTGAGATCTATAAGACCTCCCGAGCCAATATTCCTTCAGGCGGTATCGGTGCGACGATCAACGTGCTTACCGCCAAGCCCCTCGACAAGCCGGGGCCGCAGTTTGCTTTTAGCGCCAAAGGGGTGCATGACAAAAGTACGTATGCCGGCGATAACGTAACGCCAGAAGTCTCCGGTTTTGCCTCTTACACATTTTTCGACGACACCGTCGGTATCGCCCTCGCGGGAACATTCCAAGAGCGACACTCCGGTGTGGCCTCTGCCTTTAACACGCGATTTTTTGAAAGAGACGGCGCGGCGGTCCCCGACAACGGGCAGCAGACAAATGCCCCCGGCGAGGGTGACCTTGCTGCTGCGCCGCAGCAAATTGTTTACCGCATTGAGGAATTTGAGCGGGAGCGAATCAATGGACAGGTGACCCTCCAGTGGCGCCCTACCGAGTCGGTCACGGCTACCCTGGACTACACAATGGCCCAGTTGGAGCTGGATCGTCGCTATAACGATATGTCCATCTGGTTCAGCCCGACCTATCAGTCCGTCACTTGGTCCGACGGCCCCATCGCCTCTCCCATCATCTACACAGAGACCAACAACAACCCCGACCGACCGATGGCTGCTGGGGTTGACGCCTCCAAGAACACGCGCAAGTCAATCGGTTTCAACCTGGAGTGGGACATCACGGACCGGCTGCGGGTCGCTTTTGACTATCACGACTCCAAGGCAGAGCGTGAGCCTAACAGTATCTACGGCAGCTCTGGCAATATCAGCATCGCGGCCTTTGGTCGAAATTCAGCCAGCGTCAATTACAGCACGGAAATTCCTGTAACGACCATTGGCATGGACGACCCGCTCTCGCCCGACGATATGCGGATCACCGGTAGCGTGTTTGCCGCTGACTGGGCGGAAATGAATATCGAGCAAACCCAGTTCTCGGGCGCTTTTGATCTCACAGACACCCTGACGGTGCACGCAGGTGCCGCATACACTGACCTCGATAACTTCCAGTCTGGGTCGATCGTGCAGCGCAATACCTGGGGCGCAAACCAGGCCTCCGCCTACGGGTCAATCAGCGACCTGTTGGTTCCCGCCTCATTGGCCGGCGTTTACGACGAGCTGGGGGGAGGCGATCAAGTCACCAATAATTTCTTCATGTACAGCATGGCTGACATGGCTGCTCGCGCAGAGTTTCTGGAGGCACTATCGCCCAACAACCCACTGTACCTTGCACCGGCCGCTGGCGGCGCTATTGGTAGCTGTGGAACGGGCTTCTGCGCCGACCTTGAGCCCGGCTTTGGCAACCAATTCCGCGAAGAGACTTGGGCTGCCTTTTTGCAGCTGAATTACGCCGGATCGCTGTTCGATCGCGCCTTTAACTTCCGCGTGGGCTACCGATACGAAGAGACAGATGTTACCTCGAGCTCAGAGTCACGTGGGTTCTCCAGCATCGTGTGGGCTTCTACCAATGAGTTCACAGCGATACCCAGCGAGGGCACCGTGCCCTCCGGCCTGACAGGCAGCTACGATGTTGGCCTACCCAACATCGATTTCGATATCGAACTCTTGGACGATGTGATTTTCAGGGCGTCTTACAGTGAGACGATTGCACGCGCCCCATACGGCGCCCTCATCGGTACGCTCAATGCGCCCACCGTGCTCCGGGTGGTCGAGGGCCTGCATACAGCGCAAGCGTCCACCGGAAACCCGGGGCTACTCCCCCACGAGTCCGAGAATTTTGACTTGTCGCTGGAGTGGTATTACGACGACGCCAGCTATATCTCTGTCGGCTACTTCGACAAGTCCGTCGAGAATTTCGTAACCGCCGGTGAGATTCAAGACGTGGTGTTGTTCCCCGACTTGGCTCACCCCGCACTGGGCCCGCTCTACCAGCAAGCAACCGACGCCCTGGGCATTACCGCTGCCCCGCAGGATATCAGAGACTATATCTTCACCAATTTTGCCAATGAGCCAGGGGTTGATGTAGGCGCGCAGACCATTACTGGCGTCCCGGGCAGGGACGATCCCGCCTATTACGACGTGTTTACCAACATCAACTCAGATGAAGTTGCTGACATCGATGGCTGGGAGCTGGCGTGGCAGCACAACTTCTGGGATACAGGATTTGGCTTCATTGCCAATATGACGCTGGCCGATGGTAGCGCCACCTTCAATCGCTTTTCGGATGAGCCCCAGTTTGCGCTACCGGGCCTCAGCGATACGCGAAACGTCATCTTGTTTTATGAGGGCTATGGCTTCCAGATCCGGGCAGCCTATAACTGGCGAGACGCTTACTTCACAGGTGGTGTAACGCAGCCCGCCTATAACGAAGAGTACGAGCAATGGGACGCAAGCGCTCAGTTCGAAGTGTTTGATGGCTTTACGCTGTTTGTGGAGGGCATCAATATCACTGACGAAACCTACCGCAGCTACGGCAGAGATGAATTGCAGTTCTTCAATGCCGGCCAAATCGGTGCTCGTTATAACGTAGGGTTCCGATATATATACTGATCCCAACCTCGCGCCACCCCACAAAACCGCTCCTAGGAGCGGTTTTTCTTTTTCCGAAAAACCCCTAAAATTTTGAGCCTTTTCGGCCTCAGTCCCCTGAAATGAATCCATCACCACAACACATCGTGATACTGGGCGGCGGCACTGCTGGTTGGCTGACGGCGGGGATACTCGCCGCTGAATTTGATACTTCGACGGTCACGGTGACGCTGGTGGAGTCGCCGACAGTGCCCACTATTGGGGTAGGAGAAGGCACCTGGCCGTCAATGCGATCCACGCTCCTCAAGATTGGACTGTCGGAGAGAGCGTTTATTGAGCAATGCTCCGCCGCGCTCAAACAAGGCACTCAATTTAAGAGCTGGCTGCATGGGAATGGGGAAACTTACTATCACCCGTTTACCCTGCCCCACGGCTTTGCTGAAGTTAACTTGGCCGACCATTGGAATCGAGGGCACCTTGGAGACCAACCCTTCGCTTGCAGTGTGACTCCCCAGTTTGCGGTCTGCGAGGCAGGGCTTGCGCCAAAGCAGGTAAGCGTTCCCGAATACGCTTTCACGCTGAACTATGGTTACCATCTGGATGCGGGCAAGTTCGCCACCATGCTTTCCAGCCATGCCACCGAGCAATTAGGGGTGCGACATGTCCTCGCGGATGTGAGTGGGGTAGCGTCTCACGATAATGGCGACATCGCGTCGCTCATTACAGATCAGGGAGCCATCGAGGGCGACTTGTTTATCGATTGCAGCGGTTTCCGGAGTGTCTTGCTAGGTGAGCACTACGGTGTTCCATTCGTGAGTCAAAAACACATTCTTTTCAATGATAGTGCGCTCGCGGTGCAGGTTCCCTATGAGCCATCCACCGATATCGCCACGACAACCAAATCAACGGCCCATCATGCTGGTTGGATCTGGGACATCGGGCTCCAACACCGGCGTGGCGTTGGCGCGGTGTTCTCCTCTGACCATGCGAGCGCCGATACAATCGAACCCAGCTTGGATGCGTATCTCAGGGAAACTGGTCATCCTTCCGGCCTCGCGGAATTAGAGCCCCGATTGATCCAGTTTGATCCTGGCTATCGCAAGTCCTTCTGGCATAAAAATTGTGTGGCCGTGGGTTTATCAGCAGGTTTCATTGAGCCGCTGGAGGCTTCAGCCTTGGTGTTAGTGGAACTGAGTGCAAGGAGCATCGCCCAACAATTCCCCAGAACACGCCAACAAATGGATACTGTCGCGCAACGATTCAACACTGAATTTTTGCAGCGGTGGGAACAGATCATAGAGTTTCTCAAGCTCCACTACGTTCTCTCAAAGCGCGAAGATTCAGCGTATTGGCGAGAGCACCGGGACGCCGCTTCAGTGCCTTCGAAGCTGGCAGAAAAGCTGGCGGATTGGCGCCACCGGTGCCCGTGGCATCTCGATGAGCGGCGAGTAGACGAAATGTTTCCGTCCGCCAGCTATCAGTATGTGCTCTACGGCATGAATTTTGAGAGTGAGCTTGGCGATGAAAACAGAAGGCTCTCCTCTCGGGATAGAGAGCGAGCGCTGATGCTAAAGGACGAAATCGACGCCCAATCGAGCCGCTACCTACAACATCTTCCTAGACATCGATCCCTGATAAGCGACGCCATAGCGCAAGGCTTTGCAGCAACAACCTGATATGAGTCAACCTCAATTATCCAAGCTCAACAGCGTTCAACATGCCTCGCTGCGCGTGAGTCGAAAATACAGCGAGGCGCTTGGCGATAACGTGATGACATGCTTGGTTTTCACTACCGAGATGCGCACACTTCAGGGCACGTACCCGCTGTTAATGCAACAAATAGACGGCCACACCCAGCCATTACCGATCGCTCTCTTGGGGCTTGAGAATGATGAAAATCTCTTTCTCTGCGCGTCGGAGTCGGGTTGGGCGAGTGAGACTGTCCCTATGATGATGCAAAAGGGACCGTTTTATATCGCTAAGGAACAAGACTCGACTGGCGCGGTTAGGAATGTCATCGCTTTGGATGAGGATCATCCAAAGTTAAGCCTGGGGTCAGCTGGGGAGCGCCTCTTCTCTGAGGCAGGGGGTCACAGCCCCTACCTAGAGCGCATCATTGCATTATTGGAGAATATCGAAGCAAGCCATCCCCACACGATGGAGTTCGCCACTGCGCTGGGTGAACTCGAACTGATCACGCCCCTTGATTTCAAATTCACGTTGAACGATGGCAGCGTGCACACCCTGACCGGATTCTTCGGTATCGATGAAGAGCGACTGCAAAACCTTCCAGATAACACGCTCGCCGCTTTGCAGGAAAAGGGTCACCTCCTCCCACTGTTTATGATGATTGCATCGCAATCACAATTTTCTAGACTGATGGCCTTAAAAAATGGCAAGTCTTAGCCCCTCCGTGGATAGCGGGGCGAGTTCGCCGATACGAGAAATTAGTGTCGCGGAATTTGAGCGTGCTCCAGATGCTTGGCTCAAGGAAGCCACGCCATGGGTTCTGCGAGATGCCGTTTCCGAGTGGCCGATAGTCAAATTGGCGAGGCAGAATACCCGAGGACCGCTGGATTATATTCGGAAGTTCTACCAAGGGCAGAAGGTTTCCGCCTTTTTGGGGGAACCCACAATCGATGGGCGCTTTTTTTACAACGAAGACTTGAGCGGCTTCAATTTTTTACAGGTGCAGACGCGGCTGGATCAGGTTATCGATAAGTTGCTGGAGCTGACATCCTCGGAAGAACCGCCAAGCCTGTATGTCGGTGCCACCAACATAGGGCACTGGTTGCCCGGGATGGAACTGGAGACCCAGTTCATTGCACCACTGCCTTCCTCGCTTGTGAGTCTTTGGCTGGGGAATGAGAGTGTTGTGGCACCCCATTTCGACTACCCAGCAAACATCGCCTGCTGCGTAATGGGAGCTCGGCGCTTTACGCTGTTCCCTCCTGATCAAGTCAGTAATCTATATATTGGCCCGTGGGATATTACTCCCGCCGGCCAGCCCATTAGCCTCGTAGACACCCGGAACCCGGACTATGATCAGCACCCCCTCTTCCGAGAGGCACTAGCCAATGCGATGGCGACCGAGCTTCATCCGGGAGACGTCATCTACATTCCCTCATTGTGGTGGCATCAGGTTGAGTCGACTGCAAAGATCAACGGTCTCATCAATTTTTGGTGGAGCGACCAGCCGCGAGAGTATGGCCGCCCAATGGACGCGTTCAATCATGCGTTGCTCTCGGTCAAAACATTACCTGAGGCAGAACGCAAAGCTTGGGCCGAACTTTTTAACTATTATGTATTCTCAGAGCACTCCACCGATGATCAGCAACGGGAGGTTGACGCCATCGATCGCACCAAGCGCATCAACCAACAAGTCGCTCGAAAATTGAGGGGCGAACTCATCAATAATCTGAAGCAGGTATGACTGACTACAACGACAGACCGATCAACCGCGTTGTTATCGCCGGCGGTGGCACCGCGGGCTGGATGGCTGCCGCCTCCCTCTCCAGATTGGTGGGCAGGAAGCTGGAAATCACACTCGTTGAATCTGAAGAGATCGGTACGGTTGGCGTCGGTGAAGCCACCATACCCACGCTACTGACCATGAACAGGCTACTGCAGATTCCAGAACCTGACTTTATCAAAGCTACCAGCGGCACCTTTAAACTGGGGATTCGATTCGAAAACTGGCTCTATGAAGGTCACGACTACATTCACTCTTTCGGCGATACCGGAAAAGGCTGCTGGGCGGGCGGCTTTCAGCACTTCTGGATGCGTGGACAACAAGAAGGCGTCGCGGCTGAATACGGTGCTTATTGCAAGGAATTAAAAGCGGCTCTCGAAAATCGCTTCGGCATCCTCTCAGAGCACAAGCTGAACTATGCCTATCACCTCGATGCGACAGCTTACGGGCAATATCTTCGCCGTCTCGCTGAAGCGCATGGCACGCGACGAGTCGAGGGCCAGATTGATCACGTATCCCTATCAGAAAGTACGGGGTTCATTGATTACCTCCAGCTGAAAGATGGCCAGCAGATTGCTGGTGATCTTTTCATCGACTGCACAGGTTTCAGAGCGTTGTTGATTGAAGGTGCGTTACAGGCCGGTTTCGAAGACTGGAGTCACTGGCTGCCTTGTAATCGCGCCTGGGCAGTACAAACTGAACTCACTGACGAACCGGTTCCCTATACCCGAGCCATTGCACATGACAGCGGCTGGCGTTGGAGAATCCCCTTGCAACACCGTGTTGGCAACGGTCTGGTCTACTGCAGTGATTACTTAGATGATGATGCTGCCAGAGAGCGATTATTGAGTCTGATTGATGGCGCTCCGATCATTGACCCGAGGCCCATACGCTTCACAACGGGCCAACGAAAGCGGTACTGGCATAAAAACTGTATTGCGCTGGGATTATCGAGCGGTTTTATCGAACCGCTCGAATCTACCAGCATCCATTTCATTCAAAACGGCATTATGTGGTTACTTTTAATGTTCCCCGATAGCGTAATGAGTCAAGCCTCTGTCGACGAATACAACAGTAAACTGCGCGGTGAGGCCGAGCGAATTCGCGACTTTATCGTGCTGCATTACTTCGCTAATCGGCGGATTGGAGAGCCATTCTGGGATATGTGCCGTGACTTACCAATTCCTGACTCACTGAATCACCGCTTGGCGCTGTTTAAAGACGCCGGACGCGTATTCAAACCACAGGATGATGTGTTTTCCGAAAACTCCTGGGTTCAAGTGATGATGGGCCAAGGCATCATGCCTCAGCGATACCACAATGTCGTCGACTCCATGACCACTGAACAATTGCGACAGTTTTTGAAGGATATCGAGCAAGACGTGAGTCGCACTGTAGCAGCGCTGCCCAATCACGGAAAATTTGTAGAAGCTCTGGTGGAACGAGCTACGTAAGACTGCGATCAGTTGGCCCGCGCGAGGCTCTCGGGCTCGGTAGACAGCACCCCAAGTCTCGATTAAATCCTGCAGCAAGCGAAGCTAAGCAAGCAACTGCTGGATAGCGCTTCGATAGTTCCGGCTTACTCGAACCGTTACATCGTCGTCCAGATGCAGCAGACACTCGCCTTTGGGAAGGGTATCCACCGCTCTCACTTTGCGGACATTAACGACCGTAGAGCGGTGAATGCGAACAAAGTCCGAACTCAGCTTGGCCTCGAGGTCCTTCATCGTGGAGCGCAGGATATGCACCTTGCCCTGGGCATGCACACACATATAGTCTCCGGCCGCATCGATCCATTCGATGTCCGCATGAGGTAGCAAATACGTATGGCCACCGTCCTTTATGGGTAACCGCTCATATTCTGCAGCAGAGGGTGTTCCGCCGGTGGCAGCCTGATCAACATTCCGAAGTTGCGCAATAGCGCCCAGAGGCGCCTCCTTACCCGCCGCCGGATCACCGGCTGTGAGGCGCTGCTTGGCACGCTCCAGCGCCATGCTTACCCGGTCAGGATCAAAGGGTTTAAGCACATAATCCACGGCGTGCAAGTCGAAAGCGCGACAGGCGTACTGATCGTACGCGGTAGCGAAAATAACCGCGGGCATCAAATCTGCTTGAGTCTTTTCCACTACCTCGAGCCCCGTCAAGCCCGGCATTTCAATGTCCATCAGCACAACATCAAACGACTCCCGCTGCAATTGCGCGATAGCCTCTCTCCCATTGCTACATTCTGCTGCGACGACGAAGCCGGGCACTTTCTGCACGAGTGATCGCATGAGCTCGATGCTGAGCGCCTCATCATCAACCAACATTACGCGTAAGTCCGTCACTACATCCTCCTCATGCCGGTTCTTCCGTCGGAATACAGACCTCTATGCGCATACCTCCCAGGGGCGAGGTCGTTGAACGGCAATAGGCAAGGCTCCCAAAAACCGTCTCCAATCGCTCTCGAATATTCTGCAAACCCAAACCGATACCCGCGGCAGCTGACGATGACGACTCTCTATCCTCCATGGCCCCGGAATCCGCGCCGCTATCCTCAACGCTGATGTTCAGAGCCGATCCGTTGGTACTGGCCGCGATCTGGATGACGCCACCGGTCTCTGACTTGGAGATGGCGTATTTCACTGCGTTCTCCACCAGCGGCTGCAACAGCAAACTGGGCACGTTACACCGATACGCCTCAGGAGCTATCTGCAAAATCAGTTCCAGCCGGTCGGAAAACCTTACCTTCTCAATGTCCAGATACAATTCCAACGCCGTAATCTCTTCTCGCAGCGTTGTCATCGAGACCCGCTCCTGCTCGAGTGAAAAGCGGAGAAATGTCGAGAGGTTTAGCAACATACGGTTGGCGTCATCCGCTCTACCACTGGTCACCAAGGCACTCACCGAGTTGAGGGTGTTGAACAGAAAATGTGGGTTTAACTGGTAGCGCAATAAATGCATCTGCGCCTCCTTTGCCTCCGTCTCCGCCTTAATCCGCCTCAACGCCTCCTGCCGCTGCGCGGATTCAGCCCGCACTGCCACCTCATGCTCCCGTTGCAAGAATTGGTAGTACTTAATGCCGTGGTAAAGCGCCGCCCAAGTGAAAAATACGAAGAGTGAGGGAAATAGCCACCCGCCAAAATCCGACCACAGGCCCTCCTCTCCGGTCATCACCATAAACAAAGTCAGGCGTAAGGCCGCCCAAGCGAGAGCAAATACTATCGCCGCCCCCAGCACGACCACCAACCGCAGATAAATGCTCCAGTGCCAGACAGCGCGATATAAGTAGCGTAGAGGGATGGAGAGCAAAAAACCAAGCGCGGACTGGGAGACGTTGTGTGCCAGATATGACCATTCATATTGGTCGTAAGGGACGCTAAGACTGAGGTAGGTGAGCAAAGAAATGCCTACCCAGCCCGTGACCTGAAGCAGCCAAAATAAGGTGCCATCATCGTTAATCAAGCGATAGTAAGTCGCGTTTTCAGACGCCACGATCACTCCCCATTCGATCAGATCACCGCAAGTTACGATGGTAACTGATTGATGTTGATAGAAGTATTAGAAAACCCCGTGACACTCCAAAAATGGTAGAATTTGGCATTGGCTCAGCGGAAGCCAATGGAATCATGGGGGACATCCGTTGTTATGACCGATCTGAATTCGGTGGTCAGCACGACATTGCTTGCTGACCACAATCACGCCTCAGTCAGCGCCATGCTTGATGCAATCCTAAGAACACCGCTCACCCCCATGGAGGCGAGTCAGGCAAAATCCTACATGGAGCAGATTGCTACCCGCGCGGCCGACGATGAGGGAGCAAAAATAGAGCTTTTCCAGCTGATGGAAATGACCAATCAGAATACTACCTACGTGATGCGGGTTGCTCTATTTTCGAATAATAAAGCGATTGGTCTCGATGTCATGGATGCAGAGAACGGTCAATTTTTTGTGCCAGAGTGCTGTCCGGTAGTGGAGTTGCAGTCCGCCACACTCAATTGACCAACCCCAGCGCCACCTCAGAGCTACTGACCTACCTGACTCTGGTCGGCCTCGTAGCCTACGCTGCGATCGCCACCGACCTATACCTGCCCGCCATCCCCTACATGATCAACGACCTCGATGGCTCCCTATCGGATGGGCAGCTGACGCTCAGTATCTTTATGGTTGGCATGGCAATTGGGCAGCTCATTTTCGGACCGCTATCCGATCAATATGGCAGGCTGCCTGTCGTGCGCGCGGGAACCCTGCTGTTTTTAGCGACTTCGGTGCTCTGCGCACTGGCTCACAACATGGAACTCATGTGGACAGCAAGGGGGTTTCAGGGCATTGCCGCTGCGAGCGGTCCTGTCATCGCCCGCGCGATCGTCAGAGACAGATATGAGGGAAACCGAGCGGCGCAGGTGATGTCCGCACTCTCGGGCACGATGGCCATCATTCCCATGATTGCGCCGGGCTTGGGCGCGCTCATTCTGACCACTTTCTCCTGGCCAGCCGTTTTTCTCGGGCTGGCTGTCTTCGCCGCTTGCATCCTTGGAGCGCTGCTGCGAATGCCCGAATCCGCACCCACGCCTGAAGCAAGCAGGTTGACGCTGACTGGCGTGCTGAGATCTTTCTCTCAGATGCTCTCCAAACCCGCATTTGTCGGGTATCAAATGGCAGGCTCCTTTTCCTTCGCGGCGCTATTTTGTTATCTCTCCACTGTGGCTTATTTCCTGCCCGATGTATTTGGCATCCCGACAGAGTTGTTTGGCTACAGTTTCGCCCTGACAGTGCTTGGTTTTATGGTCGGCAGTCTTATCAATGCCCAAGTAGTGATGCGCTATGGCCTCGATAACACGCTCAAGTCCGGGCTGGCTGTCAGCCTGGTCGCCGCTTGCCTTATCTTTGCCTTGGCACCAGACGCATCGCACAATCTTTACCCATTGGCGTTGCTGTCATCGCTGTTTTTTTTAGGAGTAGGCCTTACTGCGGCCAACGCCTCCATGGGCGCTATTTCGCTGTTTCGCGAGCGAGCGGGTGCCGCTTCGGCCGTCTACGGGTTCACCCACGCCATGCT
>JAYOEE010000006.1:15658-18921 GCA_038106565.1 Halieaceae bacterium
ATGAACGAAACCCGATGGGAACAGTTATTGCGCTATCGATTTATCGAGATCGTAGCGCTTTGGGAGGGCAGACTCACCACACGGCACCTCTGTGAGGTCTTCGGAATTGGTCGGCAGCAGGCCAGTAAAGACATCAACAACTACAAGCGCACCGTCGCACCCGGCAACCTCGAATACGACCCGGTCATCAAAGGCTATCTTCCTGCAGCCGAATTCTCTCCGAAGGTCACCCGAGGCATCACCGAGGAGTACCTCGAGATATTAACGGGCGCCAGTGAAATCCAACAGGTCCTGGGCGGCCTGCCCGATGCGCTTGCCAATACCGAAGTCCTGACAGCACCGAGAAGGCAAGTGCCGCCAGAGATCCTGCGCCCGATCATTAAGGCAGCTCGGGAACACCTCCGCATTGAGGTGGACTACGTCTCTCTGAATCGCCCCGATCGCGAGGGCAGAATTATTGTTCCGCACACGCTGGTGTGGACAGGCCTCAGGTGGCACGTCAGAGCTTGGTGTGAAAAAAACGGCGATTTCCGTGACTTTGTGCTCAGCCGATTTAGAGGCACACCCGAGACAATGGATCAGTCTGACCGCACCGCTGAAGAAGACACCGAATGGCATACATGGCTGGAAATAGCACTGGGGCCCGACCCGCGCCTGACCCCGGCGCAGCAAGAAGTGGTAGCCCACGACTACGGCATGAAAAACGGGTCCTGGCGATTCAAGGTGAGGGCCAAGCTGCTCCCCTATCTACTCAAGCTATTGCAGGTCGACCCCTTGCAAAAAAAGCGAGATCCCAAAGCCCAACAGATCGTGATGATTAACCAGTCAGAACTCGAGCCCTGGCTGTTCGCGTCTGACTAGTCAGTTGATGCCTCGAGCCCGCCTTCGCTTTGAGGGCTGGTTCATTAACGATCGTGGCGTACGCGGTTTTTTCCCGGTCGATAAATAGCGATGCGTCATTTCCTGAGACTGCAATGCGGGGGTGGTCTTACCCCGCGTGACAAACGCGTTGCTTTGTCGCCGATCCAGCACCCGCGCTTTAACATTGTCATACCATTGCTGATCGAGAATATCCTGAAGTTGTTGCTGCAAATCCGGGTCTTCAATCGGGCACAGCACCTCAACGCGGTAATCAATGTTCCGGGTCATTAAATCCGCAGAACCCATCAGATACTCCGGCTTCCCCCGATTGTGAAAAGCATAAACTCTGGGGTGCTCAAGATAGCGATCGAGAATACTGATCGCTTCAATATTCTCAGAAACGCCCCGCACTCCGGGCAAAAGCGAACACATCCCGCGAATAATCAGTCGGATCTTCACGCCCGCCTGGCTTGCCTCGTACAACTTCATGGTGAGCTGACGGTCCACCAAATTGTTGCACTTTAACGTCATCATCGCGCGGTAACCGCGTTTCGCGTTGTCGATTTCTCGATCTATCCGCTTGATCAGCCCGGGCCTCGAACTGTGCGGCGAGACCAGCAACTTCGCGTAGCTGGGCAACTGATAGTTGAACTTAAGAAAATTAAATACTGCCGCCACGTCCTGACCGATAGTCTGGTCCGCAGTCAGCAGCGAAAAATCGGTATACAGCCTCGCGGTTTTCTCGTTGAAGTTACCCGTGCCGATATGGCTGTAGTACCGAATCTCCCCCTGCTCGCGGCGCTCAATAGAAAACAATTTGCAGTGCACCTTGAGTCCCGGAATCCCAAATATCACCTCTACGCCAGCCTCGGTTAACCGATGGGCCATCTCGATATTTGCCTGCTCATCAAAACGTGCGGCGAGTTCGACCACTGCGGTGACACGCTTGCCATTATGAAGCGCGTTAATCAGAGCCTCCCCTATCCGAGAGTTTTTTGCCGTACGGTACAAACATATTTTTATCGCGCTGACTTCCGGATCCAGGGCAGCGGTCTTGAGCACGTCAACGATGTAATCAAAGGGGTGATAAGGAAAGTACAGTAAAACGTCCCTTGAACGGATCACCTCAAAGATGCTCGCTGGGTCGTCAATCTCAGGGAGGTAGACAGGCGCGTGTGGCTTGAACTCCAGACTTTTACCACCCGGATTGGGGAAAGACAGAAAATCTTTCGAATTGTGGTAGCGCCCGCCTGCAATCATGCTGTCGTAGCGCCCGAACCCAAAGCTCTTTCGCAGGGCGTTCAGTAGCGCATCGGGCATGGTCTTATCGTAGACAAATCGAACTGCATCAGCGCGGCGACGCTGCTTGAGACTGGAAGCCATCTTCTCGATGAGGCTCTCATTAATCGAGGGGTCCAGCTCCAGCTCGGCATCCCGTGAAAATTTAAAGCAGTAGGCGCTGACCGACGAAATCGCAAACACTCCACGGAAGACCTGAGCCAAACAAGCCCTGATAACGTTATCGAGAGTGATGTATACGGTGCCGCGTCGACGCCCTTTTTGCCGCGGAATCTCGATGAATCGGCCCAGCTGCTCCGAAGGCACCTCCATAACCGCGAACCGATCACCATCGGCAATCTTGATCATGACCGCCAAGTAGAGTGATTCGTCGGCCAGATTGGGAATCGCGAGCGACTCATCGAGCAGAATCGGCTCCAGTTCCGGCAACACGGTCTCTCTAAAATACCGCTCAACAAACGCCATCTGACCTTCGTCAAGCTGTTTCTCGTTAATAAGATAAATCTTTTCCTTTTGTAGCTCACTCATCAACGCGGTGTATATGGCATCAAACCGTCTCTGTAAGGCGGCCACTTCACGTTGGATGGATTGCAACAGGCTCTTAGCGGCCTGACGCTCAGGCCCTCTCGCTACAGTGATCAGGCGACGCACCTCTGCCACCCGCACGCGAAAGAATTCGTCTAGATTGCTAGAAAAAATGCCCAGATAGCGGACCCGCTGAATAAGCGGCACGGCAGGATCTTCTGCCTCTTGAAGTACGCGCGCATTAAATGAGAGCCAACTGAGTTCGCGCGGGAAAAATAACCGCTTGTCGAGGTCCGCCCAACGCGTTGTTACAGGACTTTTCGCCATCGCTTGCCCGCTGCCATCACCATACCGAGGACGGCTACCTTACACACAACAGGATGTCTCTTGCCACCACGGCCGCTACCGATTCACCCCGAGAGATTTGGGCAAGCAATGTGAAGATTGATCAAAAAAAACCGCATCAGCCAGACGCCAGGCTAACAGGTCTGGAAGAGAGACCCTTGCTCAAGGGCATCACCACGTACGTGGGAATCACAGAACAAACGGGCAAAAACCAGCGACCGCTTACGGGATGA
>JAYOEE010000006.1:19021-24723 GCA_038106565.1 Halieaceae bacterium
GAATGCCGCAAGCTGACGCCCCCGCCTGCAGCGAGCTCATGACCGGCCAGCACGTAATCCATGAGCACCTCGTCATCGACATTCGAAAATACGCGCTTCGAGCGGTAAAAATCGAAGGCCGTTTGATGATCTTCAAAACGATGCGGGCGGGACAAGGCTTTCGCAATCATTGGTATTCCGTTTGGCTTGAGCCGATTGTAGATCAGCGACCAAAACCAGATTTTTGAGGGAATCAGCACAGGATCGAGCGCGACAATGCCCAGAAAGAGTTCAGGTCTTTTCGCCGCCGCCAGCGCAGCCGACGCCGCACCCATAGAGTGCCCAATGACCCAAACCGGGTACCCAGCGTCCTCCTCGATTCGCTGAATCAGATCGTCGGCATAGACCTGCCAAGAGAGAAATGTGGGGGCTGGCTCGTCACTCCAAAGCGGTCGATGCTCTATCGCTATCACATCAAGCGCTGGTGTCAGTTCAGACAGAAGTGCTCGGTAGGAACCGGACGGGTAGCCATTTGCATGGGCGAAGTAAGCTTTGCCAGCCACGGGGCACACTCACATTACTTAGGGGAATTCGAAGTGTAGCCTAAACGCAAACCCACCCCTGCGGATACGCCCGAACCCACCTCTTTTTTTATTGCGATTTGCCATCGGAAAGTGCAACAACGAATCGGCCACGCCATCGGTTCGGTTGGCTCAGAGCTTCGCAAACTCTCGATTGAGGTCATACTGGCGCGAGGTGACGTAACGTTCCATGGCTTCCACCCTGCTGGCCGCCGCTGCCACGCGTTCCCTCGCTTTTCTCACCCGCTCAGTGGGCGCATCGGTGTAACGAAAAACCGTTTTACGACGATACGTATGGCGGTCCTCGTCATATTCCATTTCTACTTCCGGATGCTCATCGACAGACGCCGCCCAGCGGGATGCTTTGGGCGCAATAGCGAACCAGGCGAGCACATAGAGCCAAAATGCGAGGGTGCCCGTGAACATCAGGAATGCAATAGCCGCCAGCCGCACCACCCAGTTGGGTACATCCCAGTGCTCTGCCAACCCAGCGCATACCCCGCCAATCCAACCTTCGGTAGAGCTTCGGTACAAACCCATACCCCATCCGCGTCGGCGGCTCTCACTAAAACTTCGTCGCTCTTGATCAGACATATCTACGCCTCCTTGCCAGATGAGCCCGCCTGCTCGGCACGCCAGTTGGGATGATCCGCATCGAGAATTGATTCCAGCGACTCAATACGACCGGACAGCTGATCCACCGCCACTAACATCGCTTCAAGCGCCTCTCGATCTTCATCGGTGAGTTGACGGCTAGATCGGTTCACGCTTCGGTAATGCATCACAATCCAGGTTGGTGCGACGATCACCATGAACAGCACCATCGGTACAAACAACATTTCAAACGGGTTCATTTCCACTCCCTGTTAATCGCTGCATGCGCTGCACATGCAGCCCCATCTCCTATGGAATTAAATCAGTCGTCACCGATCAAGATGTCTTGACTTCAGAGCCGTCCTGCTCGGATTCATCTGACTCGGTCATTGAATCCTTGATGCGCAGCAACTCTTCATCGAGCCAATCCTCCTCTCCGAGAGCATCAATTTCGGCGGCCAGACTCGATGCAGTATCGCGTCCAAGCTCCATTGCCTGCAATTCCCCTTCAAGGGTATCGACCCTTCGCTCAAAGCGCTCAAATTTGGCAAACGCTGAATCCAGCTCGCTGCGATGTACTTGTTTCTTAACCTGCATCCTCGAGCTGGCTGTTTTGCTGCGCAAAAGAATGGTTTTTTGCTTGGCTTTGGCATCATCCAGCTTCTGCTGCAACTGACCAATCTCTTCATTGAGCTGGCCAATGTGCTCACTCGCGGACATCAGCTCTCCCTCTACCAGCCGAAGCGTTTCTTCAACGGCGCGCCGCTCCTGCAAAGCAGCCTTAGCAAGGTCATCGCGCCCTTTTGATACGGCAAGCTTTGCCTTGTCTTCCCAGGTCGTCACCTCACTGGCTATCCGGTCCCGACGACGCGACGCCGTTTTCTGATCAGCGATGACTCGCGCCGACGTGCTCCGAACTTCCACCAATGTATCTTCCATTTCCTGAATGATCAGTCTGATCATCTTTTCCGGATCTTCCGCACTGTCGCACAGGGCGTTCAGATTCGAATTAACGATGTCCGATATTCTTGAAAAAATTCCCATGTTGCTCTCCCTTTGGACCGGACAAATTTCGGCCCGCTGTACCTACTGAATAACGTTTATCGTCGCCATCACGGGGGCTAGGCCCCCGCCATGGCTCGATTCATCGATTCGCATCGGCCTATTGAGTCCGCCACACCCGCCCCATCAAGTAGGCACTCTCGATCGACACTGCAACGAGACTGAAGGTCAGTGCTGCGGGGCCAAAGCCCACAAAGACAGCCAATGCACTACACACAAACAAGACCGCCACATAAACCAAAGCTCTTTCATCAATAACATCCATATCCTTTCTCCATTTTTTGCGCTGAATCACTTCCTTGTTTGGGCAGACAGATATCGCCTGCACACTCGTAGTATTGCTATTGACATGCCAAATAAAAAAACCCAAGGAATTACAGCGGCTTAAGGTACTCAAGGCGACATAACCGGCCATATATAGGTTTTATTTACCTATAATAAATCAATATTTCACCTTTAATTTAGGTATATTTAACCCATGAAACAGCAAGCCCCTACCATCATCGGCGGCTCTACTGCGCTGGCAAAAGCGCTCGATCACATATCGAGACTTGCGGCAATTGACCGACCCGTCCTGGTGATTGGCGAGCGCGGCACTGGGAAAGAGCTCGCAGCTGAGCGCCTTCATTACCTGTCTCCGCGGTGGGATCAGGTCTTCACAAAAATCAACTGCAGTGCCGTAACCGAAACCCTGCTGGAAAGCGAGCTGTTCGGCCATGAAGCAGGTGCCTTTACCGGTGCAACCAAACAACACATTGGTCGGTTTGAGCTCACGGACGGGGGCACCCTTTTCCTCGACGAACTCGCGACCATGTCTCCCCGGCTTCAGGAAAAACTACTTCGCGTCACCGAATATGGCGAGTTCGAGCGAGTGGGTGGTCAGAAAACTTTGCGGGTTGACGTGCGAGTGGTGGCTGCAACTAATGCCGATTTACCTTCAATGGCAGACGAGGGCCTTTTTCGTTGGGACCTGTTGGATCGACTCAGTTTCGACGTAGTGCATTTACCCCCGCTTAGGGAACGGGAAGATGACGTACTCGAACTGGCTCAACATTTCAGCGTTCGCATGTGCCGAGAACTGGGCTGGGAATATTTCCCAGGCTTCTCCGAGTCTGCCATCCGACAGCTTCGGTCCTACCACTGGCCTGGCAACATTAGAGAGCTCAAAAACGCAGTGGAGCGATCCCTGTTTCGTGCGGCGGATGCTGAGACGCCCATCCGCACCATTATCACGGACCCCTTTCCCTCGCTGGCGGTCCAGCCAAAAACAAATTCAGCGAATAAAGCGCCGCAAGATCCATTGAACCAGCAGCCACCGGAAATTGAGGTAGCGCCTGACTGGCCAATAAACCTAAAGTCCGTGTTGAACGACACGGAGCGAAGTTGGGTAGAGCGGGCGCTGGCGCGAGCCGGGCAACGACAGACAGTGGCGGCTGAACTGCTGGGCCTGAACTACAACCAGATCCGGGCGTTAATCAGAAAACACGGCCTGCAAACCCGTCCCACCCGTCAAAAATAAGGGGCTCTCGGTGGGCACACTGGCGAGAGCATCGCTTAAACCAAACACGGCAATCCGAGAGCGATGGCGGTCTCAATCACGATATCCCGCCATGACCTCCTGATAAACGGAAAGATTCCCTTGAGCCATCACCTCGATGGAGAACGCTTGCGCCATACGCTCTCGCCCTGCAACACCGAATGCCATGCGCTCGGCCGGGTTTTTCAAAAGCCGTTCCATCGAGGCCGTCAGCGCACGGGAATCGCCGGGGGGAATCAACAAACCGGTCGACTCGTTTAGCACTGCCTCGGGCATGCCTCCCGCGTTCGACGCAATAACCGCCACCCCCGCAGATGCAGCCTGCAGGAGCACCACCCCCAAACCTTCGGTGCGTGCGGGATGCACAAGAAAATCTAGACTGGGTAGGACCTGCTCAAGATCCTCCAAAAAGCCAACGCAGTGAATATGATTAGCCAGTCCTCGCTGCTCGATATCTTGCCGTAACGACTCACCCAAAGGTCCCTTGCCCATCACCAATACGTGCAGGTCTGGCCAACGCGGCACCAACTCGGCCATTGCCTCGACAAGCAGATCGTGACCTTTACGGGGGATCAGCTGCGCGGCAATACCCGCCACAACCGCCTGGTCGGGCAAGCCAAACCGCCGCTTTAATGCACCTGCATCGGCCGGTCGTTGGAATCGCTGCCAATCCACTGCGCTTCGAATACAGGAAATCTTTTCCGCGGAGACGCCGCTGGTAATGAGCACGTCGGCAATGCCCTGTGAAATCGCGATCACACGCGCGTATAGGCGATACTTCAGTGAAGCCATCCAACGCGCCTCTGCATTATCGACTCTTCTAGAGATGACGCAGGGAAGCCCCAAACGACGCGCAGCCAGGCCACCCCACACATCGGCACCCCGGCGCGAGTGCACATGAACGAGGTCAATTTGCTCTTTCAGCAAAGCCCGCCTGATTCGACCAACGGATCGCCAATCGAGCTCACCCGCGTATGCGATCTCGTCAACGCGCAAGCCGCTCTCTTTGGCCGCCTTACCGATTTCGGCACCCTCAGGGCATATCAGCACGTTCTCTACCGGTTGGTCGCGCAAAGCGCGTAACAAGTAGAG
The DNA here is from genome assembly GCA_038106565.1 of Halieaceae bacterium. Taxonomy (GTDB): domain Bacteria; phylum Pseudomonadota; class Gammaproteobacteria; order Pseudomonadales; family Halieaceae; genus Luminiphilus. Next base: position 23,867 of record JAYOEE010000006.1, read on the forward strand.
GACTTGCTGCGCGCCTCCATATAGATGCATGCCCATCTCAAGATGCGCCACCCGGATCGGGTAGTTGAGACCGTCGCCCACTGACGTCACGTCAGACCGCCCCGTAATCCTTAAATCAGCTTTTCTGCCTTCACCCAATCCAGCGTCGTATTCAATGCCGCCTGGAGTTTTTCAATCAACTCATCTACATGCGAATGCTCGATAATCAGTGGCGGGCACAGTGCTATACGGTTGCCACCCAGCGGCCTCACAATCAAGCCATTCTCCTCGGCGGCTTTGGCACAGAACTGCCCCACCTTCATTCCCTCAAAAGGTTTCTTGCTTGAGCGATCTGCCACCAACTCCAGCGCACCGATCATACCCATACCGCTCACCTCACCAACGAGTGGGTGATCCGCTAACTCGCGAAGGCGAGATTGAAGGTAATCACCTACCGCCGCCGCATGATCGAAAACGCGATCGCGCACATAAATGTCGATTACCTTACTGGCCACGGCACATCCGAGGGGGTGCCCGCTGTAGGTATAGCCATGACCGAACACGCCAACTTCGGCTGCCGACGCATTGATACAGTCTGCAATGTCACCCTGCACAACCGCTGCTGACACGGGCACATATGCCGAAGACAGGGCTTTCGCCAGGGTCATCATCTGTGGCCGCATTGCCATCGCATTGGCACCAAAATCGCAACCGAGCCGTCCAAACCCGCAGATCACTTCGTCATCCCAAAGCCAAATGCCGTATTTTTCTAGCACGGCCTGAACGGCCTCAAAGTAGCCCGCAGGTGGAACGATCACGCCACCCGCTCCGCTGACTGGCTCCGCGATCATCGCCGCGATGGTATCCGGCCCCTCGGC
>JAYOEE010000006.1:24823-56040 GCA_038106565.1 Halieaceae bacterium
ACCCTACCGTCTTTCATGGGCACCATGGCTGCCAGCTTGTCAGCAAGCTCAATAGCAGCCGGATGCGTTTTGCCCCCAAACATATGACTGAAACTCAGCTCTCGCATCTGACGCTCAGCGGTTTCAATAATTTCTTCATTGCCATAGCCCAGCGCGGTGCACCACAGCCCCGCCATGCCCTCTAGATAGCGCTTGCCCTGCTGGTCAAAAATGTACGGGCCCTCGCCACGAGCAACGACCATCTGCTCAGCAAGCGCTGGATTGGTGGTGGGGTAGATCATTGCGGTCATCACTGCGGCTCCATTAGGCACGAGTAGCCGAGGAGTGTATCGACTCTGGCGACCTGCCACTACTCCCCGCTGGAGGTAGCAGGGGTGGTTTCGAATCAGGTCGCTTTGATCTTTTCCTTACCGCAACGCCGGCAGCGAAAGCGGGTAATCAACTCCCCGCGATGCACGGCAAAAGGATCGGTTTTTACTGGCTGCCACTTGTGGTGCCCGTTACGGCATAGCGTTTGGTCTGGCTTCCTCGGCTTATGAAAAGAGAGGATATCCGCCACGGGATTCAGTCAGCTGATCGGGCACGGCCCACTGCCTTGTGCCAGCTCTGCAGTCGGCGCCTTCGCGACACTGAACCAAGCCCGGGAGAAAATGTCTGCTCCACTCGCCAGATGCGTCCCAGCGCGTCGGTATCACGCCAGATGCCGGCACCCAGCCCCGCCAGAAAGCAGGCGCCTGCCACCGTAGTTTCTATGACTCTCGGTCTCAATATGTCTTTACCCAGATAGTCTGACTGCAATTGCATGAGCAAATTATTTGCCGCTGCACCACCATCTACCCGGAGCTCGCGCATCCTGCGCCCCAATTCCCCCTCCATTGTCCGCAATATATCGACGTTTTGTAGCGCCATGGCCTCAAGCGTAGCCCGGGCGATGTGCGCAGCACTGGATCCTCGGGTGAGGCCTGAGATCACCCCTCGCGCATCCGGATCCCAATAGGGGGCTCCCAGACCAGTCAGTGCGGGCACGAACTCCACACCCCCTGTATCCGACACTCGCGCCGCCAATGCCTCGATCTCCGGCGCTCGCTTGATAATACCCAGTTCGTCCCGCAACCATTGCACTGCTGCTCCGCAGATAAACGCCCCCCCTTCTAGGGCATAAACGGGTGCGCGCTGCCCCGGAAGCTGCCAGGCAACGGTGCTCAACAACCCGGCATCGCTGTGCATGCAGTCGTGTCCCGTATTCATCAAAATAAAGGAGCCGGTTCCAAACGTGCACTTGGCGGCTCCCTTGTCGAATCCCGCCTGACCAAAAAGCGCCGATTGCTGGTCACCCGCTATGCCCGTAATAGGCACGCCATCAGGCAAGCCGGGCACACCCCGGGTCACACCCAGCTCACCGCTCGACGGAATAATTTCCGGCAGAATGGATCGGGGCACATTAAAGAGTTTCAGTAGCTCTGGGTCCCACTGAAGCGTTCTGAGGTTCATCAGCGAGGTGCGCGAGGCGTTGGAAACATCGGTCGCATGAACAATGCCTCCGGTCAGCCTCGCCAGTAAAAAGGCATCAATCGTGCCCCCTGCGAGCCCACCTTTTTTTGCGAGTGCGCGGGCGCCATCAACATTGTTGAGTAACCAGCGGAACTTACTTGCCGAGAAATAGGGGTCGAGCACCAGACCGGTCCGTTCACGCACAAGCGTCTCAAGCCCTTTCTTGCGAAGGCCCTCACAAAAACTCGCCGTCCTGCGACACTGCCACACGATGGCGTTACCCACTGGCTTCCCGGTACGACGCTCCCAAAGTAGCGTAGTCTCACGCTGGTTGGTGATGCCGATACAGATCACATCGGCAGGCCGACACAGTCCTTTGCGGAAAACCGCGCGAATACCCTTTAACACTGAGGCCCAGATCGCCTCGGGATCGTGCTCTACCCAGCCAGGTTTCGGGTAAAGCTGCGGAAACTCGTGATTGACGCTGCCAATCAGAGTACCCCGGGTATTCATTACAGCAATGGTTGTCCCGGTAGTACCCTGATCAATTGCAAGAATGGCCTTCAACGTAATGCTCTAGGTCTTCGGGGCAGCTCAGGCCGCCTCAAAACCCGAAATCGCCTTGATCTCTAGGTAATCGGTGAACCCGTGAGCACCCCACTCACGACCGTTGCCTGACTGCTTATATCCGCCAAAAGGCACATCTAGGCCGGCAGAGGCGCCATTGATGTGCACGTTCCCGGCGCGAATCTTGGAGGCCACCCTGCGGGCATGCTCGAGATCACCGCTTTGTACATATCCGGCCAGGCCGTAAGGGGTATCGTTAGCGATTCGAATCGCCTCTTCTTCGGTGTCATAGGGAATCATCACCAATACCGGACCAAATATTTCCTGCTGCGCAATGGTCATGTCGTTGCTGACATCAGAAAACACCGTGGGGCGCACGTAGTAGCCGCGGTCAATGCCATCGGGAAGTCCCGGTCCGCCACACACAACCTTGGCGCCCTCTGCTATTCCGGACTCGATAAGGCCTTGAATCTTATCCCACTGAATCTTCGAAATGACCGGACCCATGGTGGTGGACTCCGACGCCGTTGGCCCCATCACTACACCCTCGGTCACCTTGGCCGCTATCTCCTCGGCTTGCGAAAGCAAACTGCGCGGGACCAGCATCCGCGAGGGCGCGTTACAGGACTGCCCTGTATTGTTGTACATGTGCATCACACCGCGCGTCACCGCAGCCTCGAGATCAGCATCGTCGAGGATAATATTGGGGGACTTGCCGCCCAGCTCCTGTGTCACACGTTTCACAGTGGGTGCCGCATTCTGCGCGACGAGCGAACCCGCGCGAGTCGATCCGGTGAAGGACATCATATCGACATCCGGGTGACGCGAAAGTGCCTCACCAACGGTCGGCCCATCCCCGTTAACGAGATTAAAAACGCCAGGCGGGATGCCCGCCTCGTCCATGATTTCGGCATACAGGTACGCCGATAGCGGAGCGATCTCACTGGGCTTGAGCACCATCGTGCATCCCACCGCGAGTGCCGGGGCCACCTTGCAGCTGACCTGGTTTAGCGGCCAATTCCAAGGCGTAATCAAGCCGCAAACCCCAATAGGTTCTTTCACAACTCGGTGGGGGCCCAGATCCTCGGTAAAGCTGTACGTTTTGAGTATCTTTGCCGCCTCGGTGATGTGGCCCAGTCCTGCGTATGCTTGAGCAGTGCTGGCCAGCTTGATCGGCGCGCCCATTTCCAGACGAATCGCCTCTGCAATTTCGCCGATACGCCGCTGAAAAATCTCCGCCATCCGCTCCAGCATGCCCACGCGCTCATCCACGCTGGTCTGACTGAAAGTTTCGAAAGCGTTTTTCGCTGCTGCTACCGCGAGATCTACATCCGCCTCCGAGCCCAGCGAGATGGTCGCGCAGGCCTCTTCCGTTGACGGGTCGAGCACCTCGAGCGTGCGGGGGGTTACAGGGTCAACCCACTGTCCGTTGATGTAGAACTTCGTGTATTCAAACATGATTGCCTCGACTATAAAGAGTGAGTGAATGAAACGGCCCAGAGACTATGCGAGCCCGTCAGGGCAGCAATCGCTGTGGGTGCATGCCGTCAGAATAACCCATAAACGGCGGATGGATGGAGTAACCCAAGAGCTCTCTCGCTCGCCTCGGCAAGCGCGCTACCTTTTCGGATGGCACCGAAAGCAACATGGATTCCAAAGGTCGCAACCAACCCGCGCAGTATTGGGGCGTCACCAACCAACGACTTTGGCCGGAATGGTTCGCGCCTCCTCGATGCCATAAATCGCCCCGGGCCACCATGAGCGACCCCGCCGGCATGGTGACTTTGACCGCGCTGGGATGCGCTCCGGGATCACCTTCGACATCAGATTCGTCAGAGAAATCCTGATCGGTCAGCACCCCTGGAAAATCAGTTCTCGCCCAGGTGTGACTGCCAGGCAATACCTCTGTGGCGCCATTCTCTAGAGTGGTGTCGTCGAGCGCCCAGAACGTCGACACACCAAGCAGCTCGTGTGGCGGCGCCAGCGTCGTGTGCCCATCGTCGGTATGCCATGGCTGTGCTGACTCCCCCGGTCCCAGACAGATCGCAAGACAGGCGCTCAGGAGGCAACTGGCACCTAAATACTGTTCGGCCCATGCCAAGGCGACTGGATGCGTCACCAGTTCGGCAAAAACCGGGTCTTTTGCCAACATCGCGTACACCCGGTGTGTGCGCGTACCCTCAAATACGTTGCGGCCTGTCGGCCCCTCCCTCACCCACGGCTCAAGCGCACGCCGGTAACGAGCGACCGCGCCCTCCTCCAGCACATTTGGAATCATGCAATAGCCGTCACGTTCAAAGCACTGCACCAGCTCGGTGGCACTGGAATCCGGAATCAGCGACTCGAGAACGCTGATGAAGTCTGAGCTACCCTGATCTGGCGTCATTGTCATGTTACGGTGCCCCCGTGTACCTGCTCTCAAACCCGCATTCATGGTCGATCGCGCCAAGCTCGGCGCGGGCGAATGCCGCTTTGTGATTCCCCAAGTTCTTCTTCATACTTTGCGCCCCGATCCCAACATCAGGTCAAAGATATGAATCAAGCCGTCGATATGGATGAGCTCACCCTGTTTCGTGATATGGCTCGACGCGCATTTGAGCAGGAGATTACACCGCACTATGAAGCCTGGGAAGCCGACAGAATGGTGCCACGTACGCTGTGGAACCGGCTCGGAGAAGCCGGCCTGCTGTGTCCAGACATGGCCGAGCAGTACGGCGGAGCGGGCACGTCACCCCACGTCACGCTGGCGATGATCGAAGAATTGTCGGAGATGGGCTTTGGCGGCTTTGCTTCGGGTTACGGCATTCACAACAATATTGTGGCGCCCTACATCAGCCGACACGGGACCGAGCAACAGAAAACGGATTGGCTACCCAGAATGGCAAGGGGTGAGGTGGTTGGCGCCTTGGCAATGACCGAGCCTGGCGCCGGATCAGACGTACAGGGCATTCGCACTCACGCCGTTCGTGACGGAGACGAGTGGGTACTGAATGGATCAAAGATTTTTATCACCAACGGCATTCACGCCGACCTGGTCATCGTAGCCGCCATCACCGATCCCGGCCGTGGCGCCAAGGGCACTTCGCTGTTTCTGGTCGACGCGCACAGCCCCGGTTTTGAAAAATCGAAAAAGATCGACAAGATTGGACAACACACGTCGGATACCGCTTTGCTTTTTTTCAATGACGTTCGACTGCCATCCACCGCCTTGCTGGGGGAGGAGAACCGCGGTTTCGTCATCATGATGGAAGAGCTCCCTCGCGAACGGCTGGGCATCGCAGCACAGGCCATCGCCGCTTCGGAAGGTGCGCTCGGCATCACGGTTGACTACGTTCAGGAGCGAGAGGCCTTCGGACAGAAGATCGGCCAATTTCAGAATACCCGCTTCAAGCTGGCCGAAGTCAAAACCGATATCGCGATCAACCGCGCATTCTACGAGCAGTGCGCAAGGGAATACGCTGAGGGCCGCCTGACAGCCGATACCGCTGCCATGCTGAAACTTGCGAGCTGCGAAATGCAGTGCCGCGTTGCCGATCAATGCCTGCAGCTATTTGGCGGATACGGTTACACCGCGGAATACCCCATATCCCGCTTTTATGTCGATGCGCGCATACAAACCATTTACGGCGGTTCATCAGAGATCATGCGCGAGCTGGTAGCGCGCTCTATTTTGGGCAGGTCTTAGATCATGATGACTTTTCGGAAAAATCTTCACTCCGCTCTCTCGGGTGTTTGGGCATGGTCAGCATCCTTGTCTCGGGCATGTTTCACTCGAGAGTGCGCAGTGGGCTCCAGAATGATTCGTGTGATGCTGATGGCGAGCGCAATCGCTTACCTGCCGCTCACCAACGCCTCCGACGATACGCTGAACGCAGTCATCGATCAGCACTGGCAATGGACTCTAGAGCAGTACCCTGAGATACGCCTTGAGTACGGAGATCGTTCAGGGAACAGTCAGTGGACTGATCGCAGCCCAGACGCTTTCCAGCAGCGCTACCAAGACGAGCAAGAGTTTATTCAGCAATTAGAACAAATTGAGCCAGCAACGCTCTCTACGGAGGCGCGAACGAATAGAGCCATGCTGCTGAGGCAGCTTCGCGATAACACCTCAGAGTACGAGGACGGCTTGCACCTTATCGCGCTCGATATGCGCTCGGGGCCACAACATCGCCACAGCATGATAGAAACGCTGCCAATGCAGACGCTGCAGGATCTGGAAGATTGGCTGGCCCGCCTTCGGGACATGCCCGAGCAACTGGCGCAATATCAAGCACTGCTCAGCGCGGGTATAAAAAAGAATCGTACCCAAGCCCAAATTGTCATGGAGCGCGTGCCCGCACAGATTCGCGGGCTGCTCGAGGGCGATGCCCATGACAGCCCCTTCTTTAAGGCCTTTGTGGAGTTACCCACAAATATCAGTTCGGCGGATCAAGCACGTCTTCGGTCTGAAGCGAGCTCGATTATCAAAGATGAGATCAATCCCGCATTCGAAGCGCTGCTGGGTTTCCTAGAGGAAGCGTATCTCCCGGCCGCACGGGCGGCGGGAATAGGCTCCCTGCCGGGCGGCAAACAAGTTTACACCCGTCTCGCGCAACACTTCACCACGACAGATCTCACGCCGGATGAGATCCATGAAATCGGTTTGGCCGAAGTCGCGCGCATCAGAGGCGAAATGGAGGCAGTCATCTCAGAAGTGAAGTTCGATGGCGATATTGCCGCATTCAACGCCTTCCTGCGCACAGACCCGCAGTTTTACTACGACACCCCCGAGGCCCTTCTGGAGGGCTACCAAGCAGTCTCAAAGCGACTGGACCCGGGCTTGGTAAAACTCTTTGGAAAACTGCCGCGCGCGCCCTATGGCGTTCGGCCAATACCTGAAGAGGAGGCGCCTGACACCACCACGGCCTACTACATGCGACCTGCAGCGGACGGTAGTCGGCCGGGCTGGTACTACGTGAACCTGTATCAACCCGAAGTACGGCCCAAATTTGAAATGGAAGTGCTCAGTGTTCACGAGAGTGTGCCGGGGCATCACCTGCAAATTGCGCTGGCTCAGGAGCTGACAGGGCTGCCCGAGTTTCGGCGCAATGGCGGCTTCACCGCCTTCATCGAGGGCTGGGGACTGTATTCGGAGCGCTTGGGCTATGACATGGGCTTGTATCAAGACCCCTACTCTCGCTATGGCCAACTCGTCTACGACATGTGGCGCGCCGTACGTTTGGTTGTCGATACGGGCATTCATTATTTTGGCTGGGATCGCCAGAAGGCCATTGACTACTTTCTGGACAACGCTGCTAAAACCGAGACTGATATCGTCAACGAAATAGATCGCTACATTGGCTGGCCCGGGCAGGCCTTGGCCTACAAAATGGGTCAGATGAAAATGCTGGAACTGCGTCGCGAGGCAGAAGCCGCGCTCGGCGAGGCTTTTGATATCCGGGCCTTTCACGATCACCTGCTGGGTGCAGGCGCGATCCCGCTGGACGTGCTCGAAGCCAGAATGGACGAGTGGCTAGCAGCCCGCATCGCGTCCCAGTAGTCAGGTGGACGCACCGGTAGATCGTTAAGCAAGCTCGGTCAGAGATTCTCCCAATGCGCTGACCAGCGAAGTCATTTGCTCTCGCTCCATGACAAAGTGGGGCGCCAGTTGAATGGTGTCACCGCCATATCGAACCAGAAAACCCTTCTCCCACATTCTCATCGCGACCTCAAAGGGACGCCTGAGGGGCTCTCCCGGGTAAGGATCAAGGGTCAGTGCACCAGCGAAACCGAAATTTCGGACATCCCCTACGTGAGCCTTATCGGCCAGGGCGTCATGCAGTAATGCTTCCCAGAATGGCGCCTCGCGAGCAACTCGCTCAGGCAGCTGTTCTTCAACTAATAACTCTAAGGCTGCAAGGCCAGCTGCGCAGGCGACAGGATGGCCGGAATAGGTGTAGCCATGAGCGAACTCGAGGGCGTAGTCCGGCCCGCCCTGCGACATGAACGTGTCGTAAATCTCTGGCGTAGCAACCACGGCCCCCATCGGTACAGCGCCATTTGTAATCTGCTTTGCTAGATTCAGAATATCCGGCGTGACGCCGAAGGCTTCTGCTCCCGTATTGGCGCCGCATCGGCCAAGACCGGTTATCACCTCATCAAAGATCAGCAGGATGTCGTTTGCATCACACAAAGCGCGCAGACGCTGCAGATATCCAGCCGGAGGGGGAATGACTCCCGCTGATCCGGCCATCGGCTCGACGATCACCGCCGCGATAGTTGACGCGTCATGTAATGCAATCAGCTCGGCCAATTCATCGGCCAAGTGAGCGCCGAAATCCGGCATGCCGCGGCTGAACTGGTTCTCGGGCAGCATCGTGTGCCGGAGATGATCCACTTCGAGCGAGGGTCCAAAGGGCTTTCTGTTGGCGCCAATGCCCCCAACCGCGGTACCACCATAGTTCACGCCGTGGTAACCCTTCTGTCGGCCAATAAAGCGCGTTTTGGCAGGCTGACCTTTGAGGCGCCAGTAGGCACGCGCCATCTTGAGAGACGTGTCGGCCGACTCCGAACCCGAGTTGGTGAAGAAAACATAATTGAGGTCGCCCGGCATCAGCTGTCTTAACCTGTCGGCCAACTCAAAGGCCTTGGGATGTCCAAACTGGAAGGGAGGAGCAAAATCAAGTGCCTCGATCTGCTCCGCTACTGCGGCGGTAATCTCTGCTCGACCGTGGCCCAAACCAGAGGTCCAGAGCCCCGAGTGACCGTCAAGAATCCGTCTACCCCGATCATCCGTAAACCATACATCCTGCGCGGCGACGATGATCCGCGGATCACGCTTAAATTGGCGGTTGCCGGTATAGGGCATCCAATAAGCGTCTAGGGGTAGCTGGTCAGACATGGTTCCTCCTGAGTGGACGCAGTGTAAACCCACCCAAGGGCGGGGACACTCCCCTTTTTGGGATAGATTCATGTACCGGGTACAAGTGACTCGATAACCTACAATTTTTTTCGATACGAGGAGAAGTCAAGATGACAAAGCAGACCATGGCAGGTATCACACTGGCGGTGACACTTTTATCGGGTCCGTCGGTTGCTCACATAGAGCAGTCAGAACCCCTCCAGTCAATGCGACAGTCTTATTTTGCCCTGCTCGGCATGACCATTGCGCCAATGGGCGATATGGTGAAGGGTAAAATCGAGTGGGACGCCGCGCGGTTTGCCAATTGGGCTAACGACTTGCACCACGTGTCTCAGTTCGGCGTTGAACGCGGCTTCGCGCCCGGTACCGAGCAAGGGACAACACGTGCCAAGCCGGAAATATGGAACAACATGGATGACTTTCAAGACAAGCTAAACAATTTTCGCGCTGCCGCTGCTGAGCTTGCCGAAACCGCATCTGGTGGCGACCCGGACGCGATTCGCGAAAAATTTCTGGCAACAGGGGGCAGTTGCAAAGCCTGTCACGACGAATATAAGTCTCAGGATTACCTCTACTGAACTCAATCAAACCCTCGCCGTGCGACGGCAGTCAGTAGTAGCTGGGCGCTTCTGGCGCCAAGCGAATCAGGATCCATAGCAGCATAGCCGAGACCAGAAAAATGCCCCCCGCCATCCAGAATGGTCGGGGTGGCGAGGTCGATATTTTATGGGCTGCACTCCCTGACCACATCGCCTGAATCAGCGGCTCATGTCGGCGCCACTGATGCCAAGCGATCGCCGACAAGTGCAAGGCGATGAGGCACTGAAGTATCAGCCAGTTGAGTTTGTGCCACTCGGTCAGCTGACCCGACAAATCACCGACCCAGTAAGAAAAAGGACCCTCGAAGAGCAGATCGTCGCGACTGAACAAACCTGTTACTGCCTGAGTCAGCATGAAAATGAGCAGTGCGACGACAGATAGCGCACCCAGAGGGTTGTGCCCCGGGAACACCCCTCCAACGCGCACGTAGCGCCAAATGGCATGAGGCCCGCGCAAAAAAGTACTAAATCGCGACGACTCAGTACCCAACAGACCCCAAACGATTCGCGTGAGGATCAGGCACAGTAGCCCGTAACCCACCCACTCATGCAGATCCATATGGCCCTGCTCCCCGGTCCACCACATCAGCGCGATAGCAGGCGGAAGGCTCCAGTGGATCAGCCTGACAGCAAGGTCCCAAATCGGGTACGCCGGGGCACCTTCGACGGTGCGCTGGGTCACTGACCCAGCAGTTCCAATAGCGCAGACACCGAGGCTTCAACGCCCATTGTGACAGAAGCCTCGGGGGCAATTTTGAACAGGGGCGAATGATGCGAGGGAACGGGGGCTCCGCCGCTCTGCTCGCGAGCGAAATCCTCAGGAGGTGTTCCTCCCACAGCGAAATATAAGCTAGGGATGTAGGGGTCGACCGTAAAAAAGGGAAAATCCTCTGCTCCCATACCCAATCTCTCGCCCGAGAACAGCACCCCCTCTCCGAATTGTCCGGTCCATGTCGCGATAATTCGCTCGGTCAACGCCTTGTCATTCAGCGTAGGCGGCACACTCTCGTCAGACACCACCACGCGCGGCAAACGATCTTCGGGCAGGCCCGCGACCCGGCCCATATTTTCCGCAACGCGCTTGATACCATCGAGCAGTAATTCGCGGTCATCCGCTGACTCACTTCTCACGGTCAATTGCAAATGGGCCGAATCTGAAATGATGTTGTGCTTGGTACCACTGTGAAAAGCGCCAACGGTAATCACTCCCGGGCGCCTCGGTGGCAGTGTTCTACTGACCACCGTCTGCAAAGCCATCACAATTTGCGAGCCCAACACCACAGGGTCAACACCACGATGCGGAGATGCCCCATGCGCTCCCACACCCGACACATAAATATCGACTGTATCTGCCCCGGAATAAGGGGACTCGACTGAAGCACCCAGCATGCCCGTTGGCATGGACGAAGTGACATGGAAGGCCATCGCATAGTCAGGCTGACCAAATCGAGGCCACAAATCATCTGCTCGCATGGCAGCAGCACCCAGCACGCGCTCTTCCGCCGGCTGGCCGATCAGCATCAGCGTGCCCTGCCATTGATCACGCTTTTCTACCATGAGCTGCGCCGTTCCGACGAGGCTGGTGATGTGCACGTCGTGGCCGCAGGCGTGCATAACAAAGACTTCATTACCGTTCGGGTCGATCTGTGTGGCCCTGGAGGCGTAGCTCAGACCCGATTTCTCCTCTACCGGCAGCCCGTCCATATCGGCCCTGAACATGACAAGAGGCCCTTCTCCATTTTCAAGCAAGGCGACAATTCCAGTGCCGCCCACACCGCGGTGCACGGTATAACCCAGCACCTCCAACTCGTCTGCCAATCGCTTGGCTGTCTGGTGCTCCATTGTCGAAAGCTCTGGATTCTGATGAAAATACAGAAACAGGTCACGCAACTTGGAATCGTAGACGGCGCTCGCGTCCTCGGCCAAACTTCCAGCCATCGCAACCGAGACCAGTAGCATGGAGATCACAGTCAAACTCAATTTTGCGGCGAAAAAAGCGGATCTCATAAGCTTCTCTCCAATGAAATAACAGCGCATGATCATACCCCAGAAACGCCTTGGCGATTGGCTACAGCATTGCAGATTTAAGGCGCACGGGTTAGTGTCTCCGCGCCCGCGCCCCGCAAGCGGGATCAAATATGCCCCACGGCGCTGAAGCAGCCAGTCGGATGGAACATCGCCAGATGAACAGCGAACAAATTAGAGAGAAATTTGGCAGTTACCATGTGGAAGTGCTGCATCAGGATGAGGGTAGCCGTGTGGCGAGCCTTTATTCCACTCATGATGAACAGGCGATCTGTAGAACGCTGGCGGTCACCTGTTTCCGGCGGCCATTAGATCAATCGCTGACTGAGGCTGACAGGCTGATTCGGCAGGGTCAGAGTATCGGTAGCACATTATCAGACGCGGGACTGCTACTTGATCGAGCCGTTCTCGCAGAGGCATCCGTCGCATCTGGCGCGGCATTTGAGAAGCTCACTGGCGCGTCCGTCAAAGCCGGTGCCACAATTTATCTGCGCGTCTATCAGCTGAGCGCTGGCAAGGACCCGACAATACTGAGGCCTTATGCGGTCATCGCCGAGGCGCATCACCCTGAGCACATACCTCCGGAATCGCTACTACCTGACCAAGCCTCTCTAAGCACTGACGCATGGGACACGCTATCGCTAGCGGCTATGAGCAAACTCCTCTCTGCGCTGAATTGAGCAAGCACTCGCTTTGCGCTATCGCGCGACCATACTCAGGTCAAAACCAATTTCTCGTGCTATGCCCACTGCCTGGTCACGGTCTTCCGGTGCTCTGGACGCTACCCAGAGATTCGCGCATCGCGTACCCGTCCGACAGTAAGCCAATACTTTCTGGTTGGGGTCATCAAAGAGTTCTCCCAAGCCCTCCAGATCCGGGCCTGGAAAGTTCATGGCGTTGACGGGGTAACGCACGAACAGAAGCCCAGCCTCCCGACAAGCTGCTTCAATGTGATCCATGCTACTTTGATCAGCAGCTTCTCCGTCAGGGCGGTTGCAGACAACCGAGGTAAAACCTTGATCTGACAATACGGCTATGTCTTGAGCGGTGATCTGGCCGGATACCGAGAGCGTGTCAGTCAGTTGAAACATGGGCATGTTTAAATTCCTCTGTTGTTATCGTCATGTTGGCTGCTCCCGCTAAACGTTGGCCAATCCCAACTCATGCTCCAGCACGTTCATCATAGTCTCCAGAGGTCGATCTGGAGCAGCCACAGGTTCACCAATAATACGCTCCGCCACTGAAAGATATGTTTCGGAGAGCGTGTACAGCATGGAGGCGGGTAATGCGTGCTCCGCCGCGAACTGCTTTCTCTCGGGAAATCGTTTCGGATCCAGCAATAAATCGGGATCGTTCACGTGCCGCAAAAGCGCCTGGCGGAATTCTTCTTTGCTGTTTTCAACCACACTCCCCCCTCGATATGCAACGGCGTCCCACATGCGGGAAGAATCAGGCGTACCCACTTCGTCCATGTAAATCAGGGATGAGTTGCCCTCAGCGTCACGCGCGTAACCGAACTCGAACTTGGTATCCACTAGCATTAGCTCCAGGGAGTCTAAGTGTTCCGCTATGAGTTCAACGCCCTGCTTGAGCAATACCTCATACAAATCGACGTCAGTCTCAGCATGAAAACCAAATGCTTGCCAGTGCTGTTTCAGCTGTTCTCGAGAGACATTGGCATCGTCAATTTCAGGAACGCCTGCAAGACCGGTCATCACGCCTTTCGTGGAGGGTGTTACCAGCGTCTCTCGCAGGCGCTGATCCCGATGGAGATTTTCAGGAAGACGGATACCACAGAAGCTGCGTTCCCCCTTCTCGTACGCTCGCCACATGGAGCCTGTAATAAACCGCCGAGCGATGGCCTCAATCATGACCGGTTCAGCGCGCTGGACAATCCACATCAGGGGATGGGGCACCTCGAGGATATGGCTGCGGGCCAAGCCGTGCTTCTGGAATGCTTGAAACCAGTATTGAGAGATGGCATTCAGGGCCGCTCCCTTCCCGGGCACCCCGGCAAGGCCGCCCTCTCCATGCCAGATACAATCAAATGCCGAGATGCGGTCGCTGATCACCATCACGGCAAGCTGTGCATCAGCAGCCACGTCATAGCCGCGCTGTCTAATTAAACGCGCGCTATCCTCATCGGTCAGCCAATAAACTGAACGCACCTTGCCCGAGTGAACAGGGCCCTTGGTCCGAATCGGTAACGAATCATTTTTGGCAAGAACAGCTGAACTCACGACCCCAAATCCTGCGCGCTTGGCATTGCGAGCAGTTTTGCTCAAAATGCCCGCCGTTGTCACTTCCTGTCTTAGTCAACACTAACCAAGGACTACCTACATGTTCCCGCTCCGCTGGTCTCAGGGTAAGCGAATATCATCTTGTATCGCGTTGGCCTCCATTTTGGTAGCCAACCCGGCGGTGAGCAGCGAAAGTGTTGATGACGAAGCCGTGCTGGAAACCGTCATCGTCACGGCCTCAAGGAGTGATCAAGCGGGCGCAGACCTGGCGATCGCCTGGGCTACTCTCAGCGAAGACGTGATAGCCAGGGTGGCCGCGCAACACAGCAACCAGTTATTCAATCGCGTCTCCGGCGCATGGGTGAGCCGCGGCAACGGACAGGAGTCGCTCATCTCTTTGAGGTCCCCTGTACTCACCGGCGCTGGAAGCTGTGGCGCATTCATGACAGCGCAAGACGGCATCAGCTTGCGCGCGCCGGGCTTTTGCAATGTCAATCAACTCTTCGATGCCAACCTGCTTCAGGCAGGCAGGGTCGAGGTCCTCAAGGGACCCGCGGCCGTCGTGTTTGGTTCGAATGCGCTGCACGGCATTATCAATGTGATTTCTCGCCCTGTGGCGACCACCCCCAACCAGATCAAGCTTGAAGCCGGCTCCAGAGACTATTATCGACTCTCCGCCAGCGGATCTTGGGACAGCGTCGCCCTGGCTGCGCAAGCAAGCGATTATGGTGGCTATCAGGATGCCTCCGGCTACAGCCAACAAAAAGCCACCTTCAAGATCGATCATCAATGGGACGAATGGCGACTCGATGGCGCTTTAGAGGGCAGTCATCTGGAGCAGGAAACCGCTGGATATATTCAAGGATTTGAGGCTTACGAGAGTGACAGCGCCAGCGAAGCAAACCCGAATCCTGAAGCCTACCGTAACGCGTGGTCGGGCAGAGGCCATCTGGGCTTTATCCGCCAACTGAATAGCGCCACCGACCTGACGCTACGGCCCTATTGGCGCAGTAACAGCATGACATTCTTGCAACATTACCTCCCATGGCAAGCGACGGAAACCAATCGACACCAGAGTATTGGAATTCAGGCATCTGCCTCGGGGCTGCGAGGCTCAACAGGCTGGCTTATCGGTGCGGATGTCGACCGTACACACGGCAGTTTGCTGGAGACGCAGGAGCGTTTCTTTAGCCCGAATCAGCCTGATGGGACTCATTACGACTATGAGGTAGATGCCGACACCGCGGCCGCCTTTTCGCAAATCAACTGGTCAATCGATGATCGCTGGCATGTCGACGCAGGCTTGCGATACGAATCCACTCGCTACGACTATCGCAACCAAGTCGAGGATGGCCCCGCCTGCGCCCCCAGCGCCAGTGCTTGCCGGTTCTATCGCCCGTCGAGCAGTGTCGATCGATTTAGCGACTGGATGGGCAATCTAGCGCTCAGCTATCGTTCAGATGCGGGCGTGCTCTTCTGGAGATGGGCTAGAGGCTTCCGCATACCCCAAACTGCTGAGCTTTACCGACTTCAATCTGGTCAGCAGCTTGCCAGTATTGATTCCGAGACCGGCGACAGTTTGGAATTGGGCTTGCGCCGGCAAGTGGGCAACTTGGACTATGACCTCTCTCTGTACTGGATGCACAAGGACAACGTGATTTTTCAGGATCGTGATCGGTACAACGTATCGGGAGCCGAAACTTCACACCGGGGTATTGAGGCGTCCCTTCGATGGCAGCTTTCTGACATATGGTCCGCATCGGCAAACGGTAGCTATGCTAGGCACCGCTATGACAGCGATATTCAACTGCTGGGCTCGCGGGGCAGCATAGAGGGTAATGACATTGATACAGCACCCAAACACTTCGGGTCAGTGCAACTGCTCGCCGATTTTTCGACAATTGGCCTTCCTGTTTCGAGCGAAATAGAGTGGCTGTGGGTGGCCAAATACTGGGTTGACCCAAACAATGAGCACCAATACGACGGGCATCAACTGCTGAATCTGAGGGCGGCTTGGACGGTAACGCCCAAGCTGACGGTCACCGTGGTCGCCACCAACTTACTCGACGAGGGCTACGCGGAACGGGCCGACTTCGGCTTTGGAAATTATCGCTACTTTGTGGGTGAACCAAGAAGCGCGGTGATTGGGCTTACCCTGAGCCTTTGAGTATCCCTCAAGCAACGCGACTCTGGCTCCTCAGATCTACAGCCTTTGCAACCGCTGATGCAGACGATGGGCGGAAAGACCTCGCATTACGCGTATTTTCGCAAACCCACGGCTGAACGGACCTTTTCGAGTAGCGCCTGACTCTTGGAGCGCAACCGCGCGGCGCCTGTTTGCAGGATCCCCTCGACTTCCGCGGGATTTGCCATCAGCCGCTCATAGATCTCCCGGGCCGGAGCCAGCTCGTCGTTGATGCGCTCGAACAACTGCTTTTTCGCCTCTCCCCAGGCAATGCCGTCCGCGAACGCATCCCGCATGCGCTCCCGCTCTTTGGTATCTGCGAACGCGCACCAAATTTGAAACACCGCTGAATCGTTGGTGTCCTTTGGATCGCCGGGCTCGAGTAAGTTGGTCTTGATCTTGTTAATGGATTTTTGAAGTTGCTTGGGCGTCCCAAAAAGCGGGATGGTATTGCCATAACTCTTGCTCATTTTTCGCCCGTCCAAGCCTTGCAGTATGGCTACTTGCTCATCCACGACCGCTTCGGGAAGGGTGAATACCTCTCCATAGTGGTGGTTAAACCGTTGCGCGATATCACGAGCCATCTCAACATGCTGAATCTGATCGCGACCCACTGGCACCTGATGGGCGTTAAAGATGAGGATATCGGCGGCCATCAGTATCGGATAAGAAAACAGTCCCATGGTGATCCCAAAATCAGGATCTTCACCCGCTTCCTCGTTGGCCTGCACCGCTGCTTTATAAGCATGCGCCCGATTCATGAGCCCTTTTGCAGCAGAACAACTCAGCACCCAGCTCAGCTCTGTGATCTCTGGGATATCTGACTGCCGGTAGAAGAAGGCTTTTTCTGGATCCAGACCCAGTGCGAGCCAGGTGGCCGCGATCTCCCGACTGGACTGCGCCACCTGATCCGGATTTTGATTTTTGATCAGCGCGTGAAAATCGGCCAGAAACAGATAGGCCTCGACATCCGGATCCCGCGAGGCTGCAATGGCCGGCCGGATGGCGCCAACATAATTGCCCAGATGTGGTGTCCCTGTAGTGGTAATGCCCGTCAGGACCCGAACTGCGCTCATATCGCTCTCTCCATCATCATGCCAAACGTCGATAAAAAGCCCGAAGCAAGGCGGTCAGTTGCGGCAGATCAGCGGCACTCGCCAACTCCCGAATGGAATGCATGGCCAGCGTTGGCACCCCCAAATCCGTAGTCGGAATTCCAGTCTCGGTAGCCGTAATGGGACCGATCGTGCTGCCGCAAGCCAAGTCAGCGCGCATCACAAAAGATTGAATATCGACCCCGGCGCGTTCTGCCAGCAACCTTAACCGCGCGGCACCATCGGCATTGGTAGCATAGCGCTGATTCCGGTTGACCTTGATGACGGGTCCCTGTCCTAACTTGGGACCGTGCTGCTCATCGTGGCGATCAGCGTAGTTAGGATGCACTGCATGCGCGTTATCGACAGACAGCATCCAGGACTGCAAGCGTAAGCGACTGTTTTGCTGGGCCTCACTGACCAACCCACTCAATGCGTCCATCAACATAGGACCCTGTGCCCCCACTGTAGACGCGCTACCCACCTCCTCATGGTCGGTCGCCACCAACATCGACCATTGCGCGTCGTCAGCATCAATCAAAGCAGACAATCCCGCGTAACAGCTCAATAAATTGTCCAATCGAGCGGAAGCGATCAAAGCGTTATCGATACCCACCAACCCCGGCGCTTGCGTGTCGTATAAGGACAGTTCGTAATCCATCACTCTGGACCCTTGCCAACGCGGATCCCTCTCGGCGAGCTGCTTAACCAGCCATTTTTTCAAATCAAAAGCAGCAGGGTCGCCCAGCATCACAACCGGCACCACATCCTTTTGCGGATTCACGGTACGCTGGTTATTGGCTTCTCGGTCCAAATGGATCGCCAAGCTAGGCACAATCGCAACGGGGCGCATTGAATCAAACAAAACCGACTCTAGACACTCGTCTGCAGTCAATACGGTTACGCGACCGGCCATGGCTAAATCCCGATCGAACCATGGGTTCAGCAAGGCGCCCCCATACACGTCTACCCCAAGCTGCACACAGCCATCGCGGCCTTTCACCGGGTTGGGCTTGATCGACAGATTGGGACTATCGGTGTGGGCACCCACCAAACGCAGGCCTTCCTTCGGAGATCCCTCTCCGGTGCGAAGCGCCACCAGAGAACTGCCCTGACGGGTCAGGAAATAGCCCTGCCCTGGCTCCATGTCCTGGCCATCGAACTGCGTCACCTCTCGAAAACCAGCCGCCGTGAGACGACTTTCCATAGCGCTGACTGCGTGGAAAGGGGTTACGGCTTCCTTGAGGAATGCCATCAATTCATCAACTTCTGCCATGTGTGCGCGTTCCCGTCGCCGCCTTTCCGTTATATCTCTCTCATTCAGGGTATTGCCCAGAGGAGCAATAATCCCCCCAGCAATAATCGGTAGATTACGAACGGCATCAAGCCCATTTTCTCTACCATCTGCATAAACAATCCAATCGTGGCGTAAGCCACCATTCCTGACACGGCGAAAGCCACAACGAGTGGCAAGACAGCATGAAAAAACGAGCTGTCCCCGATCGATGTCAACATCACCAGGGTGGCGCCCAAAATCACGGGAATGCTAAGCAAAAAAGAAAACCGCGTTGCCGCTCGCGGATTGTAGCCTAGAAACAAGGCCGCAGTGATGGTGACTCCCGAGCGCGACGCACCCGGGATGAGGGCAAATATTTGCGCCAACCCAATCAGCAGCGCGTCGCGATAGGTGACGGTCTCGTTGGAGCGGACCTGATGCCGCGATTGTATATCCGCCCAACCGAGCAACAGGCCAAAAAACAGCGTTGCGGCAGCGATTACCGAGAGGTCACGTGCCTCCAAAGCAATGATGTTTTTTAAAAGCGCACCCGCACAGACCACAGGCAAAGTCGCGATGACCAGTGCAACTAATTCAGATCTTGCTTCGTTCGCCCGGGGCAATAGTTGCTGAAACAAGCGCCACAGCGTGCTCCGAAAATAGAACACCACCGCCAACAGCGTTCCGGCGTGTACACCTATATCGAACAGCAAGCCCTGATCGGTCCAACCCAGCAAATGGGTAGTCAGAATAAGATGTGCAGAGCTGGATACCGGCAGGAATTCCGTGACACCTTGAATCAACGACAGCAGCAAAACTTGCAGCCAATCAATCATGACGTACCTGCTCGGACAGCTTTTTCCAGCCCACTTCCCGCTGCACATATTGTGGCGCCAGCGCATGGGCGGGTTTCAGCACAAGTGGTAAGGCCTCAGTGCCGAGCACCTTTACCATCACACGGGCGTCAGGCGTAATCTCGGGAAAAATGCGGCCGCAGCCTCTAAAACGCTCAGGAAATCGCTCAATGAAATGCGCTGCAGAACCCAAAATAACGACCTCATCGTCACCGTCATAGGCTGGCAGATCCTCAGGAGGGGTAATAAACGCATCACTGCGGGGCTCAAAACGTCCGTTAGCCCAAACACCCCAAATGCCGTAAAGCTGGCCTATCTGTGCATCGATGGTCGAAAGGACCCAATCACCATTTTGAAGCAGATGTTGATCCGCCGCGGCGTATACCTGCGCTGTCAGTGAACAGAATCCATGAACGGGCAGCTCTCTCGCCCACGCTAATCCTTGCGCGACACTGACCGCGACCCGCAAGCCCGTGAATGATCCCGGCCCCACGCCACAAGCAATCACATCGACCGCCTCCGCCAGAGCACGGCCTTGCAACAGCTCCGACAGCATCTGCAGAATATGCTTGTTGTGTGCACGCGCCAATTGCTCGTGGCGAGCAACGATCTCAACCCCCGAGAGAGCTAGCGTACAAGCTTGAGTGGCGGTATCCAACGCCAGAACGCGCGGCATAAAACATGAGCTATAGTCGCAATCAACGACGCGATGATCCCACAGGGGGCCTGAAGTTTGAATGCAACCAGCCACTATAGCTTGGGTATTTTGGCCGGTGGCCGAGGCCTGAGATGGGGTGGACGAGACAAAGGTCTGATATGTCTGGAGGGCAGGCCATTACTGGCACGACTGGTTGAACCCCGCCCGAGCCTTGCGGGCGAGATCCTGATCTGCGCGCGGGAGCACCCCCGCTTTTATCAGCACTTCGGCGACAGAGTACTTTGCGAGACTGCCGCGGACCGGGGGCCGTGCGCGGGTATCGTCGCTTTGTTGCAGAGCGCAAGCTTCCCTTCATTACTCATTTTGCCAGTCGATTTAATCGGACCCGCGGAAGAAGTGATTGCAGTACTCGAGCAAGAATGGCGAGAAAACGATAAGGCCACTGTGCTCTGTGATGAAGAAGGAAGACACTCGCCCTGCATGCGCCTTGCGCGCAACGCATTGGAGCCAAGCGCGGCCTACGTTGAAGGGGGTGGCAAACGCCTTACCGGTCTGCTCGAGGCAACCGAGGCACGCAGGATAACGATATCGTCACAGTGGCTGAGGGACGCCAACTGGCCCGAGACCATACGACCTCAAGTCGATGCCTGAACAGACTGCGCAACGAAAAAGAGTATGTGTGCTATTACCACGCCAGCGGTTAAGGTGATCCGCAATCTCAGGTACCAATGCGGCAGGGATTCGCTCCTGCTTTCATACCAGGCGAGCGCGACATAGGCGATCATCAGTGCCAAAGCCGCCAACCAAGCCTGAGCAGTCAGGACCGCGGCCACCGCAAACAACACCACGCCATTACTGATGATCAGCCGTGCGGTGCCGGGCTCATCGAGGCGTTGCACCCGCCCCCATAAAGTGCCGCCTAGAAAACACAGGATGCCGAGTGAGTAGATCACAAAGCCCTGTACTGACAGCGCAGCAGGCCAATCCCGAAGCCACCAGCTACCCGCCAAAAAGCCGTAGAACGGCAGCAGGCCAGCGTAACCTAGCGTCACCATCAGCCTTCGATTTGGCAAAGCGGCCTCCTAAAAAAAACCCCGGCCGAAGGCCGGGGTAATAATTCGCCACCTGGGGGAAGATGGCTTAACCGGAGAGTCGATCATCCGGTTGCAGGTGTTACGCCCTGATTCTGGGGCTGGATCACCCTCTAGCAAAAAATTAGAGGGGATATTTGGCCCGTTGCCACCCGTGAGACCCTGTTAACACGTGCTTATGCCATAGACGCCTGAGATAGCGCGCTCTGATAAGAATTAATTTTTCGACAGTCGGCGTCGCAAGCGTTAATTTATCAGCTGGAGCCATTTCCCGGGCTGACAGCAAAACAGATAACGCTCTGTGGCAAGAGGCGGCGATCACCCGCCCACGAGTCCACCAGACGGGCCAATGCGCTCGTCTCCTGTTGGTCTAGCGCGTCACCACTTGGCGCGTAGGTAGCAAAAATTTTGCTCCCTGTTTTCCCAAGTGCCGACGGCCAGTTGCTGGCCGGCAGCTGCATGACCCGGAGAAGCGACTTGCTGAGTTCCTCCGGCCCCCGCACTTCCTCGCGAGAGTAAGTGGGCAACCAAAGGGATACAGTATGAAAAGATTCAAGCGCAACCGCACTCAAAGGGCTTTTGAAAAAGGCTATCAGCTTGGGCTGGCTGGCCGATCTAAAGAAAATTGCCCGTTTTTGACAGGCCTCGCCCGCGTAAAATGGCTCGAAGGGTGGCAAGAGGGAAGAAACGATTGGCGGGAAGGGCTTACAGACGCTCTGACATGCTATAAATTGTCCGGTTTCTGACTGATCGGCTCATACACGGAGCCCCCATGGGCGATTCCGTGAACCAACAGGCCTTGTAATGGTCGGAATAGACGCCATTTCTGATTAAGCGGTAAAAAAGGCCTGAAGTGTGAATTACGAACTCCTGAAGAACCTGGAAGACTGGCTGGGGCAACAAATTGTTGGCCAGCAAGACTTGATCCACAAACTGATGCTCGCCTTACTGGCGGATGGTCACTTGCTGGTGGAGGGGGCCCCCGGCCTTGCCAAAACCCGGGCCATCAAAGAAATGGCCGAGGGTATTGAGGGCAGCTTTCATCGCATCCAGTTCACGCCAGACCTACTGCCCGGCGACATCACCGGCACCGACATTTTCCGGCCTCAAACCGGCGCTTTCGAATTTCAGCAGGGACCGATTTTCAACAATCTCGTACTGGCTGATGAAATAAACCGCGCGCCCGCTAAAGTGCAGTCAGCGCTGCTCGAAGCCATGGCTGAAAGGCAGGTGAGCATTGGCAGCCAAACCTATGAATTACCAAGACTATTTTTGGTCATGGCCACGCAAAACCCGATTGAGCAAGAAGGCACATATCCCCTGCCCGAAGCTCAGCTCGACCGCTTCCTGATGCATGTGAAAGTGTCCTACCCAGACGCCGAGGCCGAACGGGCGATTCTGAGATTGGCCAGAAATGAGGCGAGCGGTGAGCGAGTGCGCCCCGCCAGCACCCTCTCTCAGAACGATATTTTTGCTGCCCGGCAAGCCGTGTTGGGTATTCATATGGCGCCGGCCGTCGAGGAATACATTGTTCAGTTGGTGTTGGGTACCCGGGATCCCGAGCGCTTTGACAGCGAAGTGGCTGGCTGGCTGGAATTTGGGGCCAGTCCTCGCGCCACGATTGCGCTTGACCGCTGCGCTCGCGCCAATGCGTGGATTGCGGGTCGGGACTACGTCAATCCTGATGATGTGCAGTCCGTAGCACTCGATTGTCTTAGGCACCGACTGATCGTCTCCTTCGAGGCAGAGGCAGCTGGCGTTACCAGTGATCACGTTATCGAAAGACTCATCGAGCGCGTACCCGTTGCCTGATGCACTGAAAACCAGCGCGGTAACCGGCCCGCTCGGCGCCACCGTTCGCGCCGAGGCACTCATTGCCAGCCGATTTGCTGCCCGATTTGTGGATGTCACCGGGCAGACGCGCGCGCTGGCAAATCTTGCCGGCATGAGAAGAGCGCGCCAGCGAGGGCGCGGGGTCGAATTTGATGAGGTTCGTGCCTATGCGGCGGGCGACGATGTTCGCGCAATCGATTGGCGCGTAACCGCCCGCTCGGGTACACCTCACACCAAATTATTCCATGAAGATCGCGAGCAACCCATTCTTGTCGCCGTTGACCAGCGCACGCCCATGAAATTCGGCTCCCGGCGATGCTTTAAGTCGGTACTGGCGGCGCATATCGGCTCGTTGGCCTTGTGGTCAGGGCTACAGGGTGGCGAAAGAGTGGGCGGCGCGGTATTAGGTGACCACAGGGTTTCGGATACGAGACCGAAGAGAAGCCAGCACGCCGTGCTCAGCGTGATCAAGGATCTGGTTGAGGAAGGCCATCCGGAACCCTCCCATGAGACCCCACAGCGTCTCTCTGAATTACTCCTCCAACTCGAGATGATATCCCGACCCGGAACGCGACTTTTTATTGTCAGCGACTTTCACGACCTCTTCGACAATGACGGAGTCGCGCCGCTCAGAAGGCTGGCGCGTAAAACGCAGATCGTAGCAATCAGGGTAACGGATCCTCTCGAGGCAACACTGCCTCAGGCCGGCTTTTATGCCGTCACCGATGGGCAATCACACTCTCAGCTTGATACGAGTCTCGCCACAACCCGTGAGGCCTATGCGAGGGACTATCAGGTCCAGCACGACCTGACTGCGCAACGGCTGAGAGAGCTGCGCATACCATTGCTTCAGATTCACACCGACGAAGACCCCCTAAAACGGCTGCTGACGGTATTCCCCCAACGATGAATCCGGAGATGATGCTCGCACAGCTCGCTCCACTGCGGGAGCCTCCCGCGGTGAACTGGTGGCCATTGGCTGCGGGTTGGTGGATCCTGATCGTGCTAGGACTTATCGCACTGGGCTTCCTTGCACACTGGTATCGCCGCAGACGGCGTCATCGACATTACCGACGGATAGCACTTGCCGAATTAGATCGTCTTCGCCAGCAAGGCGCTGCGACAGATGAACTGAATCGGCTGCTCAAGGCGGCGGCCCTGCGCGCTTATTCAGAGAAAAAAATTGCACCGCTCCACGGTCAGCATTGGCTCTACTTCCTTTGCGACACCTGTGAGGCCGTGACTGTCGAGAAGCTCAGTGAGCTGGAAGACTGTTACCGCGCCCATCCCGCCTCGGCGAGCGCTAACCTGTTTGATGCGGCCGAGAAATGGATTCGGCATCACGAGGCCACCCGTGCTTGAGTGGATATGGCCTTGGGTCTTTCTGGCGAGTCCTCTCCCCCTGCTGATTCACTATTTCAGCCGAGGCGATTCTCTGCAGCCCAGCGCAGTGAGAGCACCCTTCGCCGCACGATGGCGTGGTCTGGCGGCTGGCGGACAAAGTGGCGCGACAGGCCGGGGATACTGGTGGTTGCTGTGGCTGGCTTGGATGATGCTGCTCACCGCGACCGCTCGGCCGCAGTGGATTGGCGAGCCAATCGAACTCCCCAATACGGGGCGCGACCTCATGTTAGGTCTTGATCTGTCGGGCAGTATGCAAATTGAAGACATGCAAATTGGCAGCCGCCTGGTGCCACGCATTACCGCAGTCAAGGCTATCGCAGCCGATTTTACCCAGAGAAGACAAGGCGATCGGGTGGGGCTCATTTTGTTTGGCACGCGCGCCTATCTGCAGGCACCGCTCACCTTCGACCTCGATACCGTGACGCGTTTTATCGAAGAGGCCCAACTGGGCTTCGCGGGGGAGGATACAGCGATCGGAGATGCACTTGGCCTCGCCATTAAGCGTCTCAGGGAGAGGCCAGCCGCCTCCCGCATTTTCATTCTGCTAACCGACGGGCAGGACACCGCGAGTACCGTCGATCCGATGGAGGCCGCCGCACTGGCATCACAGCTTGACGTGAAGATCTATACGATCGGCATCAGCCGAAATCTGGGCCGCTCCAGCCGGGGCAGGGTCGAGGTGGACGAAGCCATGCTCAACGCAGTCGCCGAGGCCACTGGAGGGCGTTATTTCAGAGCAACATCTCCCGCGGAACTGGAAGCCGTTTACGCGCTGCTGGACGAGCTGGAGCCCGTGGAGCAGGCGGCCAGTACCTTTCGACCCAGACGGGCCTTGAGCTGGATTCCACTGTTAGTCGCCCTGGGCCTCACCGCCCTGCTAGCACTGCTGCGCAGTGGATGGTTCAGCCAGATATTTGCGAGGCCCAGCTATGGATGAACATTTTCATCTGCTACGCCCAGAACTGCTATGGGCCCTGCTCGGCTGCCCGCTGGTCGCCTTGGCGCTCTGGCACAGACGCTCCCAGCAAGGAGATTGGAGTCGGGTGATTGATCCGGAACTCCTCCACTACTTGCTACCCGATCAGCGTCAGACAGCAGGTCGCTCGCGAATTTGGGTGCCGACACTATTGCTGGCGATGGTCATTCTGGCCGCAGCGGGACCGAGCTTTCAACGCGTGGAACTGCCTGTGATCAAGCGAGCTGACGCGCTGGTGATCGTGCTGGATCTCAGCGCCTCCATGCTGGCTGCCGACATCCAGCCCAGCCGCGTGCAACGTGCACAACAAAAAGTGCTCGATTTATTGGAAACCCGTAAAGAGGGCGTGACCGGACTGGTCGTGTTCGCAGGAGACGCTCACGTCGTCACGCCGCTCACCGATGACACGCGTACCATCGCCAACTTGATGCCTGCGCTCTCGCCCACCATTATGCCGCTTCCGGGGGCGGACGCGAGTAGCGGCATTCTGCTGGCAGCGGACTTACTGGTGACCGCGGGAGCACAGGGCGGACAGATCCTGTTAATGACCGATGGTCTACCGGGATTTGATACCGGTGCCGTACAAACAGCACTTGAGGACAGCGGCGCTTCACTGGCAATTCTCGCCATCGGCACTGCCGCGGGGGCGCCCATTCCACTGCCCAATGGCGGATTTCTCAAGGACAACGATGGGGAAATCGCGATACCGACACTGGAGCTCGCTGCCATTACCGCTATCGCTGAGACGCTCGACGCTGTCATAGAGCCCATTAGTTTGGATGAGCGAGACATCGAGACTCTGACTCAGCGCAGTATCCTGGACACAGACGGGGAACTGGACTTGGATCGGCA
Source organism: Halieaceae bacterium (assembly GCA_038106565.1). Lineage (GTDB taxonomy): Bacteria > Pseudomonadota > Gammaproteobacteria > Pseudomonadales > Halieaceae > Luminiphilus. The sequence goes on from JAYOEE010000006.1 coordinate 50,870, forward strand.
AACGGACGCTTGGCAGGATCAGGGTTACTGGCTCGCGGCTTTGGTAGCGCTGCTGGTGCTACCCGCCTTCCGCAAAGGAGTCGTAGCGGGTTTAGCGCTTCTGATCGGCTTTCATTCACCTCCGCCCTTGGCCGCCGAATGGCAGGACCTGTGGAGCACCGCTGATCAGCAGGGAGCGCAATATCTCTCGGCAGGCGATCCCGCCAGCGCCGCAAAGGTATTCGAAGATCCGAACTGGCGCGGGTTCGCGGAATTTGAGGCAGGCACATACGACAAGGCCGCCAAGTCCTTCAGCTCGCAGCCCACGGCAGACAGCCTCTTTAACCTCGGGAACGCATTGGCATTGCAAGGTGATTTACGCGGCGCACTGTCTGCCTATGAACAGAGCCTGAACCTGCTGCCCGACGCCGAGGACGCCATTGCCAATCGGGATTTCATTCAATCGCTACTCGATCAGGAGGAGCAAGAACCACAAGATCAGCAGGGTGAGGAGCAAAATCAGGAGGGGGAAGACTCAGAGCAGAATAACGAGTCCGATTCTGAGAGCGAGTCGGGAACATCCGAGTCAGACCAGTCTCAGGATCAATCTGGTGAACAATCTGAAGGGAACCCCGGTGAGCAGGAACAAGCGTCGCAAGAGCCGGCCGACGGGCAACAGGAACAGCAGGATTCTGCGATGGCCGAAGCGGAAATCAATCAGGAGGCGCTGGAGGCCGCTACTCAGGAGCAAATGGCCAAGTTTGATGAGGCACTGGAAGAGCAGCAAGCCTTGGAGCAATGGCTGAGGCGGGTTCCCGACGATCCAGGCGGCCTGCTACGCCGGAAGTTCCGGTATCAGACGATGCAACGACTGAGGGAGGGAGAAGAACCTGATGAATCGGTTCGTTGGTAAAAAATTCGCGCGTTCAATGTGGCTGTGCGTGCTGCTGCCGCTGCTGGTTTGTCCCACGGTGTCGCTGGCCGAGCTCACCGCTTCGGTTGATCGTCGCGAAATTGCCATGGGTGAAACGCTGCGCCTCACGCTCACGGGAAATGCCGGTGAGCAACCCGCCGAAATAGATCTGACGCCACTCGGTAACGACTGGGAAATTCTGTCTCGGTCGAGCGCCACCAATGCGCGCTTTATCAACGGACAAAATCAAGTCACTCGAACGCTGGAGATGGAGCTCGCGCCGCTGCGCGAGGGGACACTGAGCGTCCCACCCCTGACCGCGGGTGGGCGAACTACCACACCGCTATCGATTCGCGTAAATCCCGAGCCTGTGATCGCCGCAGGAGACGCACTGGTTTTATTTGAGGCGAGCGTTGACCAGGACTCGGTATACGTGCAAGCCGAGCTCATGCTCACCGTGACACTACAACAGGCCATTAATCTCGATGGCGGCGAAATTTCAGCGTTCGACATACCCGACGCCATCGTTGAGCCGCTGGAGCGACGCTCTTTTCAGCGGCGAACCGGAAATCGGACGTGGCTCGTGACCGAATTACGTTACGCCGTCTACCCACAGAAAAGTGGCGCTTTGACGATCCCCGCGGTGGGTTTCACTGCACGCGAGGTGCAACCCGGGAGGTCTCTGCTGGGCGCGCGTCTCGGGCGGCGCCTGCGGATGGCTTCGGAACCGATTGAGATCAACGTCAAGAGCGTCCCCGCCAGTTTTCCCGGAGCGGTATGGCTTCCTGCTCGCAGTCTCTCGCTGGAAGAAGACTGGTCTTTAGATCCGGACAACCTGACGGTCGGAGACTCCACGACACGCACTTTGACCCTGATCGCCAATGGACTTCAGGGCAGTCAACTGCCACCGCTCAATAGCGTGCAGGGGGCTCTGAACATCCCCGAGTTACGCTTTTATCCTGACCAAGAGGCCATTGATCAGACCGAGGTGTTGAATGGCCTTCAGGGAAAACGCGTGCAAAGTGAAGCGCTGGTCGCCAGAGCCAGCGGCACGTGGGAATTACCCGAAATCCGGGTGCCGTGGTGGAATACCGAGACAGACAGCCTGAGTTACGCCGTACTGTCGCCGCGCGCAGTCAGGGTGGACGCGGGCGCATCGGCGACCTTCGAATCGAGTGGTTCTCAGATCGGCGCAGAAACGGTGAGCACCGCCCCCCCCCAGCTCTGGATATGGGCCATCGCAGGGTCTGGCTGGGCAGTCGCACTGGGGTTGCTCGCTTTCCTCTTCATCACGCGGGGGGCCGTTTGGAGAACGCCGCAGGATAAGGCGTCGAAAAGGGTGGACGGTGTCAGCACGCGGCAGCTGCTGGTCACGATCCGGGGAGCTATTGAGTCAAAGGATCCGGGCCAGCTGCGATCTGCGATTCTGCAGTGGGGGGCGGCGCATCATGGCAAGCCCTTCTCGTCGCTGGAAGCGCTGGCGACGGTGAGCAGTACCCAACTCGCCACCCTTCTCAGATCCACAGATCGGTTGATGTACAGCGATCTTGACGGCGCAATCGATGCGTCAGCCCTGATCGGAGCGCTCCGCGACGAACCGCTGCCAGATAAACCCGCCCGACAGGAGGAAGGGCTGTCTCTCTACCCAGCGATTTAAGTAGCGGCTCATGACCGTACCAACCGGCTTCCAATTGACTTCGCATTCGGAATACAGAGAGGCACAGAGACCGCCTGTCGCGTGAATCGAATCAATTCGGATCAGCAAGCGAACGGCTGACAACCTCGAATACATCTTTTGGCAGCGGTGTGATCGCAGCAATACGCTCTAACTCGGCGCGCATGGCGTCTTGCCCTTGAGCATACCGCCGCCAGCGTGTCAGTGGAGTCAATAAGCGCGCGGCAATTTGAGGATTGGTGGCCTGAACCCGCTCCACCGCATCACCCAGCAATCGATAGCCCATCCCATCCTCTCTGTGGAAGGCCAGTGGATTCGAGGAGGCGAAGGCACTTACCAGTGCGCGCAACTTATTGGGATTCCGCCAATCGAATGCCTCATGCTCCATCAGAGCAACCACGCTCTCTACACAATCTGGACTGGGTCGCGTTGCCTGCACCGTAAACCATTGATTGACGACCAGAGATTCATGGCGCCATCGCTCGTAGAAATCCGAGAGCACCCGCTCTCGGAGATCGCTGTCACCGAACTGCACTATCCACCTCAGCGCCGCCAAACGATCGGTCAGGTTGTCAGCGCACGCTAATAACTCCAGCGGCACGCTGAGATCGAGAGGATTGGAGGCAAGCAAATAGTCCTGCGCTAAATGGCGCAGGGCCCTCACGCCAATATCATTGGCTCTGGGGGCATAGTGCGTCGGGGCAGGGTTATCAGACAGCGCATCCATCCACGATGTCGACAATAAGCGGCCCATTGCCGCCTTCATTTGTTGTCTGCGGACGTGGAGATCAGTCATATCCACCAGACCGCGCTGCGCGCCGCGGTCTGCGAGATACTCCTCACCCGGCAAACTGAGCGTCAGCGCTTTCATGGCCGCGTCCATGGAACCCGTCAATACGCGCTCGGCCGCCTGCAGCAATCCATTATCGATCTCGGCTGCGTCGCCCGCGTTTTTATCGAGCGCTTCAATCTGTCGGGCGAGTAGTGTTTGCGCCGCATCCCAGGCAACAAAGTCGTCGTCATCGCCGCCCATCAGCGTTGTCAGCTCTTGCTCGGATTGCTCCGTGCCAAGGCGCACCGGTGCCGAGAATCCTCGCAGCAAAGATGGCACTGGGGCGGAGGTCACCCCCTCAAATACAAATGTCTGTTCCGGCTCGGTTAGCTCCAAAATGCGGGTCGTCCCCTGCCCCATATCCAGCGGTTCTCCGTCGACCAACAACCCCGTCGCCACGGGAATCAGAAGCGGAGGCTGATCGGCAAGGTCTGCTTTCGCGGGATTGCGCTGACTCAAGGTAAGCCGGTATTCACGAGCCGTTGGATCATAGTATCCGCGATACTGGATTTCGGGAGTGCCCGCCTGTTCATACCAGCGTCGAAAAAGGGTCAGATCCCGATCCGTCGCCTCGGCCATACAGTCAACGAAGTCATCACAGGTCACCGCCTGACCGTCAAACCGATCGAAATACAAGGTAGCCCCGGCGAGGAATCCCTCAGCGCCGAGGAGGGTATAGAGCATGCGCACCACCTCAGCACCTTTTTCGTAAACCGTCAGCGTGTAAAAGTTGGAGATATCGACGAAGGCGTCGGGGCGCACGGGATGCGCGAGCGGTCCGGCGTCTTCTGCAAACTGATGTGTACGCAGAAACGCAACATCTTCTACTCGCTTCACCCCACGCGAATTCATATCAGACGAAAACTCCGAGTCGCGGAACACCGTAAAGCCCTCTTTGAGGCTAAGTTGGAACCAGTCTCTGCAGGTCACACGATTCCCGGAATAGTTATGGAAGTATTCATGGGCGACCACTGCCTCGACCCGTTGAAACCCCGCATCGGTCGTAATATCGGGATGCGCCAGCACGCAGGAGGTGTTAAACACGTTCAGACTCTTGTTTTCCATGGCCCCCATGTTGAAGTCATCCACCGCCACAATGTTGTAGAGCTCCAGGTCGTATTCCAGTCCATACACCTGCTCGTCCCATCGCATGGCAGCCTTCAACGCCTTCATTGCATAGTCGCAATAGGCTAGGTCCTTCTCCTCTACCCAGATGTGAAGATCAACCACCTTGCCTGAGCAGGTCTCGAATTGATCACTTACCCGTTTTAAATTGCCGGCGACCATCGCAAAGAGATAACTGGGCTTCGGGAAAGGGTCGTGCCACACCGCCCGATGTCGGCCTTCCGGCAACGTTTCCTCAGAGATGAGATTCCCATTACTCAACAGCACCGGGCAGCGATTGGAATCAGCCTCAAGCGATACGGTGTACACCGACAGCACATCGGGACGGTCGATAAAATAGGTGATCTTCCTGAAACCCTCTGCCTCACACTGAGTGCAATAAGCGCTTTGTGAACGATAGAACCCCTCAAGAGAAGTATTGTTCTCGGGACAAATCTCAACGCAGGTCTTCAAGGTGAACCGCTCTGGCACGTCGGGAATAACGAGAGCCCTGTCCGATACGTGGTACTGATCCTCGGAGAGCCGCACGCCGTCGAGTTCAACCCAGCGTAAGGTGAGCGCTTCGCCATCCAATTCCAAAGCGGTCTCGGCACTCGAGACTCGCTCAAGGACGAGCGCCGCTGTCACCTCCGTACGTCCCTCAAAAA
>JAYOEE010000006.1:56140-58859 GCA_038106565.1 Halieaceae bacterium
CTCGAGACTCGCTCAAGGACGAGCGCCGCTGTCACCTCCGTACGTCCCTCAAAAATGCGAACATCCATTGCAACCGTATCGATGCCGAAATGAGGCGCTTCATAATCCGCGCGGTAAATCGTCCCGGGCAAACCCTCTCGTAGTCCCATCACAGCACCTTCACTTCCACTTCATAGCCACTAAATTTGCGAATATTGAGCACGCCGGTATCCAACATCAGGTATTGGCCCTTGATCCCCATGAGCGTCCCCTCCACCACCGGCTGCTTATCAAAATTGTGCGCCTTGACCTTTTCAGGCCAGCTCAAGACCGGATAGCTGATGTGGGTCTCGGGAGCATCCTCGAGCACCTCAAATGCCGAATCGCCGTGCTGGAGCCTCAGGTCAGCCAGCTCTTCAGCACAGCTCGCCATCAGTGTCTGCCGGGTAGACTCCAAATCCTGTCTTTCCCCATCCCCTTTGAGCATCGTCTGCCATGCCGTTCGGTCGCTAATCTCTCGCGCGCACAGGACTTCCAGTAAGCCGGATTGGTGTCGGGTCTGTACTTTGGCGATGGGTTTTGCCTGAGTCGCGCCCTGATCCATCCACCGGGTAGGCACCTGCGTTTCTCGGGTAATCCCCACTTTGATGCTGGATGTGTTGGCCAGATACACAATATGCGGCACCTGGCAGTTGCGCGCCGCCCATTCAGGTTCACGGCAGGTGCCTGCCGCAAAATGACATTTCTCGGGACTGACAATACAGCTGTCGCAGGCCGCTAGCTTTCTAAAGCACGGGTAGCAATGCCCCTGATTAAAGCTTTTTTTGGTCAGTCGGTCGCAAGCAACACAGCGAATAACACCGCCGTAAGACAGCCTGATGGATTGCCCCAGATACTCGTTGAGGCACAGTCCATTTTGTTCGTCAAACAAGGTGTAGCGGACCGTATCAGCCAGCTCGGTCCGCATTTTTCGCAGATCTCCGTGCCACTCACTCATGGGCAGATTCCTTCCAACTGAGGGGTGCCGGCTCGTCACACTCGCTACCTGCCTTAGAGCCCTTATCGATGAATCCCACGCGCTGCTCTGGAGGCAGATGTAGTGCTCCCCACGCGATCACAGCTTGCATCGCATGTTGTCGTTGAACTTCAGTCAGAGCCCGCCCGTCGGGCCACCGCCCGGTCGCCAATGACTCCAATAATTGGTCATAAACAGCGCGATCCATTTGCTCAATCGATTGTCGATAGTCTTCTTTCACATCACGAGCTCCGAAACCAGCCCGGCAAAGCGCTGATGAGCGCCCCCAATACACACCCAATCAATAGCCCACCCACGTGCGCTCCATTCGCAATCGCTCCCGCACCAATGAATTCCATGCTGCCTAGCAAGCCGACCAACAACCAAATCAGCATAAAGGCGAAGACGGCCATGGGTGGTGCTTGAATCCAGCCCGGCCTCCGCCAATGTGCCACCAGAATAAAACCTAACAACGCGTATACCACGCCGGACATACCACCGAATATCGACGGCCCCTCCAGCAAGAATTGACTGTAATTACTGACCATTGCCGTGATCAGGTACAAGCCCATCAAATTGACCGCGCCCAGCTGATGCTCGATTCGCTGCCCAAACTCCCACAGCCAAAGGCAATTAAAAACCACGTGCAACCAACCAAAATGTATCAGCGTTGGCGTGATCAGGCGCCACCACTCTCCAGAGATATCGCCAAAAGCCACGTACCCCCCGGCCCTGCGAAAGGGTACGAAATTAAACAGTTCCAGCATCCCCATCCAATGCAGCGGATAAAAGAGAAGAAAGCAGAGCACCGTCACGACGATCAAGAAAAAGGTCGCGGGCGCACGCTGTATCGCAGGTGGAACGCTACTTGACCAGCGCATCAGACCAGCGCAGCTTATCCCGACAACTGGCATAAAAACTGTATCCGGGAGGATGAAGTAGCGTTAGCTCGCGCGACTTCTTGCGGATACGGACAGAATCCCCGGGCAATGCCGTGATAGAAATTTGCCCATCGCAGGTGATGGGCGGGTGAATATCGTTGCGCGACACCACATCGATACGGATCTCACTCTGACCGCTGACAACGATAGGCCTGCTGGTCAGCGAGTGCGGAAACATCGGCACAAGGACCAGCGCATCCAGCCCGGGATACATAATCGGGCCCCCCGCCGAGAGACAGTAGGCTGTGGACCCTGTCGGCGTCGCCACCAGGAGTCCATCGGCATTCAGCCGGTAAACAAATTCGCCATCGATACTGAGCTCAAACTCCACCATTTGAGCCGAAGCGCCAGAATTCACCACGATGTCGTTGAGCGCCTCTCCCCGTCCTACCACCTGTTCCCCGCGCCACACTTCGGTGTCCAGCAGGAATCGACGATCGCTCAGGTAATTCCCATCCAGCACGTTACTCACCTGATCGAGCACTTCATCCGGACTGACATCAGTGAGAAACCCCAGACGGCCCCGGTTGATGCCAATGACGGGGGTGTCGTGCTTGACCAACGTGCGCGCCGCACTCAACAAACTGCCGTCACCGCCTATGACAATCGCCAAATCGACCATAGCGCCTATTTGATCGCGGGATTCCATCTCGCGCTTCTCAAAATGAGACAGCGTGGCCAGACGATCTTCTATGGTGACCTGCAACCCTCGATCATCCAGTAAATTGAGCAGCCCGGATACGATTTCTTCAACGCCGGGATGCTCGCGCCGGCCCAACAAACC
>JAYOEE010000006.1:58959-80615 GCA_038106565.1 Halieaceae bacterium
TCGCTGGCAGTCACCATATCAATTCGCTCCCAGACCCACATTATTGTGTTCCAGTACCCGCTCCGCCCGATAACTTGAGCGAACAAATACCCCGGAGACCACCTCCATAAACCCGCGCTCCAAGCCCCACTCCCGGTAGCGCTCAAACTCCTCAGGTGTGACGTACCGCTCCACCGGTAAATGATTGCGGGTGGGCTGAAGATACTGGCCCAGGGTCAACACGTCGACGCTGTGACTACGCAGGTCGTCCATGCAGGCCTTCAGTTCATCCTCACGCTCACCCAGACCCAGCATCAGCGAGGTCTTGGTGATGACATCCGGCCGATAAGCCTTGCCGTGAGCAAGCACGTCGAGGGTCTGCTGGTACCCTGCTCGGGGGTCACGAACCGGGTGAGTGAGGCGCTCAACCGTTTCCACATTTTGAGCAAAAACGTCGACGCCAGAGTCCAGTAGCCGGTTTACGGACGACTTTTCACCGAGAAAATCCGGCGTCAGCGCCTCGACAGCGGTTTCCGGATTCAACGCCTTTGTCGCCTGCACTACCGCTGCATAGTGGCCCGCGCCACCATCTGGCAGGTCATCTCGGTTCACTGATGTCAGCACAACATACTTGAGGCCCATCAGACGCACAGCCTCTGCGGTATTGGCAGGCTCCTCTGCATCGAGCCAGCCACCAGGGTTACCGGTATTCACGGAGCAGAAGCGACACGCCCGCGTACAGACATCACCCATGAGCATGATGGTCGCGGTGCCAGCGCTCCAGCACTCACTGATATTGGGGCATTTCGCCTCCTCGCACACTGTCGCAAGACGATGCTCATGCACGATGGAACGAACCGATTCAAACTTGGGGCTACTGTGAAGCCGCATTCGCAACCACTCAGGTTTGGCGACGCGGGCGGTATCTGCAGAAGAGGCTTTAATACCGTCTTTGATGACGCTCATACCACGATCGTTGGTGAACTTTACGCCACTATCGATCTGCTTTACCGGAATATGTTTATTGCTCATGAGGTGATCACAGAGGTCAGACCCGAGCCACGCTGAGCCGCACAGGGACGCCATTGACCGCCGCATTACCCGACAGCTGATCAACGAGTTGCTCGTCGGTAATGTCATTACAACTGACGCCAGCGTGCCGGTTCGCAATGCCTGATCGCGTGCCCTTTCGCCCATGACCATAGCCATGGGGCAGGCTCACGACGCCGGGCATCATCTCATCCGATGCGGCCAACTCCGCTTCCACCTGTCCCACTCTGCTTGCCACTGAAACGGTCATACCGGCTGTCCAGCCCTCCTTCGCCACGTCGTCAGGATGCATCAACAGCTGACACCGAGACTTGCCCTTCATCAATCGGTGATGATTATGCATCCACGAGTTGTTGTCTCGCACGTGCCGCCTGCCGATCAGCCGATAGGTATCCACCGGGTCCGAGCCCTCCGCGACAAAGCGCTGAATATCTTGAAGTAACTCCGGAATCGCAAGCTGAATACGCTTATCAACCGTCTGCAGGCGATCAGGGCATGACGGTTGCAGGGGACCCAGATCGATACCCGAGGGATGCTGGCGAAGCTTTTCAATACTCAACTGCCAGTCGGTGCCCTCTCCGTATGGCCCTCCGCGAAGCGCCATATCCACCAGGGCATGCGGCGGCTGGCTGGGTAACGTCTCCAGACCCAGCCTCGACGCAACCCGGTTACCCAGTTCGGTAAAGATCTCCCAGTCGTGCATCACACCCTCGGGCTTCTCGAATATCGGAGGGTTATAGCGAGCGGTATTACGGATCGCCAGATTGTGAAAGCCAATGTCGTAATGGTCGTGCTCAAGGGGTGAACTGGGCGGCAAAATGACATCTGCGTGCCGAGTCGTCTCGTTAAGGGCGGGATCCACCGAGATCATGAATTCGATCTCTTCCAGCGCATCGTCCAGCGCCGCGCCATTGGGCGTGGACAGAACGGGATTACCTGCACCCGTGAACATGAGCCGAATCTGGCCGTCACCGGGGGTTCTTATCTCCTCGACCAAGGTAGCGGCCGGCAACTCGCGATTAAATTCGGGCAGCCCTCTACCGCGACTGGCGAAGCGGCCGAAACCACCGGGGTTGGTGTTGGCAACCTGGTCCATGGCGGGCAAAGCGAACAAACTGCCGCCGGGCTTGTCGAGGTTACCTGTCGCGACATTGATGACGAGGATCGCCCACTGACACAAAGCACCAAAAGCCTGCGTGCTGACCCCCATTCGTCCGTAACAGATGGCTGAAGGCGCGTCGGAGAATTCGTGTGCAATGCGCTCGATTTCATCGGCGGCAATGCCCGTAAGCTTAGCCGCCCATGACGGCGTCAACTCCGCAACCGCCTCTCCCACCTCCGAGAGACCGTCAGTAAATGCAGCCAGCGCTCCGGGGGCCACCAGATCATCACGGAACAGAACATGCAGCACCGCGAGCAGAAACGCGGCATCAGAGCCCGGTTTGATGAACAGATGCTCAGAGGCCAGCTCTGCTGTTTCGGTTCTTCTGGGGTCGACCACCAACAGTTTGCCGCCCCGTGTCTTGAGCTCCTTCAGGCGCCTGCGAACATCCGGGACAGTCCACATACTGCCATTCGACGCGAGCGGATTGGCGCCTAGCATCAAGAAATAGTGGGTGTTGTCGACATCGGGCACAGGTTGTAACAGCATGTGCCCAAAGCACCACATAGACACAAGGTGATGAGGCAATTGGTCTACCGATGTCGCGGAGAATCGATTTCGGGTCCGAATATGCCGGAACAGGTTTCTCTGGTGCGTGAGCATCCCGTAGTTGTGCACCGACGGATTGCCGAAATAAGCACCGACGGCATCGACACCGTGTTGCTGAATCGTCGAGACCAGTGCATCGGCCGCGAGGTCCAGTGCCTCGGGCCACTCTATCTCTTCGTGCCGGTACTCACCTGGTGCAGTTCGCACTCTTTTAAGCGGTTTACGGAGCCGATCGGGGTCCTCATGGATATCCTTGAGCGCCACCGCTTTGGGGCACACATGCCCCCGACTCAATGGATCCTCCCGATCACCGCGAATATCAATAACGGTGTCTTCCCGGGTTTGAATGACGAGTCCACACATGGCCTCGCACAAATGACAGACCCTATGGTGTGTTTGAATGCTGGTATCGCTCATTTAGCGTTCTCTCGTTCGATCTGCACAGGCAGCCGTAGATGCAAAGCCATCACCAACTGACCGATACTCAGTCTAACATTGGCTTGACTGGAATCATGAAAAGGACGGTGCCCGGCCCTCCATTTGAGCGGCTACCGCTTCGATCTGATTAGGCTGACCAATAATTTGCAGTTGCTCGGCCGACTCCGCCAGCAACAGCGCCTCGTCAGTACTATCCGCAAGCGCATTGGATAGGCGCTTGGCGGCCTTGATCGCATCGGGGTTCTTACCCGCAATCTCCTCGGCAAGTGCCATAGCACGCTGGAGCGGGTCGGCCGCCGTCTCCGTCGCAAATCCCAACTCGCAGGCCTCTAAACCCGAGAATTGAGCGTGGGTATACACCAGCTTGCGCAACACATCATCTCGCACATTGCCTCGCCATAAGGGATAACCTGCCATATCGGGCACCAGCCCCCATCGCAACTCCATGACCGCACAGCGTGTTTCAGGGTGGATCACCCGGATATCCGCACCGGACATGATGTTGAGCCCGCCGCCAATCGCGACACCGTGAACCGCCGCGATGACCGGCACCGCCAACGTGCGCCAACCCCAGGCAACCTGTTGCACCTGATTGGCAATCCCATGGGTTCGCGGCATCAGCTCCAAGGACTCTGCCTCACCGCCAAAATTGGACAAATCCAAGCCGGCACAAAATCCGCGGCCCTCGCCAGAGACCACGACAGCCCGAAGCTCTGGCGCCGCTTTTAATTCATCAATTGCCTCACAAATGGCCATGAACATAGCCGTATCGAGCGCATTGATCTTGTCGGAACGGGTCAGCGTCACGTGCGCAATGTGCGATGAAATGTCGATGGAAACGCGGTCAGCCATATCGAACTCCGGGTGATGAATCTGGGGTTTTAGGGTTAACAGCTCGCAAGGCTTCGGGGCGCTCGCGACGCACCCAGTATAACGGCCCCGCGCGGCGGAGGGTGACTCAACTGTGCTCTGATACACCCTTTATTGTCAGACAAAGCGTTCAGATCGATCGGGTTTTAAAACGGCGCTGCGTGCCGACGTCGCTAATGAGCCAATAACTTCAGGGGATCGGTCGTTTCCGGCAGTTCCGTGGTGGTTGTCTCGACAAAAAAGCGATGCCACAGCGCGAATTGCAACAAGGTCATGAGCTGGCGGCCAACGCGCCGGGTCCGGCCCTGCTCCTCCAGCAAATCCCTGACCCCCTCGGATCGAAACCATTCGCGGATGGCGACGTTTTCCAGTAAGACCTTCGACAGCGCATTCAGCCTCTCGCCCTGCCACCAGTCGTTGACAGGGACATAAAACCCGCGCTTCTTGGCAGCAAAATGTTCCGTCGGCATGAAATTTGCGGCCCAGCTTTTGAGAATCTTCTTACCTTCTCGCGCGTCCCTTTTTTGTCTGTCCGGCAGCGAAAGCCCCCAGGAGACGACCCTTCTATCGACAAAAGGCATACGTCCCTCCAGGCCATGGGCCATCAACATCCGGTCAGCTTTGACCAACAGGTTATCGGGAAGGGCGTGCTCAAGATCCAGTGCCTGCATCTTCTGCAGATCACTCCATTGAGCGGGGTAAGACCGCCAACTGTCCTTCAATGGCTCCCGCCAGCCTGCGCGAGCTACAGTGAGCGCGTCGCCCAGCAATTTTTTAGCCAGCCCGCCCCGTAAATCACCCCGCGACCGAAACCCGCCGGTACCCGGAAACAGCAGCCCTTTGAATACTCTCTCCACCGCGCCTGTTCGATAGCGGCCGTAGCCGGCAAAACTCTCGTCACCTCCCTCTCCCGAAAACACCACCTTCATCGACCGGCTCGCTTCTTCGGCAAGTAACAGGGTCGGCAGACTGGCCGGGTCTCGCATCAGGTCATCTGCGGCCCACACGACCCGCGGTAATCGGCAGAGCATGTCTTGGGCGTTGGGAGTGATGACGCGATGTAACGTGCCAAAATGGTTCGCCAGACGCGTTGCGACATCGAGCTCGTCCCCCACCGAGGATTCTGGAAAGCCCAGAGAAAAAGTTCGGATGTCACTCATGCCATAACGCCGCATGAGGCCAAGCAGCACCGTCGAATCCACACCGCCAGACAAGAAAAGGCCTATCGGAACATCTGCTCGCAGATGTTGGGTAAATACCGTCTCCATCAATGCATCGAGCGCCTCTATCGGTTGCGCCTCCCGCTGCGCCTGCACCTCACCAACATGCCAATGGCGCCATCTGCTCTCGATGCGGCCCGCCTGTAAAATCATGGCCTCGCCTGGCAACAGGCGCTCGACAGATTTGAACGGTGTGTTGCGGGCGAGCGGATGCTGACCCTCCACGTATTGAACCAATGCTGTCGGGCAAAGATTTGGAGTAGAGGGCATCAGCGTAAGCAGCGCCTTGAGCTCGGAGGCAAAGCGCACGCCGTCCAAGCCCGCCGTAACATAAAGCGGCTTCATCCCCAGCGGGTCGCGCGCAAGCAACACTTCATTGCTTTCGGTGTCGTGGAGCGCAAACGCAAACATGCCCTCCAGACGTCGCAGAACCGACCTGCCCCACACTGCATACCCCTGTAAAATGACCTCGCAGTCCGACCCCGTTAGAAAGGTACAACCGGCAGCAATGAGTTCTGATCGCAGCTCCAGATGGTTGTAGATTTCTCCATTGGCAACCAGTACGTAGCGACCACAGGGGGAGTGGAGCGGCTGAGCACCGCCCTCGAGATCAATAATGGATAGACGGGTATGCCCCAGCGCGACGCTCTGATGGATCGATTCACCCCGACCGTCTGGCCCTCGATGACTGAGCGCCGACACAGCCGAGCGAAAGCGATGGAGGTCCAGCTGTCCTGTGCTGGCATAACCCAGAAGACCACACATTCAATGATCTCCCTTATTGGCCCGGGGCCATTGCAGCTTGCTGCCAAACACGTCTTAAACCACCTCAAAGTTGGCTCAGTTACCGCAGAGCCGTGAGTGTAAGCCTAGCGACATCCTGCACCAAGCGATTGGCTACTCGGTATGCTAGTCTGAAAATTCCACCCGAATGGACGCTTCAGATTGACTCGGCCGAAACTTGCGATTCTGGTGTCTTTTTCTGGACAGGGCGGAGTGGAGCGAATGATCGCCAACCTCGCCCAGGCGCTCGTCGAGGCGCCTATCGATCTCGACATTCTCCTGATCAAAGACAAGGGGCCCCATGTAGCCTCACTGCCTGATGCGGCTCGGGTCATCACCCTAAAATCCCGCCATTCGGCGACCTCTATCTGGGAGGTGGCGAGATATCTTCGCAAGGAGCGTCCGGATGCCCTGTTAGCAGTCAAACACCGTGGCATTCTGGCGGCGTTGCGCGCTCGCAGCCTCGCCAGAGTGCCAACCCCGATTACGGGGCGTCTGGGCACAACCGTATCGGCAGCGCTGGCGACCAAATCAGAAAGACGCAAGCAGCGGTGGTTCCGGGCGATGACAAAATACTACCCTCGCTTGCATCGCTTAATTGCCGTGTCGCAGGGTGTGGCCGACGATGTCATCAATATCACGGGCATGCCCCCAGCTCAGGTCCCCGTCGTACGAAACCCCACCATCTCACCGGAGCTGCTTCGTGCGTCGGAGGAACCGGAAGCCACGCACCCCTGGTTATCCGATGAATCGATTCCCGTCATTCTTGGGGTGGGCAGACTGACCAAACAAAAAGACTTCGCCACACTGATATCTGCATTTGCGGAATTGAGAAAGACCCGCTCCGCCCGACTGATCATTCTGGGCGAAGGCGAGCTGCGCGACACGTTGCAGGCGCAGGCGGCTGCTCTGGGCGTCGCTGACAGCGTGGCGCTACCAGGATTCCAAGCCAACCCCTGGGCCTGGATGCGTCGTGCAAGTGTCTTTGTACTGTCCTCTAGGTGGGAGGGGTCGCCCAATACCCTTACCGAAGCGCTGGCCCTCGGCGTGCCGGTTGTCAGTACCGATTGCCCCAGCGGACCCACGGAAGTGCTCGAGGGTGGCAAGTTGGCACCGCTTGTACCCATGGGCGATGTTGTAGCGCTGTCTGCGGCGATCCAAAGCGTCCTGAGCACCCCACCCGACCCACTCACATTGGCTCAGGCTGTAGTCCCCTATCATCGCGACGTCAGCGCTGGCGCCTATCTCAAGGTCATGGGTCTTGTTATCGAATAGCGCCCGACTGGGTCTGGCAACAAGCGGTTGATGTGATGGACTCAAGTACCCGACAATCAAACACTACAATCAGAGAAGAGGATATTTCCGCGCCATGCAATATTATTTCAAGAAATCACTGGCAATAGGCCTCGCCCTTTCGATACTCACCTGGACTCAGGCCGTCAATGCGGACGCGGACGAGACCGAAATTCTTGCGCTGTATCAGGGCTGGATTCAAGCCGTTGAGGGCAGCGATATCGATGCCTATGTGGGAGGACTTCACCCTGACATCAGCCTGCGCCCACCGGGCGTAGCCGGTCTCGATGGCAGGGAGAATTACCGGGCGTTTCTCGGGCCCGTATTTGAAACCGCGCGCTATGAAATCACCGTTGACGTGCCACACAGTATCACCATGATGGGCGACGCAGCCGTGGTCGAATACGACTACACCATTCGCCGGATCGTTGATCAAGATGCGGATGCGGCCCTGCCAGAGGGGGCGCTCGAGGGCGAGTCTACGACCTCACACTACATTGACGTTGTCGCAAAAGACGACACCGGTGCCTGGAAAATCCGGCTGCACAGCTGGTCCATGACATTGTGACGGCGGTTACAGATACCACACGCCGGAGTTACGCGCTTATCACTGGGGCCTCCGCCGGGTTGGGAGCGGAGTTCGCCAAGCAGCTGGCCGCCGAGGGCAAAAACCTGATCTTGGTGGCGCGCAGGGAAGATCGCCTGCGTGAGTTGGCTGACGCACTGGGCCAACAGTATTCGATTCGCACCCAGATCATTGTTGCTGATCTCAGTGAGCCCGACGCAGGTAGAGACATCGCCGAATCCTGCATTGCAGCAGACTGGCAGGTCGATTGGCTTATCAATAACGCAGGCATCGCAGGGCCTGACCTGCTTGTCGATCGCGACTGGCGAGCGCAGCGAGACTTCTATCAACTCATGATGCTGTCGGTCGCGGATCTGTGCCATCGATTGATCCCTGGCATGGTGGACCGACAGTACGGGCGCGTCATCAACGTTGCCTCTGTGGCGGCACGGGTGCCACGCTCGGGTGGCTGTAACTACGGTCCCGCCAAAGCTTACCTGGTTGCCCTCTCGGAAGAATTGAACCTGACTGTCGCTGCGCGGGGCGTCCATGTATCGGCGCTCTGTCCGGGCTTCACCCACACTGATTTCCACGAGACCGCAGGGCTCATGGATATGAAAAATAATATGGCAAAGTGGCTATGGTACGGGGCCGACGTCGTCGTGCGCGATGCCATCGCGGGGGTGGAGCGAGGCAGGCCGGTCGTGATATCCGGACGGCTCTATCGCTGGCTCGACCCCATTTTCCAATCGGTTTGGACGCGACCGTTTCTACGCATCAGAGCGAGACCAGAGTAGTGATCCGCGAGCGTCTCTGTGAGAGTGGGTCAGGGACCAACCGAGATGGCTGAGCTGAATCGTCGGGCGCTACTCATGGCCTCAGCCTCAATTCCGCTATGGCGCATGGGTAACGCGCGGGCAGATCTCTCGGTTCATTATGATGTCATTGTGATCGGAGGCGGAACTGCCGGCATTCCCTGCGCACTTTTTGCTGCGCAAAACGGCGCCCGCGTGCTGCTGATTGAGAAAAGTCCCGCACTGGGGGGCACCCTTTTCTGGTCGACAGGTCAAATAGCGGGTGCCGGGACCATTTTTCAGAGAGAACTCGGTATTCAGGACTCGCCCGATGCGCACTTTGATGACTGTATGCGCATCAACGAGCACACCGCGGATCCTGAGCTCACCAGATTAACCGTGGATCATGCGGGCGAGACCATTAACTGGTTGGCTGCAAATGGATTTGAGGTGATGGCAGGCCATCCCGTCACCGGCATCGGCCACGACCACTTCACCACCCGGCGCTACCAGCAGGGTGTTCGGAGCGGCTTGTCCATTCTCGACGCCCTCATGCCATCACTGGAAGCCTGCATCGCTCGAGGCGAAGTCACTCTGGTGACCAGCACGGCTGTCACCGGCCTGATTCAGCGCGCTGACAAAAAAGTGGTCGGCGTGACAGCTGTTGGTCAGTCGGGCAGTCACGATATTCTGGGCAACCACATAGTACTGGCGACGGGAGGCTGCGCCGCCAATCCGCGACTTTTCGAAGAGCTCCATGGCGTGCCGCTGTATGCCAAGACCGCTTACCCCACGTCACAGGGAGACGGGCTACTGCTGGGCATGTCTGCCGGCGGCGCCATCGTTGGTGGTGAGAAATACGCGAGCCTCCCCGGACTGATTCCGGACGCTTTTCAGTATCCGTGCCAAATGTATGCCTGGGCGCCACTGAATCCCGCCATCCGTCAACCCTGGGAAATTTTAGTGAATGCCTCCGGAGAGCGGTTTGTGCGGGAGGATCACCCGAGCGTGCATCAGATAGAACGCAGTATCTACCGGCAACCCGGGCATCGACATTGGGCTGTTTTCGACAGCGCCGCTCTGGAATCTGGCGAGCCAATCATTCCCGATTGGAGTCGGGAACGGCTAGCCGCCGAACACCGCACACACCCGATGTTTTACAGTGCGATGACCTTGAGAGATTTGGCTTTTCGCGCTGGAATAAATGCCGCGAAGCTGACCTCCACGGTTCAAGCCTACAATGGTCAAATCGATGCCGGCGACGTCGACCACTTTGGCCGCGTCCACAGACCCGGCACTCTGAGAAAACCCCCGTTTTACGCCATCGCCATGCAAGGGTGGACGCTGGTCTCATTTGCCGGGCTCAGCGTGAATCGACACTTACAGGTCCTGGATAACGAGCGACGGGCCGTGGCAGGCCTCTATGCCATTGGCGAGGTGATCGGCGCAGGCGCCACCTCCGGTGCTGCGTATACCAACGGCATGCTGGTAACACCGGCACTCACCTTCGGTCGACTTCTGGGCGCCTCCCTCGCGCGAACATGAGTGTTGCCTTGATAGCGATCACACGATTTATACGGGCATGCACGAACGGACGGACGGGAAATTAGCAAAAGGTGACACGCCAAGGCTGTTGATTGCACCGCTCAGACTGCCTTGTTACGTTCTACGAGAGGTCAAATAAGGAGATCCCATGAAACTCAAAGGTTTTGTTTCGTTCGCAAGCGCCCTGCTACTGGTATCGCCATTCGCGTCAGCGGGCAGTCCGGTTCAGATGTGGAAGTGCAACATTAACGGCGACGTAGCCGAAGAGGCTGTGATAGCCCAAGCGAGCGAGTGGAAAAAAGCAGCGAGCGCCCTGCCTGGCGGCGAGGGGATGAATGTGTGGTCCCTGTATCCGGTGGCTGTTGGTGCAGACGGTGACGGCACCGACGTCATGCTCGTCGTAGGCTGGGAGTCTTTCGGCAGCTACGGTCAGTGGTGGGATGCCTATCCCTCGTCTGATGTCGCGCAAATGGAGCGCGAGACCATGACCTGCCACGGCAGCGCGTTGTGGGAGAGTGAGGCGGGTTGATCCCCTAACTCAAGGAAGTCAGGGGTCGCCTCCGGGCGGCCCTTTTTCGTTGTGTCGACCCTAATCAGTGCAGACAATATCTGCCTGCCCTTATACGCAAGAGTAGTCAACGATGTCTCAAGTCTGGAGTTGCAATGAGTGGGATCCTCTCGAGGAAGTCATTGTGGGAGATCCTCTGGGCGCTCGCTTCCCTTTTGCCGATCCCAGCACCCGCCTGGCAGAGTATCCGGATCGTGAGCTGGCAGACATTCCTCAGGGCCGATTCCCCGAGCAAATCATTCGCGAAGCGGAAGAGGATATCCAGCGCTTTGTAGAGACCTTGGAGGAGCGCGGCATCCGGGTGCGCAGGCCCGCACCCTGGCCCCATGAGCAGACGATTAAAACCGTGCATTGGGAAACAGAGGGCTACTACACCTACTGCCCCCGGGATGTGCTACTGGTGGTGGGCGACACCATCATTGAGACACCCAATGTGATTCGCGGTCGCTCTCTTGAGACGGGCGCCTATCGCCCTCTGCTCATGGAATATTATGAAAGCGGCGCCAACTGGTTTAGCGCGCCGAAACCGCTTCTTGAGGATGCACTGTTCGATTTCGATCCCGCCGCACCCACCCCACAGAATTTCGAACCCGCTTTTGATGCCGCGAATATTCTGCGGTTCGGTCGTGATTTGCTCTATCTCGTGAGCGCGACCGGTAACGAATTGGGGGGACAATGGCTACAGCGGGTGCTGGGTGATCGTTTTCGCGTGCATTTTATGAAAGATGTGTATTTTGGCAGCCACATTGATTCGACCCTCGTGGCGCTGCGCCCTGGCTTGGTCCTCGCTAATCCGGAACGCCTATCTCGGGAAACGATTCCCGCATTTCTGAAGGACTGGGAGATCATTTTCAGCCCCCCGATGGAAAACCAGGAACGCCACAGCCATGACTATCTGAACCAAGCCATTGGTAGCGAATGGATAGACATGAATCTCTTCAGTCTGGGACCGGATGCAGTCGTGGTCGACAGTGACCAACGCGCACTGATCGCACTGCTGGAGTCCAAAAGGCTCGAGGTCATTCCGCTCAAACTGAGGCATTCGCGCATGCTGGGAGGTGGATTCCACTGTGTCACGCTGGATACGCGGCGCCGTGGCACGATGGAATCCTACTTTTCCTGACCTGAGCACTGAGGAACGCTCGGGGGAGCGCCTATGACGCTATTGTGGACGCTACTCATTCCGGCTGCGGTAACGGCCGCCTGGGTGCGCTACCGCTCTGTCGTCGCCGATGAACAAACGGAGCCATCTCCCAGTCTTACCCTGACGCAGCCTCTTCCAAGGCACTCATGGGGCACCCACCGACATCAGCGGGGTGCACGCTGGCTCCACGAAATTTTTGAGCGTTCTGCCGAAAGATTCCCAGAGCTGACAGCGCTGTCGGTGCCCGATACCGGCGAGTCGCTCACCTACGCGCAACTCAACCGCCAATCAGACCAGCTGGCCGAGGCCATGAGTCCATATATAACGGGGCCCGATCAGGTGGTTGCGGTCTGTCTGCCGCAAAATAACGCTTCGATCGTCGCGCTTCATTTGGCCATTCTCAAGGCTGGCGGGGTTCAGTGTTTTATCGATAGAGAGTCGCCGGCGGCTTTGATCGAGCGGGTACTGGAGGATGCGCAACCCGTGCTGCTCATTACCGACTCGCAAATTACCGATTCGCAAACAGCAGCGTGCGGGACGCCCACTCTGTCGCCCACCGAGCTGACCTCTGGCGACATACCTGCAGAATCGCGTGCTGTTGCGGCACCTTGGCTTGACGAGCCTGGCGAGCGACTGGCATCTCTCTTCTACACAAGCGGGACCACCGGCTCACCCAAGGGGGTGGAGTGCCCTCACGCGGGCTACATCAATCTTGCTCAGTCCTACGCTACCTTCTACGACTTCGTGCCCGGTAGCGACGCCTGTTCGCTGACTTCGTCTCTGGGATACGACGGCAGCATCTCAGAGATGTACAGCGCCTGGACCGCTGGCTGCGAAGTCGTACTGCTCAGCAAGGCCACGCTACGCTCTGGTCCCGACTTAATCCCGGTGCTTCGCGCGAGCCACGTCACCGCACTGTTTTGTCCACCCGTGCTGTTATCGACTTTGACAGCACAGCCCGAGTCAGACCTTCCCTACCCCATCTGCCGCTACATTGTGGCTGCTGGAGAGGCTTTCCCGGCATCACTGGTGGAGCCCTGGTCGAGGGCCCGACGGCAAATTGTTAATACATATGGTCCCACCGAGGTCAGTACCGACACCAGCCGACAATTGCTGAGACCCAACGAGCCCGTCACGATAGGAAGCCCCTTTCCCGGGGTCAGCTATACCGTGGTCGATGCCGAATCGCTGACGCCACTCCCCCACGGCGAAGAGGGGGAACTTTGCATTGGCGGCGTCCAGTTGGCCCGCGGCTATCGCAACCTCCCGGAGGTCACCGAGGCGCGCTTTATCGATCATCCTCTGCTGGGGCGGCTGTATCGCTCTGGAGACCGATGCCACGTCGACCCCCTGACGCACCGCGTTCATTTTCATGGCCGTATCGACGCGCAGCTAAAGGTTCGCGGTTATCGCGTAGAGGCACAGCCGATTGAGTCGTTGTTGCAGGATCACTTTCCCGCCATCGAAACCGCGGTATTGGACTGTCAAAACGATGAACTGGTGGCCCTGCTCAGGGCGCCCTCACTCCTTCCAGCAACGGCATTGCCGGGCAACATTCACAGACTTGACCATGACTTGATTGATGACGCGCAACGACTGATCTCGGAGCGCTACCCTCCTTATAGTGTACCCAGCCGATTTTTTGTCGTGCATGAATTCAAGCTGGTTTCCGCCTCAGGGAAGATAGACCGCCAGGCGTTACCCTCTGTCAACGACGCGATCAATCTCTCGGAGCCGCCGGTATCGTCATCGACACCGCCTCACGCGGAAACCGATCCCTCTCTGTCGCCACGGATTCTTGAAATATGCAGGGCCGAGCTGGGTGCGACGCTGGACTGGCACGACGACTTTATAGACTGGGGCGCACACTCCATCGCGATCGCACGCCTGTCGCAGCGACTTCTGGAAGCGGACTGCTTCATTTCTGTGAGAGACCTGCTGACCGATGCAAGGAGCGCCGCAAAAATTGCCCGTCGCGAAACCTCCGGTTCTGCTGCCATGCCGGTGACCGGCAATGCTACCGAGATCGGCCGTGAGGCGAATAACCCTGCAGTAACCCTCACCCGACAATTCACATTTCGTCAATTCAGCCTGTTTCAGGGCTTTGCGGCATTGCTTCTGAGGGTGCCGCTCCTATTCATGGCGGCGCTCGGCTTGGCCATCGTCGACCCTGAAGAACTGCTCCTTGCAGGCGAAGTACTCGGCTTTCTGCAAGCAACGGTAATTGGCTACTGCATCTATATGTTTGTGCCGTTTACGAATTTGGGTTGGGTACTCTGTATACGCACCATTCAGCGTCATGTTGGGGGGGCGCCCGATATGCGCCCCGGCAAATACCCCAAGTTCTCAAGCCATCACCTGCAGCTCTGGTGGCTAGAGCAACAAACGGACTTTGTCATCAAACCACTCGTGAGCGGGTTGCGGAGCCCCATACTATTTAATTGGGCGCTCAAATCGCTTGGCGGCAGGATCGACCCACGCGCTTACATTGCACAATCCACGGAGTGGTACGGCCCCCTCTCTCTCATAACGATTGAGTCGAACGCGATCGTTCAAGCGGGCGCGCAACTGAGTACAGCTCGCTGGGAGGGGGAACACTTTTTTCTCGGGGAGGTAAATGTCGGTCGAGGGGCACGCGTGGGGAGTCGGGCAATGCTGTCTGGCGGGGCTTCACTGGGGGACCACTCTTGGCTCACGCCGCTGTCGAGCCTCAGTACCGACTGCGGTCACAACCAACAGGTGAGCGGCGTGCCAGGATCAGTGGTGGGAACTTACTGCCCTCCCCGCACCCCTCCCGCGCGAGAGACTTCACCGTCAGTTACGCACCTGATCGAAGTACGCAATATATTGACCCAACTGTCGCTGGAGCTACTGCTGGTGGTGATCCCCGGTGCTTTCATCGCGCTGCTCACCACTTGGTTTCTGGGGTTTGACGCGCTCAGCAAAGTGAATCTGGACTCACAGACTCTGACCGTTGGTGACATGCTCGTGATGAGCGGATCGGGCATCCTGGGTATTTGGCTTGGGGTGCTGGCGAGTTCGCTGATCCTGTGCACCTTTTTGCGACTCACCCCAACCCCCCCGGGTTGGATCGCTGCCTCCAGCCTTACGGGCACGCTGGCTCGCTTTCGGCAAACCAAAATGAATCAGGTTCAGCAGATGTGGGGCTGGAGTCTGACTGGCCAGTATCTTCGCGCCTGGGCGGGCATCAAGTTTTCTAGGGTGGGCGCGTCAGAATGCGATGCACTGATCAATCTGCTACCCGAGCAACTGAGTGCAGATGCCAACGTCTTCATCGCCCAGGGCTGTTATTGCAATGTGCTCGATGAACACGGCGCCTTTCTGCTCACGCGCCCAATGACCATGCCAGCCGGGTTCTTTGCCAGCAACAACGCGATGATCGAACCAGGTCCGGTTCCCGGCAATATGTTGCTGGGGGTATCGACTCCGCTGGGGCCGCACCTGTACCGACAACAGTACTCGAATCGCCATGATCCCCGGCGTGTCATCAGCGGCAACCCACCGCTTGAGATGGGCGGGATGAACCCGCTGTCGCCGCCCGCGCACCCATCGCCGTCGCTGGGGATTTTTCTGGCGCGCTTTGTACTCAACGACGTGGCGTCGGTAGGCATCATACCCGGCGTCACGATTTTCCTGGCCACCTGTCTGCTTGTGACGCTCAACCTATACGGCTTCAGTAATATTGCAGCGGCCTTGCTGGCCAGTGCCATTGTCCCGATCTGCCTCCCTTTATTCGCCCTCGCCGTCAAAGTCCTGTTGGTGGGTAATCGATGGGGTCAACAGAACACAGCTGCCTTTTGGTCAGTACGTCACTTCACCTACTTCCTCGCGCAAGACTGCTTCTTCAGGCTGATGGCGGGATTCATGAGCACCGTCTCGGGCACTGCCCTCGCCAACCCTATCCTGCGCCGTTTTGGATGCCGAATCGGACGACGCACCCTTATTGGCCTGCCGCTGCAAATGTCTGACTGGCATGCAGTCGATATCGGTAATGACTGCGTGATTAATGGTCAGATGCAGTTACACAGCTTCGAGGATCGAGTCCTCACTGTCTCGCGCACGACGATTGGCGATGGCTCGGTGATCAACCACGGCACCATGCTGATGGGCGGCGCAGAGCTCGCTCCGGGCACATCGGTCCAGCCACAGGCTCTGGTACTGAAATCCATGCGCCTGGAGGCGGGTATTCATGACGGCAGCCCGACACAGTGGGTCAAGTAAATGAGTGGTTTTGGATAGTCGGGAAGCGTCTTCGATTAGCAAACCTTGTCATGCGGCGAGGCGCCCATTGAGGGTGTTCATGGACTTCTGTGGCTGTGCGACCGGTTCCCCAAGGCGAGCTTAGCGCCGTTTTTTCATGGGTTCCCAGCGCCAGTAGGTGAGCGATCGCCAGACCCACTCGCAGGGACCACGAACAAAGCGTGCGCACCACCAGTGAGACACTATCAGTTGAGTCAGGTAGATCACCACGGCAAGGCAGGCCACCTGCGCAGGCCCCCAGAGAAAGGCTACACCCATTCCATAGCCATAAAATACGAAGGTGAAAATGAGCGTTTGACCAAGGTAATTCGTCAAACTCATTTTGCCCACGCAAGCAATCCGGGCTTTCAAGCCCGTGCTGACTTCGCTTACCACCCACCAATACACGCTGAAGAACCATGCGCTAGCGAGGCAGACGCTTGCGCTAAGATAAGTCACATCAGCGAGAAGAATCCGCCCGGGCGACGCGTCAGTGCGATCAAACGGTCGGTAACCGATGGTGGCGGCCCAGTAGCGCTCAAGGACCATGAGCAGTAGGCCTGCACACCAACATATTGCAGTGATGCGAGTGAGTTGCGCTGGCGTTAATCGCTGAAGATACCCCCAGCCATCTCGCATGATGGCAACTCCGAACAAAAAGCAGGCCAGTACCAACCACCCGGAATCCGGGTACTGCCAATCTATCCAGAACCACTCCGGTATAAACCCGGCATGTTCGGTCACGACGTCAGCGAAGCTACCGGCTACCAGAAATGATTCCCGCCGCTCCTCCTCGAGCCACTGCGCGGCCTCAATGGCACCCTCAGGAGGCAACTCATCTCCCCTGTCTCCTCCCAACAGATGTCCGAGCGGAAAAGTGCTGCAAAGCAATAACCCGACTAACAGCATCAGCCGGGGGGGAAGACGATACAGGACGAGCAAGAGCACACCGAGTTGGGCATAGAGCATCAAGATATCCCCCTCAAATAACAGGGCGTGCAGACAACCGAATATCATGAGAATGCTCAGGCGTCTGATGGACTGGGTGATGTGGTATGCGCTCGACTGAGCTTGCAGATAAAAACCCATTCCGAATAACACGCTGAAGAGCATCCAAAAC
Organism: Halieaceae bacterium; assembly: GCA_038106565.1. Lineage (GTDB taxonomy): Bacteria > Pseudomonadota > Gammaproteobacteria > Pseudomonadales > Halieaceae > Luminiphilus. Next base: position 76,300 of record JAYOEE010000006.1, read on the forward strand.
TTGGTCTCAAAAATCAGATGTTTGAGAAGCCAGATCGTTTGATCAGGCTTGGCTTTCCAGGCGGGGATATCGGCACCAAAGCTGAATACGTTGACCATCAGGATGCCGAACAGCGCCACACCCCGGAGCACATCCAAAAATTGGATGCGGTTGTGATCAAAGGGGTGAGTGATCAAAAAAGGACTTCCCACTCCTCATCGACCAGATTCAAATGCTGGCCCAGACCTTGAGCCAGAGCCCGCTCATACAAAGCTGATGCGACGGCAATATCTTCAATCGCCAGGCCAAAGGGATTCCAGAAAATTCTCTCGTCATCCCTCTCGCGTCCGGCAATGTGTCCCGCCACTACTGCGCCGAACTCGCCGTGAATCGTGTCACGCGTCACCAAACCCTCCCGATGCATCCGCGCCAGCACACGGTCAGAGTGAACGCTCTGATGCCAATCGTCGACGACGATTTTATCTGCCGCGGAAACCAGCTCAAAGGTCGGATCCATCAGCGAGACATTCATAAACAACGAGCCACGTTTAAACTCGGCCTCGGTCACATAGGGCTCGGATTCTGTGGTCGCCACAATGCCGATGTCGGCGTCACTCAACGCGCGTTGAAAGCTCGATTCGGCTGTTACGGTAATACCCTGCGCTGCCATATGTGCCACGAAGGCGTTGAGTCGCTCCGCGCTTTGATCAAAAGCGCGGTAGGTCGTGATTCGCGGGAACCAGGACGCCAGCGCCCACAGGGTCAACGCGCCGATCCGACCTGCGCCCACCAGACCGATCGACTCCGAGTCCTCTCTGGCGAGATATCGCGCCGCCAATGCCTGCACCATTGCTGTGCGCATGGCGCTAATCAGGGCGCCCTCGATGATCGCCACCGGAAGCCGATGAACCGGGTCATTCAACACGATCACGGCATTCGCCCGCGGGATCCCGAAGTCAGGATTAATATGCGAGCTCGCGATCCATTTCATACCTTCCATGTTGAAAGGCTCGCCCACGTGAGCGGATAGTCCGATGATCCTATCGGCCACGTGCGGGCACTCGGGTCTTTTCAGAAAGCTACTGGGGGGCGCAGTAAAAGCCTGTTGCTCGTGCAGCAGGAATACCTGCTCCAACACGCTTCCAACCCATTCCGGGTCGGTCGCGCCCGCAGCCATCACATCCCGCTGACTCAGAAATAATGTACTGCCCAGTGTCACGCCCCCTCGCCAGGGCTGAGTGCCGGCACGTCGATACCCATCTCGTCAAGCCATTGCATATCAAACTGGGTTTGAGTGTAGCGGCTACCGTGGTCGGGGATAAGCGATAGCAGGTGCGCACCCTCGCCATACCGCGGGGCAACGTGCTCTCGCATAACATGACATGCCGCTCCCCCTGACCCCCCCATAAGGATGCCCTCGGAGCGCGCAATTTGAGCGGCCGTCGAAATTGCTTCCCCCGCTTCGATATACACAACATGGTCTACAAACTGATCGAAGGAGGCACCGGCATAGTTAGCCGGCTGGATACTGGTTCCCATTCCGTTTAGGAACCGCGGTTTTGGATCCTCACTACCGGGCAAAGCCAGCGAGCCGACCTCATCCACCAGCCAGATTTCCGTTTTTGGTGAGTGCTCCCGCAACCAACGGGCCACCCCCATGGCGCTGCCACCCGTGCCAGCCACCATGATCATGGCGTCGAGTTCCCCACCCGTTTGTTCGAGGATTTCCCGGCCGGTGGACGTGCGATGCGCTTCGATCGCTGCGGGTGAATCGTACTGGTCAAGATAGATCGCCTCGGGACGCTCGACTTGTAATGTCTGCAGGCGCTCGAGACGGGTCAGGTGATAGCCGCCGGTGTGATCCCGCTCGGCAACTTTTATCAGTTCGGCGCCCAGCAATTCCAAACTGCGTTCTGTAGACGGATTGAGTTTGGGGTCAACCAGACAGACCAGCCGGTAACCCTTCACAGCGCAGATCATGGCCATACCAATACCCAGGTTTCCCGAGGTAGAGATAATGATCTCAGCACCGGGGACTAGTCCGTGCTCACGCTCTGCCCACTCAATCATCCCGAGGGCTGCACGATCCTTCATACTGCCACCGGGGTTGGTAAACTCCAGCTTCGCCAGCAACGAGGGGCTTACCCCTGCGCCAAAACGATTGAGTTCCACGATGGGCGTATTGCCAATCGCCTCCAGAACAGAGGCATTGAACCCTGCCATATCGGCTCTGATACCTTCTCGTGTAAACCTCGATGTAAGCCCGCCCAGACAAGATTTGAAAGCGCAAAAGGTGACAGGCTTCCGCGTATGTCCAGCGCCTCAATGCCGGTACCATGGGTGCCTCGAGTTTATGGGCGATTCACCCCGGCCACCACACGGATCACGACGACCATGCAAACCTCCCTTACCTCCACCGCCCTAAGAGGTTCATTCGACGCGCTACCCCTGTTTATACCCGCCATTCCCTTCGCTTTTGTATTCGGAGTGGTTGTCGCCAATGCGGGGATACCCCAATGGCTGGGCTGGTCATCGTCGCCCATTATTTTTGGTGGAGCGATACAGGTTACCCTGCTCACGTTGATTGGTGAGGGTGCATCGGTAGCCGCCGCCGTCAGCGCTGCGTTGATCGTCGGTGCTCGCCATATGCTCTACTCGGTCACACTGGCTCCGCGATTCCAGAATCAACCCGGGTGGTTCCGCTGGGTGGGCCCTTATGTATTGATAGATCAGGTTTTCGTGCTGAGTCAGATCAAACCTATTTCGGATCCCATCACCTTCAGACGCTATTTTCTCGCCGCCGGCTTTACCTTTTGGTCACTCTGGATGGTCTGCACCGCACTGGGCGTTATTCTGGGCCCGTCGATCCCATCCGAATGGGGGGTCGAGTTTGCGGCGCCTGTTTTGTTCATGAGTTTGATGATCGCGGCGAGTGATCGCCGCGACAAAATGGGCGCAGCAGTCATCGCAATGGGCATTACCTATTTGCTGGCCGCATTACCCAACCGATCGGGCCTTCTGTTGGCGGTGGTGATCAGCGTCGCGCTTATGATGCTTGTACAAAGGCTGCGAAGGCCATGATTACCGCAGCAATCATTGTTACCGGGATTGGCTCCTACCTCATGAGGGCTTTCTTTATCTTTGCCCTGGCACGTTACGCCTTTCCGCCATCGCTCCTGCGGGCACTGGAGTACGTTGCGCCGGCAGTCATGGGCGCGCTCGTCGTGTCCATGCTGACCAACACCGACGGCGAACTTGTTGCAGGGCTACCTGAGGTCATTGGCCTTATGACCGCGGCGCTTGCCGCCAAGCTGACCGGCAACCACATTCTCTCTTTGGTCACGGGTATGCTCACCTTTTGGCTGGTCGGCTGGGTGGGATAAAAAAGCAGCCCGGTTTCACGTGACACGCAACATGCCGGAACGCTACCCAATTGCGGAGATCAGTGCTACAACTTCGCTGTTTGGTGCTGCAACCAGACGTGACTTTAACGACAACACCGGGGGTTAAGCATGTTTCGACTGTCTTTGTTAGCTGGGGCATTGTTATTGGTCAGTTCGTTTACGCGAGCCGAGATCTGGGAAGATTATTCTCTCAGCGAAGAAGTTATCGAACACACCGTGATCTCAGTGCAAGGTAACTATCTTGATGAGTATCTGGTGAGACTGGAGAGAACATGGGTGCGCAGCATGGAGGTTCAGAAGGAGCTGGGCTACGTGAACGACTACACCATCCTGGTCTCGACGGCCGCAGATTCGCCGAACGTGTGGCTGCAGGTCGAATATCCCAATATGGCGGCCTACCAGCCCAATGAACAGAAATGGAACAAGGTCAACGAGATCCTCACTGAGCGCTTCGCAGATGACGAAGAGGAGTTGGATGCGATTGCCAAGGGCTATGAGGAAATTCGCACGATGGTCGATCATCAGATCGTCCACAAAGTGACCTATAAATAAGGTCAGCGCGCGACAGATCGCAGGCGTTCGGCGGGGCCTCCCCCGAACGCTTCGCTAGCACCTAATCTGTCTCCCGTACGATGGGCACTCTGATTTCGGCCTAGATCGAGATCATGATTTAGCACTCTGGGTTTTCAAACTGTCACACTACTCCCCAAAAGTCGCCGCCGCAGTGGTCATCGCCAACATGGTGGGTACCGGCGTATTCACAAGCCTCGGCTTTCAGTTGATCGAAATCCAGTCGGCTCCGGTCATCCTGATGCTGTGGCTGGTGGGGGGCGTTTCGGCACTTTGCGGTGCCCTGAGCTATGCGGAACTCGGGGCGGCTTTGCCCCGGTCGGGCGGTGAATATCACTTTCTCACTGAAATCTATCACCCCTG